>CAVGNZ010000041.1:0-17852 GCA_963630805.1 Bacteroidaceae bacterium
ACGCCATGGAGCACCCCGAGAAGCCCGAGTACGCCAACTTCACCATCCGCGTCTCCGGCTACGCCGTGAAGTTCATCGACCTCACCCGTGAGCAGCAGCTCGACGTTATCGCCCGTACCTGCCACGAGCACATGTAATTCGTCTCTACACGAGTTGCAGTAAGGGAGGCACCTGCCATGCGCGGGTGCCTCCCTTTTTTGTCGGCGGAAAGTGGGCCGCCCTTTAGCCTGCAAGGAATCCGTGACGCAAAGAGGAACGCCCGCACTCAGGTAAGGGGAACGCCCCCCCTTCGCCAACAGACCTTTATTGACTGGGGCGCCCCTCGCGCACAGCGCGCGGCGCCCGTCATGGCCGTTGAGCCACGGGCCGTTACTTGTGGTAGGGCTCGCCGCGGCTGATCTTGGCGGCGCGGTAGATCTGCTCGAGCAGCACCACGCGTGCGAGGTTGTGCGGCATGGTGATGCGCCCGAACGAGAGCGTCTCGTCGGCACGGGCGCGTACGGCATCGGACACGCCGTCCGAGCCGCCGATCACGAACGAGATGTCGCTCTTGCCGCGCAGGGCAAGCTCGTCCAGGTGCCCGGAGAGCTCTTCGCTCGTGCGCTCACGACCCTCGATGGCAAGCAGAATCATGTGACTGCGCTCGGGTACGGCGGCAAGAATCGCCTCGCCCTCCTTGGCGCGGCTCGCCTCCACACCGCCCGCGCGCGCCGGGTCGATATCCGCGATCTCGCGCACTTCTACCTTGGCATATGCCCCCAAGCGCTTGAGGTACTCCGCGCAGGCGTCGCGCCAGAAACGCTCCTTGAGCTTGCCCACGGCGACCACGGTGTACTTCATGTTGGCGTCTCCTTAAAAAATAAATGATGGTTTTCGCCTGCAATTGTACTTCCCGCCGCACGCATGAAGAGCAGCATGCGCAGATCGTATGCCCTATAATCGGCCCCACATGCTCTAATTCAATACCGGTGCCGCCCGGGGCCTCCCCGCCCTGCAGGCGATGCCGTTCATAGATTTTGGGAGGACTCTATGAGGAAACCGAGCAACTACGTCATCCGCGTTGTCATGTACCTGGTGGGCCTTGCCATCATGACGCTCGGTGTCGCCATCTCGATCAAGTCGAACCTGGGCGTCTCGCCCGTCAGCAGCATCCCCTACTCTATCAACCTGATCTGGGGGCTCGAGATGGGCTTGGCCACAATCGTGTTCCACATCGTGCTCGTGTGCATCCAGATTGCACTGCTGCGCAAAAAGTTCGTGCTTAAAAACCTGTTGCAGGTGCCCGTCGGCGTGCTCTTTGGCGGGCTGACCACCTGGGCGCTCGGTGTCGCCGCAAGCTTCCCCAGCCCCAACGGTATCGTTCAGCAGATGCTCTTCTGCCTGGTCAGCACGGTCATCGTGGCGTTTGGCATCTTCCTATACGTTCCGGCCGACCTTATCCCGCTTGCCGGCGAGGGCACGATGCTCGCCATCTCAAAGCTTACCGGCGTCAAATTCTCCACCGTTAAGATCGCCTTCGACATCACGATGGTCGTGGTGTCGCTGGTCTCGTGCCTGGCGTTTCTCCACAGCATCGGCAGCGTGGGCGTGGGCACCATCGTGGCCGCCGTGCTGGTGGGCGTATGGCTCAAGTTCATCACGCGCGCGCTCGGCTCGTTCCGCGACCGCCTGCTCGCTATCGGCTGCTAGGAGCGCAGATCCCCTAGCAGTGCCAATCAAAGGCGATGCGCGGCGAGCCGTCGGCGATATGGATGATGCCGCAGCGCTCAAAGCCGTGCTTTTTGATAGCCCCTTGCATGGGGAGATTGTCTGCATGCGTGTCGATACGCAGATGGTCGGCGCGCTCTTGGCAGAACGTGAAGCACGCATGGGCGACACCGTGCGCCGTGCCGTCCGAGGCCACGCGATGGATCACGTGATAGGGCTCATCGCTATGCCACTGCCCGTCCTCGATCACGCGATAGGTATCGTCCGGGCCGGCAAGAAAGGCGAAGGTCCCTACGATCTTGCCGTCATCAACGCACACGTAGCTCGAGCCCGCAAGGATGAGCGAGCGGATCTCGTCGCGCGAAGGGTTGCCGACGGGCCACTGGGTCGCGTTGCCGTGAGCGCGCATGAACTCGCGGGCCGCATCAAAGATCGGCATGATGTTACCGAGATCCGCCTCGGTGGCGTTTCGTACGTCCATTGAGCTGCCTCGCAATCGTGTTCGTTGGTGTCCATGCTACGCAAGGTGGCGGGGCCACGCGGTCCGGGCGCCCCACTCCACAAAGGTTTAACGGTTGAGGATAAGGCCGCAGGCGACCGCAGGGGCACTACCGCGCCGGCGAAACCAGGATGTCGTAGCGCACAGCCTTGCCCTTAAGCTGCGAGCTTGGCTTGAGCCCGGCCAGAAACGGCCCCTTGATGGGCCGCTTGACGACCACCTTGCGCGTCGCCGCGGCAAGCGCCGCCTGCGCGAGTGCCCTCTCATCGGCGCAGGGCTGCTCAAGGCGGTGCAGCAGCTGGAACTTCTTCTTCACCGCCGCGCTCTTGGTGCGGCCGGGAAACATCGGGTCCAAGTAAACAACGTCGAGCCGCACGCCGGCGGCGGAAAGCGACTCGAGCCCCTGGATACTATCCCCCACGTGCACATGCATACGCGAGGCCGCCTCCGCCAGCTCGGGCATACGTTCCGCGCGATCAAGGCCGTCTTGCAGCAGCGCGGCGATGACCGGGTTGCACTCGAACAGCTCCACGGTAAAGCCGGCCGCAGCAAGCAGCAGCGAGTCCTCACCGAAGCCCGCGGTGGCGTCTACCGCGCGCGGAGCCTCGGCACCGCGAACACGCGCCGCGCGAACCAACAGCTCGCGGGCCAAGGCCCCCTGTGCCAAGCGCGGAACCATGCGTGAGAGGTCGCAGGAAAGCTCCATCTCGCCATCCGTAAGCACCAGACCCGCAGGCGTCTCCCGCAGGCTCAAGCCGGCCCCTGCGGCCACAGCACAAGCCTCGGCAAAACCTTCCATTTCCACCTCCCGTACGAGTGCGTCCGAGGGCATTATACGGCAGGGAGCGAAGCGATCCCGCAGGGCATCAAGGCGCCTGTGTCAGAAGAAAAAACCGCACGCTATCAACTGCAGGTAGACACCGAATTTGCAGCGGGCGACGCCCTCACACCTGAACGTAAAATGAGGGATTGGCGCAATCGCTTCCAACCGATCGTGAAGGAGTACTACGACCGTGAGACGCTCGTTACGTATCCGTTCATGCAAGACCTTCATCCCGGCAGCCCTTCTCGCCGCCGTCTTTGCCCTGGCCCTCACCGCCTGCGGCGCAGGCGCGAACGGTTCCGCGGCGGCCCCGGGCGGCTCCGCCTCCGGCAGCGCGAGCACCACCGCTTCCACAAGCACCGAGACCTCCTCGAACGGCAGCACCCTCACCGTGGGCGTGCGCGCCGACATCGCGGGCATGGGCCAACTCAACCAGAACAACGGCCAGTACTACGGCATGGAGATCGACCTCGCGCGTGAGGTGGCGAGCCGCATGGGCTACCAAGACGTCGAGTTCGTGACCGTCACGCCCGAGAACCGCAAGGAGACCCTGCTCTCCGGCAAGGTCGACTGCATCGTCGCCTGCTACTCAGCCGGCGGCACGCGTAGCGAGAACTTTGACTTCTCCCCCGCCTACTACGAGGACCACATCGTGCTCGTCTGCGAGAACAGCTCGCTCATCACCGGCGTAAACGGCCTGCGCGGCGGCACCATCGGCACCGTGGCCGGTGCCAACACCGCACCTTACCTGGCCAAAAACCTAACCGAACGCGGCTTCAGCTCCGGAGAGGTGCTCCAGGCCAACAAGGACAACACCGACGTGACGTTCGACACCTGGCATCTCAAGGAGTACGACACCTACCAGGAGCTCTCGGACGCGCTCGAATCCGGAGAGGTGGACGCCATGGCCATGGACGGCGTCATCGCGAACGCCTACATGGACAGCTCCCGCTCGATACTTTCCGACTACGAGGCGGCCCCGCAGGAGTACGCCGTGGCAACCAACAAGGACTCAGGTCTTTCCGACAGTGTCGCCGCCACGATTCAAGACATGCTCGACGACGGCACCGTCGCCGCCCTCATCGACAAGTGGAACTAGGGGAACACGATGTCCAACCGCCTGAAGAAAAAATCAGCCCTGCTCGTCATCGTCATCGCGGTGTGCGCGCTCGTTGCGGGCGCCCTGCTCGTCACCAAACAGGAACGCCTCACCTTCGCGAGCTACGACAACGAGTACTCCCAGCTTGCCGATGAGCTGCCCGAGCTGCTCGAGGACGCCACGAACGAGGCCGAGCAGAACACCGAGACCTTCGACGCTGCCTACCAGAGCCGCGCGGAAAGCGTTGCCTTCATGGCGCGAAACCAGGCCGGCTACGAGGCGACCGACGCCAAGATGTCCGAGCTCCAGCAGCTGCTCGAGGTCGACAACCTGCTTGTCGTGAAAAAGGACGGCACGATCGTCGCCCAAGCGCAGGACACCGAGGCCGACTTCTCGCACGCGCGCTTCAACCAGCTCAAGACCGTCTTCTCTACCGGCAAGGCTTCCGAGGCCGTCGAGGTGGACCTCCCCGACGAGGACTGGCACGCGCGCTACTACGCTGCGAAAATCGATGACGAGACCATGATCGTGGTCGAGCAGGACCCCGAATCGCTCGACACGCTAAACGACGAGACCGGCTCGGTTGCAAGCGTGCTCAAGAACGTCTCCGTGGGGCAAAACGGCTTTGTGTTCGCAGCATCGGCCAAGACGCACCTTGTCACCTACCATCCCGACGAGGACCTGATCGGCACCGACGTGCTCGAAGACGGGCTCGATGTGGCGAACCTCGAGGACGGCGCCCGCTTCACGGCAACCGTCAACGGCCAGGAGCTCTACTGCGGCGTCTCCAAGATCGACGACACCTACTACGTGTTCGCCAACCCCGTCTCCGACATGGCCGGCGCGCGCAACATCACCGTGGGCGTGATCCTGTTCGCCTTTGTGGCGGTACTCGCCACCGTGGCGCTCTATGACATCTTTGTCATGCACGCCGACGAGCAACTCGACCACGCAGACGAGAGCTTCCGCACCATCGGGCGCGTGCGCTACAACCGCACCATCGGGCAGAAGGCCCAGATTCTCTCCATCGTGGGCTTTGTGCTGCTGCTCGCCGTGACCTTCTACATGCAGACGCTCTTCGCGCTGTCCACGCAGTCGGTCCAGAACAACCAGCGCGCCGAAGAGCTCTCGGCGAGCATCGCGCGCAGCAACGAGCGCAAAGACGACCTGGAGGAGCAGTACAGCGAGCGCTATCTCACCAACTGCCGCATCGCCGCCTACGCGGTGGACGCGAACTCCGAACTGGTAACCAAGTCCAAGCTCCATGAGCTGGCCGACACGCTGCAGATCGCCGCCATCTACGTACTGGACGGCGACGGCTCCATGATCGCCTCGAGCACGCCGCTCAAGAGCTATCGTCTCTCGGACGATCCCGAGGACAGCTCATACGAGTTCCGCGAGCTGCTCGGCGGCAAGGAAGAGCTGGTGCAGGCCCTCTCCACGAACGACAGCACGGGCGAGGCGCAGCAGTTCATCGGTGTGGCCACCCACGATGAGGAGGGCTATGCCGACGGGATCGTGCAGATCGCCGTGCGCCCTAAGCGCCTGGAGAACATGATCCGCAGCGTCAAGATCGACCGCGTCCTGCGCAGCGTAAAGGTAGGGGCCGCCGGCTACGCCTTTGCCGTCAACAAGGCGGACGGCACCATCGCCTACCACCCCAACGAGAAGCTCATCGGCAAGACGGCGACCGAGGTGGGCCTCACCGAGGCGCAACTGGACGATGGCTTTGCGGACTACATCACCATCAACGGCGAGAAACTCTATGCCTCCTGCGTGGAGACCGATGACTACTACCTGTTCGCCGCGAGCCCCGAGTCGGAGCTGATGGCTGAGCGCGTGCCACTGACCGTCACCACGGGCATCATCGCCGCAATCTGCCTTATCGTCATGTTCCCGCTGCTCACCCTCGAGTCCGTAAAGGCGGCGCAGAAGCGCGACGCCGAGCGCGCCGGACATGCAGAGAGCACGGAGGCCGTGGGCACCGAGGGCGGCCCGCGCGTGATCGACGTCACGCTGGCCGACGGCCGCGTGAAGAAGAGCGAGAGCGCCGTGGGGCGCTGGCTCAACACTTCCTTCGCTTGGAACCAGAAGACGCCCGAGCAAAAGCTCGGCAGTGTGGTGCGCTGGATCGCGGGCATCGCCGTGTTCGTTGTCTTTCTGGCTGTGCTGTTCAAGGACAGCCTGTTCTGGGAGGGCTCCGTGCTCGCCTACATTCTGGGCGGCACGTGGAAGAGCGGTCTCAACATCTTTGCCGTCACTGCCTCCATCATGTACGCCTGCGTGGCCGTGACGCTCGCGAGCATCGCGCAGTGGATCTTGCGCCGCCTGGCGTGCGCACTGGGAGCCCGCGGCGAGACGGTCTGTCGCCTGCTCTCGAGCCTCGTGAAGTACGGCACGCTCATTTTCATGCTCTACTGGTGCCTGGGCGTGCTCGGTGTGGACACGGCCACGTTGCTCGCCTCGGCCGGCATCATCACCCTGGCCGTGAGCTTTGGCGCCAAGGACCTGGTCACCGATGTGCTCTGCGGCCTGTTCATCATCTTTGAGGGTGAGTTCCGCGTGGGCGACGTAATCTCTGTGGGCGGCGTTACCGGCACCGTGATGGAGATCGGCGTGCGCACCACCAAGGTGAACGACGGCGGCGGCAACGTGATGCTGCTACGCAACAGCTCCATCTCGAACGTCACCAACAAGACCAAGCTCAACTCCAACGCGAGCGTCGATATCATCCTGCCTATCGGCGAGTCCCTGCCCTATGTGGAGAACGTCCTGAAGGAGGAGCTGCCGCACGTCCGCGAGCGCGTCGCCTCCATCATCGACGGGCCCTTCTACAAGGGCGTGGTGGACCTCTCCGACTCCGCCATGACCATCCGCATCGTGGCCACCTGCAAGGAGAAGGACCGCGGCGCCCTGGTGCGCTCGCTGCAGCGCGAGATGAAGCTGCTGCTCTCCCGTCACGACGTTGCCCCCTACCAGCTCGTGTACGACCACAAGGCGACGGACGCCGACAAGCCGACGCGTAAAGAAATGCGCAGCGCCGACGAGTTCAACGCCGACCAGGAGGAGGCGGCGCGCGACCTGGGCAACGAGACCGCAACCGAGTAAGCCGGTCGCCCGAGCCACAGCGCTACGCAAAGGGCGCCCACCGCGAGGATGAACCGCGGTGGGCGCCCTTGCCTTTACGCAAGCAATCGAGCAGCCGTAGTCTAACGTTTAAGACCCGAGACGGCCTGCACGAGGAACGACTCGACCAAATGGTACGACGTGGCCTTCTGGCCCTTGAGCGTGATAAGGCAGATGGGCACGTCGATGTTCTCCGCGGCATCTATGGGAACGAGCACGAGGCCATCGCCGAACTGGTTGGGGATGGGCATCACGGCAGAGAAGAAGAAGCCTTGGTCTTTGTGCAGGAACTCAGGGTCCTCTTCTGCCACCGTCTCGATGGTGCGAATGTTTTTGAGCATGCCGCGCGAGCGATAGGCAACGAGAATCGAGCGATTAAAGGTGTCGAACACCGGGGAATCCGCAGCCGGGTACTCCTCGAGTTCTGCGGCGTGCACAGCGGAGCGCGAAGCCAGGGGATGATCCTTGGCAACCACGATGCCCGTGGGCAGGGTGCCGACGGTCACGCAGTCGATGCCCTCGGCCTCGTACAGGCCGATAGAAACCAGTGCGTCAAGACGGTGCGCCGAAAGGTCAGCCAACCCCTGCTGCGGATCGACAGTCGTGAGCCGGACATCGATACCGGTGTTCTTCTTCACAAAGGCCGTCAGCATCTGGCAGAGCGTCCCGCTGCTGGCAAAACCCGGAGCGCAAAGGCCCAAAGAGAGCGTCCCGCAGCCTTGTACAGCACAGGGAGCCTCCAGAGCGATGGGGGCCGAGGCATCAAAGCGCTCAAGCTCTTCAAATGCCCTGAGCGCGGGAACCGCCTTCTGATAGAACGCGCGTCCGGCAAGCGTAGGCTCGACGCCCTGGCTCGAGCGGTCAAAAAAGCGCGTGGAAAACTCGCGTTCAAGCTCATGGATCGCTTTGGAAACCGCCTGCACGGTGACATCGCAGCTCCGAGCCGCGATGGAGAAGCTGCCCGAGTCGAATACGGCGACAAAATAGGCAACCTGTTTGATGTTCATACGACTCGCTATCCCCGATATCGCAAGCGTTCTATACGCTGTAACCAACTCTGGATAGTATAGGCTATCTGCCCTGTTTATCGAGGTTGAAGGTCGTAGGCAATCGGGCAGGCGGAACAGGTTGGAGCGCGACGGGCGACACGCGCCCCCCATCGAGCGCCGCGAAATAATGACCCCGTTTGCGAGCTGCGGCAGCGGGCTTACGCGCGCGGTGCCAACCGGTACTCCGCGATCAGGAACTCGATATCCGTCTCGAGCGTTTTAAGGCCCGCCAAGCGCGCCTTGTCCTGCGGGCGGGTGCGGTAGTAGTAGGGCGTCATCTGGAACACGGCCTCGATGTCCTCGGGCGTCTCCAGGGTGATATGCGCCGAGACCTTATGGCTGCCCGCAAGCGCGAGCAGCTCCGTTGCGGGCAGGCGCTCGTCGTTGAGATACGGCGTGTCGTAGAGAGCCTCCTTGAGCCCCCACAGGTGCCGCGCTCCCGGCACGACGGTGACAAGCATGCCCTCGGGCGCCAGCACGCGTGCGAACTCACGCTCATTGAAGGGCGCGAAGAGATGCGTCGCGACGTCGATGGAGCCCGCAGGAACCGGAATCGCCTTCATGTTGGCCACGAAATAGGTTGCGCCGCCGCGTTTGGCCGCCAGGCGCACCATCTCTTTGCCTAGGTCAAAGCCGTAGGCATCCACGCCCTCGATACCGCCCAGGGCACTTGTGTAATAACCCTCGCCGCAGCAGATGTCGAGCAGCGAGAGCCCGTAGGGCCGCAGGGCCGCACGCTCGGCCACCATGCGCACAAGCTCCCGGCGCAACGGCTCATAGTAGCCGCGGTTCAAGAAGTCGCGACGGCTGCGCGCCTGCGCCTTGGGATCGCCCATACTGTCGCCGCCCTTATTTGAGCGCAGGAGATTCAGGTAACCCTCGCGCGCGCGGTCAAAGCGGTGCCCCCGGGCGCAGTGCGCGCCGCGGTCGTCCATCTCAAGGCTCTCGGCACATACCGGGCATAGCAGCATGGGGCCTCTTTCTCTAACGCATCCGACTCGATCGCCCTATTGTGACACATCCGCGTTATGCGCCGCGAAGCGCGCCGCGCCGCCGCGTGGGAGTATCATCGTGCATGTTTGATTTTGAGGTATCACCGCGCGCAGCACATCACGAGGACAGACATGAGCAGCACTTCCGCCCAAACCGATATGACCACCGGCTCCCTTTGGCGGGCCATCCCCCTGTTCGCGGCGCCCGTAGCGGCCACGAGCATTCTCGAGCAGCTCTCGAACCTGATCGCCACCGTCATCATCGGCAACTTCTCCGGTGCGGAGGGTACGCTCGCCATGGCTGCCGTGGGCTCCAACGTCCCCGTCACGAGCCTGATCATCAACCTGTTTATCGGCCTCTCGCTGGGCGCCAACGTGGTCATCGCCACCGCCATCGGGCGCGGTGACGGCCGCACGGTCAACCGCGCCGTCCACACGGCCGTCGTCATGAGCCTGGTCGCCTTTGCCGTGGTGGTGCTGGGCGAGATCGTGGCCGAACCGGTGCTCGTCGCGCTCAACGTGCCGGCCGAGACCCTGCCGCTTGCCGTTCTCTACCTGCGCATCTTCATGTTCGCCCTGCCCCCGATCCTGCTATACAACCTCGAGGCGGCGATCTTTCGCAGCGTGGGCGTGACGAGTATGCCGCTCAAGGCCCTCATGTTCTCCACCGTCCTGAACGTGGCGCTCGACCTGCTGTTCGTGCCCGTACTGGGCTGGGGCGTCGCGGGCGTGGCCATAGCGACCGTCATCTCATACATCACGAGCGCGGGCATCCTTTTCTACCGTCTGCTCAAGACCGACACGGCAGTGCGCGTGAACCCGAGCGATCTTAAGCTCGACCGCACGGCGCTTGCCGGCATCGTGAGGATCGGCCTGCCCGCGGGCGTCCAGAGCGCCGTCTTCGCCATCGCGAACATCATCATCCAGTCAGCCATCAACAGCCTGGGCACCGAGGTCATGGCGGCCTCGAGCGCGGCCATGAGCCTGGAGTACGTGTGCTACAACCTGCTCAACTCGTTCAGCCAGGCATGCACCACCTTTGTGGGGCAGAACAACGGCGCGAACAAGATCGGTCGCTGCACCGCCACGCTCAAGGTCTGCCTTATCGAGGGCGGCATCGTGGCGGCCGTCACGATTTTGAGCATCGTGTTCTTTGGGCAGGGGATCCTCTCGCTGTTCAACAGCGACCCGAACATCGTGAGCATCGGCTACATCCGCGTGTGCTTTATCTTCCCGTCCTACACCTTCAGCATGTTCTACGAGAACATGAGCGGCTACCTGCGCGGATTCGGCATCTCCGCGGCGCCGGCGGCCATCACCACTCTGTGCATCTGCGGCATCCGCTTCTTGTGGGTCGGGCTCGTGTTCCCCACCAGCCGCACGTTCACGACCATCATGACGGTCTACCCCATCAGCCTCGGCATCACGGCGTTCTGCATCTTCTGCACGCTTCTGGCCTTCCATCCGGCCCGGCGCTCCGTACGCCGCAGCACTGCCAAGGCACTGAACGTCTAGCCGCGCTGCGCTCGAGAACCACTCGATCAGAAAGCGAGTACGCCCCATGAGGACGAACCCCACCGTAAGCTCCTGGCTCGCAGACGCGCCCGCACAGGTCACGGACAAGACCCGCGAGCTGCTCGAACGCGTGGAGCAGATGCGCACACACGAGGTGATCTACCCCGCGCAGGAAAACATCCTGAACGCCCTGGCGCACACCGCGCCCGCAGACGTGCGCGTGGTGATCCTGGGGCAGGATCCCTACCACGGGCCGGGACAGGCCATGGGCCTCTCGTTCTCGGTACCGCAGGGACAAAAGCTGCCGCCGAGCCTCAAGAACATCTACAAGGAGCTCTCGGCAGACCTGGGCTGCACCATGCCCGCAAGCGGCGACCTCACGCCGTGGGCAGACCGGGGCGTGCTGCTTCTCAACACCACGCTCACCGTACGTGAGCACGCGGCGAACTCGCATGCCAAGCTGGGGTGGAAGGTTCTTACCGACTACATCGTCACGCGCTGCATGGAGCTGCCGCAGCCCGTGGTGTTTCTCACCTGGGGGCGCCATGCCATCGGCATGGTCGCCGGTGCGCGCGAGCACGCGCAGGGTGCTTGCGAGAACAAGTTCGAGCTCGCCTCCACACACCCCTCCCCGCTCTCGGCCAACCGCTCGAGCGGCGTGCTGCCGGCCTTTATGGGCTCGCGGCCGTTCAGCCGCGCCAACGCCCTGCTCGAGGAGCATGGCGGCGTGCCCGTGGACTGGGCCTGCATCGCGCAGGGGTAGAGCCGCCCGAGGCCGCGCCCTTGCGCGCCAACAGCGCAGCCAGCAGAAGCTCTACGCGCCCAGCAGCTGCGCGATCTCCTCAAGGTTCGCGGCAAAATGCACGCAGCCCAGGCGCTCGGGCGTTGAGAGGCCGGCCGCCACCATGCGCTCAAGTTGCATGCGCAGCGCGTCGTAGTAGCCGTCCAGGTTGAAAAGGATGCACGGGGCGTCAAGCGCGCCCAAGGCCGTGCGCGCCATGACCTCAGAAATCTCCTCGAGCGTACCCGTGCCGCCCGGAAAGGCGACAAAGGCGTCGCCCAACTCGATCATCTTCTCCTTGCGCTGGGCCATATCGGGCGTCACGATCAGACGAGTAAGGCCCTCGTGCTGGATCTCGCGATCGATGAAGAACTGCGGCTCCACGCCGGTCACCGGGGCGCCGGCCGCAAGAGCCGAGTCCGCAAGCGCACCCATGAGACCCGAGCGCGAACCGCCGTAGACGAGTGCGTTGCCCGACTCGCCGATCCATCGCCCCAGCTCGCATACGGCGCGCATCAGGGCGGGGTCGTTGCCCTCGTTGGCACCCAGGTAGACCGTAATGTTCATGCGCAAGACCTCCTGCACGGCCGTCCGTGCACGACATTCCTAGAACGTGATGTTTCCGAACTCCGAGAGCTCGAGATCGGCGTTGTGCTCCGTCGCCCAGTCCACGTTCCAGGGGCTCGTGAACAGCAGGAGCTTGCCGCCGCGCATGTCCTCCACGCGCAGGGTGTCGCGCGTGAGCGAGAGCGCCGGGATGTCGATGGTGTCCGGGTCGTTCATGATCCAGCGGATATCGGTGTAGGCGAGCGGCTGGCGGCGCACCTCGACGTGGTACTCGCTCTTGAGGCGCTGCTCGAGCACCTCGAACTGCAACACGCCCACAACGCCCACGATCACGCTCTCCATGCCGGCGCCCAACTCGCGGAAGATCTGGATGGCGCCCTCCTGGGCAAGCTCCTCCATGCCCTTCACGAACTGCTTGCGCTTCAGCGTATCGACCTGTGTGATGCGCGCGAAGTGCTCGGGTGCGAAGGTAGGGATGGCCGGGTACTGCACGCGGCGCTTGCCCGCGCACACCGTGTCGCCGATGGAGAAGATGCCCGGATCGAACAGGCCCACGATATCGCCCGCGTACGCCTCGTCCACGATGGCGCGGTCGTCGGCCATCATCGAGGTGCCGGTCGCGAGCTTGAGCTTGCGCCCACCCTGCACGTGGAAGGCGTCCATACCGCGCTCGAACTTGCCCGAGCAGATGCGCAAAAAGGCGATGCGGTCGCGGTGGTTCTTGTCCATGTTCGCCTGAATCTTGAACACGAAACCCGAGAAGTCATTCTCCGCAGGCTCCACGGCCTCGTCGGTGAGCATGTCCCTGTAGGGCAGCGGCGTGGGCGCCAAGCGCAAAAACTCCTGCAAGAAGGGCTCCACGCCGAAGTTGGTGAGCGCCGAGCCGAAGAACGCCGGCGAGAGCTTGCCGCACGAGACGGCCTCGAGGTCGAGCTCATCACCCGCACCGTCGAGCAGCTCGATGTCGTCCATCAGGTTTTTGTGGTTCTCCTCGCCGATAAGGCTGTCCATGGCGGGATCGCCGAGCTCGGCCTCCACCTCGGCCACCTTCTTGGTGGCGTTCGCCTGGCCCGTGCCCTCGAAGGCGATGACGCGGCGGGTCTGGCGGTCGAACACGCCGCGGAAGTTGCGGCCGGAACCGATGGGCCAGTTCATGGGATAGGTACCGATGCCCAGCACGTTCTCGATCTCTTCCATGAGCTCAAAGGGGTCGCGTGCCTCGCGGTCGAGCTTGTTCACGAACGTGAAGATGGGGATATGGCGCAGCGTGCAGACGCGGAAGAGCTTGATGGTCTGGGCCTCGACGCCCTTGGCCGCGTCGATCACCATGACGGCGGCGTCGGCAGCCATGAGGGTGCGGTAGGTGTCCTCGGAGAAGTCCTGGTGGCCCGGGGTATCGAGGATGTTCACGCAGCAGCCGTTGTAGGTGAACTGCAGCACCGAGGAGGTGACGGAGATGCCGCGCTCCTTCTCGATATCCATCCAGTCGGAGACCGCGTGCTTGGCGCTCGACTTGCCCTTGACCGAACCGGCAGACTGGATGGTGCCGGTGTAGAGCAGGAGTTTCTCGGTAAGGGTGGTCTTGCCGGCGTCGGGGTGCGAGATGATCGCGAACGTGCGGCGGGAGGATATCTGGTCCGATAGCGTGGCCATGCGGTTCCTTTGTCTATAGGGGTATGCAACCGTGCCATTCTAGCAGAACGCCTGCATAGCCGGCTTTCGTAAACAGTGCGCCCACGGCTAGATGCCGGCGCCTTGCACCTGCAGGAGCGGTACAATGGCGCGTGTAATAATCAACCCCGCGTGAATAGGACGCTTCTTCATGGAATCCGTTGACTGGCAGGCCCTGCTCGACATCTACGATTACGCCGACGGCCCCATGCAAGTGGCCCTGCTGACGGTCGCCATCTTGATCGTCGTCGTGGCCATCATCTCATTCGTCGTCTCCATCTATCTCTCGATCTCCTACGTGAAGTTCAACCGCCGTGAGAACAGCGCGCACATCACGGGCGAGCAGGCCGCGCGCCGCATCCTCGACGAGAACGGCCTTGAGCATATCAAGATCAAGACCAGCGGCTCGCTCATGTTCGGCAACAGCTACAGCCATTACTTCAAGAAGGTGCGCCTGCGCCGCCGCACGGTGGAGAAGACGAGCATCGCCTCGCTCGCAATGGGCAGCCAGAAGGCCGCGCTCGCCGTGCTCGACAAGGAGAACGACCCCGACATGCGCCGCCGTGTCCGCATGGTGCCCATCATCTCCTTTGGACCCTTCGCGTTCATTCCGTTGCTGATTGCAGGCGTGGTCATCGACGTCCTGCTCTTCAACGAGGCCGGCTGGGCCACCATCATCGCCACGACCGCGGGCATCGCCTTCTACGCGTTCTCGCTGTTCCTCGCTTTCTGGACGCTGCGCACCGAGAAGAAGGCCCAGGAGCGCACCTACCAGATCCTGCGCGCCGACGCCCTTGCCACCGAAGACGAGATCTCGGCCATGCACAAGCTCTTCCGCCTGTACAACATCCAGTACATCAACGACATCGTGCTCTCGTTCCTGGAGCTGCTCTACTACATCCTGCAGGCCGTGGCCCTGAACGGGAAATCCAGCAAGTAGTACGTGGCCGGCACGGCCTCAAAGGGCGGTTAACTGGCGATTTCCCCTTGACGTATCCGCGCGATGCGCGATACTGGTCGGATTGCCCCACAACGCGGCAAGACCAACGACTTGAAAGGAACCGTTATGGTCCGCACTGCTCTTGCAACCACTACCGTCAATATTGACGTGAACGAGGTCCTCGACCAGATGCTCGCAGGCGACAGCGTTGCCGTCGCAGGCGTGGCCGTCGCGGGCACGCTGCTGCTCGTCGCGATCGTCGCCCTCATCCTCGGCCAGATCCTCGCCGTAATCGGCCGCTGGAAGACCATCAAGAAGCTCGGCGGCGAGGGCTGGTCTCAGGTCATCCCCGTCTACAGCGAGTGGGCCATGTCCCGCGCGGCCGGCTGCACCATGGCCCTGTGCGTCGCCGTCACCGTGCTCGACCTGATCACGTTCTTCCAGGGCGCCATCACCGCCGACTGGTTCCAGTACATCGCCGGCGCCTGCACCATCGCCTTCATCGTCGTGCGCTGTGTCTATCTCTACAAGGTCTGCCAGCGCTTCGGCAAGGACGGCGTGGGTTTCGCCCTCGGCCTGGTCATCCTGCCGTTCATCTTCTGGATGATCCTCGGCTGCGGCTCCGCCCAGCCCGTGGACGAAAAGTAAGCGAACAGTTTCGCATACAGGCCCGTCGCGGCGCAATCCGCGGCACGAAGAAGCCCTGCAGTTCATTTGAGCTGCAGGGCTTCTTGTTAGCGGTTGAAGTTGGGCTTCAAGCACGAGGCGGGCGGCTACACCCAGCCCAGGCGCTTCACGTTCTCGCGGATGTGGTTGCAGCTCTCGTGGAAGCGACGCTCCTCGTCTGCGGAGAGCTCGGGGTCAAAGACCTGCTCGATACCCATGGCGCCCACCAGGCACGGCAGCGAGGCGAACACGCCCTCCTCACCGTACTGGCCGCACATGAGCGTGGAGGCGGAGATGACGGCGTGCTCGTTGTGCAGGATGGCCGCGCACAGGCGCGCCGTGCAGTTGGCCACCGCGTACTCGGTGCAGCCCTTGCCGGCGTAGGTCACGTAGCCGCCCTTGCGTGCGCGGTCCTCGACCTCCGCCTGATCGAAGCCATAGCGCTCGGGGTTCTCTGCCGCAAGCTCGTCGATGGTCTTGCCTGCGATGACGGTCGACTTCCAGGCGGCGACCTGCGTGGCGCCGTGCTCGCCGATCACATGGGCATGGACCGACTTGGGGCTCACACCCGTGACCTTAGAGATCTCGGAGCGCAGGCGCGCGGAGTCAAGGCCGCAGCCCGTACCGATGATCTTGTTGGGATCGTAGCCGGTCAGGCGCCAGATTGCCGTGCACACCACGTCGCAGGGGTTGGAGACCGAGACCAGGACGCCGTCGAAGCCCGCGCCCACGATCTGCTCGGCAAAGGTACGCGTAGAGGCCGTGGTGTCGAACAGCTCGCCATCGCGGCTCTGGGCAGCCTGCGCGATGTTGCCCACGCAGTTGACGATGATGTCGCATTCAGCCAGGTCCTCGTAGCGGTTGCTGCAGTTGACAATGCGCGTGTTGTAGGGCACGAAGCTCATGGAGTCCTGCAGGTCCTGCGCCTCGGAGATAACCTTTTGGTCATGCGCGCCCACAAAGTAGAGCTCGTTGGCGATGCCCTGCAAAAGCAGGCTGTTCGCCACGTGGGCGCCCACATGGCCCATTCCGATGATTCCGACCTTGCTCCGTGCAGCCATGAGCCCTCTTTCCAATAGCGTGATTACAGTGTTTTCGAATGTTCGGCGTACGCCGTGGCTTTAAGGATAAACCGAATTGCTGCGGCAACGGTACAATATATCCGGTTTAAACATTCAGAAAGGTACGTTTATGGCAACGGGTATCGTCTGCTGCGTCTTGGGAGCACTGGCCTTCTGCGTCGGCCTCGCCATGGCAAAAAACCAGCCCAACCGCATCGCCAACGGCTTTGTTCTGGCAGCCGGCGTCATGTTTATCGGCAACGGGGCGGGCTACATCATTGTGGAGACCTCCGGCTACGACTCGCCGCTCTACATGGTATTCGCCTACGTGTACTATGCGCGCTTTGCGCTCTATGCGGTGCTGGGTTTCGCGCTGTTCATCAACGGCGTCGTGACGGTACGCCGTTGCGGGGTCGCCCTCACCCACGTGCTGCCGCTCGCCTGGGGCGCGCTGCTGCTGTTCAACGTCTACTGGTGCATAGTCGGGCCGGGGCAGGGAGTCACGGGCTCCGCGCTCTACGTGAACATCATGTCCTATCTCAGCGTCCTGATCGACTATATCCCGTTCGCCCTGTTCGCCACCTGGCTCTCTAACGACGTCTGCTACAAGTCGCGCAAGGCCCCGGAGCGCGAGTTCATCATCGTCTTGGGCTGCGGCATCAAGAAGGACGGCACGGTGACCCCGCTTTTGCGCGGGCGCCTGGACGCCGCGATTCGCGCCTGGAAGGCCGGAGACGGCCAGGCAAAGATCATCACCTCGGGCGGGCAGGGCCCCGACGAGGTGATCTCTGAGGCACGCTCCATGGCCAACTACCTGATTGAGCAGGGCGTGCCCGAGAGCAGCATCTTGCTCGAGGACCGCTCCACCACCACCGAGGAGAATCTCGCGTACTCACAGGCCATTATCGCCGCGCACGGCGGCGCGGCGCACTGCACCATCGCCACCAGCTCCTACCATACGCTGCGCGCCGCCATGTTCGCGCGTCGCGCAGGCATGAACGTGAGTTGCGTGGGCGGCCGCACCGCGCGCTTCTTCTTTCCGGCCGCGTTTTTCCGCGAGTACGTCGCGCTCATCGTGCGTAACCGCTACGCGGTCCTGTTCTTCATGCTCGTAGCACTCGTGCGCTACCAGCTCAGCCTGAACAACATTCTGCCGATGGGCATCTTCTTCTAACGGCTGCGCAGACGCAGCCCCCTGCTGCTACCGGCATCAAAAGTCAGCGGCATCAAAAAGCCCCCCGAGAGACTCGAGTGAGATCTCTCGGAGGGCTATTTCGATGCGCGATGAACCCGCGGCGCGGGCGTATGCGGCACGGGCACCATGGGCGCTATTTGCAGATCAGCGCCACCAGCTGA
>CAVGNZ010000042.1:0-43495 GCA_963630805.1 Bacteroidaceae bacterium
CACGACGGCTGGAGATGTTGCCCATGACGTCGCCCATGTACTGCTCGGGGGTCTCAACCTCAACGGCCATGACCGGCTCGAGGAGCTTAGGATCGGACTTCTTGAGGGCGTCCTTGATAGCCATGGAACCGGCGATCTTGAAGGCGGCCTCAGAGGAGTCGACCTCGTGGTAAGAACCGTCGAACAGGGTCACCTTGACGTCGAGGACGGGGAAGCCGGCGATGACACCGGTCTGCAGTGCCTCCTGGATGCCCTTGTCGATCGAGGGGATGTACTCCTTGGGCACGACGCCGCCGACGATGGCGTTGACGAACTCGTAGCCAAAGCCCTCTTCCATCTTCTCGAGCTTGATGACGGCATGGCCGTACTGACCGCGACCACCGGACTGACGGACAAACTTGCCCTCAGCCTTCTCGACGTCGTGACCAGCGGTCTCGCGGTAGGCAACCTGGGGCTTACCAACGTTAGCGTCAACCTTGAACTCGCGGAGCAGACGGTCGACGATGATCTCGAGGTGCAGCTCGCCCATGCCGGCGATGATGGTCTGGCCGGTCTCGTGGTTGGTGGACACCTGGAAGGTCGGGTCCTCCTCGGCGAGCTTGGTCAGAGCCATGGACATCTTGTCCTGCTCGGCCTTGGTCTTGGGCTCGATAGCAACGTCGATAACGGGCTTGGCGAACTCAATCTTCTCGAGGACGATCTCGTTGCCCTCGGCGCACAGGGTGTCACCGGTGGTGGTGTTCTTGAGACCCACGCAGGCAACGATGTCGCCGGCAGAAGCGTTCTCGCGGTCGATACGCTCGTTGGCGTTCATCTCGAGGATGCGGCCCAGACGCTCGCGCTTGTCGTTGGAGGCGTTGACCACGTAGGAGCCAGCCTCGGCAACGCCGGAGTACACGCGGACGTAGGTGAGCTTACCGACGAACGGGTCGGTCATGATCTTGAACGCAAGGCCGGCGAACGGCTCGTCGAAGCTAGCGTGACGCTCGAGGGTGTCACCGGTGTCGGGGTCGGTACCCTCGACGGCGGGAACATCGAGCGGGCTGGGCAGGTAGTCGACGACGGCGTCGAGCAGCTCCTGAACACCCTTGTTCTTGTAGGCGGAGCCCACGAAGACGAGGTTCAGCTCGTTGGAGAGAACGCCCTTGCGCAGAGCGGCCTTGAGCTCGTCAACGGAGATCTCCTCCTCCATGAGGATCTTCTCCATGAGGGCGTCGTCGTAGTTGGCGGCGGCGTCAAGCAGCTCCTCGCGCTTCTCAGCGACGATCTCGGCGAACTCGGCGGGAATCTCGTCCATCTTCTCGGGGTAGGTCATGCCCTTGTCGTCGGCCTTGAAGTCCCAAGCCTCCATGGTGACGAGGTCGATGAGGCCCCAGAACTGGTCCTCGGCGCCCATCGGAACCTGAGCGGCGACGGCGTTGGCGTCCAGACGGTCCTTCATCGTCTCGATGGCGTTGAAGAAGTCGGAACCCACGCGGTCATACTTGTTGATGAAGGCGATGCGGGGGACGTTGAAGGTGTGAGCCTGACGCCACACGGTCTCGGACTGGGGCTGAACGCCGGCAACGGCGTCGAAGACAGCCACGGCGCCGTCGAGGACGCGCAGGGAGCGCTCGACCTCGGCGGTGAAGTCAACGTGACCCGGGGTGTCGATGATCTGGATGCGGTAGTCGGTACCGTCCTTCTTCCAGAAGCAGGTGGTGGCGGCGGAGGTAATGGTTACGCCGCGCTCCTGCTCCTGAACCATCCAGTCCATGGTGGCAGCGCCGTCGTGGACCTCACCGATCTTGTGGGTCTTACCGGTGTAGTACAGGATGCGCTCGGTGGTAGTGGTCTTACCGGCGTCGATGTGGGCCATGATGCCGATGTTGCGGGTATCGGCGAGATTGTACTTAGCCTTAGCCATAAGTCTCGGTTCCTTCCCGGATTACCAACGATAGTGAGAGAACGCGCGGTTGGCCTCGGCCATCTTGAAGACGTCCTCGCGCTTCTTCACGGAAGCGCCCACGCCGTTGGAGGCGTCGAGGATCTCATTGGCGAGACGCTCAGCCATGGTCTTCTCCTTGCGGGCACGGCTGAAGTTGACCATCCAGCGGATGGCGAGCGCGGTGGAACGACGGGAGTTGACCTCCATAGGCACCTGATAGGTGGCGCCACCAACGCGCTTGGGCTTGACCTCGAGGGTCGGGCGGATGTTGTCCATGGCCTTCTTGAAGGTAGCGAGGGCGTCGCCGTCCTCGGACTTCTCGGCGACCATGTCGAAGGCGCTGTAGACGATGCGCTCTGCGGTGGCCTTCTTGCCATCAAGCAGAACCTTGTTGATGAGCTGCGTCACGAGGCGGTTGTTGTAGACGGAATCCGGCTGGACCTCGCGGCGGTTTGCTGCTGCACGACGCGGCATGTGAAATCTCCTTGCTATTGTCAATCAGCGGGCGTGCCCACCGATCAAGCTATCAGATCAGGTAAGTACTTACTTCTTGGGGCGCTTGGCACCGTACTTGGAGCGGGACTGCATACGGTTCTGCACGGAGGCAGCGTCGTAGGAACCGCGGATGACGTGATAGCGAACGCCGGGGAGGTCACGCACACGGCCGCCACGGATGGCGACAATGGAGTGCTCCTGGAGGTTGTGGCCCTCACCGGGGATGTAAGCGGTGACTTCGATGCCGTTGACAAGGCGCACACGGGCGACCTTACGAAGAGCCGAGTTCGGCTTCTTGGGGCTGGTGGTGAACACGCGGGTGCACACGCCGCGCTTCTGCGGGTTGTGCTGCAGGGCAGCGTTCTTGGACTTCTTGGGCACGGAATGACGGCCCTGGCGAACCAGCTGGTTGATAGTAGGCAAAGCGTACTCCTTTTCGAAATGATTCCAGCTCTTTACTGTGCAACGGCTTGAATCGAGGGGTCAGCATCCCCCTGCGAAACACGCAGTTCATGAGAATACGAGCATGCACCTGCGGTGTCAACACACCACGCCGCCGGGCGTATCCGTATTTTCGGCCAAATCCGTACAACCTTCACAAATGCATGCAGGTATAAAAAGGACCCGCCTCCGTTACGGAAGCGGGCCCAGGTGTCTACCGGTTGCAGCAAGGCGGAACGTTAGTCCTCCTGCTCCTCCGGATGCGTCTCGTCGGAATCGACCAGCTGGTTCAGAAGCTCATCGAGCGAGGACATGTCCTCGTTGATGACATCGGAGCCAGAGTCCTTCTTCTCCTGCACGGGAGCGCCGAGCATCTCCTCGTCGGAGTCGAAGTGGTGGCGCGGAGCGCTCGTGCCCAGAAGGATGTCGTCCGGACCGTCGGGCGAGAACACCATCTGGAGCAGCTGCGAGAGGTCCTCTTCGTCGGCGACGTCGTCACTGGCGTTGTCGAGGATATGCAGCAGGTTGTGGCTCTCCAGGCCGTCGCGGAGCTCCTCGATGGCCTTGGCGCCGATACCGTCGATGCGCAGCAGGTCCTCCTCGGACTTGCCCACCAGGTCGCCGACCGTCTCGATGCCGACCTCGCTGAACTTATTGGTCCAGCGCTGCGACACGCCCAGGTCGTCGAACAGGTAGAGACGCGCGTCCTCGGCAGAGATCGTGCGGCCGTTACGGCTGAAGGAGCCACCCTCGCCGTTGAACTCGTCGTAGCCGGCCCAGTCGAGCTGCTGCGGAAGCTGCTCGTCGAGCTCCTTGAGCTCCTCGGGAGCCCAGTCGGGCAGCGACTTGGCCATGGACGAGGTCGGGCCGTCGACGTTCACGTAGCCCTCGGGGGTGCGATAGGTCAGCACCGCGCGGTCGTACGGCTTGAGGCCGGTGCCCGCGGGGATCTTCTTGCCCACGATAACGTTGGACTTGAGGTCGAGCAGGTGGTCGACCTTGCCCTCGATGGCGGCCTCGGTGAGGACGCCGGCGGTACGGATAAACGAGGCGCTGGAGAGCCAGGAGTCGATGCTCGAGGCGACCTTCAGCGTACCCAGGATCACCGGCTCGGCCACAGGGGCGGTGCCGCCGCGGCGGGCGACGCTCTCGACCTCGTCGGCGAACTCGTAGCGGTCCACGTACTGACCGAGCAGGTACTTGGAGTCGCCCGGGTTGGTGATCTGAACGCGGCGCAGCATCTGACGTGCGATGACCTCGATGTGCTTGTCGTTCAGGTCGACGCCCTGGGAGGTGTAGACGTCCTTGACGTTCTCGACGAAGGTGTGCATCGTCGTCTCGATATCGGTGAGCTTGCGCAGGTTGCGGAAGTTCACGAAGCCCTTGGTGATCTGGTCACCGGCGCGGACGGTGCAGCCGTCCTCGATACCGGGCATGAAGCGCACGGACGCGGGGACGCGGCGCTCGTCGAGGATGCGGGAGTGATCGTCGGCGTCGGCGATGGTGATCACGTACTCCGACTTCTCGGGCTTGATGGACATGAAGCCCGAGTACGGGGCCAGATCGGCCTCGCGACCGAGGATCTTCTCGTTCACGTTGCCGACGACGTCGAACATACGGCCAACCGTAGGCAGACCCTGCGTAATGTCGTCGACGCCAGCCACGCCGCCGGAGTGAATGGTACGCATCGTCAGCTGCGTACCGGGCTCGCCGATGGACTGGGCGGCGATGATGCCGACCGCGGTGCCGATGGCGACCGGACGACGGGTGGAGAGGTCCCAGCCGTAGCACTTCTGGCACACGCCGTACTTGGAGCGGCAGGTGAGCAGTGCGCGGAGCTTAACCTTCTTGAGGCCCGCGTCGATCATCGTCTGAAGGTCGGCCACGGAGGTGATGTAGGCGTCCTTCTCGAACAGCACGGTGCCCTCGGCGTCCACGACGTCCTCGGAGATGCAGCGGCCCACGAGGTCGGCGTTGATGTCGTCGGTGCCCGGGATGATCAGGTTGTAGCTCACGCCCTCGGTGGTGCCGCAGTCCTGCTCGCGGACGATAACGTCCTGAGCGACGTCGACCAGACGACGGGTGAGGTAACCGGAGTCGGAGGTGTGCGACGCGGTGTCGACCAGGCCCTTACGGGCGCCGTAGGTGGAGATGAAGTACTCCAGCGGCAGCAGGCCCTCGCGGAAGTTCGCCTTAATGGGAAGGTCGATCGTCTCACCGGACATGTCGGCCATAAGGCCGCGCATGCCGCCGAGCTGACGCAGCTGGGTCTTGGAACCACGGGCGCCGGAGTCGGCCATCATGTAGATCGGGTTCTCTTCGTCGAACATGTCGAGCATGAGCGCGGCGACCTTGTCGGTGCACGCGGTCCACTCGTTAACGACCTCGATGTGGCGCTCCTGCTCGTTGATGAAGCCTTCCTCGAAGTACTCGTTGATCTGGTCGACGCGCTCCTGCGCGGCCTCCAGAATCTGGGGCTTCTCCTCCGGGATCAGGGCATCCCACAGCGAGATGGTCAGACCGGCGCGGGTAGCGAAGTGGAAGCCCGCGAACTTGATGGCGTCCAGGATCGGGGCGACCTTGGCCTGCGGATAGCGATCGCAGCAGGTGGCGACGAGCTTGGCGACGTCACCCTTGACCATCTTGTAGTTCATGAACTCGTAGTCGGCCGGCAGGCACTGGCGGTTGAAGATGATGCGGCCGATGGTGGTCTCGAAGCGCACGGTCTTGGAACCGGTCACGTCGTAGTCCACGGCCTCGTTCTTGCCGTTCATGACGCGGAAGATCTTGGTGCCGTCCTCCAGCTCGACGTTGGCGTCGGCGGCGGAGACGCGCACCTGGATCTTGGCCTGGAGATCGACCTCGACGCGAGCGTCGTAGGCAGCCAGGGCGTCATCGAAGTTGGCGAAGACGTGGCCCTCGCCGGCCATGCCGTCGCGAGCGAGCGTCAGGTAGTACACACCGATGATCATGTCCTGCGACGGAATGTTGACCGGCTTGCCGGATGCCGGCGAGCGCAGGTTGTTCGAGGAGAGCATGAGCACGCGGGCCTCGGCCTGAGCCTGCAGCGACAGCGGCACATGCACGGACATCTGGTCGCCGTCGAAGTCGGCGTTGAAGGGCGAGCAGACCAGCGGGTGCAGGTGGATGGCCTTGCCCTCAACAAGCACCGGCTCAAAGGCCTGGATGGACAGACGGTGCAGGGTCGGGGCGCGGTTCAGCAGCACCAGACGGCCGTCGATGACCTCTTCGAGGATGTCCCACACAAAGGTGGCGCCGCGCTCGATGGCGCGCTTGGCGCCCTTGATGTTCTCGACCTTGCCAAGCTCGACCAGGCGCTTCATGACGAAGGGCTTGAAGAGCTCGAGCGCCATGGTCTTGGGCAGACCGCACTGGTGCAGGAGCAGCTTGGGGTCGGTAACGATAACCGAACGGCCGGAGTAGTCGACGCGCTTGCCCAGCAGGTTCTGACGGAAGCGGCCCTGCTTGCCCTTGAGGGCCTCGGCCAGCGACTTCAGCGGGCGACCGCCACGGCCGGAGACCGGGCGACCACGACGGCCGTTGTCGAACAGGGCGTCGACGGACTCCTGGAGCATGCGCTTCTCGTTGTTCACGATGATCGCGGGGGCGTCCAGGTCGAGCAGGCGCTTCAGACGGTTGTTGCGGTTGATGACGCGACGGTACAGGTCGTTCAGGTCGGAGGCGGCAAAGCGGCCACCGTCGAGCTGCACCATCGGGCGCAGATCGGGCGGAATGACGGGGATGACGTCGAGAATCATGTTGGCCGGGTCGTTGTCGCCCTTGAGGAAGGCGTCGACGACCTCGAGGCGCTTGACGGCCTTCTCGCGCTTCTGCTTCTGGCCGTCCTCGTCGGCGATGATGGCCTTGAGCTTCTCGGCCTCGGAGGGCAGGTCGATCGCGGAGAGCAGCTCGCGGATGGCCTCGGCGCCCATGTCGCCGCTGAAGTAGATGGAGTAGTAGCGCTTCATCTCGCGGAACAGCGGCTCGTCGGAGACGAGGTCGCGCTCGGAGAGCTGCATGAAGGCCTGGAAGGCATCGGAGCGCAGCTGCTTCTCGTCGCGGCACTCCTCCTCGATGTCCACGATACCGGCAGCGATCTCCTCGGGAGTGAGGGGCTCCTCGTCAGAGAACTCGTCGAAGTTCTCGGGGTTGCCCTGCTCCTTGAGGCTCTCGATCTGACGAGCGCACTCGGCATCGATCTCTTCCAGATCGGCCGCGAGCTCCTCGCGCAGGTCCTCGGCATCGGCCTCGCGGGCCTCGTAGTCCACGTGGGTCACGATGTAGCTGGCGAAGTACAGAACCTTCTCCAGGTCCTTGGACTTGATGTCCAGAAGACGGCTCATCGGGAAGCTCGTGGGGCTCTTGAAATACCAAATGTGGGACACGGGAGCGGCGAGCTCGATGTGACCCATGCGGTCGCGACGCACCTTGGCCGTGGTGACCTCAACGCCGCAGCGCTCGCAGACGATGCCCTTGAAGCGGATGCCCTTGTACTTGCCGCAGGAGCATTCCCAGTCCTTGGCGGGACCAAAGATCTTCTCGCAGAACAGGCCGTCCTTCTCGGGCTTGAGGGTACGGTAGTTGATGGTCTCGGGCTTCTTGACCTCGCCGTGGGACCAAGAACGAATCTTGTCAGCGGAGGCGAGCGAGATCTTTACCGCATCAAAATCAGTAGCTTCGAAATCTGCCACAGTCAACTACTCCTTATCGGTCGTGGTCGCGGCGAGCTCGTCGAGCAGAGCGTCGGTCGCGTCGAGGGCGGCGTCGGTGTCGAGGTCGGCAAGGTCGGTGAGGTCGGAGACGGTCTCGGCGTCCTCAGCCTCGACGGCAGCGGTGGCCTCGGGCTCGACGTCCTGGAGCGGCTCGATGTCGAGCGCCAGCGAACGGATCTCCTTGACGAGAACCTTGAAGGACTCGGGGATACCGGCCATGGGGACATTCTCGCCCTTGACGATGGCCTCGTAGGTCTTGACGCGACCCTGGGTGTCGTCGGACTTGACGGTGAGGATCTCCTGCAGCACGTTGGAGGCGCCGTACGCGTAGAGCGCCCAGACCTCCATCTCGCCGAAGCGCTGGCCGCCGAACTGGGCCTTGCCGCCCAGCGGCTGCTGGGTCACGAGGCTGTAGGGGCCCGTCGAACGAGCGTGGATCTTGTCGTCGACCATGTGGCCGAGCTTGAGCATGTAGGAGGTGCCCACGGTGATGGGCTCGCGGAACTGCTCACCGGAGCGGCCGTCGTACAGGACGGTCTTGCCGCGGTCGTCGAGCTGCGTCACGAACTCGGGACGCATGTGCTCGCCGTAGCGCTCGCGGGCGAGGTTCACCATGTTCTTGTTGGCGCGGCGGATCACAGCGGCGATCTCGTCCTCCTTGGCGCCGTCAAAGACCGGCGTCGCGGTAAAGAACGGACCGGGCACGTAGGTGTCGGAATCCTCGGACTCGGGATCCCAACCGCAGGCGGCAGCCCAGCCCAAGTGGCACTCGAGCAGCTGGCCGACGTTCATACGGGAGGGGACGCCCAGCGGGTTGAGGATGACGTCGACGGGGGTGCCGTCGGCCATGTAGGGCATGTCCTCGACGGGCAGGACCTCGCAGATAACACCCTTGTTGCCGTGGCGGCCGGCGATCTTGTCGCCCTGTTGGATCTTACGGCGCTGAGCGACGTAGACGCGCACCTGCTCGTTCACGCCGGGAGCCAGGTCGTCGCCGTTCTCGCGGCTGAAGCGCACGACGTCGACAACGCGGCCGTAGGAACCGTGAGGCATCTTGAGGGAGGTGTCGCGCACGTCGTGGGCCTTGGCACCGAAGATGGCGCGCAGCAGGCGCTCCTCGGCGGTCAGCGCGCTCTCGCCCTTGGGCGTGACCTTGCCGACCAGGATGTCGCCCGGGCCGACCTCGGCGCCGATGCGGATGATGCCGTCCTCGTCGAGGTTGGCGAGCATGTCCTCGGAGAGGTTCGGGATCTCGCGGGTGATCTCCTCGGGACCGAGCTTGGTGTCGCGGGCGTCGATCTCGTGACGGGAGATGTTGATGGAGGTCAGCAGGTCCTCAGAGACCAGGCGCTCGGAAACGACGATACCGTCCTCGTAGTTAAAGCCTTCCCACGGCATGTAGGCCACGGTGAGGTTCTGACCGAGGGCGAGCTCGGCGTGATCGGTGGAGGGGCCGTCGGCGAGGGGCTGGTCGGCCACAACCTGATCGCCCACGCGCACGAGCGGGCGGTAGTTGATGCAGGTGGACTGGTTGGAGCGCTGGTACTTGGGCAGGTGGTACTCGTCCATACCGGCCTCGGACTTCACGATGATCTTGGAGGCGTCGGCGAAGATGACCTCACCGGCGTTCTTGGCCAGGACGACCTCACCGGAGTCGATGGCGGCGCGGCGCTCCATGCCGGTGCCCACGTAGGGGGCGACGGGGTGCACCAGGGGCACGGCCTGACGCTGCATGTTCGCGCCCATGAGGGTACGCTTGGCGTCGTCGTGCTCGAGGAACGGAATCAGGGTGGCCGCGACGGAGATCATCTGGCGCGGGCTCACGTCCATGTAGTCGACATCGTCGGTCGGAACGTCGGCGGGAGCACCGAAGGAGCCGTCGAAGTCGCGCGTACGGGCGATGATGGTGTGCGGACGGTGGGTGTTGCCGTCGGCGTCCACGGCGACGAACTCGTTGGTGACGGGGTCGATCGGGGTGTTCGCCGGGGCGATGATGTGGTTCTCCTCCTCATCGGCCGTCATCCAGTCGATGATGTCGGTGACCTGGCCGTTGTGGACCTGACGGTACGGGGCCTCGATGAAGCCGTACTCGTTCACGCGGGCATAAAGGGCCAGCGAGCCGATCAGGCCGATGTTGGGGCCTTCGGGGGTCTCGATGGGGCACATACGGGAGTAGTGCGAGTTGTGGACGTCGCGGACGGCCGTGGGCACGTTGGTGCGGCGGCTGGAGCCGGACTTGTGGCCAGCAAGGCCGCCAGGGCCCAGAGCGGACAGACGGCGCTTGTGGGTCAGGCCGGCCAGCGGGTTGGACTGGTCCATGAACTGGGAGAGCTGCGAGGAGCCGAAGAACTCCTTGATGGCCGCCACGATCGGGCGGATGTTGATGAGGCTCTGCGGGGTGATCTCGTCGATGTCCTGGGAGCTCATGCGCTCACGGACAACGCGCTCCATACGGCTCATGCCGATACGGAACTGGTTGGCCACCAGCTCGCCCACCGTACGGATACGGCGGTTGCCGAAGTGGTCGATGTCGTCGACCTTGAAGCCGGGCTCGCCCGCGGCGAGGGACAGCAGGTAGCGCAGGGTGGCCACGATGTCCTCGTCGGTAAGGACGGTGACGTCCTCGGAGGTGTCCAGGCCGAGCTTCTTGTCGACCTTGTAGCGACCCACGCGGGCCAGGTCGTAGCGCTGCGGGTTGAACAGCAGGCCCTCGAGCAGACTGCGGGAGGCGTCGACGGTGGGCGGCTCGCCCGGACGCAGACGACGGTAAATCTCGATGAGGGCGTCCTCGCGGGTGAGGGCGGTGTCGCGCTCGATGGTGCGCTTGATCACATCGGAGTCGCCGAGCAGCTCGTAGATGTCGTCGTTGGTGACGGCAATGCCGAGAGCGCGCAGGAACATGGTGGCGGACTGCTTGCGCTTGCGGTCGATGGAGACCACGAGCTGGTCGCGCTTGTCGACCTCGAACTCAAGCCAGGCGCCGCGGGCAGGGATGATCTGCGCCTTGTAGACCTGCTTGCCGCCATCCATCTCGGAGCTGTAGTACACGCCCGGGGAGCGGACCAGCTGCGAGACGACGATGCGCTCGGTGCCGTTGATGATGAAGGTGCCCTGATCGGTCATCATGGGGAAGTCGCCCATGAAGACGAGCTGCTCCTTGATCTCGCCGGTCTCCTTGTTGGTGAGACGGACGTCGGTCAGCAGCGGCGCCTGATAGGTCATGTCCTTCTCGCGGCACTCCTCCACGTCGTGCGCGGGATCGCCGAACTGATGCTCGCCGAAGGTGACCTCGAGAACGTGGTTAGAGCTCTGGATGGGGCTCGACTCATTGAACGCCTCGCGCAGGCCCTCGTCCATAAAACGCTGGAAGGACTGCTTCTGAACGGAAATGAGGTTGGGCAGCTCCATCGCCTCGGGAATCTTCCCGAAGTTTACGCGGGTGCGCTCGGTCGCCGTCACGGCTTCTGTAGTCTTCTGCACCAGGTGTTTCCTCCTTCGCGGGAAAGCGGTTGGTCGGCACATAGTTGTGCCAGTTATCGCAACGTCCCAGTTTATCAGGTAAAAGCCGCTGGGCAAGAAAACTCTTGACGCTATTCGTTTTTTAGAGTAGGAAAATTCTTTGACCACATTTTAGCAGGTCAGAAGCTTAGCCACGAACACACGTTCATGGGTTTATGGTGGAGCGCCGCACACGGCGACACCCCACCCTTGTCCCCTAATCCTCCAGGTAACGCGAGAGGAACTCGCGGGTGCGCGGCAGCTCCGGCGCGGTGAAGAGCTTATCGGGCGAGCCCTTCTCGGCGATGATGCCCTTGTCCATGAAGACGACCTCGTCCGAAACGCTGCGGGCGAAGGCCATCTCGTGCGTGACCACCACCATCGTCATGCCGCCGGCCGCAAGGTCGCGCATGACGTTCAAGACCTCGCCGGAGATCTCGGGGTCAAGCGCGCTCGTGGGCTCGTCGAAAAGCATGAGGTCGGGTTGCATGCACAGGGCGCGCGCGATGGCGACGCGCTGCTTTTGGCCGCCCGAGAGGCGGCGCGGGTCGGCGGTCGCGAAGTCGGAGAGCCCAACCTCGTCGAGATGCTTGCGGGCGACCTCCTCGGCCTCGGCGCGGCTCATCTTCTTGAGCGTCACGGGCGCGAGCGTGCAGTTGTCCAACACGTTCATGTTGTTGAACAGATTGAAACCCTGAAAGACCATGCCGATCTTCTCGCGCAGCTTGTTGACATCGACGTGGTCGGCCGCAAGGTCTGCGCCGCGGAACCACACGTGACCCGCATCGGGCGTCTCAAGCAGGTTGAGGCACCGCAGCAGGGTCGATTTGCCCGAGCCTGAGGCGCCGATGATGGTGACCACCTGGCCCGGCATGACGCTCAAGTCGATGTCTCGCAGGACCTCGAGGTCGCCGAACGACTTGCGCAGCCCCTCGACGCGGATGACGGCCTCGCCGGACGCCGCGCCATCGGCGGCGCGCGCACCTGCGGTGATGTTGCTGTTCTCGTGAGCCATTGTCTATGCCTCCGGCTTCTTTATCGCGCTGGCGGCGTCAGAGGTGCTGCCGACCGGGCGGGTCTGGACGTCGAGCAGGCCGGCGAGCTTACCGAGCAGCCACGAGGCCGCCGCCGTCATGATGAGATAGAACACGGCGATGACCAGGTAAGCGTTGAGCTGTTTGTAGTAGATGCCGGCCACGGTCGAGGCGGCGAAAGCCAGGTCGAAGACGCCGATGACCGAGAGCACCGAAGAGTCCTTGATGTTGATGACGAGCTCGTTGGAGAGACCCGGGATGGCGTACTTGATGCCCTGGGGGAACACGACCTTGAGCATCGCCTGCCACTGCGAGAGGCCGAGCGAACGCGCCGCCTCCATCTGGCCCGCATCGACCGACTCGATACCGCCGCGCAGCACCTCCATCATGTAGGCCGTGGAGTTGAGCGAGACGACCACGAGGCCCGCCACGAAGCGCGACCAGATGGCGTTCGTCTCCGTGATGGAGAGCCCAAAGCTACGGACGATGGAGAAGCCCAGGTAGTAGATGATGACGCCCTGGACGAGCATCGGCGTGCCGCGCACCACGGTCGAGTAGACCTTGGCAAATCCCACGCCCACCTTCTTGAGGAAGCGCACGAAGTCGTTGTCGGAGCGGTCGATCTCCAGGATGCGCACCGCGGCGAGCAGCAGTGCCAGGAAAAAGGCGATCAGCGTGCCGAAGACGGCCAGCTCGATGGTGGTGAGGGCACCGGTGAGATAGGTCTGCTTGCCCTGCTGGAACAGGTAGAGCACCTGCGCGAGCATGTCATCGGGAATCGAGGATGCCGCGGCGGCTGCCGCCCATGCCGAGGCGAAACCCATCACCGCGCGGTCCACGAACAGCACCGCGACGGCAAGCCAGACCACGTAGCTCGCATAGCGCAGAGCGCCCGCCACGGCCGGCTTGGTGAAGGGGGCCTTCTCAGCGTACGTCTTCCAGTGGGTGAGCTTGTACAGAAGGCCCACGGCAGACAGGACAAGCCACGCCATGCACAGGTAGTACATGACGAGCTCGACCGTGAAGACATGGGCGAGAAAGCTCATAGCCGGGCGCGCCGAGCTGGAGAGCAGCATGCCCGCGAACGCGACCACCGAGGTGCCGAGCAGCACGTAGCGATGGTCCTCGCGCACAAATGCGGCTAGGCGCTCGAGCTTTGATTTCATAGGGTGTCCTTCGTCCTAATCGCCACGGGGCAGGGAACGCTCCCCTGCCCCGCTTGGCATACGTTTTGGCTGGTGCAACCGCGCCTTAGGCCGGCTGGCGATCCATGCAGTCCTGCCACATCGAGAGGCGCTCGTCCTCGGAGATATCGCCGATGATCTTGTTGAGCTTCTCGAGGATCTCGTCTTGACCCTTGGCGATGGCGGCGTTGTCGGGGTTGCCCGGGTCAGAGAAGCCTTCGCCGTCTGCCAGCTCGACCTTGACCAGATCGGGATAGTTCTCGAGCAGGTTGGGCAGCGACATGGAAGAGAAGGTGATGGCGTCGCAGGTGCCGTTCTCGATACCGTCCACCACGAGCGGCACGGTGGCCACGGGCGTAAGGTGGTTGACGTCGGGGATCTCGGCGATCAGGTCGTCGTAGAAGGTGTCCTTCTGGCCCAGAACGGTCGCACCGGAAAAGTCGGAGAGCTTGGTGGCGCTCGCGTACTGCGAGTCCTTCTTCACCACGATGACAACCTCGTCATCGATGTAGGAATCGGTGAAGTCGACCGACTCGGCGCGCTCGGGCGTCACGGACATGCCGGCGCAGATGATGTCGATGTTGCCGTTGACCAGGGAGTCGACGAGGGCGCCGAACTCCATCTTGACGGCGACGGGCTCCATATCGAGAGCCTCGGCGATCTTCTTGGCGATCTGCACGTCGTAGCCGTCGGCGTAGGCGCCGGAGACGTTCTCGATGGGGATGGTGGTATCGGACTCAGACTCTTCCTGCCAGTTGTAGGGAGCGTAGGCGGCCTCCATGCCGATACGCAGGGTCTTGCCGTCGCCGAGCACACCCGAGGCGGACTTGGCGCTTGCGGAACCGGAAGCGGCGGCGGAGCCGGAGCTCTGGGCGGCAGGGCCGCAGCCGGTAAGGAACGAGGCGCCTGCGACAGTTAACGTCGAGAGCCCAGCGAGTTTGATAAACGAGCGGCGAGAAAGGTCAGTCATGGTCGTTCCTTCCGATTTGTTGTAAGACCCCTTCCGTGCCCCGCAACCGGAGAGGACCCATTCCCCTCCCCCTTGCAACCCAATGCGAGAAAGTTACGTGCACGGCATCAGCCTATACCGTGAACGCTGCTCATGTGGTGCGCGCACGCATGCGAAACACCTCCGAAACGCAAAAGGCGGAGCCGTTCTCACGACTCCGCCTGCAATCAGCGTGCTCTTTGCACAGCGCCTAGCGCTTAAGACCGCCGCGCTCGTCGATGGCCTCCCAGAAGGCGCCCGCAAAGCGCGGGTCCTCGGCGGCCATAAGGGCGTTGGTGGCCATCCAGCCAGAAGGGGTGCCGGTGTCGTAGCCCGAAAGCGGGTCGATGACCACGGCGTACATGGCCTCGCGCTCAAGGCTGCGCGCCATGGCGTCGGTGAGCTGGATCTCGCCGCCCTTGCCCGGCTCCTGATCGCCCAGAAGGTCCATCACGAGCGGAGAGAGCAGGTAGCGGCCGACGATGTAGAGGTTAGAGGGAGCCTCCTCGGCAGAGGGCTTCTCCACCAGGCCGGAGACGCGCCAGACCGAACCGGGGGCCGTCTCGTTCTCGGGCTCGACGCCCTCGAGCGCGCCCACGCACTCGCCGGCGATAACACCGTAGCGCGAGACCTCCTCGGGAGCGCACGCGGCGACGGCGATCACGCTCGCGCCGCCATGGGCACGGGAGACCTCGAGCATCTTGTCACAGATGTCGTGCGCGGGGACGATGTAGTCGCCCAGAAGGACCAGGAAGCTCTCGCCAGAGGTGGCGTCGGCAGCGGAGCGGATGGCATGGCCCAGGCCGCGCGGCTCGTACTGGTAGCGGAAGTCGACGGGCATGCCGCCGGCCTCGGCAACGGCGTCGGCGTAGGCGTTCTTGCCGCGCTCGCGCAGAAGGTTCTCGAGCGAACGGTCGGGCTGGAAGTACGAGAGCAGCTCGGGTTTGCCGGGGCTGGTCACGATGATGGCGTCATCGACCTCCTCGGGATCGAGCGCCTCCTCCACGACGTACTGGATGACGGGCTTGTCGAGCACCGGGAGCATCTCTTTGGGGGTGCACTTAGTGCCGGGCAGGAAGCGGGTGCCAAGACCCGCGGCAGGGATGATTGCCTTCATGGCCTGTGTAGTCCTTTCGATGCCCCAGCAGGGCATTCACTCGTCGCGGGCCTCCCGGCCACGCGGAATATCCGCATAAGGCTAGCGCAATGGCCCTGTAACAAAGTCGAAAGAAAGCGAAAAACGCAGGGATTACGCAGAAAGACGGGGTCCGGTTTCCCGAACCCCGCCCCGTGCAAGCTAGGTTGCAAACTCCGCAGGCATCAAGCCTGCAAGAAGTTACTTGAGGGAGACAGCAGCGCCGGCAGCCTCGAGCTTCTCCTTGGCAGCCTCGGCGTCCTCCTTCTTGGCACCCTCGAGAACGGCCTTGGGAGCGCCCTCGACGACCTCCTTGGCCTCCTTCAGGCCAAGGCTGGTGAGCTCACGGACAGCCTTGATGACCTGGATCTTGTTCTCGCCGAAACCCTCGAGCACGACGTCAAACTCGGTCTTCTCCTCCTCAGCGGCAGCGCCAGCAGCAGGAGCAGCCACGACGGCGGCAGGAGCGGCAGCGGAGACGCCGAAGGTGTCCTCGATAGCCTTGACGAGCTCGGAAGCCTCGAGAAGGGTCATTTCCTTAAGAGCATCGATGATCTCATCGGTGGTAAGCTTAGCCATTTCTAAGTCCTTTCGGTTTCTGCACGGTATGCGCAGAGATCTGTAAGTTTCACGATGCGCGAGCGCGCATCAGGAACGCGGCGTCGCCGCCGCGCGCGAAGGCTGCGACTAGGCTGCCTTCTGCTCGGAGACCTGCTGGATCGAACGGGCGAGACCAGAGGAAACGCCGTTGACGCAGACAGCGATGTCGCGAGCGAAGCCGTTGATGAGACCGGCGATCTGACCGAGAAGCTGATCCTTGGTGGGCAGCTCGGCGATAGCCTTGACGTCATCGGCAGAGACGGCCTTACCGTCGGAGATACCGCCCTTGATCTCGAGGACGCCCTTGGACTTCTCGGCGAAGTCCTTGAGTGCCTTAGCGGCCTCCACAGGCTCGGTCTCGTAGAACACATAAGCGTTGGGACCGGCGAGGATCTCGTCGATCTCGGGCTGCTCCTGGTTCTTAAGAGCGATCTTGGTAAGGTTGTTCTTGTAGACCTTCATCTCGGCGCCGCACTCGCGAAGCGTGTGGCGGAGCTCCTGGGCCTGCTTAACGGTGAGACCGTTGTAGGAAACAACGAACAAACCGGCGTTGGCCTGAATCTGAGACTCGATCTCTGCGACCTTGTCGACCTTGTACTGCTGTGGCATGAAATACACCTCCTTGTTTTCTTTTCCGGGCACGGACCCGCCAGGTAAGACGTGACGGGGGCATGTCAGAAAAAGAAAGCCCCCGCGCTGCATAGAGCGACGGGGGCGAGAAGACATATCTGCTCGACCACCTCGGCTGGCGGGTTTCCCCATTAAGCCCTGGGCATGTGCCCGGGCGCCGGCTGTCTCTGGCAGCGGATTCGTGCGTGAACCTTTGACAGTATGGCGAGGCACCGCACCCGAGTCAACCCGCACACGACTTGCGCACAAAACACCACGGCCGCAGGCCGGCACGCAAGCGACGGCTTGAGCGTCGAGATGCGGCGCCTGGGAAGCCCTAGAGGCCGGCAACGAAGCGGTCGAGGCGCTCCAGCCCCTCATTCAGGTCGCTGTCGGAGACGCAGTACGACAGGCGCACAAAGCCCTCGGAGCCAAAGCAGGTACCGGGGACGAGGCCCACGCCCGCCTCCTCGATGGCGCGCTGGCAGAACTGCTCCGAGGTAAGGCCCGTGCCCGCGATGGAGGGGAACACGTAGAAGGCGCCTGCCGGTTCCACTACAGACAGGCCCATCCGATGCAGGGCCGCAAGCACGCGGTCGCGGCGGGCGCGGTAGGTCTCGAGCATCGGAGCGGGATCGATGGAGAGCGCGAGCGCCGCGGCGGGCATCTCAAAAGCCGCAGCGGAAGAGACCATATACTGGTGCGCCTTGGCGATCTGCACCGCAAGGGACGAATCGGCCGCAAGCCAGCCGATTCGCCAGCCCGTCATGGCCCAGGGCTTGGAGAAGCTGTCGACCACCACGGTCTGCTCACGCAGCTCGGGATGGCGCAGGGCAAAGCGCTCGTAGCCTTCCGCATAGACCAGGCGGTTGTACACATCGTCGCAGATCACGTAGATGCCCGTCTCGGCGGCCACGGTGGCCACAGCGTCGAGCGAGGCCGCATCGAGCACGCAGCCCGTGGGGTTGTTGGGCGAGCAGATGACCACGGCCTTGGTCGCAGGGGTCACCGACTCGCGCAGGGCCTCTTCGGTAATCTGGAAGCCGTTGCGCGAGGTGTCCATAAAGACGGGGAACGCATGGTTCACGCGCACGATGGACTCGTAGAGGCCAAAGGCGGGAGTGGGGATGATGACCTCGTCGTTGGGTTCGAGCATCGTCATGAGCGTGGCATGCAGGGCCTCGGTAGCGCCATCGGTAACGATGATGTCCTCGGGCGCGTATGAGAACCCCTGCTGACCCATGTAGTCGCTGATCTCGAGACGCAGCGAGAGCGTGCCGTTGTTGGGCGGGTAGTGCGTCTCGCCGCGGCCGAGCGCGCGCACGACCTCCTCGCGGATGGCGGCGGGGGTGTGGAACTCCGGCTCGCCGAGCGCGAGCGCGATGCAGCCCGGATGTTGGGCGGCAAGCGCGTTGATACGGCGAATGCCCGAGGCCTTGAGCCTCACCAGCGAGTTGTTGAGAGAGCGCGGCATGGCGGTCCAATCCTGCTTTTCGTTTTGAGCGCATACAGGATAGTTCACCGCCGCCCCTTTGTGCAGTGGGCATTTTGGAGGGGCTGTCCGTTTAGCGCAGGCCGCATTGCGCTGGCGGGGGAAGTGGCGGATTATCTACGGTAACGGTGAGGTAACGAGGGGAGGCGCTGTGGAGCAGCAGGCGAGCACAGATGCGGAGCGTAACGGGCGCGCGGTGGCGTTGCTCGACAGCTCGTGCGCAGGCGATGCGGCCGCGCAGCTGTTGCTCGAGGACTTCGCCTCCGCACTTGCCGCCTATGCTTGAATGTCCGGGGCGCAAAAGCCGCGGGTCCACCGCCCTGGGTACGGCGGCGCGGCCAACTTGCCCGATAACGCTTCCGCAATCGCTATCGCCCTGCCAGCAGATGCCGGCGTTGACGAAAATCTCGCCCGAGCGCTCGCTGCCCTCGGGCACGCGTCGGCCGACTCTACTCCCCCACTCGTCTACGCAATCGCCTATATAAAAGAGAGAGCGAGCGAGAAGGACACCGTGCAGCTCGATTCCGCGGCCTCGATTTGCCAGGAGCGTAGCGCCCGCTGGGGCGGTGCGGTCGTACTCGGCGAAAGCGCGCTTTACCCCGGGCTTTTCTGCTCACCGCGCCTGGGCGCGTATCGCCGCCCGCTCTCGCAGGCGATCGACCGGCTTGTGGCCGCCGTGCGCATGAACGCGACCATGGAGGAGACGGCACGCATTACCGGGCGTGCTAGCTGCGAAAACGTCGTTGTGGCAAACCCGGGCCTCGCCCCGCTGGCACGGCTTTTGTTCTCTGGCCGCATGCCCTAGCTCATCTTTCGTTTAACGCCATTTGTGTTTGTCTGGCGTTTCTCCCCGGTTGTGGCACAATGTCAGCCGTCGAAATTCAACGGCAGGACGCGCTATCCCATGTTTGTCCGCATGAGCAGCTAAAATCAGCGAAAACGCGCCCTTTAGTGGAGGAGGCCATCCTTGGCACGAAACAGCGCCGGCGCCCGTACTGTGGGCACGGCAGATAAGACAGGTTCGCTCTCCGCGAACTCCGGCTCCAAAGCCATTCCGTTCTCTATGGGCATGGTGCTCGTCACCCTCGGTGTCGTTTACGGCGACATCGGCACAAGCCCCATGTATACGCTCAAGTCCATCGTAAGCAACAACGGCGGCCTGGCGAGCATCTCTGAGGAGATGATCCTGGGCGCGCTCTCGCTCGTGATCTGGACCATGACGCTCGTGACGACGGTTAAGTACGTGCTCATTGCCATGAAGGCGGACAACCACAACGAGGGCGGCATCTTTGCCCTGTTCAGCCTGGTGCGCAAGTGCGCCCCGTGGCTGATCCTGCCCGCCATGATCGGCGGCGCGGCGCTGCTCGCAGACGGCATCCTCACCCCCGCCGTCACCGTCACCACGGCCATCGAGGGCCTGCGTACCATCGAGATGGGCCATGCGCTTCTGGGCGACGGCCAGGGTACCGTCATCCTCATCACCATCGTCATCATCTGCGGGCTGTTTGCCATGCAGCGCGCCGGCACCTCGCGCATCGGCAAACTGTTCGGCCCCATCATGACGCTGTGGTTCCTCTTCTTGGGCGGCGCCGGCGTGGCCAACATGCTGGGCAACCCCGGCATCCTGCGCGCGCTCAACCCCGCGCGCGGCCTGATGTTTTTGGTCTCGCCCGTCAACCACTCGGGAATCATGGTGCTCGGCTTCGTGTTCCTCGCCACCACCGGTGCCGAGGCGCTCTACTCGGACATGGGCCACGTGGGCAAGATCAACATCTACGTAAGCTGGCCGTTCGTTAAGCTCTGCCTGATTCTGAACTACCTGGGGCAGGGCGCCTGGCTGCTCGCCAACCAGTCGAACCCCGAGGCCCTTGCCATCGAGACCCTGAATCCGTTTTTCCAGATGTTGCCCGAGATGCTGAGGCCGTTTTCCATCGTGCTCTCGGCCGTGGCAGCCATCATCGCCTCGCAGGCGCTCATCACTGGCTCCTACACGCTGGTCTCCGAGGCCACGCGCCTGAACCTCATGCCGCATCTGCAGATCCACTACCCCTCGGACACCAAGGGCCAGCTCTATATCCCGCTGGTAAACCAGGTCATGTGGGTGGGCTGCATCTTTGTTGTGCTGCTATTCCAGACCTCCGAGCGTATGGAGGCCGCCTACGGCCTGGCCATCACCGTCACCATGCTCATGACCACCACGCTGCTCACCAGCTACATCGCGGGCGTCATGCGCAAGCGCGGGGCGGCCGTGCTCTTTGCCGTGATCTTCGGCGCGATCGAGTTGTGCTTCTTCGGCGCCTGCCTCACCATGTTCTTTGACGGCGGCTACGTGATGATCATCCTCGCCGCCCTGCTGTTCGGCATCATGTACGTCTGGCGCCGCGGCACGGCCATCGAGCGCACGCAGTCCGTCTTTTTGCCGGTAACCAACTACGTCGACCAGATTCGCCGCCTGCGCAACGACGAGAGCTACCCCGAGCTGGCCGACAACCTGGTCTTCTTGATCTCGAGCGCCGACCCCGACACGCTCGACCGCGACGTGCTCTACTCTATCCTGAACAAGCGCCCCAAGCGCGCCAAGGCCTACTGGTTCATCAACGTCCGCGTGACTGACGAGCCTTACACGCACACCTACACCGTGAACAGCTTTGGCACCGACTTCCTGTTCCGCGTGACGCTGAACCTGGGCTTCAAGGTCAACCAGCGCGTGAACTCCTACCTGCGCCAGGTGGTCGGCGACCTGCTTGAGTCCGGCGAGCTTCCCGCCCAGCAGCACGCGTACTCCATCTACGAGAAGAAGAGCCCCGTGGGCGACTTCCGCTTCTGTATGCTGCGCAAGACGCTCTCGCCCGACACGCAGATCAGCCGTAACGACCACCGCGTCATGTCGGTGAAGTACACGATTCGCCGCCTGTGCGGCTCGCCCGCCCAGTGGTACGGCCTTGAGGGCTCCTCGATCATCTTTGAGCACGTGCCCCTGTTTGCCCGCATGCGCCCGGCGACCAAGCTCACGCGCGTCGCCTACGAGGATGCCTCGGCCGAGCAGACCGACGAGGCCGAGGTCGACATCTTCTCCGACGACCTGGTGGGCGGTAACGAGGCCGGCCGTTCCATGATCTTCAACGTGACCGAGCTCCTCGAGTCTGTTGACGACTGCCCCAACGACGACCCCGCGGACGCCGAGGAGGCTGAGATCTCCGAGGACCCTGAGACGGACGGGTACCGCCCCGAAGACTAGCAGCGCGGCACAATAGTCCTTTCGCTTTTGCCCTCCTTTGCTATACTAGAACCTATGTTCGGTAGTCTGGTTTAGCGAAGGAGGGCTTTTCTATGGCCGTATTCGACCGTTTTGCCCCCTTTGTGCAGGACTTTATCTACGCGAACGGATGGGAGAGCCTGCGCTCTATCCAGGTTGCCGCGGCCGACGCCATCTTCAATACGGACGAGAACGTCCTTCTTACGGCATCGACGGCCTCGGGCAAGACGGAAGCTGCGTTCTTTCCCATCCTCACCCTGTTTTCCGAAGACCCGCCCGCAAGCGTGGGCGCGCTCTATATCGGCCCGCTCAAGGCCCTCATCAACGACCAGTTCTTTCGCCTGAACGACCTGTGCGAGGAGGCGGACATCCCTGTCTGGCACTGGCACGGCGACGTGGCGGCCTCGCACAAGCGCAAGCTCTTAAAGCAGCCCTCGGGCATCCTGCAGATCACGCCGGAATCGCTCGAGGCGCTGCTGCTGCACAAGCACGCCGCGGTCTCGCGCCTCTTTGGCGACCTGCGCTTTGTGGTGATCGATGAGGTGCACTCTCTCTTGCGCGGAGACCGCGGCGGCCAGACGCTCTGCCTGATCGAGCGCCTCTCCGCCATGGCGGGCGTGAACCCGCGGCGTATCGGGCTTTCCGCCACCATCGGCGACCCGGAGCGCACCGGAGCCTTTCTCTCCGCGGGCACGGGACGCGGCTGCATCATCCCCCGCTTTGAGGAGCCGCGCCGCACCTGGCGCCTCTCCATGGAGCACTTCTACATCACCGGACCGCAGGCGCAGGAGCGGGCACGGGTCTCGACGCAGGTCTCAACGCAGCCGGTACCGGCCGAGGTCATCTCGGTCGAGCGCATCGAAGGCGAGACGGACGCGCTCGCCGCCGCCCTTGAGGACGCCTATGCCGGCACGCGCAACCCGTTGGCACGGGCCGCTGTGGCAACCGAAGGACGCAACGGAACCCGGAGCGGCGCGAACGCCGGCGGCGAGGGAACCGACGAGGTGCAGATCCCGCCCGTCACGGAGAGTGAGCTGCTCTCGCCCACCGATACCGCCCCACAGGACGCGGACCCCGGCATCGGCTACATCTTTGAGCACACGCGCGGTCGCAAGTGCCTGGTGTTCGTGAACTCGCGCGAGGAGGCCGAGGGCGTCTGCACGATGCTGCGCCAGTACTGCGAGGCCGTGCACGAGCCCGACCGCTTTCTGATCCACCACGGCAACCTCTCCGCCTCGTTTCGCGAATCGGCCGAGGAGGCCATGCGCGACGACGAGCTCGCGCTCACGACCGTCACCACCGCCACGCTCGAGCTGGGTATCGACATCGGACGCCTCGAGCGCGCCTTCCAGATCGACGCGCCATTCACCGTCAGCTCGTTTCTGCAGCGCATGGGACGCACTGGCCGCCGCGACCTACCGCCCGAGATGCACTTTGTCATGCGCGAGGAGCAGCCCGAGCCGCGCTCGATGCTGCCTGAGACCATCCCATGGAAGCTCCTGCAAGGCATCGCCCTGGTACAGCTCTACCGCGAGGAGCGCTGGGTGGAACCCCCGCAGCTCGACCGTCTGCCCTACAGCCTGCTCTACCACCAGGTGATGGCGACGCTCGCCTCCTGCGGCGAGCTCATGCCCGCAGAGCTCGCGCAGCGCGTGCTCACGCTCTCGTACTTCCATCGCGTAAGCACCGACGACCTGCGTTGCCTGCTGCACCATCTGCTCGAGACCGACCAGATCGAGCAAACGGAGCGCGGCGGCCTCATCGTGGGAATCTCGGGTGAGCGCACCACCAACTCGTTCAAGTTCTATGCCGTGTTCCAAGAGAACGAGGAGTACACGGTGCGCTGCGAATCGGCCGAACTCGGCACGATCGTGAACCCGCCCCCTGCGGGCGAGCGCATCGCCATCGCGGGGCATTGTTGGATAGTCGAAGAGGTGGACCACAAGCGGCGCCTGGTGTACTGCACGCAGGTCAAGGGGCGTGTGCCGGCCTATTTTGGCGACTGCCCCGGGGACATCAACACGCACGTTTTGGAGCGCATGCGCCAGGCGCTCGCGGAGGACACGACCTATCCCTATCTCATGGGCAACGCACGGGCCCGTCTTGCGCAGGCGCGCCACGTGGCACAAAACGCCGGCCTCACCGAGCGGCCGCTTATCAACCTGGGCGGCGACACCTGGGCGCTTATCCCCTGGCTGGGAAGCTATGCCTTCTTGGCCCTGGAGCGCCTGCTCAAGATCAAGTGCGCCAAGGAACTGGGCCTCAAAGGGCTCGACCCCTCGCGCCCCTACTTCATGCAGTTCCGCATGAGCGCTGATGAGGAGACCTTCTACCAGGTGTGCGCCGAGGCGGCCGAGACGGACTTTGACCCGATCGAGCTCGTCTACCCGGCCGAGGTGCCCTACTTCAACAAGTACGACGAGTTTTTGCCCGTCTCGCTCGTGCGCAAAGGCTTTGCGGAGGGCGTACTGGATATCGAGGGCATGCGTGAGCGCGTTGTCTCGTGGCGCGAGCAGTACTGCTAGCGCGTCCTAGAGCTGGCCGCTCAGCACGCAGGCATCGCTGTCGTAGGCATCGCCCAGCACCTGTGCCGCCAGGTCACGGCAGTACTGCACGGTGAAGTCGCTGCAGCCCGAGGCGTTGCGGATCGAGTTCTGGCTCGCAAGGTCTTCGGTATAGTCGGAGAGCTTGTAGACGCCCATAGCGGTTCCCTGCGCACGATGCGTGACGGTCGGCGTCATGGAGTACTCGGTGACCTTGCAGGTAGAGCCCGTTTTTTGCAACGTGAGCTTTGCCATGCCGCCGAGCATGCGCGGCTTTTCGATCTGCCCGGAGACGTAGTTTCCGAGCGACCAGAAGATCGGTACGCGCTTGCCGTCCGCGCCGTCCCACACCTCCACGTTCTCGATCACGTGCGGGTGCGTGCCGATGATGGCGTCCACGCCCGCGTCCACGAACTTGTGGGCGTAGGCTATCTGGTCCTCGTCGGGCGTGTATACGTACTCGGTCCCCCAGTGCGGAAACGCGATCACAAAGTCCGCTCCCGCCTCGCGCGCCCGCCGCACGTCTCCTGCAAGGTCGCTCAAGTGCAGCTTCTTGACGCAATAGGTGGCGCCGTCGGGCAGCGGGATGCTGTTGGTGTGCTGGGTGTAGTTGAGCAGGGCGACTTTGATGCCGCTGCGCTCGATGATCTGAATGGTATCAGCAAGCTCCTGCGAGTCGGCGATACCGGGGACGAGGATCTCGGGATGCTTCTCGCGCCAGTAGGCAAGGTCCCACTGGATGCCCTCGAAGCCGTGATCGAGCGCGTGGTTGGTGGCCGAGAGCGCCACGTCCACACCGGCCGCGACCTCGGCATCGCCCAGCTCTTGAGGGCTGTTGAAGTACGGGAAGTCCTCCAGGCCGTGCTCGGTGCCGCCCAGGATGGTCTCTTGATTCACGATCGAGATGTCTGCACCCGAGAACTCGTCGGCCATATGGGTGAAGAAGTGGTCGAAGTTATAGGTGCCGTCCGAGCGCTGGCCGCTTGTCCACACGCTCGTATGGATGAGCATGTCGCCCACCATCATGAGGGTGATGGACTGGCTTTGCTGCTCGCCGTCGAAGATTGTTGCCAGCTGGCTCGAGATCGTGCCTTGCGCCGGCGCGGAGCCGTTGCCTGCCTGCGCGCCGCAACCGGAAAGCGCCGCGGCGGCCGTGCCGGCAAGAAGAGTCGAGACAAAGGCGCGACGCGAGAGCACACGGCCCGCTAGCGCATCATCGAGGTTTAGGCGGTGGTCCTGCGGCATGTGTGGCTCCCCCGGTTGCAAATCCCATTGCGCCTAGTCTACCAGCGGAGTCCCCAAAAAGTCCTCGCCATACGGAATGGCATCGGGAAACGTATGCGCCGCATCGCTCGCGATGAGCAGATAGTTATCCTCGCCGCCAAACTCCGCATCGCTCACCTGCAGAATCCAGGCGTGCGCAAACACCTGCAAGGCCGTAGCGACCGCATCACGCAGAAACGAGACGTCTGCACCCTCGCCGCGCGAAACGATGTTTGCCAGGTAGACGCCTTCACGGCTCAGACACTGCTTTACGAGCGTCAGGGCGCCCACAGTGGAAAGGGAACGCACGGGGAGCTCGCCGTCAAAGCAGTCGTTGATGACGGCATCGTAGGGTTCGCGATGGGGCAGCCGTGCCGTGCGCTGCAGGTACGCGCGGGCGTCTTCGGTACATATGTTCAAGCGCGGGCCCGCCGCCTCGCAGAGCCGATCGAGATAGAACCAGCGGCGTGCCGTGGCCACCACAGAAGGGTCAAGTTCGACCACGTCCATGCAAAGATCCGCATGCTCGGTAAGCGCCCATTTGGGGTAGGCAAAACCGCCGCCGCCGAGCATCAGCACGCGGCGCGCCTCAGGCACCGCGTCGAACAGCGCGTCGAAGCCGCGATAGTACGCAAAGACGGGCTCTGCCCAGCGCGTACCGATGTAGGTCGCGGACTGGTAGACGCCGCCCCGCTCAAGGACGCGTACGCGTGCGCCGCCCTCCGTGCGCAGGGTCTTGACGTGCACGCGGCCCCCTGCAGCACGGACATGCCCCGCACGGCGCATCGCCAGAGCCGCCGCGCACGCAACGCCCAGGACAAGTGCGGTCAGCGCCGCGCGGCGCCCAGCCTTGCTCCGCATGCCGCCTCAGAGCTCCCTTTGCTGGTAGAGACCGTGATCGGTAAAGCCCAGATGTCGGTAGTACTCGCGCGTGCCCACAGCGCTGATCACGTTGATGCGCGCATAGCCGGCCTCGCGCGCGAGCTCGCAGGCGCGCTCGACAAGCGCCCGGCCAAGGCCGTGGTGCTGCGCGGCATCGCCCGCCTCGCCCACCTGTGCGGCCATACCGTAAACATGGACCTCGCGGATCATGGCCTCGCCCAGCGCGATGGGGAGTTCGTCGGCGCACGTGGCAACGTATGACTGATCCGGTAGGGATAGACGCAAGAAGCCCGCGATCTTGCCCACAGGCGTCACCCACTGCAAAAAGCGTTCGCGCGTCGCCGCCGTCTCGTACTCCACCGTCTCGAGCGCCAGCTGCGAGAGATCTGCGCCCCCGGTAGAGATCTCGCGGTAGCGGATCTCCTGGACTGACTCCTCCCCGCGCTCGCTCAGGCGCAGCTCCACCAGCTGACGTAGGTTGGGCTTCTTGTTGCCCACCATGATGTCGTCAGAGCTGAAGTCGCGAATCATGCGGCTGATGCGGCAGAACGCCGGCGTGGCCACAATGTCCGCGGCGAGCACGTCGAGCAGCTCGTCTTCGGTGTAAGGGCGCCACGACCCATCGCGGTACTTTGTGCACAGGCGCGTGCCCTCGATAAGCGCGCAGGGATAGAGCTTGATCTCGTCGGGCTGAAAGGCGCGGCCGCGCACGCAGGACTCGTAATCGAGTTTGTCGGCCTCAGGCGTGGCGCCCAGCAGGTTGAGCATCATGTGCGCATGGATCTTGAAGCCGAACAGGCGCACCAGCGTGAACGCCCGCTCGATTTGCCCCACGGTGATGCGGCGCTCGTTGGCATCGAGAATACCCTGGTCGAGACTTTGGATGCCCATCTGGATCTTGGTGGCGCCCAGCCGCCGGATGGTCGTGAGTGCTGCGGGCGTGATGGCGTCGGGCCGGGTCTCGATCACCAGACCCACCACACGGTGGCGCGCATGCTCGTTGATGCGCTGTTGGTGCTCGAGTTCCTCAAAGGTCGCCGTCTGGAACTGAGCGGCGCGGCCCCACGGCGTGTCCGGCCCGTACAGAACATGCACGCAGCGGTTGTAGGCGCCCGGGGCGGCCCCGTTGGATATGTTCATCATGTCCTGATAGGGGGCGACGCGCTCGGCGAGTCCCTCTGCGGTATCTGCGATGCCCAGCTCGTGGTAGAGTGCCCGACGCTCGCGCACCGCGGGGGGAAGCGCCTCATCGTCCGTAGTGTCAAGCAGGCGCTCGGCGTCCTCGCGCGTAGTGGTGCCGCCTTCTGCCAGCATGGGGTTCGCGGACGTGTTAGCGATCGCGCTGTCGTTGAGCGCGCGGAAGAGCTCGCTCACAAACCACACCTGGTAGCTCTCCGGGTAATCGCTCCATGTGCCGCCCAGGATGATGAGCTCAATCTTGTCGGTCGCGTGGCCCATCTGCGAGAGCGCCGTGAGGCGCGCGCTCACCTGCAGGTACGGGTCAAAGCAGTTCTGCTCCGCACGCGCGCACGCAGGCTCGGCATGCAGATAGCTTTTGGGCATACGCAAGTCGTTAGGGCAAAACAGGCAGTCACCCGAGCACGGCCAGGGCTTGGTGATGACCGTGATGGTCGCCACGCCCGAGGCGGTGCGCCGCGGCTTCATGCGCAAAACCTGCAGCAGCTCCCGCTCCAGCTCCGGCGTCACGCCCCAGCCCTGCCAGCGCGCGTGCTCTTCGCGCTTTACGCGCTGGTAGAACGGCAGCAGCCGGCGCTTTGCCAAAGATCGCTTGTCGGCACCCTCGCGGCGGGCCTCGGCATGGATGAGGCGCACGAGGGTGCGGTCATCCACGTGCTCGCCAGCGCGCAGGCGGTCCAGTATCTGCAAGATGATGTCTTCCATAGGTGGCATTGTAATCGACCGCGTGCGACGCACTGGCCGGAGAAGGGGTGGGGACTGTTTATGACGCGGACAGTGCTGCGCAGATGTCCGCTTACATAAGCAGTCCCCGCCCCTTCTCCGGCTTGCACGGCGACGCGCGTTCGTTACTATGGCTTTGCTTGAGTGTTTTAGTAGGGGCTCTACTTTTGCTGGAGCTCTGCTTTTGCTGGAAGTTCTGTCTTTGATGAGGGAGGGGACGATGGACGATGCGTTGGCCGCGCAGTTGATTGCGCTGGACAATCGGTTTTATCAAGTGCATGCGGACTCGTTCTCTCGAACGCGGCAGGCGGCTTGGGACGGGTGGGCCGAGGCTTGGGAGACGGCTCGGCGGGAGCTTGGGCTCGCGGCGAGCACCTCTGATGGCGCGACGGCATCAGACTGTTCCGTTCTTGATCTTGCCTGTGGGAACCTGCGCTTCGAGCGTGCCCTTGTTCAGGCGGCGCCGCTCGTGCGCTTTCACTTTGATGCGGTCGATTGCTGCGATGAGCTTTCTGCAGATACGGCGTATGCCGATACAGACATGTCCTGCTTGGAATATCACTCTGAGGACATTCTTGGGAGCCTGATTGCAGACAGCCAGCTGACCGCTGGCTCAACGGGTGCGGAGCTGCATGACCTCGCCGTGTGCTTTGGGTTCATGCATCATGTGCCGGGGGCTGCGCTCAAGCTGCGCGTGCTGCAGGCACTCGTGGACGCCACGCGGGCGGGAGGCGTCATCGTCGTCTCGTTCTGGCAGTTTATGAACGACGAGCGGCTCTCACGCAAGGCACGCGCCCTTACCCAGGCCGTGCGCGCCGGAGAGCTTTGCTGCGAACTCGACGTGGCGCAGCTCGACCAAAACGATTACTTTCTGGACTGGCAGTCCGACTCGAGTGTTTTGCGCTACTGCCACCACGCAACAGATGACGAGATCGACCGGCTGCTCAGCCGTGTGCGCGGCGCCCAGGAGATCAAGCGCTACTCCGCAGACGGCCACGGCAGCAATCTCAACCGCTACGTGATCCTAAAAAGGAACTGAATGGGAACCCTGCATATCCGCACGCCGAAAAACTTTGTCCTGGAGGAGCGCCTGGAGCGCTACGCCGATGCCATCGAAACGCAACCCGAGCGTCTGCGCGGACACTGGGCCGCGGCCTGCGCCGAGGCGGGTGCGGCCCCCTTTGCCCGCGTGCACTTGGACCTGGGCTGCGGTAAGGGCAGCTACATCGCGGCCCGCGCACAGGCCGAGCCCGATACGCTCTTTATCGGGTGCGACCAGGAGCCTATCTGCATCGCCTACGCTGCTCAGCGCATCGTGGAGACGGGGCTGCGAAACGCGGTCGTGGTGCCGCGCGGCGCCGATTCGCTCGCGTGCATCTTTGACGCCGGCGAGCTGGATGCTATCACGCTCAACTTTCCCACGCCCTGCCCCAAGGCGCGCCATGCCGAGCGCCGCCTCGTCTACGTCGAGCGTCTGCTCGCCTATCGCCCGCTGCTCGCACGCGACGGCACCCTCACACTGCGCACCGACAGCAAGCCCCTACGCGATTACGCGATCGGCCAGTTTGCCGCCGCGGGCTACCGCACGCTCTGGACAAGCGACGACGTTCGCGCCGAGCACCCCGAGCACCCCGAGACCGAGTACGAGGCGCGCACGCGGGAGATGGGCGCCAAGGTCTACGGCATCTGCGCCAAGGTGAGCGCCCAGCCCACAGACGACCAAATCGAGCAGGGGCGCACCGCGGAGCAAAGCCTCGCCTGCTACCTGCCCCAAGACCTTGACTCCATGGAGTACGTGCCGCTCGGCATGGAAGAGGCCGTGGTGAACTTTAAAAACCGCCTCGCCAAGGGCAAGGCGGCGCGCCCTCAGGACCGCAGCTAGCGCCAACCGGTCCTAGCGCCAACCGGTCGCGTCCCAAAACTCGTCCTCGATCTCTTCCAGCGGCTTGAGCAGGTAGAAGGGCTTAATACGCAGAACCCGGGCCATGCTCTCCAGCTTGTCGAGCTGCACGTTTCCGTCACCGTGCTCGATTCGGTCCAGCGTGGGCCGCGAGATGGCGGCGCCTGCGCAAAAATCAGCCTTGGACATCCCGGCGCTCAAACGAAAAGAGAGAACGTTCTCGGCAAGGATTTCTAAGGCTGGTCGCTTCATAGAGCAAGTCTGACCGTTGCGCCGGTCCGGCCCGCGCAGCAAAACCCCGGCAGCGACCAATTAACGGAAAGCGAGTCGCATTTCCGAACGCACCAGGATGCGCGCCGGCCAGCTCGGCCAAACCCCCGTGGCCCCAAGACCCAATCTGAACTTTTGCGCACCGAGCGGGCGCATGCCCTGCACCTCGGCCATAATGGAGAGCGTCAAAAACGCGAAGGAAAGCAGCATGCACATATGACCAACCAAGGCACCATAGCGGGATCCACCGCCCCCGGCAGCGCGAGCTCGTTTGCGGGCGGCACCGACACCACCGGCGAGTTCGGCTCGCTCGGTAAGCTCTCCCCCACCTGGTGGGAGCCGGAAGACGGCAGCGAGCCCGAACCCTGGCTCGCCCCCGACACCGCCTTCGAGCGCTTTCTGGAGTGGACCGGCGACCGCGGCATCGAGCTGTGGGAGCACCAGGAAGAGGCGCTCATGGACCTCGCCGCCGGCGGCCACGTGATCCTGGGCACGCCCACGGGCTCGGGCAAGTCGCTCGTGGCGCTCGGCATGCTCTTTATGGGCATGGCGCAGGGCAAGCGCGCCTACTACACCGCGCCCATCAAGGCGCTCGTCTCCGAGAAGTTCTTCGACCTCGTCGAGGTGCTGGGACGCGAAAACGTGGGCATGATCACCGGCGACACGCACATCAACACGTCGGCGCCCGTGATCTGCTGCACGGCCGAGATCCTGGCCAACCAGGCCCTGCGCGAGGGCGAGGACTCCGACGTGGGCTGCGTGGCCATGGACGAGTTCCACTACTTTGCCGATCCCGACCGCGGCTGGGCCTGGCAGGTGCCGCTGCTCACCTTGCCGCACGCGCAGTTCATGCTGATGAGCGCCACGCTCGGCGATGTCTCGCAGATCGCCCAGGCGCTCGAGCGCCAAACGGGCACGCAGGTCGACCTGGTCACGGACGCGCCACGCCCCGTGCCCCTCGCCTACGAGTACGTGGATACCACGCTGGAGGGCACCGTCGAGCTGGCGCTGCGCCGCGGCGAGGCCCCGCTCTACATCGTGCACTTCAGCCAGGACGCCGCGCTCTCCACCGCGCAGTCGCTCGCGAACTTCGGCATCGCCAGCAAGGAGCAGCGCGAGCAGATCAAGGAGGCTTCGCGCGGCACCAAGTTCACCACCGCGTTCGGCAAGATTCTGAAGCGCCTGCTCTCGTGCGGGGTGGGCGTGCACCACGCCGGCATGCTGCCGCGCTACCGTCTGCTGGTGGAAAAGCTCGCCCAGCAGGGCCTGCTGCCCGTCATCTGCGGCACCGACACCCTGGGCGTGGGCATCAACGTGCCCATCCACACCGTGGTGCTCACTGCGCTCACCAAGTTCGACGGCTACCGCATGCGCCGCCTGCGCGCACGCGAGTTCCACCAGATCGCCGGCCGCGCCGGGCGCTCGGGCTTTGACACCGAGGGCATGGTGATCGCCGAGGCCCCCGAGCACGATATCGAGAACGCCAAGCTCATGGCCAAGGCCGGCGACGACCCTAAAAAGCTGCGCCGCATCAAGAAGAAAAAACCGCCCGAGGGCTTTGTGACCTGGAACAAGCAGACCTTCGAGCGCCTGATCGAAACGCAGCCCGAGACGCTGCAGCCACGCCTGCGCATCACGCACTCCATGGTGCTCTCCATGGTGGAGCAGGGCGGCGACGCGCGCGCCCACGTGAGCGAGCTGATCGCCGCGAGCCTGCAGACCGACGAGGAGAAGCTCAAGCTCAACGCCCGTGCGGACGAGATCTTTGCCACGCTGATCGATTCCGGCGTCGTGGTGCGCACCGAGGTGCCGCCGACCCCCGACGCGCCGGTAGACGCCGAACCCGAGGTTGACTATGCCCTCACGGTCGATTTGCCGGAGGACTTCGCCCTCGACCAGCCGCTCTCGCCCTTCCTGCTGGCCGCGCTCGAGCTGCTCGACCCCGAGAGCGAGACCTACACGCTCGATCTCATCAGCATGGTGGAGGCTACGCTCGAGGACCCCAAGCAGGTGCTGCGCGCACAGGAGCGTGCCGAGCGCGACCGCGCCATGGCCGCCATGAAGGCAGACGGCATCGACTACGAGGAGCGCCTCGAGCGCCTGCAGGAGGTCACCTACCCCAAGCCGCTCGAGGAGATGCTCGCCGGCGCCTTTGCCCAGTACTGCGCCGAGGTACCCTGGGCCAACGACTACGAGCTCTCGCCCAAAAGCGTCCTGCGCGACATGCTCGAGAGCGCAAGTGACTTCAAGGGCTACGTGCAAAAGCTCAAGATCGCCCGCTCCGAGGGCATTCTGCTGCGCTACCTGGCCGAAGCCTACCGTTCGCTCGACCGCACCGTGCCCACCGCCAAGCGCAACGAGCGCTTGGACGACATCGTCTCCTGGCTGGGCTTTATGGTGCGTTCGGTTGACTCGAGCCTGGTGGACGCCTGGGAGGCGGCTGGCGACCCGGCGGCACTCGATATCGCCCCGCCCACCGCGGCCGACCAGGTGGTGGCAGACCGTCGCGGCGTGACGCTGCTCGTACGCAACGCGCTCTTCCGCCGCGTCACGCTGGCAGCCCGCAACCATGCCGACCAGCTGGGCGATCTGGACGCCGACTTCGGCATGACCGAGGCCCGCTGGCAGCGCGCGCTCGACGTCTACCACGAGGAGCACGAAGAGATTCTCACCCACGGCGATGCCCGCTCGACCGCGATGTTTTCCATCGACGAGAGCGACGAGCAGGCAGCCCACGTGTGGCACGTGCACCAGATCTTTGCCGACGAGTCCGGCGACCATGACTTCGGCATCATGGCCGACCTGGACCTCGACGCCACGCAAGAAGAGGGCGAGGCCGTCTTCAAGAACTACCGCGTCGGCTTCATCGAGAACCTCCTGGCAGACTAGCCATGCCCCCGGGCTGCAGGCAGCACACCGCCTGCAGCCCGGCACGGCCCGACTGACAAGCTAGCGGTTACAACGCTTCGACGCGCGGGGTCTCCTGATCGTCCACGACGAAGGAGCCGTCGTTGAGTTCGGCAATTCGAGCGTTGAGCTTACCCAAAAGTTCAAGCATGCGGGGCTTGTCGACCTTCTCCTTCTCCTCATTGAACCAACAAGGCAGGTCGTGCGAGTCGAACTCGTAGTAGGACGAGTAGAGCTCGCAAATCTGATTGTTGAGGGCCTGAAGAGCGTCGTCGTTGTCAATCACAAGAATGCCGGTTTTCGGCTCACCATCGATAAACTCGTCCTTCCACAAAGGTCCGGCCAGGAAGTCGAGTGAGATTTTGAGGGTCTTCATCATTGCGCCTTTCCATTCTTCAACGGGTAGGCGCTGACCATAAAGCCGTTTAGGCCTATGCCCGTAAGGAGAATACGCTCGCCATTGTATTCGTAAATCCGTTCGTAGCCGTCTCGGCCGTTGGTTTTCTTAATCGTGTTAGACAAGATACGACCATCCCTGATTACGTTGCGCAGGAGCCTCGGCACTTCGGACTCGGAGACATCGAACTTTTTGGCGATTTGAGCCACATGGCCCCTCGATTTCAAATGGGCATAGCCCGCGGTCTTGCTGCCTTTCTCCAGCCATACGATTTGCCCGGTTGAGTCCCTCGCCGTGAACATTACATCCTCGCGCGTAAACTTGACGCCACTTGCCTCCATCTCGGCGAGCTGCGACTGGTCGATCAGGGGCAAGGCGTTGAATTCCGCCCTGAGCCTCGCCTCGTTCTCGGCAACCTTGGCGGCGTAGGTCTCCTGCATGATATGGGTCTGGGGATTGCCGTTCGTGCCATAGGCAAGATCGCCGTTACTACTTCGCACGAAGGGCCTCCCTTCGCGCGATGTTGCGTTCCTTGAGAGCATTCGCCGGAACAACGACATCGATTCCCTTCTCCCTCGCATAGGAGAAGATGTCGTCGACGGCAGCGTTTGTCGAGCAGACGTCGTAGACGACGATGGCCCTGAGGTCGAGCTTGTCCACAGTGAGACGAACGAGCTCTCTGATGATGCCGCGCTCGACTGGGTCATTGACGTAGCCCTTGGTGCTGAACGCCACCACCGAGCAGTCCTCCAACCCGTCAAGCGCGAACTCAACGCTCTCGGGAGTCGGCACCGTGATGAACGGAATGACGACCGCGCCAAGCTCTATCACAAACCAAATGCCCACGATACGTGCCTTGAACAGGCGGTAATGTTCCTCGAGGTCGCTCACCTCTCCGAACTGGGAGTAGTCCGGAGTGAAAAAGAACCTGACGCCCGCATAGCGTTCCCTGTAGTACTCAAGCAGGTCTTCCTGGTTGTAATAAATCGCGTTGAACAGACCGTCGTAGCCGTCGAACTTCTCGTCGTACTCCCAAAAGCCTACTGCCGTGAGGGGCGTCTTGCGGTATTGGGCCGGATATCCGGACAGCGCAATGTAGTCCGGCAAAACCTCGGTATTACATACAAGTGCAGGTAGGTCGTGCTTTCCCGCCGCATGGGCGAGGTTGGTGTAACGGAGAAACTCAAGGTTGAGCTTCCTACGCAGGTCGATGTCCTGATAGCCAGTGCTTCCGTCGGACAGGATGACTTTCTTGCGGCGCTTCATCGGGGCGCCCGGCCGCAGCCGCAGGCGCCCACATACTCGTGCCGCACGCCCTGGTAGGGACACACGTTATGAGACATGGTTTTCACCAGTCCTTTCCGCCAAATATCGGCAAAGTCGATGACAGGAAAGGGCTGGCGTGAGATACTTTCCGAAGTCACGCGGTGTGGGTATCCCACGCCAGCCGATAGCCGTCGGAATTGAAGCTCCGGCGGCTATCTTTATTTAGGCCCTTCCAAACAGACCACCTCCTTTCCACTGGATGTTTTTCAGGAGCCACTTCTCGTGGGGCCTCCAAGGACCGCCTTCGCGCTTTCGCACATTTGCCTGATCGATAGCGAACGCTGCACAGTCCTCGCTGACGCCGAAACGCTCGCTCACCTCGAAGGCGCGGGGATTTTGCATGGCGATGATAAGGGGATGAGGGGCAAGAAAATAACCCGAGAAGTAGTTGGCCTCATCCTCGCGGTTGGATGTGTTCTCCTCGTGCTCAAGCCAGATATGGCCAATCTCATGCCCGCCCGAGAATCTTGAGCGATTGTAGTAAGCACCGTGCGTATCGTCGAACACCACCTGTGCGCGCATGTAGTCGTACGATGTGACGTTAAAGGCTTTATCGCTTGATGCCTTAATTGCGAGTGCCTTCTCGCCGTCGTTGAGGCTCGAGTAAGGGACCCGGTCGATTAGCAGGGCATCCATGACCGTGCCAAGGCTGACCGGATAGACACCGAGGCCGTACTCCTCAAGGAGCTCGACCGCAGCCGCCTCGATTTCGATTTGTCTTGCTCGCGCGACCAAATGCCCTCCTAACGCTTAGCAAGCGCCGCAATGAGCTCAGCGCGCTGTGCTTCCGTAAGGTTATTTGCATTGCGGGCAATGAGGCGGATGGCCTCGTCCGTTTCCTGCTCGTCGGTGGTTCCGGTAATGTCCGTAGGCTTTACTCCCAAGGCCTTGGCCAGAGCGGCGATCGTAATTGCCCTCGGCACTCGCTCCCCGTTGACATAGCGGCTCACCGCAGCCGGTGTGAGGTTCGTCGCCTCAGCCAGTTCTTTTTGGCTCATACCCCGCTCCCTCAGCAGGATGGTAAGTTTTGCTCCTATAGACGCTGGCATGGTGTCTCCTCCTTGGCTAAAAACGGTAATAGTTACCGTTTATCGGTAATTTTAAATATCATTAAGTAGGAGAGTCAAGCATTCATCGGCAATTTCTGTCGTTCTAAAACTAAGGGATCGTTCTTCAGATTCAACCTGAAGAACGACCCCTCGTCATATCGAGCTTATCGTGTGAAAGAGCGCGAAAAAGTACGCGGCGCCGCCTACTCCCCCTCGCCCTCCGGCAGGCTGGGGCGGGCATCGGCTGCCTCCGCGGCCTCGCGGGCCTCGTCGAAGGCGGCCTTCATGGTCTTGTTGCCCCAGGTGAGCTTGCGGATGGTGAGCTCGTCGGCGCGCTTGTTGGCCAGGCGCAGGTTGTTCTCGGAGGAGAGCAGCGCGTCCTTGGTCTTCTGCAGATGGCTGATCGTCTTGTCGATTTCTTCGATAGCCAGCTGGAACTTGCGGCTCGCCAGGTCGTAATTGCGCGAAAAACCGGTCTTGAACTCCTCCATCTTGGCCTCGAAGTTCGTGACGTCGATGTTTTGCTGGCGGTACTCGGCCAGCTGCTGCTTGTAGGAAAGCGAGTTCATGGCGGCGTTGCGCAAGAGCGTGATCATGGGGATAAAGAACTGCGGGCGGATCACGTACATCTTCTCGTACCGGTAACTCACGTCCACGATGCCCGCGTTGTAGAAGTCGCTCTCGGGCTCCAGCAGGGTGCAGAGCACCGCGTACTCGCAGCCTTTCTGCGTGCGATCGTGATCGAGCTTCTTGAAAAAGTCCTCGTTCTTGTGCTTGGTGGCCGTGTCGTCGTTCTCGTTTTTCATCTCGAACATGATGGAGACAATCTCGTTACCGTCCTCGTCGCACTCGCGGAAGATAAAGTCGCCCTTGGTGCCGCCGCTCGCGTCGTTGTCCTTCTCAAAGTAAGCGTTGGGGAAGGCCGTCATGCGCAGGCGGTTGAACTCGATCTCGCAGTGCTGCTCGAGCGTCTCGCCCACCATCTTGGTGGAAAGACGCGCCTTCATGTCGCGCAGGCGCTCGATCTCTTGATCCTTGTAGCGCAGGATGGTCTCGTTGTTTGTGCGCACCTGCTCGACCTCGAGCTTGTGTGCGGCGATGAGCGATTGCTTCTCGCTCTCGCGCACCGACTGCTCCTGCGCGAGCTTGAAGCGCGCCTCGTCGCGCTCGTGCTCCACGCGCGAAAGCGCCTGTGCTTGTGCGAGCTGCGCGGCGCTCTGCTGCTCCTTGAGCTGCGCACGCAGGCCGTCTGCCTCCGAGCGCGCCTGGGACCGGGCCTCCTGCAGCTCGCGGTCGGCCTGCGCCTGCATCTCCTGCAGCTCGCGCGCGGCCTCGGCCTGCACCTGCGCCAGGGCGGCCTTCTGCACGTCTTGCGCGCTTCCCAGCTGGGCGCGCAGCTCGGCAAGCTGGGCCTCCTGCTCGGCCACGGTCTTGCGCAGCTCGGCCGCAAGCGCCTCCTGCTTCTCGCGTGCACCCGCGGCGCCGCGCTGCTCGGCCGCCTCCACGGCCGCCTTCTGCACCTCTTGCGCACCCGCGGCCTCGGTCTTGAGGCGCTCGATCTGCGCATCGCGCTCGTCCACGGCCTTCTGCAGCTCGGCGGCGGCACGGGCGCGCTCCATCTCAAGCGCGTGCTCGCCCTCGCGACGGGCCGCGGCCTCGCGCTCGCTCAGGTCGTGCGCGAACTCGGCGTCGCGCACCTGCTTGACGATGTCCGCGTAGCCGGACTCGTCCACCGTGAAGAACTGCCCGCAATGGGGACATTTGATCTGATTCATAGCGACCTTGATCTCCTACTCAAAACGAGCCGGCTGCGGCTCTACGTCATCAAAGAACGCAAGGATGTCGTCCCTGCTTACCGGGCAGTACCCGTTGGCATCCACGCCCACGTCGTAGCGTAAGATGCCATTTGCGCGATTGCGCTCATTGTACTCGGGGCCTTCGCTGTGGATATGCCCATGGAGCTGAATGGCTCCGCGCCACTTGCCGTTCCACGAGAGCATGGGATAGTGCGAGAGACACAGGCGGTGGCCCTGCGCAAAGCCGGGCTTGATCTCTAGGTAATCCTGCTCGGACTCGAACGCGTCCGGATACGGCCCCTCGGGCCAGTGCTTGTCGTGGTTGCCGCGGATCAGGTGCACATGGCGGCACGCGATCTGCCGGCGCAGCGCATAGGCCGCCTCCGTGGTGGAGCGAAACGAGAAATCGCCCAGCACATACAGAATGTCCTGGGCGGCGACGCGCTGGTTGATGTTCTGGATAAGGCGACGGTCCATCTGCTCCATCGAGGAGAACGGACGGTGGGCGAGCTGCATGATATTCGAATGTCCAAAGTGAGTATCGGCCGTAAACCACATCATGGCGCTCGCCTCCCCGTCTGCCTGCCAGGGCTACAGTTTAGCGCGCATCGACAACGTAGACGCCCACGCGCACCTGCTCCCACGGGTTGCTCTCGGGCGAGACCTGCTGCACGCGCGCCTCAAAGGCCGCAGCGTGCCCGTAGTGGAGCATGAGCGAGAGCGTGCCGTTGAGCTCGGCCGGAACAAACCCCAGCTTGTCGGATCCGCGGTAGATGGCCACGGCCTGCGAGTCATAGGGGTTGTCCGGCTCGGGCACCAGCTGCAGGCCCTCGCCCGCGCGAAGGTTGCTCAGCGCGCAGGCCCCGTCCCAATACTTGAACCCGGCGATATGAAACGAAGAGATCAGACGAGACGGCTCATACATGGCAAGCTCCTTTCAACTCCCCCGGCGGCCGCGCAAACGTGCTCATGCATCAGGGTTTTTTGCGTTGCCAGCAGAGTACGCCCTCGTCCGGACACGAGTTTGAGAAGGGGCAACCCGTCCTATCCCCTGGGCACGCCAAACAACTCGATGGCGTATTCCGAGAGAATTTTGTTGCGGCGATCGATATCCTCTATCGTCCAGCTCGATTTGCTCTCGAGGTGCTCTCCGTTCTCGATATCGGCAATGCTCCCATTCAGAAAGAGGCCCGATCGCAGACCCACATATGTTCCGGTGTCCTTCTTCTGGTAATCGCGCTTCGATCCCTGATACGGATCGGCGTCGTTTGCAAAAGGCTTCTGAGAGAGCTCCGAGTTATATGGGGTGAGCGTAAGGTTTCCCAAAAGATGAACCTTTTCTGCTTGGTATCTTGCCGCCAGCTCTGAATCTCCCGATGCAATCATGTCCACCCAGCAGGAAGGCAATTTTCCCTCAGGCAAAATGTGCTCAATACTCCAAACGGGGCGTTTTACCTTGCCGCTTGATGAGACTTCAAACCTGTCGAGACTATCGAGATGCCCCTTATCGAACGTTGGGCATTTGCCAACCTTGCGCTCGATTTCTATAAGGATAACTCGCGTCGTCTTCTTGTTCTTATCGTAAACTCCCTGCTCAAGAGCTGCCCTAAATTGCTCATCGGTAGCGCACATATCACGAAGCACCCCGCAAACATAATCTGACAGCCTTGAGCCCGTAAGCTCTTCACGGTCGATTTCTCGAATCATCGAGAGCATCTTTGAGCGGATGCCTGAGGATTTGAGATTCAGCACAACGTTGCGACGAACATAGAAGGAAATCAGGGCATCAAGAATCTCGGGGAGACCATCGCCAACTTGCAACTCGTCCCTCTTGCAAAGAAGATACATCAGCAATGGCAAAGTCTGTGTGGCATCCAGCTTATCCAGCGTCGATAGCTTGCTGTCGATTTCTGGGGAGCAATCGGAGACAGCCTCGCCAATGCCTTTAATCCACGCGAACACACGGGCCCTCCCGATAAGAACGGAAAGGTAATCCCCTCCGCTGCGTCGCTGTTCCTTGAGCAGGTCCTGATAGTCGCTAAGCGCTTTGCCTTTCGTTGTCGATGTTGTTGAAGCTCCCTCGAACGCATCGTAATTGTTGAGCAGGAACTGCGTGACAACGCCCCCGTCCGTGTCCCCCTCTTCCATCGTCAACGCTTTCGTCAATTCGTTCCACTGGTTGACGGCTTTTGCCTCGGAGCCCTTAGCGTCGGCGGAGGTACTGATGAACTCGCCCTTAAGAAGATCAAACAAGGTCAGCGGAAGGCCTTTGGAATTGAGCGAAGAGAAGACATTAAACGCATCGCCTAAATTAGGGACGCTAATTTTGAGCACTTCTAGACCCGAGAGCTTGTCATAGAACTCCTCTATCGCGGAAAGTCCCCCAAGCCCATCTACGAGAGACCGGATAAACTTGAAGCGTTTCGCCAGAGCTCTGTTTCCCCACTTCTTCTGCATCGGCTTTTCCAATGCCAAGCGCATCAAATCCCCGTAGACTTCACGATCCTGTTCTAGCAGAACAATACGCGGCTTTTCGGCCTCCCTATCACAGAAAAGCTGGCGTTCAATATCGCCTTGAGCCTGAATGGCCCTTCTCTCAGACTGAAACCGTCCAAGCGCGGCCCACGTTGCCAGAAGAAACAGAGAGAGCGTCGTAAGCCGCTGCTGTCCATCGATAACCCGAGGCGCATCCTGATCTCCGGTAACGAGGATATTACCAATGTAGTAGCCTCTTTCCTCTTCGCAGATGTCCTGGAAGAGCACCTCAATCTGGTCGTTCTTCCAAGAATAGCCGCGTTGGAAATTCGGAACGCGATACTGAACGTTCCCCACAATAGGAAACAGCTCAGACACTTTCTTCGATTCGGGCGTAATCTGCATGGCGAGACTCCATATGTTGGCTACACGTGAGCCTATGATCTCGCAATCCTGCCACATGATCAATTGACTGCCCGCTAGTTAGCCCCCGCTCGCTTTGCGATCACTTTGCCGATGCGGTGAGGGATACCGACGATAAGGGCGTTACCGGCGCAGAAGGCGCGTTGGACGTCCGTCATGCCCGTTGCCGTCCAGCCCTTGGGGAAACCCTGCAGCTGATCGAGCTCGTCAGGCAGCAAGCGACGGAAGCGCCCGTCCTCCGCCTGAACGATATGCTTCGTTCTGAGAGCGGATCCCCCCCTCACTTGTCAGGATGGTCCTCGCGGGAGCATCGAGCGGGTCGGGGAACGCCATCGGGCCCTCCGTGTAGTTGTAGGTAAAGCCGGTTCGCTTGTCCACGCGCGGTTCGCTCTTGCTGCCCTTGAGATAACGCCAACGCTCGAGCTTCTCGTCCTCGACGTAATAGTTTTCAGGAACACGAGTGCCCTCGGTGAGCACATCACCAAGCGTTTGGCGCTCGCCCTCATATGCAGGCTCAACTTTTGCCGTCAGGACCTTGCAGCCCTGCATCACACCGGCGGTCAAGAACGGCGAGGTCTTGAGACCCATGCCAAAAAGCTCTGTATCGTCATAGGGGTCCTCAAAAACCGTAAGCTCCTGCGGTTCGCCTTGAAGTGTCATCGGGAAGGCCTCGGCCATCACGCCATCCTGCAAGCGCTGCTCCAGATCCCAGGCATCGTCTGTGCGCTCAGCGTAGATATACGCACGGCGGCGCTTCTGCGGAAAACCGTACTCGGCGCCGTTGATCACACGCCACTCGACCGCGTAGCCCAGCGAAGCCAAGCACGAAAGAATGATGGCGAAGTCGCGTCCGCGCTGTTTGGCGGGGCTTTTCAACAGACGGTCGACATTTTCAAAGAGCGCATAGCGCGGGCGATTCTTAAGCTGGAGGAACCGGTAGATGTCCCACCACAGAACGCCCTTCTTGCCCTCGATGCCGCTCGCTTTGGAAAGCGGCTTGGCTACCGAGTAGTCCTGACAGGGGAACCCGCCGACAACCATATCGACATCGGGAATGTCGATACGTCCAGCCTCATACTCGTCCAGAACCTCGTGGATATCGCTGTTGACAAGCTCCGCATCGCCAAAGCGCTGTTTATAGCACCGCGCGGCAAACTGCTTGGTCGGTGTTCCGGGTGGCTCCCACTGATTAGCCCAGACGGTCTTGAACGGACCGGCGGCGGGCATGTCCATTCCTTGACCGCTGCCATCACGGTAGCCCTCGAGCCCGAGGCGGAAACCTCCCACCCCGGCGAATAGCTCTGCAACTCGAATGACCTGATCAGGCACAGCGTTCCCATCGTTTCTCTCATGCGGCATCGGGTCATGCTGCCGCTCCGCGTTTTCCCGCTCTACTCTACCGATCTCTTCTCCGATGTAGCGAGCATTGATCCAAAAACATTTTTTGGTTTCCCGGCCCCCTTGAGGGGTCGGCAGCGTATCCGCCTTGTTACGCCCATGGGGCCGAACATGGCAGCAGCGGTTCTCTTTCGAGGTCACTGAGCGGTCTGCATGCCCCGTCTGCACGCGTTTTTGCATTTCTTCGTAGCAACGGCGCGCTTCAACCAAGTCGCGGTCGGGCATCTGCCAGAACAGGACCTCTGAAAGACGATAGAGATCGGTTTGACTTGAATCCTCCCGATAGACGACGAATAAGTACTTCTGGTGCAGATAATCCCAGAAATCGCTTTGATCAAACGGAGTCTCGGCAAGCTCGCAGTAGTCAAACGTGGGAAACGAGACCGACTCGCGCGGGATCCCGTTGCGCTTGAGGCGAATCGTCTTTGCCTTGATGCCCGCCTTTTCGAACTCGGCAATTTTCGCGTCGTCATCGACCCCAAGGATGTGCCGTGTGATGAGTGCGCACAGGTTTTTAGGCTTGCCTTTGCCTTCGCCAACATAGCCGCACACGCGCGCAAGCTCGGCCTCAGTCAGCCCCAGATACAGATCGAATCGCTTCTTCACCAGGGCAAGCAGGTCAAGATCGGCTTCGTCTGCGCTCCGCTCTATAACCTGCAGCTTGATCATCTGGTTGAAGACCGTAGTCATGTAGGAATTTTTAATAGCCCAGGCACGTGGTTTGGCCGGTATATCCGAAAACGGTTGTTTCCTTCGGTCTTTAGCGGTCGCCGCCTTTGTCGCGGCCTCTAGATACAACGTATCAGAACCCGAAATCTCATGCGCACGGCCGTCTCGTACTTTGTCGACAACCGTGTTCCAATCGCTTTTAAACGTGGGCACGTCCTCGGCGGGCAACCCCCACAGCTCCACAAGCTTGACCATGAAGTCAACGGGATTGATATCCTTTTCGTACTGGTAGACCACCAAGAGAATCTTCTGCAGTTTCTTTTGAAGCGAGCAAGTCTCCCATGTCTCATCGACCACCGTCATGTAGTCAATCATGCTGATAACAAGACGCTCCTTGGCAGAAAAGCTGCCGTCGCGCTTCTTCTTAAGCGGTGTCGACTTAAGTTCGGTTCCAACTTCCTTGAAGTCGGGGTTGGGATCGCTGTTGATCTCGTAATGGAAGTAATACTTCTCAAGCGCGTTTCCAAACGAGCCTTTGCGTTGATGCGCATCGGGCAGATTATCTACCCCCTCGCACTCCTCGCGAAGCGTGTGCCCCTCCAGGCGCTTGGCGTACTCGTAGATTGACGCAAGCGACGACGGATCGTAATAGGCGGTTTCCTTATGCATGGGGCACTCCAAAAGAACACGCGTTCGATCGTCACATTGTACCGATCGAACGCGTGTTCTTTAAGTGCCGGAAGTTCCGTGCCTACCTCAGCAGCAGCTTCGTTACCGCACGCTTTACCGCACCGTGCGGGGCGTAGCGAATGGGCGGGTCCAGGCGGGTAGACTTCTCTACGATGCTCTTCTTGTGGCTAAAGGTGTCAAAGCTCTCGCGACCGT
>CAVGNZ010000043.1:0-11874 GCA_963630805.1 Bacteroidaceae bacterium
GCCTCGATGATGATGTAGTCGAAGTTGCCGGAGTCGGCGATGGACGAGAGCTGGGCTGCCAGGTCGTCGGCCAGGGTGCAGCAGATACAGCCGTTGGTGAGGGGGATGAGGTCGTCGGTCTCGGACAGGCCGCCGTCGGCGATGAGGTCGGCGTCGACGTTGATCTCACCGATGTCGTTGACGATCACGGCCGCGCGGATGCCGCCGTCGTTGCCGAGGATATGGTTGAGCAGCGTGGTCTTGCCGGCACCGAGGTAACCGGTGAGCATCACGATCTTTACGGGCTTGTTGGGCATATGCCCTCCTTTGTTAGACATGGCTGACTACTGAATCTTACGAAAGCCGCGGCTTGTTGTACCCGCTGCGGGACAAAAAACATGCAGCCGAATCAAAAAACCGCGGTTGAGAAGACAGGGTGTGCGGGGAGCGCCGGTGCGGATGCCCGGTGGGCCAGATGCCCGAGGGCCGCGCGGGCGCGCCCTACTCCCAGGTCTTCCAGACGTCCGGCGCGTAGCCGACGGTGGCCGCACGGCCGTTGCGCACGATGGGCTCGGCGAGCACCTGCTGGTTCTCGAGCAGCTTGTCGAAGCGCTGGCTTTCCGCGAGATTCTGCACGAGTGCGAGCGTGTCCTGGTCCTTGGCCGATGGGTCGAGCAGGGCGTCGATGCCGCCGACGGCCCGCATCACGCTTTGCAGCTCGCCTTTGCTCATCTCCTTTTCGCGCAGGTCGATGAACTGGAACTTCACGCGGCGCTCCTTAAAGTAGCGCTGGGCCTTCTTGGTCTCAAAGCTCTTCTTGGTGCCAAAGATCTGGATGTTCACGGGCGCTCCCGGTCTCGTGTGCTCAAGGGTCGCCTCGCATTATAGGGCAGCCCGCCTGGGCGCCCCGCTTGCGGCCGTGCCCGCGGCGTGTCGGCGCGTGCGGAGGGCCTGCAGATGCGCTAGCATCGGGTGCATCGTCGACACGCCCGGGGAGGCCCTCCGTGAAACTCCAGCAGCTCATCTACGCCGTCAAGGTTGCCGAGTGCGGCAACATCACCGAGGCCGCGCGCCGTCTGTTCGTCTCGCAGCCCTCCATCACGAGCGCCATCCGAGAGCTCGAGGCCGAGATGGGGGTTGTCATCTTCGACCGCTCCAACCGCGGCGTGGTGGTGACCGAAGAGGGCGAGACTTTTTTGGGCTATGCCCGTCAGGTGCTTGAACAGGCGGAACTTTTGGAGGAGCGCTACAAGAGCGATGCGCGCCAGGTGCCGCACTTCAGCGTCTCGTGCCAGCATTACTCCTTTGCCGTCAACGCGTTTGTCGACGTGATCCGGCGGTTCGATGCCGCGCGCTACGACTTCACCATCCGCGAGGAGCAGACCCACGAGATCATCGAGGACGTCGCGCACATGAAAAGCGAGCTGGGCATCTTGTATCTCTCCACGCGCAACCGCGAGGTGATCGAGAAGATGCTGCGCAAAAGCGAGCTGGAGTTCTCTTCGCTGTTTCGTGCCGAGCCGCATGTGTTTTTGTGCTCGGCGCATCCCTTGGCCGGCCGTGCCTCGGTCACGCTCGAGGACCTACAAGAGTACCCCTATCTTTCCTATGAGCAGGGCGACTTCAACTCGTTCTACTTCTCTGAGGAGATTCTCTCCACGCTCGATCGCAACAAGAATATCCGCGTTCGCGACCGCGCGACGCTCTTCAACCTGCTGATCGGTCTGGACGGCTACACGGTGTGCTCGGGCGTCATCTCGGCCGAGCTGAACGGCCCCTCCATCGTCTCCGTTCCGCTCGAGGTGGACGAGTATATGGAGATCGGCGTGATCACGCGAAAGAACACCCAGCTCACACGCTATGGCGAGGCCTATATCGAGGCGCTGCGCGAGCATATCTAGGCCCGTGCCTGCGGTATAGGAGATTCCTATAGAGACCGATAGAAACAAAATTCTTTTCTATCGATGCGACCTCTGCCACACTCGTTTGTGTCCAGATGAGCGCAAACGAAGGGAAGTCCCATGCCCTATACCCATAACGCCCCATTCCGCTGTGATGTCGTTGGCAGCTTCTTGCGTCCCGATGTCCTGCACCAGGCTCGCCACGACTTCGCGGCCGGCGTGATCGATGCGGCGGCCTTGAAGGCCGTCGAGGACGAGGCCATCCGCGACCTGGTCGCCAAGCAGAAGGCCGCCGGCCTGCACGTCATCACCGACGGCGAGTTCCGCCGCAGCTACTGGCATCTCGACTTTATGTGGGGCCTTAACGGCATCGAGCGCGCCACCGCGCGCCAGGGCTATATGTTCCACGACGAGGAGACCACCGCCGACACCGCCGTCGTGAAGGGTAAGATCTCCGGCGAGAACCACCCGTTCGTGGAGCACTTCAAGTTCGTGCACGCGCTCGAGGGGGACGGCGTCGTGGCCCGCCAGACCATGCCCGCCCCCGTGCAGACTTACTCCGAGGTCGTCCTCGACCGCTGCGACGGCCAGGTGGAGAGCCTGCGGGCGGTCTACGCAGACGACGAGGCCCTGATCCAGGACATCGCCGCTGCCTACCGCACCGTGATCGCCGAGCTTTACGCCGCCGGTTGCCGCAGCATCCAGTTCGACGACTGCACCTGGGGCATCTACTGCGATACCGACTTTGTGGCCAAGACCGGCATGAGCCCGGTGGATATCAAGCAGGTGAGCGAGCTGGGCGTGCGCCTGAACAACTTGGCTATCGAGGGCAAGCCCGAGGACCTGGTGATCACCACGCACGTCTGCCGCGGCAACTACCACTCCACCTATGCCTTCGAGGGCGGCTACGATCCCATCGCCCCCTACCTGTTTGCGAACGAGAACGTGGATGCCTTCTACCTGGAGTTCGACACCCCGCGCGCCGGCGGCTTCGAGCCGCTTGCCCATGTGGCCGCGGGCAAGAAGGTCGTGCTCGGCCTGGTGACCTCCAAGCAGCCTGGCCTTGAGGACGAGGAGCTGCTTGTCGAGCGTATCAACGAGGCCGCCAAGTACGTGCCGCTCGAGAACCTCTATCTGTCCCCGCAGTGCGGCTTTGCCTCCTGCGAGTGCGGCAACAAGCTCACTGAAGACGAGCAGTGGGCAAAGGTCGCGCTGGTGCGTCGCGTGGCCGAGCGCGTCTGGGGCGCCGAGGCCTAAGGAGCGCGCCTCGCGTCACACCCCGCGTGCCGTGCGCATGCGTTTGGTGGGACTTGGCGCGCGGCGGCGCCTCGGCGGCGCGGGTCTGGTACCCTTGTGAGCCGTCAATCGATTACAAGGGAGAGACCCATGATCAAGGAACTCGTTACCGACGAGGCCGTGCTGAGCACGCCGTGCCGCCCCGCCACCGCCGAGGACGCCGAGCTCGCCCAGGACCTGCTCGACACGCTCGCCAGCCTGGAGAACGCCGGCTGCCTTGCCGCCAACCAGATCGGCTCCACTGTGGCGATGTTCGCCTACACCGACGAGGCCGAGGCCCCGCACGTGATGCTCAACCCCAAGGTACTCTTTGGCCTGGGCGCGCAGAAGCTCGAGGAGAGCTGCCTGACGCGCGAGGGCGTTATCAAGGCGACCCGCTATCTCAAGGCCAAGGTCTCCTACGACGAGTTGGTCGACGGTGCCGTCAAGCACCGCAAGCGCGACTTTGTGGGCTGGGAGGCCCAGATGATTCAGCACATGGCCGACCACTGCGCCGGTAAGTACGTGTAGGGTCCAGCACCAACATATGCGCATGAAAGGAGCGCGCCGCCGGTCGAGTCTGACCGGCGGCGCGCTCCGTTGTTTGGGGCTGTGGCCTCGAGGTTACTCCTGCAGCTGCGCCAAGAGCTTCTGGGCGAACTGGACGCAGTCGTCCACCACGGCGTACTGCGCGGCGCCGAAGACGGGGGCATGCGGGTCCTCATTCACGGCGATGACGGTGCCCGCGCCGCCGATGCCGGCGAGATGCTGGATCGCGCCCGAGACGCCCAGGCTGATCAGCAGCTCGGGCGCCACCGAGACGCCGGTCTGCCCCACCTGGTGGCGGTACTCGAGCCATCCGGCCTCCACGAGCGGGCGCGTGCAGCCGATCTGGGCATCGAGCGCACGGGCGAGCTCGCGCATGAGCGGCAGGTTCTTCTTGGAACCGATGCCGCGTCCGAGCACCAGCAGGCGCTTTGCCTCGGCGATGGACTCTGTGTCGCCTGCGGGGATATGTTCCACGACCTTTACGGACGAGGCGAGGGCGGCATCGAGCGAGACGTCGGTGACAGCTCCTGTACGTGCGGCATCCGGCGCGGGCGCGCTAAAGACGCCGGGGCGCACGGTGGCCATCTGGGGACGGTGCGCCGGGCACATGATGGTTGCCATCAGGTTGCCGCCAAAGGCCGGGCGTGTCTGATGCAAAAGCCCGGTCTCCTCGTCCATCTCGAGCACGGTGCAGTCGGCCGTGAGGCCCGTCTGCAGGCGCACGGCGACGCCGGGGGCGAGCTCGCGGCCAAAGGTCGTGGCACCGATGAGTACCACCTCGGGGCGACGCTCGCGCACGAGGTCGCACAGCCAGTGGGCATAGACCTGTGCGTCGTTTTGGGCCAGGCGTTCGTCGCGGCAGCGCAGGACCTCGTCGGCACCGCTCGCGATCAGGGCCTCGGCATGTGCGGAGCCCGCCTCGGCGCCTTCGCCGAGCACGGCGACCACGCGGCAGCCGCGCTGTGCGGCAAGCTCGCGCGCACGGCCCAACAGCTCGCAGGCCACGGGCACAAGCTCGCCGGCCGAATCGGTCTGCGCGAAGACCCAGATGTCCTTGTAGCTCGCAAGGTCGACGGTGCCCGCGGCCTCATCGCGCTCGATGGAGAGCGCGTCAACCGGGCAGGCGTCCACGCAGGAGCCGCACAGGATGCACGAATCGGTTACGCGAGCCGCGCGCGCCGGGCGCACGCCCTCTACCACGATGCCGCCGGAGGCGCAGGCGCGCACGCAGCGGCCGCAGCCGACGCACGCCTCGGTATCTACAATCAGGCCGCTCATCTATTCCATCCCCTTGATCATGTCGGCGATCTGCGCCGCGGCGGCGTCCGTGCCGCCCTCGATGAAGGTGCACTCGTGCTCGCGCTCGGGCACAAACGAGCGCACCACCTGCGTGGGCGAGCCGGCAAGCCCGCAGCGCGCGGAATCTGCCCCGGCATCGCTCGCGTTCACGATGTGCACGTCCGCGCCGGCGGCGTCCATGATGCCGGCGATGCTCGGCATGCGCAGCTGCGCGGCGTCTTTCGAGACGGTGATGACGGCGGGCAGGGGCACGTCGACCACGTCGTGCCCTTCATCGGTCGCGTGGCGTGCGCGCAGACCGTGCGCATCGATGTCCAACAGCTCGGTCACATCGGTGATGCAGGGGATATCAAACGTGCCCGCGAGCTCGGGCCCGATCTGCGCGGTGTCGCCGTCGACGGCCATCTTGCCGCATACGATGAGGTCCGCGGCACCTATCTGCTTGATGCCCAGCGAGAGTGCATAGGTCGTGGCGAGCGTGTCCGCACCGGCAAAGGCGCGGTCAGAGAGCAGCAGGCCAGAGGTGGCGCCGCGCGCGATGCAGTCACGCAGCAGTTCTGCCGTGGCGGGGATGCCCATGGAGAGCACCGTGATCGAGACGTCCTCGCCGCCTGCCGCGAGCTTCTCGCGAATCTGCAGGGCGAGCTCGAGCGCCGAGGCGTCGAAGGGGTTGATAACCGCCTGCTTGCCATCGCGCACGATGGTGTTGGTCTTGGGGTCCATCTTGACCTCGGTGCTGCCGGGCACCGCTTTGACGCAAACGATGATGCGCATCTACATCGCCTCCTGGCTAAGCTCGTCGACGACTTCGAGGGCAAACAGGTTGCCGCGCCCGAGCTGCGCGTACGGGTCGAGTTGGTGCTTGAGGGCGGCCATCTGGCGGATATGCCCCTCGCCGTACATGATGGTGAGGAAGTCGCGCTTGATCTTGCCCACGCCGTGCTCGGCGGAGACGGCGCCGCCCATCTCGGTCACCGTGTGCGCCCATTCGATAAAGAGGTGCTTGCCGGCGGCGTAGTCGTCCATGTCGCGCGGCAGGATATTGACGTGCAGGTGGTTGTTGCCGATGTGCCCCCACGCGGCCGACTCGAGGCCCGCCTCGGCAAGGGTGGCGCGGTAGTGAGCCACGATGTCTGCCAGGCGATCGTCGGGAACCGACATGTCGCTGCCCAGCTTGGTGATGCCCGGGCTGGTGCGGCGGCGCTCGTCGATGAGCATGTTGACGCTCTCGGGCACCGCGTGGCGGAAGAACCGCTGGCACTCGCGGTCCACGTCGGTGCGGGCGACCCACGTGTCGCGCTCGCTGCCCCCGTGTGTGCCGAGCAGCTGCCCCAGGCGCGCAAGCTCCTCGAGCGCCTCTGCCTCAGAGTCGGCCTCCAGCTCTACGTAGACGCAGAACTTGAAGCGCTCCTCGAGCTTGGGCAGGGCCGAGAAGGCGACGCTCGCCTCGCGCTGCGTGCGCAGGATATCGAGCGCCGCAGCGTCGAAGTATTCCATGGCCGCGGCCCGCGGAAGCTCTCCGCGCGCGGCGTCCACAAAGGAGACGGCGGCGTCCTCGTTCTCAAAGAAGCAGTTGACGCCCCAGGTGACCTGCGGCAAGGGCGCGAGTTCAAGCTCGAGCTCGCTGATTACGCCGAGTGTACCGTCGCTGCCGATGAACAGGTCCACGGCGTCCATGTCGTCGGCGATGTAGTAGCCCGAGGCGTTCTTGGTCTGCGGCATCTGGTAGCCGGGCAGGTCGAGTTCGAGCATACGGCCGCTCTCGGTGGTGAGCGAGAGGTGGCGCCCACTGGCCACGTGCTCGCCGCGGCGCAGCGCGACCACGTCGCCGTCTGCTAGCACCACGCGCAGGGCGCTGATGTGCCCGCGCACGGGGCCGTAGGCGTAGCTGCGCGCGCCGGAGGCGTTGCAGGCCGCCATGCCGCCCAGAGCCGCGGAGGCCTCGGTGGGGTCGGTGGGGAAGAACTGCTCGGGCGCGCCCTCGAGCGCCTCGAGGGCGGCGAGGCTCTCCGCATCCCAGCCCGTATGCGGGACGGTCTTCTTGGCGAGGTTCTTGCGCAGCTCCGAGAGGATCACGCCCGGCTGCACGCGCAGATAGAACGTGCCCGCCTCGTCCTGGCGCAGCCCCAGATAGCGGTTTTGGCGCATGAGGTTCATCACGTGCCCGCCCGCCGGAACGGCGCCGGCGGCAAGGCCCGTGCGGCTGCCCTGGACGGTCACGGGCGTGCGCGCGCCGCGAAGCTCCTGCAGGACCTGACGGATTTCGTCCTCGTTCTCGGGAAACGAGATAGTCTCGGCCGTACCCGAGCTACGTGACTCGTCGCGCAGGTACTCCTCGAATTCCGCGCTGAGCGGTTTGATTTCTACCATAGGGGCCCCTCTTGTCTGCGATGCTCGGGTGTGCACCCAGGCGAGGCGCAGCGTGCGGGCATCTTCTTGGACAGCATCCTAGACAGCTTTTGTTACCATAGGGTTTCTTGAATCTGTTGCGCCTGTTGTCGCGCCCGTTTGGGGGAAGGGAAGCCCGCTTTCATGATCGGTCTGGGAACGCTCATCAACGTCTGCTGCATCGTCGGCGGGGGAGCGGTCGGTCTTCTGGGCGGGCGCTTCATCCCGGGCCGCGTGCAGGACGCCGTTCTCAAGTCAACCGGCCTGTGCGTGCTGTTCGTGGGCACCTCGGGCACGCTCGAGAAGATGCTTTCCATCCAGGACGGCTCGCTTACCGCGGGGGGCACGGCCATGATCGTGGCCTCGCTCGCGCTGGGAACCGCCGTGGGCGCGGTGCTCGACATAGACGCGCGGTTCGTCACGCTCGGCGAGTGGCTCAAACGCACTACGGGCAACCAGGGTGACGCCTCGTTCGTGGACGGCTTCGTCACGGCCACGCTCACCGTCTGCATTGGCGCGATGGCGATCGTGGGCTCTATCCAAGACGGCCTGCTCGGCGACTGGTCGACCCTGGCGCTCAAGGGCGCGCTCGATGCGCTCATCGTCTGCGTGATGGCGGCCTCGCTCGGCCGCGGCTGCCTGTTCTCGGCATTCCCCGTGGCGCTGGTACAGGGGACCATCACCGCGCTCGCGCGCCTGTTCGCGCCCATCATGACCACAGCGGCGCTCGCGAATCTCTCTCTGGTGGGCTCGATGCTCATCTTCTGCGTGGGCGTGAACCTGGTGTGGGGCGAGGTCTTCAAGCCCGCAAACATGCTGCCCGCCCTGGTGGTGGCCGTCGTTTGGGCGTTTCTTCCGCTGTAAACATTCGTTCTTGTGGCGATGCCTCGCCTGCGGTAGACTGCCGGGAATTCAACGGACCCCGTTGGGGGCGATTGCGTCTGCGAGCAGGGAGGGGCGTGCCGATGAACAGCGAATCGAGACTGCACTGCGTGCTTATGCTCGCTTGGCCCGTTATGCTCTCCTATGCGGCGGTGGGCCTTGCCTGCGGCGTGCTCGAGGCCAAGGCCGGTATGGCCCCCTGGATGGCCTTTGTGCTCAGCGCGACGTACGTTTCGGGCGGCGGTCAGTTCATGATGAGCAACCTGTGGATCGCCGGGGTTCCCATGCCCTCGATCGCGGCGAGCGTGGCCGCCATCTCGGCGCGTTTCGCCCTGTACTCCGCCTCGCTGGCGCCGCATCTTTCGGACGCCTCGGGCCGTCTGTCCTTCTGCGTCTCTGCCACGCTTACCGAGGAGGCCTTTGGCATTAGCCTGGGCAAGCTTGTGAACGATAGCTCCTGGACGGCCGTGCATGCCCTCATGCTCAACGTCGCGCTGCTGCTCACCTGGGCCGTGTTCTGCGCGGCGGGCGCCGCGATCGGGGCCGCGGTCGATATCCCCACGGCCATCGCCGCCTTTGCCATGACGTCGCTCTTTGTGTTCCTGCTGGTGTGCCAGCCCGTCTCGCGCGGGGCGGTTATCGCCGCCCTTGCCGCCGCGGCCACGGTCGCCGTCTGCAAGTATGCGGGCGCCGCCGGCGTGGCCGTGCCGCTTGCGGCTGTTGTGGGCGTGTGCGCAGCCTTGCTCTCCGGAGCGTTCGCGAAGGGAGGCGACGAGCGATGAGCACGGCCGACTTCCTTGTCCTGTGGCTGGTCTCCTTCTCCGTGATATTTGCCTGCCGCGTACTGCCGCCCCTGGTGCTGCGCGGTCGCGCGCTCTCGCCGCGCGTCGTCGAGGCCCTGGGCTATATCCCGCCCGCCGCCTTTGCCGCCCTGGTGGCAAACGACCTCATCACTCCTGGAGCCGTAGCGGCCTCGGGGCTGCTTGCGGCCGCCGTCCCCTGGGCGAGCGCCTTGCTCGTCGCGTTGCTCGCGCGCAAGACGGGCTCCATGCTCGCATGCTGCGCCGCCGGCACCGTCTGCTTTGCCCTGCTGAGCACGCTTCTCTAGCGCTTTTGCTATCGTAGACGTGCCTGCACGCAGCGCGGCGCGCACGTTTTGGGGGGCTTGGCATGGGTTCGGACACAGACAGCACAGAGGGCCGCAAGCTCGAGGTCGCGATCTTTCTCATGCAGGGCATGTGGACGCACGACCTGGCAAATGCCCTGCAGGTCTTTGGCGTTCCGTTCTCAAAGGCCGCAGGCGGCGCGCTCGACCCCTGCCGCATCACCCTGCTTTCCTGCGATGAGACCATCGAGCTCGACCACGGCCTGTCTGCTCAGGCTCAGCCGTTTTCCAGCTACGACGTGCTACCCGATGTGATCTGCATCCCGGGCTTCGCCGATCCCTTTCACGTTGGGGACGAGTTGCTGCGGCCCGCGTGTGCCGAGCGCTACCGCGAGGGCATCGCGTGGCTCCGCAGCATGCACGCGCGCGGGGTCGATATCGGCGCGATGGGCTCCGGCCCCTTTGTCCTGGCGTGGGCGGGGCTTTTGGACGATACGTACTGCACGGTCCACAGGCGCTGGAAGGAGTACTTCAAGTCCTTCTGCGAGTCGTGCGGCGCGCGCCCCAAATTCCGTTTTGGCCAGCTGATGGTGCACGATGTCGAGCACCGCATTTGGAGCTGCGGCGGTGGCGTGACCGGTCTTGACCTGTGCCTGAGCCTGCTCATGGAGCACACGGGGCGCTCGTTTGCCTACGACGTCTCGCGTGTGGCCAACATATGGAGCCCGCGCTCGCTCGATACGCGGCAGGATGCCCTGGGCCTTCCGCGGGCATCTTCCCAGGACCGCATGGGGCGCGAGATCGCTGAGCTCACGGTGGAGGTGCGCCGGCATCCCGAGCGCTCGTGGAGTATCGACGAGATGGCGTGGTATGTGGGCATGTCCTCGCGTACCTTTCAGCGCCAGTTTCACCGTCAGATGGGGCAGACGCCCGGTCGCTGGCTCGTCTCCGAGCGCCTCTCTGTTGCTCGCGAGCTGCTCAAGAGCACGGACCTTTCTGTTGCGGAGATTGCCGAGCGCACGGGCATGGGGAGCGCGGGCCTGTTGCGACGGCACTTTTCTGCTGTCTTTGGCGAGACGCCCGTAGTGTTTCGAAAGCGCATGCGGGAACGGTAATACACCGAAACGGGGCGCCCGGCGGTGTTGCCGCAGAATAATAGCCCCCAGCTAAATAAAATCCCCCGCCTGGCGCGATCCGGGCGGGGGAGCGATTCGGTTGCCTGGTAAGAAGAGCCTAAGGAGTTTTGGCTTCCGAATATCGCCAAGTTTTGAGTGCGCGTCCCCGCAGTGTCGGCGCTGCTGCGGGCGTGCGCGGTGGAGTGTCGTGCGCCCCTGGGCTAGGCGCACAGGTCGAGAGACTCTGTTAGGGGTTTTACGCTCAGGATACCGGCGCTGTTGATCACGGCGTCGATATGCCCCAGCTTGTTGACGGTATGGGCGATGAGGGCGCGTTTGCTCTCTGCATCTGCTATGTCGCAGGCGGTAGCGTAGCAGCCCGGGAACGCGGCAATCGCGTGCTTTGCGGCGATAACATCTGCGTCTGCGGCGACAACATGGGCTCCTGCTGCGGCGAGGCTCTGCGCGAGTTCGAGACCGATTCCGTTGGCCGCGCCGGTGACGACGATGACCTTGCCTGCGTAGGCGTTCTGCTCGGCGGTGTCGATGCGGGTCATGGTGTGCTCCCTAGTACGAGGCGTTCTTTTTATTGGGGTGGCCGCCCGTATGTTGACCACTACGATAGCTTGCGGTTGATCTTTCGAATAGCGCTATTCGTGCCAAAAAAGAGCAACATAATGCCATATAGGTGAATGAATCGAAAAAAGACGTAAATCGAAGCACCCCGCGAGAAAAATAACTGCGATTCTTAGTGCCACGAGTTTTCGAAAAGACGCGTGCCAAAAGAAGCGCGCCCGCCTCCGTAGGGGAAGCGGGCGCGCTTGCGTTACCGGTTCGGGCTGGCCTCGGGCCGATCATCCTACAGGGTCTTAGGCGAAGTAGGCCACGCCGCCCTCAAAGATCGGCATGAACGTGTTGCCGGGCACGTTGGCGTAGAGGTTCTCGGCGCGGCGCTCCACGTGGCCCATCTTGCCGAACACGCGACCGTCGGGGCTGGTGATGCCCTCGATGGCGGCGACGGAGCCGTTGGGGTTCACGCTGAGGTCCATGGAGGGCACGCCCTGCCCGTCGGCATACTGCGTGGCAACCTGGCCGCCCTCGATGAGCTTGGCGAGCACCTCGTCGTTGGCGACAAAGCGCCCCTCGCCGTGGCTGATCGCCACGGTGTAGGGGTCGTCGAGGGCGCACTTGCTGAGCCAGGGCGAGAGGTTGCTCGCAACGCGGGTGCGCACCAGACGGCTCTGGTGACGGCCGATGGTGTTGAACGTCAGCGTGGGCGCGTCTGCCGTGGCGTCGACGATGTCGCCGTAGGGCACCAGGCCGAGTTTGATGAGCGCCTGGAAGCCGTTGCAGATGCCGAGCATCAGGCCGTCGCGGGCCT
>CAVGNZ010000044.1:0-9476 GCA_963630805.1 Bacteroidaceae bacterium
GTTGCGCGGGTCTTTTGCTGCCTCACCCACGTCTCCGCCGCAGGATTCGAACGCTAAAATTGAGCGGACTGCACATGAATCTCGACTTGCAACGAGGCATACCCATGAAGCTCCGCGCATCACTCGCTAAAACCCCGCATCCCCTCATGCTCGTGCTCGCTTTTATCGTGGTGATGCTGCTGGGCACTCTTTCCCCGGCGCCCGCACGCGCGGCAGAAACGATCGCCAGCATGGAGGACGCCGAGGGCAACATCACCTATTGCTCGAGCATGGACGACGTTGTGAGCTCGCTATCCAGTACGAAGAGCAGGGTCATAGACTACGTCCTCTACAGCGATTGGCAGCTCGATGAGATCCTCACTATCGAAGAGGGCAAGGACATCTACATTGACCTGAACGGCCATCGGATCTTCTACAACGCCAAGTCGCAAGAGGTGATAGGCCAGATCATCAAGGTGAGCAAAAACGCAACGCTCACGCTTGCGTCTGACAAGAAGGCATCGTTTACCTTCACGGGTTACTCCATTACCGGTGATAGCTCCTGTGAGAAGACCGATATGACCCTGAGCTCTGGCGGCCTGGTTACCGCTAACGTGCCAAAGGGCTGCTCCGGTATCGTTGTGGAAGAAGGGGGCACGCTGAATCTCGAAAACGTCGCGGTTGCGGGGTTCGATGAGAGCGGCATCATCGCGAAGGAGAACAGTACCGTCAACATGACAAAGGGTGCAGCCGTCTGCGCCAACAAGTCGAAAGGTTACGCTGCCGGCATCCAGCTCAAAGACAACTGCACGCTCAACATGGACAACTCCGAGATCAGCGGAAACTTCTCTCCGGGCAGGGGAGGAGGAGTCTTCGCTTCCACCAACGTCACCATCACCATGACCAACGGGGCTAAGATCGATGGAAACCGTGCAAAAGCGGGCGCCGGCATCTACTTTACCTACTCGAATTTCAAGCTTGAGTCCAAGGACAAGACGGGGACTGTCTCGAACAATGTTGCCTACAACAGCGAGTCGGACAAAGAGAGCAACAGCGGTGGCGGCATCCATATCGACCAGGTGACCGGTGGCACCGACGAGGGTCTGATCCGGGGCATCAGCATCGTTGACAACGTTTCCTACTATGATGGCGGCGGCGTGGAGCTCAATCAGCAGAGTACGACGCTCGAGGACTGCACCATCACCGGCAACAGCACGCGCTGTGAGGGCGGCGGCGTCTACGTTTGCAACAAGAACAACACCATCAAGAACTGCACCATCCGGAACAACTACTGCAACACTGCGGGCAAGAACTACGAGGGCGGCGGCGTCTACGTGTCCTACGAGTACGACATCGAGCTGCTCGGCACGGTGGTCGTCACGGACAACACACGCGGCAAGGACACCGGCGACGCCGACGATCTCTTCCTGCGCGACAACGTGGGCAGCACCATCCGCGCCTACGTTACGGGAAGCGTGACCAACAAGTCCAAGATCGGCATCCGCACCGGCATCACGGGCGACCGCCGCATCGGTAAGGAGATTCCCAACCACGGCGGGGACGCGTTCTTTATCGATTTGGACGGCTACCACGTGAGTTACGGAACCGATGAGGGCGGCGACATCTGGCAGCGCAAGGGCGCGGTGGAGTACACGGTGACGCTCGACGGCAAGACCGTGGGCAGCTACAAGGCGGGCGAGACGGTGACCGTGAACGCTGACAGCGCCGACAAGAGCCGCGCGTTCCAGAGCTGGTCCTCCACGTATACGGTGGGTCTCGTGCCCTTTGACGCGTACGTGACGGATCCCACAAACGCCAGCCTGACCTTCACCATGCCCAAGGGCAACGTGAAGCTCGCGACTAACGACTTTGCGCGCGCGACCAAGGTGACGATCACCGTGGACAAGCCGACGGCGGGCGAGGCGCTCTCGACTGCCGCCACGCTCAGCTGGGGCGACGGCAAGTCGGCCAACGTCTCGGTGCTTTGGCGCGACGAGAACAACGAGATTGTCACCACGGCGGCCTATGGCGGCAAGTACAGCTTTAGCGCTGTTGTCGACGAGGACCGGCAGGCCGGTATGGCGTTCTCCTACTCCCTTGCGGCGAAAGACGTGACGGTTTGCTTTACCGGGGAGAGCGGTAGCGCCGCGGCACAGGAGGCACGCGTCGACGGGCTCGGCCGGCTTTACGTGACGTCGAGTTTGTTCGAGACGGACAAGTCGGAGATCTCGAGCGTGGACGATGCGGACGTCACCGTGACGGCGGGCTCCTCGCGTGATGACCTGGTGGCCATGCTGCCCGATGCGGCATGGGCCGAGCTGCAGGATGGTTCGAAGGTTTCCTTGGAGACGGACAAGACGGTCTCGGGTATCTCGGGCCTGGACGCGCTTATCGGCGAGGACGGCACGGTGGTGGAGCCGCAGAGCGAGTCGGTGCGCTACGACCTTACGATGCCGCTCGTCGCCTCCGATAAGGTGGCAAGCGTGGACGGCAAGAGCGTGAAGGTGCGCGTTTCGGTACTGCCTAGCACGCGCGTTGCCGCGCCGGTGCTGTCGCTGCCGGCAGGCACGTACGAGGGGAGCACCTTGAGGCTGACCGCCACGACCTCTACGCAGGGCGCGACCATCTACTACAGGATTTTCGACGATACATACACGTATAACCCCGAGACCGGCATCGTGCTTACGGGCGACGCAAGCGCAAAAACCTGGTTCGGCATTTCCCTGTGGGCAGAGAAGGGCGGCAACCGGGGGGATGCGGGCCAGCTTTGGTACCAGCTCGACGACACAGCTGGTAAATACATCACGGTCAGGTGCTCTGATACCGCGTACTACGGACAGGACGATGAACACTGGACGTCCAGCTTTGAGGTGAAGGGTGCCCTGGGCGCGACCGTCACGATTGCCGCGCCGACACAGGACGGCCGCATCTTTAGCCATTGGGTATGGGAGAGCGCGCCCGAAGGCACCGACCTTACGCAGAAAACGTTGGCCATCCCCAACTACTCGCTTGCATACAGCGGCCAGATCACCGCCGTGTACACGCCGCTCATCACGGCGGTCGACCTGCAGGTCGAGGCGCCCAGCGCCTGCGCACTGCTGCCTCAGGCCGCGACCGCGCTAAAGGTCAGGGTCGGCAGCGAGAGCGTCTGGACCGATGCCACGGAGTACTTCTCCGCCGCCCGCGGTGCAATCGGAATCACCTGGTCGCCCTCTGGTGACGAGGAGGGGAAGGCCGCGCATCTTACGGCCTACACGGGTCTCCTCAAGCTTGCGGCAGGAGGTGCTGCCGATGAGGGCGTGGAGTACGCCTTTGCAGATAGCCTTGGCCTCTACGTGAACGGTGCAGCGGCCACGGACGACTCGGCATGGGTCTCGGAGCGGGACGGCTCCAAGTACCTGAACGCCGTGTTCCCGCAGACGGGGGCGTACGTGTACGCATCGCTGCGCGCGCTCGATGACGTCAATATCTCCTTTGAAGACGCCGTGGCCGCAAAGAGCGCCCAGGAGCGCGGGGACGAGGGCGACTGGGACCTTCCCCGTGAGGTGGGCCTGACCTTTGCCTGCGGCGAGTCCGATCTGGTGGATATCGCGTGGGAGCAGGTGGACGGTTTTGATCCGACCAACCGTGGGGCCCAGACCCTGACCGCGCGGGGTACGGTCTGCTACCCGTCCTATGTCGACGCGACCGGCGCTCCAGAGACCGTCGAGGTGACCGTGCATGTCGCGGCGTACGGACAGGTGGCGGCGCCGATGGCGAGCATCGCCTCCGGCACGTACTCCGGCGCGCAGAACGTCGAGCTCTCGTGCGCTACGGACGGCGCGACGATCCGCTATACCACCGACGGTACGGAACCCACCTCGAAAAGCACTGTCTACGAAGACGAGCCGATCGAGGTCACGAGCGGTGTGACCATCAAGGCCAAGGCCTTCCTCAGCGGATGGGCTGCGAGCGAGACCTCGACTTTTGAGTACGGCATCACGTACCGGGTGACGTTCGATTCCGCCGGCGGCAGTTCGGTGGACGCTCGGGACGTTGTGGCGGGCCAGACCGTAGCCGAGCCTGCGGCTCCGACGCTTGACGGCTATGACTTCAAGGGATGGACGCTCGACGGCGAGCTCTATGACTTTACCGACCCCGTGGGCTGCGACCTTACGCTTGTAGCCACCTGGGAGAAGAACGGCGGCGGGTCTGACGTTGACCCCGATGACCCGGATGTCGATCCGGACGATCCCGACGTCGATCCGGACGATCCGGATGTTGACCCGGACGTTGATCCGGATGGCAGGGGTGACGAACAACCCGACGGCAAGGGCGATGAACAGCCGGTCGACAAGAAGGGCGACTCGTCCAAGCGCGAGACACTGCCCGGCACGGGTGACACGGCGTTCCTTGCTGCCGTCAGCGTTGCGACGGCGGGTACGCTTGCTGCCGGCTACGGAGCGCTCCGCCTCCGCCGTAAGGAGTAGGACGTTCGTCGCGAGGGGTGGCGTGTTCGCTGTGGGGCAGAGCGTCTTCTGCGGGGAATGAGACTTTCGCTGCGAGGATCACGTCGCCCGCTGTAGGGAGCGGGCGGCTACCGAGGGGTAGGACGCTTGCCGAGGGGGCAAGATGCTTGCCGTGAGGGGCGGAGTGTCTGCTGCGAGGAGTCGGACGTTCGCTGCAATGAGAGGGACACCTGCCTCGCACATCGATAAGGTCTCTTGTAGGGAGCCCGCAACCTAGTCGTTGCGGGCTTTTTTCGCGCCTAACCGGGATGCTGCCTGGATTCCGCAAAGTCTTACCGGCTTCTAACACGGTGTGAAAGAAAGCCGAAAGGCATTGGTAAGGTCGCGATTCAAAACTTCAATATGTCCCCGAAGAGTGCCGTCTACCTGCGCACAATCAAGGTGACGACCTGCAGCGCATGCAGGGGCGTCTTGTGCGATAGGGGGTGGCAGTGAAACGGAAGCCAAGAATTGTCGTGAGCGTTGTGCTGGGGCTTTTGGCCGTTGCGATGACGTGGTGGTACACCGCGTCGGTGCGCGATGAGACCCAGGCCGTGCAGCGCGAGGCGATGGCGTCTTACGGAAGAGACGTGGTACGCGTGTGCGTGGCAACGCGTGATATCGAACCCGGGGATGCAATCGACGAGAGCAACGTGACCGTTGAGGATTGGGTTTCGAGCCTGCTGCCCTCGGGTGCGTACGAATCGATCAAGGAGATCGTTGGCAAGACCGCGACGGGCCGCATCCCCAAGCGCGCGGTGCTGAGCCCGGTCTACTTTGCAGAAAGCGAGCACGGGCTTGATGTGCCCGAGGGCATGGTGGCGGTCTCGGTCGCAAGCGATGCCGAGCATGCGCTGGGCGGCACGCTGGAGCGCGGGGATGAGGTGGATGTCTATGTCTCCAAAGACGCCATCGCGAACCGTCTGGCATCGGCGCAGGTGCTCGATACGAGCACGTTGGCACAGGGCGGCGGAGACATTACCTGGGTGACCCTGGCGGTTGAACCCGAGAGCGTATGCGAGCTGCTTTCGGCCGCATCGAGGGCCATGGTCACGCTGGCTGCGAGCAACGGGGCGGCGGCTGGTGCTCAGGTCGCTGGCGCCGCCGGTGCAAGCGGCGAGGAACAAACGCATGCGGAAGCTGAAAAGGATAACAAGGACGAGGCCGGCAAAGACGAGGCAGTACAGGCCGAACAGGAGAAGGAGGGCGAGGTCTCATGAGTTCGATTTGGTTGGTGTGCGCCTCGGCGGGTCGCTATGCGCGCGTGCGTGCAGAGATTGACCGCCGTGACGCGCATGCGCGGCTGATGCGCTTTTCTGACCCGGAGGGCGTACCCGCGGCGGCGGAGGTACTGAACCGCTCGGCCGCAGGGATCGCCATCTCACTCGAGGACCTGGGCGGCGTCGAGTCGCTGGTATGCGGACTTGCCGTCTGCGGTTGGAAAAACACGGTGCTGGTGGTGGCTGATGCCGCCGAGGGAGCCCAGGTGGCGCGGCTGCTCGAAGCGGGCGCGACGGAGGTGATCGCAGCGGGGAGCACGGTGCCGGATGCGGGTGCGAGCGAGGCATGTGCACAGGGAGAGCCGACCGAGCCCACAACGCCCGCGCTCCCCGCTGATGATCATGAGCCGGTGTGCGAGCCGCCGGACGAGGACGAGATAGTGCCGCCGTACTCGGACGATGACGTGCCGGAGTGGGAGGAAGAGCGCTACGCGTGCATCGATAACGCGCCGCCTTGGGACGAGCCGGTGTGCGATGCGAAGTCCGCGCGGGATGAGGTTTTGCCAGAGGAGACGGTGTCCGAGCCTACGCGTGTGGACGCGGCGGATGGCGCGGACGGGCGTGCGCGGGAGGATGTGCCCACCGTTGCCGCAGGCGGTGGCGACGCGCCTGCGGGGACGGATGCATCTGCCGCTGCTGCAGCTGCCACGCGTGCGCCGTTGGTGGTGACGATCGCCGGGCGCGGCGGTACGGGCAAGACGACGCTTGTGGCCGCCATGGCCCATGCGGCGGCGGCGATGGGGCTGCGCGCCGCCGTGCTCGACCTCGACCTGATGTTTGGCAACCTGCACGAGGTGATGGGCGCACAGGAGCTTCTTGATCTGAGCGCGCTTTGCGATGTGGCACCGGGCGAGGAGGCGATGCGCGCGGTGGAGAGGAGCGCGATGCGTATCGCCCCGGGCGTGACGCTGTGGGGACCATCGCTTCTGCCGGAGCGTGCCGAGTTGCTCTCCGCCCCCGTGGAGAGGCTGATCGAGATCCTGCGCGGTGAGGCGGACGTGGTCTTTGCGGACACGTCGACCTTCTGGAGCGATTCGGTTGCCTCGGCCGTTTCCCAATGCGACCGCTGCCTGGTGGTGGGGCAGGCGCAAAGCGCCGCCTCTGCCGTGCGTGCTGTGGAGCTGGCAGGACGTCTAGGGGTGGCGAAGACCAAGATGACCTCGGTTTTTAACCGCTTTGGCGCTGCCGGGAACATGGAGGAGCAGGCCATGCGCTTCGAGATGGCGGTAGCGCTGCGCTCCCGCGTGCGCGTGGCCGACGGCGGCGACGCACTGAGCCAGATGGCCGCGTTTGGACGCATAGGCGAGTACGTGGCCACGGAGTCTGCCTTTGTGAACGATATCCAGACGCTTACCTGCTCCATGCTCAAGGAGCTCGGCTGTGATGTCTCGGAGTGGGAGCGCGCCCGTGCGCAGCGCGAGGAGCGCCCGCACGGCCGCTCGCGGGTACAGCTTCCGTGGAAGCGCCTGCCGGGGGCGAAAAAATGAGCGTCTTGGAGCGGGTGCAGCAGGCGGAGCGGGCGCAACAAGATGCGCCGGTGTTTGCCCCCTATGGTGCAACGGGCGCCGCCGCAGACTTAAAACAGCTGGTCAAGCGTGAAGTCATGGAACGCGTGGGCTATGAGGAGGTAGCGCGCATCGCCGCGGCGGGCTCGGGTCCGCGTGCACGCGAGGAGCTGCGTCCCGCCGTCGAGGCCGTGCTGAACGCGTATGTCGCCGTGGCACTTGATGAGCGGTCACGCGCGGGACTTGTCGCCCAGGTACTCGACGATGTGGTGGGGCTGGGTCCGCTGCAGGGCCTGCTGGAGGACGATAGCGTGAGCGAGATCATGGTGAACGGCTGCCGTTCGGCGTTCTTTGAGCGGGAGGGGCGGCTGCATCCCATGGAGGACGCCTTTGAGGACGATGAGCAGATCCGCGTGATAATCGACCGCATCATCTCGCCCCTGGGCCGCCGTGTGGACGAGCGGAGCCCCATCGTGAACGCTCGCCTGCCGAGTGGCTATCGCGTGAACGCCGTGATCCCGCCCATCGCGATCGACGGCTCGGTGCTCACGATCAGGAAGTTCTCGGACCGCATCACCTCGCTGGAAGAGCTGGTGCGTCTGGGGTCGCTGCCCGACTGGTACGCGCGTCTGCTTTCGTGTGCGGTGAAGCTGCGGCAGAACCTCGCCGTGGCGGGCGGCACCGGCTCGGGCAAGACCACGCTGTTGAATGCGCTTTCCTGCGAGATTGGGACGGACGAGCGCATCGTGACCATCGAGGATTCGGCCGAGCTCAAGTTCGCACGGCATCCTCATGTGGTGCGCCTGGAGGCGCGCTCCGAATCGATCGAGGGCAAAGGCGAGGTGACCATCCGCGACCTGGTGATCAACGCGCTGCGCATGAGGCCCGACCGCATCGTGGTGGGCGAGGTGCGCGGTCAGGAGTGCATCGACATGCTGCAGGCCATGGTCACGGGCCACGACGGCAGCCTGACCACGCTGCATGCCGGCACGGCGCGCGAGGTCATCGTGCGCCTGACGCTGCTTTCGCGCTACGGCATCGACCTGCCGGGAGACCTGATAGAGGAGCAGATCGCGATGGCGCTCGACGCGATCGTGATGTCGCAGCGCATGCGAGACGGCAAGAGGTTCGTCTCGTCCTATACGGGTGTGGCGCGCGGCACGGACGGCAAGGTGGAGCTGCGGGAGTACGTCTCGTTCGATCCCGCCACGCGAACGTGGACGCTGTTGGAGGAGCCGCCGTTTATTGAGGAGGGATTGCGCTCCGGTGCCTTGAGGGAGGAGGAGGTCTGCCGATGGAGATCGCTGTGCCCGTCTTTTGCGGCCTGTGCATAAGCCTTTGCTGCGCTTGTGCGCTGGGATGTTTTGAGCCTGCCTGCGGGCAGTCGACTTCCGCTCCGGGGAGCATGGACCTGCCTGCGCTTTGCCATGCGATCGGCCGCTGGCCGCTGCTTGCTCGCGCGGGGGCGCGCGGCCCCCTTGCGGCTGCGGCGGGGGAGCTGGCGCACCTGACGCTTGGGACGCAGCGCCCCTTTGAGTTCTATGGGGCCGAACAGCGCGTCGGGGCATGTGCTTTGCTGTCGTGCATCGCCGGTGCCTTAGGACTGCTGGTAGCCTGGTCTGCTTGGGGAATCGTCGCTGCGCTGCTGCCCGTGGCCCTGCTCTCCCCCCTTGCCGCCAAGCGCGAGCGCGATCGGGCACGCGTGCTGGAGACGGCCATGCCCGAGGCGTTCGGCTCCCTTGCGATCTCGCTCGGCTCGGGCTATTCGCTCGCGCAAGCGATGCGCTTTGTGGGGGCGCGTGCCCAGGAGCCCGTACGCGGGGAGTTCATGCGCGTCTCGTTTGCCATCGACTGCGGCGTACCCGCGCCGCGAGCCCTCGACGCCATGTTGGAGCGCCTGCGCGCACCTGGCCTTGAGCTGGTGGTTTTGGCACTCAAGGTCTCAAAGCGCACAGGCGCCCCGCTTGGCGAGCTGCTCTCCGAGGCGGCCCTGCTCTGCCGACAACGTTTGGAGCTTAGGCGGATGCTCGACGTCAAGACCTCGCAGGCGCGCATGTCGGCTCGCTTGGTCGCAATCATGCCCGTGGCGATGGTCTTGCTGCTCACGTTGCTCTCGCAGGACTTTAGGCGCGGTCTGGCAACGCAGACCGGAGTGGTCTCCGTGGTGGTTGCCCTGGCGCTCAACGCGCTCGCGTGGACGATCATCAAGCGGATCATGGATGTGG
>CAVGNZ010000044.1:9743-13532 GCA_963630805.1 Bacteroidaceae bacterium
TCGTTCGATGCCTCGCTTGCCCTGTATTGCGAGAACGGGCACGGCTTGCTGGCGCGCGAGATGGACCGGGCGCGGATGTCATGGCAGATGGGCTTGTGCTCACGCGAGGCGGCGCTGCGCCGTGCTGCGGGAGAGGTCGGCGTGCGTCAGCTTGAGTCCTTTGCGGCGGCGGTCGATCAGGCCTATGTACTGGGCGCGCCTTTGGCCGACACGCTCGCACAGCAGGCCGCCGAGATGCGCTCGGCGCACCGTGCAGAGGTGGAGCGCGCTATCGAACGGGCTCCCGTCAAGCTGCTCATTCCCACGGGAACGCTTATTCTGCCTGCGCTTTTGCTCTCTATTTTGGGTCCGCTGCTCGCGGGCGGCGGAATGCTGTAAGGAGGCTTTTATGTTTGACCTGTTTAAGTGGCTGGAGGTTTGTGCGGGGCGTGCCTTTGTGCATTCGTGGAGGCGCTGCCGAGCGCTTGCTGAGGAGGAGAGCGCCCAAGGAACCGTTGAATACGCCATCCTGGTAGGGGTCCTGGCGGTCATCGCGATTTTGGCGATCATCACGTTCAAAGACAAGGTGAGCCAGCTTTGGGATGCCATCTCTTCAGGCATCAACAGCCTATAGGCCATGCGTGGGCGCAGAGGACGGAGCGCCTGGATCGCGGTGGCCGTCGTGCTCATCGCCTGTGCCGTCGCGGTATGGGGACACGTGAAGCTCGCCTCTTCGGATGAGGACACGGGCTACGCAGAGTTCGCGGCGACCGATGAGGTTGCCGACGCCGTCTCACGTGTCGAGAGTGCACAGGTGACTTCCAGTTCGGCGAAGACCTTTCTATCCGATCTTGCTCGCGCGGCCGGCTCGTCCGCTACCCATGGGGTGACCTGGGAGGACGAGGAGGATGTTCCGGTCTGTGCGGCCTCGGTGCTTGAGGGCTACAGGTCCCGTGGAGACTGCGAGCTTGCGTGCAGCGGCTATCTGGATATCAAAGGCAACGCGTGGGGCGCCGTGGTGTGGTGCCCGCCGGATTGGGTCGACGTGGTCTACATCACGGTGCCGGACAGGGGCGGCGCGAGCACGGTGAGGATCGTGCGTCTGAGTTCTGAGGACGGGATTTGAGGTGACGGAGGATGAAACGATGCGGAACCAAAGAGCGCTTCGGAACGTCGAGTCTCGTTTTGCCCGGCGGCGGAGCCTTCTTGCCGAGTGCGCGGCTCAGGGCACGCTCGAGTACGCCCTTACCGTGTTCGCGCTGCTCTCGGTCGTCACGGCGTTTGGTCTGCTCTGGCGCGCCGGACAGGACGGCACGCTTGCCGCGCTTGTGGAGCGGGCGGCGTCGCATGGCTTTGACTGGTCAGGGTTGCTCGACATTCCGCTGTATTGAGACGCTGGGCGAGACGTCTGCCCAAGCGACTGTGGAGGCCGCGGTGCTGCTGCCGGCCTTTTTGACCCTGGTGCTTCTGGCGGTGCAGCCCGTGTGCCTGCTCTATACGCGTGCCGTCATGGAGTCGGCGGCGAGCGAGACCGCGCGCCTCATGGTCACGGCGAGCTCGGCGAGCGAGGACTCCTGCCGCGCGTTTGCGCAACGGCGCCTGGCCGCCGTGCCCAACGTCTCGATCTTCCATGCGGGAGGCCCGCTCTCGTGGGACATCGAGCTGGGATTCGCCGACGAGGACGGTACCGCATCGGTTCAGATTGGGGGCCAGGTAAGGCCGCTGCCGATCCTCGGCGCCTTTGTGCGGGCGTTTGGCGATACCGATGCGCAGGGAAACGTGTCTATAGAGGTCAGCGTCGAATACGATGCGCGGCCCGACTGGTTGGAGGGGGAGTATGAGACGTGGGTCTCCTCGTGGGGCTCCTGACGGGGCTTCCGTGCCCGAAAGCGCGCCGCGTTGCGCGATTGACCTGTTTATAGAGGACAGCGCGTACACGACGGTGGCCTCGGCTGTGGCGATGCTCGTGGTGCTCGCTCTGCTCTTCTCTTCTGTAGCGGCGGTGTGGAGCATGGCGCGTGCGGGCGACGTGCAGACGGTGGCCGATACGACGGCCCTGGCCGGCTCGAATGTGGTCGCCTCGTACACCACGGCGGCGACGGTGGTGGATGCGAGCGTCGCGAGCCTGGGGTTTGCGGGCATCGCGGCGACCGGCGTCGGCTTGGTGGGGCTTCTGGTTCCCGGAGCGCGTGCCGGTGCGACCCAGGCGATCGATGCGGGGATTCGCCTGCTCAACGCGCGCAACGAATTCGCGGAGTCGGCCTCCAAGGGGCTCAAGACCCTGGAGTCGTCCCTGCCGTTTCTGGTTGCCGCCAACGGGACCAAGATGTGCTATGCCAGCGTAACCGAGACCACGGGCTACTATGGCACGGCGCTGGCGGTCCCCGTGGCATCTGCCTCTTCGTTTCCCGCCTTGGACGGCGCGAAGATCGACACACAGGCCCTGCAGGACGCTTCTGAGCGCATGGACAAGGTGGCGCAGGAGCTGGAGGAGGCCTCGGAGAAGACGGCTGCTGCCAAGGAGCGTGCCTGGCTTGCCGACTGTGGGCGCAACGGCTACAACATGCAGGAGCGCGCGGCGCGCCTGACCGAGCTTTCTGCCGGCGAGAACCCCGACTACCAGTCGAGCATCACCTGGGAGCCCGAAGTGGCGATCCGCCGCACGCGCGCTTACTACCGATGGCGCTTGGAGCACGAGCAGCCCGAGGGCACCGGTGCGGAGGCGGCGGCGAACTCGGCTGCGCGGCGAGCGTTCTACCGTTATGCTTGCGAGCAGTTCGAACGTGCGGGCATATCTGAGTACAACGGGCAGGTGGCTTCTACCGTGCCGGCGCTGCCGTGCAACACGCGCGAGGTGCGCTACACCACGCTCTTTACCGAGTCGGTCTGGCCGACGAGTAACGAGGAGCGTGGCCTGACTCTTCACTACGGCAGGGAATGCCCGGGCTATACCGGTGCGTCCGGCCCCGTTGTCTCTTTTTCAACGGTCGAGAGCGCGGGCATCCATGAGTGCCCCGTTTGCCAGTTCCGCGTGAGCGATGTGGGAAAGGTTCCGGCGGCTTCTACTTCTATCGACAACGGCTACGAGTACCACCTGCAGGAGTTTACGCGCGCGCTGGCGGATTACGTGGAGTGCCGCAACCGCGAGCTGGAGCTGGAGCGTCAGGCTCAAGGTGAGGCAGAGTCTGCTTCGGACGCATTCGAGGACGCGCTCTCGGCCCTGAGCAACAGGCGGCCATGCATTGCCCCGCCGGGTCGCTACGGCTGCGTGGCCGCCGTCGTGTCCGGTGCAGTCGAGACATCGGAGGGCCTCGAGACCTCGTTTGCCGAGGTGGCGAGCTTGGGTGCGCGCGGGGCCATCTCGGCCTCGGCACTCGCTCAAGACCCTGCGACTAAAGAGAACAACGTGCTCTCGCGCTTTTTCTCAACGGTCGAGGAACGCACCTCGGAGTCCGGCGTGGCGGGGCTTGCCGGATCTGTCATGGAGCTCTGGGGGAGCCTGCTCGTGTCGTACGGGGACATGGCCGAAGGGCTTTCCTCCAAGTTTGACGAGCTGGTAGGCAGCAGCGGCCCTGCCGGCGCGGTGGGCAGCTGGCTCAAGGGGCGGCTCTCCAGTGTGGTTCACGCCTTGGGCTTGGAACCGGTCAATCTGAGCCTGCGCAAGCCCGTGCTTACCGATTCGGCCAACGTGATCGCCCATGCGGATGTGCCCGCCGTGGCAAAGGTGCAGGAAATGCTGCGTTCCATACCGGTCGGCACGGCCGATCCGGCAGCGATCGCCCAGGCGCTCGGCTATCAGCTGAGCGAGTA
>CAVGNZ010000045.1:0-47324 GCA_963630805.1 Bacteroidaceae bacterium
CGCGCTGGAGCCGTACGCGACCTGCTGGGCGGCGTTGGACCAGACCTCGTCGGCACCATCGGCGTCCACGCCCACGAGCTCGAAGTTAACGGAGATCTGCGGGTCGGCGTGGTCGGTCGTGCCTACCACGCGGAAGGTCGCCGTCACCGTCTGGTTGACGAGCTTCTGGAGCTGGGCGTTCTCAGGATGGGCCTTAGCGAGCGACTCGTACTTCTCGTACGTCAGATTGCTCGTGACGGTAACAAGCGTGTCGGCGGTGGGCTGCGTCACACGCAGCGTCTCATCGGCAACAACAGAGGTGTCGCTCGACTTGTAGGTGCGCCAATTCGTGCCTGCCATGGAATCATAACCGGGCAGCTCGGCAGCGTGAATGGCACCGGTCTCGTAGCTCTTAGAGTAGGAGATGGTTCCATCGAGGGCGACCTCAGCGGAACTCCATGGCGACAGGTTCGAGGTTACGCCGCTAACGGATTCGTTGCTGCCCAGCAGAGCATTCGCATAATCCGCTTTGACCTTCTCCATCTGAGCGACAGCAAGGTCAATCTCGGAGGCGTCGATCGGTTTGATAGTTACCGTAATATCGCGGGTAGCGCTCAGTCCATTCTTGGTTAGGGTCGCCGTGATGGTCGCTGTGTTGGTGCCGCCCTCAATATCGCGCGTGACGACGCCGTGGTAGCCGCTGAGGGAGAGAGCCGAGCTCTCCTGCTTAAGGGCGTACTTGATGCTCGCGCCCGTAAGGACCTTCGAGGCGCGCGGAAGGACGAAGTCCTCCTCGACACTCAAAAGGTCGACCGCGCGGCTCGAGTCCTCGTATGCGACGACCTTACCATCGACACCGGCGAGCGCGTCCTCGAGCTCCTTCTGCTCAGCGGCGATCTGGTCGGCGGACTTGGGCGCCACCGTGACGGCATAAGTCTTCGTCAGGGTCTTCGAGGAGAGGCCCGACGCGCCGGACATCGAAACCGTGGCGGTCAGGGTCACGTTCGCGGCAGCATTACCGTGCGTGTAGGCGACCTTGTAAACGGAGTTGTAGCTGGAATCGTAGCTGCTCGTGACCTTCGCGGCCGAGGTGTTGCTCGAGGACCAGGTGACCTGCGCGACCTTCTTGCCGTTTGCATAGAGCGTGGAGGGGAGCGTCTCCTCGGTAGCGTCGGCGTCGGCGTCGCCCGACTTGACGGTGTCTCCGAACTCGGCGGAGGAGAGCTGCGTAGAGAGGTACATCTCAACCGCGCCGTCATTCCATGCGAGCGTCGAGGCCCGTCCCGGCGTGTAGGTCGCCGTGGCCTCGCCCAGAGTCAGCTTATAGGTCGGCGTGAACTGGCGCAGAACGGAATAGCCGTACGTCGCGGTCTTGTCCGCCGGCGAGAGGAAGAAGTACGTGACCGTGCCGTCATCGGCGATGCCGCCCTGCTGGGCGGGGTCGGACGCGGTGAACTTGACGCTCTCGAGGCTTACCGTGATCCCGGAATAGCCCCAGCTGGAGAGCTTGTCCGAGAACATATCGCAGATATTGGAGTCCGTGCCGTAGACGGGCTCGGGGTACCAGCCGCTATAGCTCGCGGACTTGGCTTTGGCGACGGCGGCCGCGAGGGTCTTCTGGTCCTCGGTCTGTTCGGGCTCCGGGTCCGTCTGCCCCTCGATCGCGTTCTTCAGCGACGCGGTGTCCTTGTACTCCCACGACTTGCTGCCGTAGGTGACGCGGCAGGCCACGTACTTGCCGGCCAGATCCGAGGTCAGCTTGAGCTCGCGGGAAGTCGCGCCGTCGATGGCGGTATAGCCGGACGCGGTAAAGGCCGCGGATTGCTTCTCGCCCGCGTACCACTGGTATTTGAGCTGGGCGTACTCGGAGGACGTTATCTCCTCGTCATCACCCCAATCGTCCTCATAGTAGGCGCCCACCCTGATGGTGTCGCCCACTTTGGCGGTGGGGCTTCCGTAGGTCATGTCCTGGTCGGAAGCGTTGACGATGCTGACCGAGTCGATGGTAACCGAGCTGGATGCCACCGCAATGCCGAACTCCTTACTCAGCGTAGCGGGCTCGGCGGCAGGATCGGAATCATCAGACTCCTCCTGCTGCGTGCTCTCCTCCTGAGAGTCAGAGTCGTCAGCGGCCTGCTCGGTCTCGCCTGAGGTGTCCCCGGTCTCGTCTGAGACGTCTCCAGTCTCGCCAGAGAGGCTCGATACCCCGCTCTGGCCAGCTTCCTCGCCGGACTCGCCGGAGCCGGCCTGCTGCACGGCCTCGACGAGGCCCTCGGCACCCTCTGCCCACAGTTTGGTGGGCGTGGTGCTGAAGGTCATGCCAAAGGTCAGCAGCAGAACGAGTGTCTTAGTTGATGAGCGCTTGAACCTGCGCAAAAACAGAGGCAGTGCGCCCCCGATGCCGCGGCCCTGATTATCGCCGGCCGCGTCCTTGAATTCGATCACTCGAATCCCCTTCCCTCCAGAGCCGTATCGCCGCAACACCGCGACGCATAGATGGGAGGCGATCCGACTTAACATCAACCATCCGCGCGCGCCGTCCGATCTGCGACGCGTGAGCCCGCGAATGTCCGAAAACGGTTGCTGGATACAGCTGGGGATTCTCACCCCGATTCTCCTGGGCGCATGCGCCCGTGCGTCTCCGCACCACCATCCTGGCCATTTTTAACGTGGGAAATCTTACCACACACAGCCATATCTTGAGCCAAACCCGCAGGTAAAAGTACCATCTCTCCGCCATAGACCACGCCTACCGCGTCCAAATCACACCCAGGCGAGACCGTTGCGGCGCTACGCCTTCCACCCTGCGTAAAGAGATGCCGCGAGTTGTTGCAAACCTGCCCGCGTTCTCGCATAATAAGGCTCAATACGCGACGGAACTGCAGATGAAACGTACCACATCCGTTGCTTGGGCCCAGCGGCCCCGGCCATCACTTCATCCATTTCCGCAAGCGCGCAGGCGCGGTTTGCTGGCGTGTGCCGACTCACCGTGGGATAGGTAGATGGATATCGAAGGGGTCTGCACATGGCTTCCAATCGTCACGAGCATCGCGCACTTGTCGCCGGTCTTTCAGTGGGCGCCGGCCTTGCTATCCCCGCCGCAGTCTTTGCGGCAACCATACCGTTTGACGACGCCCATGCCATGGTGACTACGGCCGCCTTGCCGTTTGCCGCGGGCTCGCTTGTAGGAGTCGGCATCCATGCCCTCAATGCCCATATCGTCAACTCACATGCAGAAGACCTGGATCAGGCCCATGAGCGCGCTCAAGCGCGTGCGCAGGCCCGCTCCGAAAGCGCCTACGTTGCGCGCCGTGAGGGCGTGCCCGTCATCTCCCGCGCATGGGATGCCATGAGCGAGGAGGAGGCCTGGGCAGACATCGACTCTATGCTCGACGCCAACGCAAACGTGAGCTGCGACCCCGTCAACTCCAAGGACATCTACCAGATCGCTCTGGAAGAGATGGCCCGCGATGCCCAGGAAGCCGCCGGGGCGCAGCAGCAAGCTCAGGCCCAGACCGCTCAGGCTACCGAGTCTCCGGTGCGCTCCGCCGCGCCCGACACCACCGACATGTTCGTAGCGCTCGCCGGCGCCGCTCCGATATCCCAGCAGTCCCCCGCCGACACAAGCACCTTCATAATGTTCGACGATCTTGACGAGCCCGAGGACGAGCCCACGGTGGCCGAGACCGAGGTCCCGATGATCGACTACTCCGGTCATGAGGACATGTGGGCCGCCGCCCTCGCCATCCTGGACGAGGAGCCCGCCGCTGCACCCGTCGCCGTAGCCGCCCCCACGCCCGAGGCTGCACCCGTGATCACGGCCGCAGACCCAGACGCCACCGTTATGGTCTCTGCCTTGGACAGCACCTTTGCCGTCGCACCCGAGCGCATGCAGGCCATGGCCGATGGCGGCCGCAGCACCGAGGCGCACGCGCATGTGAACGAGCTGCTGGAAGAAGAGTTCGAGAGCGTCCCCTCCCAGAGCGTCCGCAGCCAGAGCCGCGAGTACCTGCGCGTCATCCAGGGCGGCACTATCTCCATGCCGCGCTACTCGGCGGAGGCGTAGCCCAAACCGATGCGTTCGCACCTGCGCACATTCGAAACCCCTTGGGGCCCGGTCTCGCGACTGGGCCTTTTTCTCTCTATCGCCATGGCACTCTTTATCTGGGGAAACTCGCTTGTCCCGGGCACGGGCTCCGGCTCATTGAGCCTCGCTGTGGTTGACGCGCTGCGAGATGCGCTCCGTGCGGCCGGACTGGCAGACGGTTGGGTCACCAACCTGCTCGTGCGCAAGACGGCGCACTTCACCGAATACGCCGTGCTGGGCGTCATCGTCTCGAGCACCTTGCTCGCCGGCGGCCCCTTGCGCGGGCGCCGTCTTCTTCTTGCCGCCGTCGTTCTGGTTCTGGTCCCTTCGATCGACGAGACGATCCAGCTCTTTGTGCCGGGGCGTTGCGGGGCCGTCGCAGACGTGATGATCGACTGCTGCGGAGCCGCCGCGGGAACGTTTATCAGAACGCGCTTCAAGCGCGGATAACGCCACCGCTGCCCGCTACCGCACTCCCCCGCCAGTTTGGGACGCATGGACGTCCACACGCGTCCAAATTGGGACACGATGTAATGCCCCCGTGCATAGCCTTTCCTACCCTAGTAGATGACACACGAGGCCTAACGCAATGAGCAGTTGCGCCCTCGCCTCGTTCTCACACGGAAGGAGGCTTTCATCATGAACGCAGCACTCAACAAGGTTAAAACGGCGGCAACGCCCCTTGCGGCCGGCATGCTGGCGCTCGCACTCGTCTTCTCGCTCAGCGCATGCGGTGGCTCCAGCGGCTCGGGCAGCAACAGCTCGAGCTCCAATTCGTCCACGCCGCGCACGGCCGAGGCGAATATCGACCCCGCCACGCTCACCGCGGGCCAGAGCAACTACGGCAACGACGACGCGACCACCTACTCCGACTACTGGTACGCCGAGGGGGACGACAAGAACCCCGCGCTCTATTTTGACAGCAACAGCATCATGACGCCGGTGTTTTTAGACGAGGACGGCTACGACGCGACCGTCACCTACTCGAGCGCCAAGGTCGAAGACGGCCATCTGGTACCCAGCGGCAAGGCCGACCCCGACTACGACATCGTGTTCGACGATCCCTTTACCTGCTATGACTTTGTGACCAAGACATGGTATAGCCGCGGCGACTACACGGCCGCGATGGCGAAGATCGTGAACACTACCTGGAAGTCACAGACCGGAGACTACACGATGGAGCTCATGGAGGACGGCACCGTGGTCTACTCCGATGAGGAAGAGAACGGAACGTGGCACTTCACTGCCCTCGACCGCATCGACATCACTCCCCCGAACGACGAGGGCTTTGAGTACACGATTGTCTATGACGACTCCGGCAAGGCCACCGGCCTCGAATGGACTTTCGAGGGCTACGGCTACGACCGCATGGAGTAGCCATCGGCGTTAGGCAGCTGCAAGGCCGTGGCTAGCGGCATGTAGGATATGCAGCCCGGGTAGCTGGACGGAACTCCCCCGAACCGTTCGGCGCCCGGGCTGCATCGTTTTGTACAAAGACAAAGCCCGGGGTAACAAAAAAGCCGGCTTGCGCCAGCTTGAAAATGCGATGGTGGACCGTCAGGGATTCGAACCCTGGACCTTGGGATTAAGAGTCCCCTGCTCTAGCCAGCTGAGCTAACGGTCCAATAAAAAACTCCCGAAGGAGTAAAAAGCAAGTGGTGGACCGTCAGGGATTCGAACCCTGGACCTTGGGATTAAGAGTCCCCTGCTCTAGCCAGCTGAGCTAACGGTCCAATAAAAAACTCCCGAAGGAGTAAAAAGCAAGTGGTGGACCGTCAGGGATTCGAACCCTGGACCTTGGGATTAAGAGTCCCCTGCTCTAGCCAGCTGAGCTAACGGTCCGTGCAATAAAAAGAGGTGATGGGGTGGGTAAAGGGACTCGAACCCTCGACCTACGGGACCACAACCCGTCGCTCTAGCCGACTGAGCTACACCCACCATGTGCCTCTTTAAAGCGCTTGACTATTATGCACTCACCCCCGGGCGCCCGCAAGCCCCAATTTTAACTTTTTTGAAAGACACACGGTCGCCCGGCCCAGTCCGGCACGGCCGAGCATGGCCCGAGAGAAAACGTATGCAATGCGCCCCCGGCGAGCGGACTCACCGGGGGCGCTAAAAGTGCACAAGAGGGCTAACCTACATCGAGGCTTCGTGATCGGCGGCCTTCTTGGCCGAGCGGATCAGGAACTCCTCGTTGGTGTTAGTGCCCTTGAGGCCCTTGATAAAGGCGGCGGCAGAGCGCTCGGTGTTGCTCATGTTCGCCAAGATGCGGCGGATGCCCCACACAAACGGGCGCATGCTCTCGTCGATCAGCAGGTCCTCGTTACGCGTACCGGAGGCAACGGGGTCGATGGCCGGGAAGATGCGACGGTCGGCAAGGTCGCGGTCGAGCTTGAGCTCCATGTTGCCGGTGCCCTTGAACTCCTCAAAGATCACCTCGTCCATCTTGGAGCCCGTGTCGATGAGTGCAGAGGCCAAGATGGTGAGCGAGCCGCCGTTCTCGATGTTGCGGGCGGCGCCCAGGAAGCGCTTGGGCGGGTACAGCGCCGCAGAGTCCACACCGCCGGAGAGGATACGACCAGAGGCCGGGGCCGCCAGGTTGTACGCGCGCGCCAGACGGGTGATGGAGTCGAGCACAACCACCACGTCGCCACCCAGCTCAACGATGCGCTTGGCGCGCTCGATCACAAGCTCGGAGACGCGTGTGTGGTTGTCTGCCGGCATGTCGAAGGTGGATGCCACAACGTCACCCTTGATGGAGCGCTCCATGTCGGTGACTTCCTCGGGGCGCTCGTCCACCAGCAGGCAGATAAGGTAGACCTCGGGGTTGTTGGCCGCGATGGACTGGCAGATCTTCTTCAAGATGGTGGTCTTGCCGGCCTTGGGCGGCGAGACGATCAGACCGCGCTGGCCCTTACCGATGGGCGACACGATGTCGATGGCGCGCCCGGTGATCGAGTCGCGGCCGTGCTCCATCTTGAGCGGTTCGTTGGGGTAGATGGGCGTAAGCTCGGCGAACTTGGGACGCTGGCGAATCTCCTCTGGGTCAAGACCGTTGATGGTGCGAATCTTGGCCAGGCCGGGGAACTTGTCGTTCGCACGGGAGGGGCGCAGCGTGCCCTCGATCAGGTCGCCGGCGCGCAGGCGGGCGGCACGGATCATGTTGACGGGAACGAAGGCGTCATCGCGGCTGGGCATATAGCCATGGGCGCGAATGTAGCCAAAACCGTCGTTTGCGATGTCAAGGATGCCCTTGATGTCGCGGAAGCCCTCGGCGCGGGCAGCGGCCGTGTAGATCTCCTCGATGAGCTCGGCCTTCTTCTTGCCGGCGACGTCGAGATCGAACTCCTTGCCCTTCTCGCGCAGCTCGGCGACCTTCATCTCGGAGAGCTCCTCACGCGTGAGGCTCGGCTCGACGGGCGCGTTGTTGTAGCGGTTGTTGCCGCGCTGGCCTTTGCGCTGTTGGCGGTCACGACGGCGGTCGTTGCGGTCCCGGCGGTCATCGCGGTCGCGGCCCTTGTCGTCGCGGTCGCGGCGGTCCTTATGCTGACGGCGCTTGCCCTCGTGCGCGGGCTCGGCGCCCTCGGCAGCAGGTTCAGCCGGGGCAGCAGGCGCATCGGACGGGGCATCGGTCTTGGCCGTGGTCTCCCCCGCCTCCGCAGCGGCGCCCTCCGCTGTCTCCGCAGCCGGCTTGCGGCCACGGCGGGCGCGGCCGGGGCGCACGTCGGCGGCGGGAGCGGCACCCTCCTCAGACGCAGCCGCCTGCACGGGTGCGGCCTCGCTCGCAGCGGCGTCCTCGGCAGCGGCGTCCTCGGCAGCGGCCTTGGGCTTGCGGCCACGGCGGGCGGGCTTTGCAGGAGTCTCGGCGGAGTCGCCCGCGGAAACCTCATTCACAGCGGCAGCGGGAGCCTCCTGCACGGCGGCGGCGTCCTCGGCGGCCTTCTTGCGGCGCGTGTAGGTACGCTTCTTGGGCGCGTCCTCGGCGTCTCCGCCCGCAAGCAGTTCCTCGGTGCGCTCGGCGCGTTTGCGCTCCTCGCGTGCAACCTGTGCCTGCGAGACCTGCGCCAGAGCGCGCGCCTGGGCGATCTCGGGAGAAACCTCGGCCTCGGCGTCGGCGTCGGCTTTCTTTACGGTGCGGCGTGCACGGGTGCGCTTAGGCGCGGCCTCGTCGGCAGCGGCATCTGCAGACGCCTCCTCCGCAGCGGCCTTGGGCTTACGGCCACGGCGAGCGGGCTTTACGGGAGCATCCTCAGATGCGGCCGCAACGGGCGCGGCTGCCGAAAGATCGAGGGGAAGGGTGTTCTCTTCTGCTGCCACTATGCCTGCTCAACTACTTTCTTCCAGTCGGCCTCGAAGCTTGCCAGACCGCGATCGGTCAGCGGATGCTGCAGGCACTTCTTGAGGGCGGCAAACGGCACGGTGGCGATGTCGGCACCGAGGAGCGCGGCCTGCGTCACGTGATTGGGCGTGCGCACCGAGGCGGTGATGATCTCCACCTGGTCGTCGACGTTCTTGCCGGACCAGTCGTAGTTCTGGATGCAGTTCACCACGTTGGCGAGCTGCTCGATGCCGTCCTCGGCGATGTCGTCAAAACGGCCCACGAACGGCGAGATGTAACGCGCGCCGGCGTTGGCGGCGAGCAGTGCCTGAGTGGCGGAGAAGACGAGCGTCATGTTGATGCGCACGCCCTCGGCTGCCAGTGCATGGGTGGCGGCCAGGCCAGCCTCGCACACGGGGAGCTTGACCACGATGTTGGGGGCGAGCGAGGCCAGACGGCGGCCCTCCTCGATCATGCCTTCCTTGGTGGTGGCGGTGGACTCGGCCGAAACCGGCAGGCCCTCGCAGAGCTCGGCGATCTTGAGCATGTGCGGCTCGAAGTCTGCCAGCTTGCCGCCCGTGCGGGCGTACAGGGACGGGTTGGTGGTGACGCCGGCCAGGCAACCCCAGCTCTTGGCCTCGGCGATCTCGTCAAGATCGGCGGTGTCGATGAAGAACTTCATGCGAAATACCTTCCTATATGCAGCCGCCCGTTGCGGCTGATGACCAATATGAAAAGAGGTAGATACAGATCCGCGCACTGGCGCGGCTCGCGCAAAAAGCAACAGGTGATTCAGATAAGTATGACTCTATAAAAAGGGGCTTAGCGCGTTTCGCTGCCCACACTATAGCACAACGCACAAAAATGGGGCCGAAACCTCGGTTCCGGCCCCATATGGTGCTGCTCGTTTCCCTCGCTCCCCGCGCGTCCCCGCGGTTCTTGCTCGCCCCCCGCATCCTCGCGGAGGCATCAATTCGCCCTACTTGTTCCCCAGGTACTTGTAGGTGAGCTGCGGCTGGCGCTTCTCGTTCTTCTTGAGCACACCGTTTTCGGTGACGTAAAGGTAGCCCTCGGTATCGGGCGTCCAGTACGTGTTCTCCATCCAGCTCTTAAGAAGCTCAGGAGAATAATCGTTGTACAGGCCCACGTTCAGATGCCTCCACGCAAAGATGTTCTCATCGGTGTTGGCCATGTTGCCGTTCCACTCATCCGTCTTGATCCTTACGCCCTCCCTATCAAGGTCGTAGACGCCGAAGGCGTAGAACTCCACCCTGTTGATCCAGGTGTAGTCCATCATGCTCCTCCACGCCTGGGTGAGCCAGTTGCCCGTGTTGTACCACTTGTACAGGTGCGCGTAGAACTCGGTATCAAAGGTATAGAGGAACTGGTTGTTCTTGATGGCACCGGTCTTGTAGTTGACCACGGTGCCGTAACGCGTCGCGTTGTGATAGTTGCAGTCCTTCTCACGGCCGGAGACCTGGGTCACGCCGTCGCAGGAGGTGATCACCCAATCGTTGGAGTGCTCGATCCTGTCGCCGATGTTCGTGCCCAAAAGGCGCTGCTGGCTGCCCAGCTCGGTCCACAGGCTCGTGCGGATGCATCCCTCGTAGCTTGAGTACGAGCCGTGTTTGGCCTCCGAGCGCACCAGGCTGTATCCGATGTCGGTCATGACGAACGGCCAGGTCTGGTTCTCCGGGGCACTGCGGTTGAGCGCCTTCTCGTCGCTTGCGGCCGTGGGGTTCGAGGACGTGCCCTTGTCGACGACGGTGTAGAGCTTGTAGCTCATACTCGTGTTGTCGTTGCTGAGGTCAAGAAGCGTGTGCCTGGCCGCCGTGGAGCTGTCCTGTCCCACATACTTGAGCTGGTAGTTCTTCTCGGGCGACGTGTTAATCGTCTTCCAGCCGAGTGCCTGCAGCTCCTCGTCCACGTTCTGTACCGCGCGCGTGACCTCTTTGCCGTTGCTGTCCGTGGTGGTAATGGTGGGCCGCAGGGTCGCAGGCAGCGCCGCCAGGCGTTTGACCATCTGCTTTACCTGCCATGCCTCAAAGCTCGAATTGGGCTGCCATGTCGAGTTCTTCGCGTACTTCATGATCGAGTTCGCAGAGGAGAACAGGTCGTCGTGAATCTCGTGCGTGTAGGAAAGCGCGAAGCACGTCTTGTCGTAAGCGGCCGTACGCGCGTATTTCTCGCTGATTCCTTCAACGGGAGAGAAGCTCGTACGCGACTTCTCGTCTGCCACCAAAAGCGTCTCGTTGCCCGAGCCGTCGCTATGCGTGCGCTTTGCGATGGCAGACTCCGTAAAGTAGTGCGCATCGATCAGGTCCTGAGCCGCGAGGCGCTCGGCCTCGTCTGCGTCCTTGCCGTCCTTTTGGTAGGCAGCCTTGTACTTTGCGAACTCGTCGGCGTACTTGGCCTTGAGCTTGGCGGGGTCGTACGCGTGCTTATAGGAGGTCTGCTGGTCGTTGACGGCCGTGGGCTCCTCCTCGGACTGGGCCGCAGCTTCATCCTCGGTCTGGCCGGCATCGGTCGCGGACTCGTTGACCGCGTCGGTGCCGTCATCGGCCGCGGTCTCGTCGGACTCCTCGGTACCGGCCGTGGTCTTGTCGGCAGCTCCCTCAGTATCGCCGGTTGCCTCAGCGCCGGCCGCGGTCTCATCGGTAGCCTCGGCCTCGTTGGCAGCCTCGCTGTCTTCAGCCGCAGGTGCGGACTGTTCGGACTGCGTGGCGGCCTCGCCCTCGGTCGCGCCGTTGTCGGCCGTAGTGCCGCTGTCGGTCGTCGTGGCGTCGTTCGGGCAGTCCTTGGCAAGCTGCTCCCAATCGTACGAGCCGTACATCAGCTGCATGGATTTATCCATGCGGTCGCACAGGTTGTCGACCTGGCTCTTGATGGCCTTTTTATCCATGTCGCTCTTGCCCTGCTGCTGCGCATCAAAGGCCTGAAGCGACAGGTCGGCGTTCGCCACAAGGTAGCCGTTCATCCACATCTGCGTGAGCGTCGCCAAGAACGAAAGGCGCGCGGTGTAGGTCTCGGACTCCCAGTTAAAGAAATTCTTGGTGTAGTTGAAGTAGGCGTCCAACAAGCTGCCCGAGAGGGCCGTGGAGCTGCCCTCGATCATCTGATCGAGCTGGTAGAGGGCCGCCTGGGCGTTATCGCAGCCCGTCTGCAGCTTTGCGTACTTGTTGCCGTAAGAGACAAACTTGCGCACGAGCGTGACGGCGTCCTCGGGCATGTCGGCAAGCGGCGTGGCCAACGTACAGGGGTTGCCGTTCTTGTCCTTCTGCTTAGCAAGCTCCTCTCGCAGGTTTTCGACAAGATCGCTCATCTCCTTGCCAGCCAGATACGAGTTGAGCGCCGTGAGAGTCGCCTCGCTCTTCTGATAGGAGAACGTGGAGTCCAGCTCTGCCAGACCCAGGGTAAGGAGGCTCGTGTTGGTGGAGATGGTGTTGACCTTCTGCTCCATCTGATCGAGCTTGTCCATGATGTCGCCGAGGGTGTAGGTCTTCACGTAGTCGGTGGGCATGAGCTTGTTGACGAGCGTCACGGCCGAGCCGATGATCGAGGCGACGCTGCCGAGGTTCGCGAACGTGAGCAACTCGCCGTTCTCCTTGATCGCCTGGATCATATCGCTGATGGCGGCGTAGATCTCCTTGCCCGTGGTCACCGAGTCCTTGGCGGCCTGCTTAAGGTTGTCAGTCACCAGCTCGTTGACCTTGTCGGCGATCCCGCTGGTCTTCTCCTTGACGGTCTCGGGGTTCACGAGGCTCGAGTCGTCGTTCGAGGAGGCCGTGGCCGCGACACCGTCGGAAAGGTCGCTCTCGAGCGCCACGCCGTCGACAAGTCGGACGCGCTCATCGGTCGAAGAGACGCCGAACGTGTTAGAGCTGCCGTTGGTCATGGTGAGGCTCACGCCGCTGATATAGGAGTAGAGCGACTCGAGCTTTTCGGTCTTTGAGGCGTCGTCGAGACCCAACATCTCGAGCGATTCGTTGAACTCGGACGTGGGGACGGTCACCGTAAACTCGATGACGTCCTTCTTGGCATCCGCCACCTCGACGGACTTGATTTGCGCACCAGAGCCGGAGTCGGTCGCGGTCTCCCCCTCCTCAGCGGAGGCGAGGCTGATCCCCTCTTCCCCACTCGCGTCGCTATCGGAAGAGACGGCTTCAGGCAGCTCGGCCTTGAACTCCGTCTTCTTCTTCACGTCGACCTCAGCGGCTGCATCATCGGTTCCCATGATGTCAGCCGTGCCCTGCACCGAGGCCAGATAGGTGATCGTAGTGGTGTCACCGCTGGTCTTGTAGTCCGAGGCCCACACGAGCGCCATGGGGTTGCTATCCGCGTAGCCAAAGCCGGTCTCCTCATCCGTGGAGCCCGTGCTCGAATCAAGGCCCGCAGGACGGGCGCGGTTGTTGTACGTAGTCAAGGTAAGCAGACGCCCGATAGTAACACCCTTGCTGATGGCGCAGGTAAACGAGTGGTACGCCTCCTCGCCCGTCTTGTCCTCAACGGTGAAGGTTACCCAGAGGTTCTGGTCGCTGAAATCGTAGTCGGTCGCCGTGACGGCCGCATCGGTAACGCCCTCGAGGACGATGTTGTTCAGAACGTCCGTCTTGTTGGGAATCTTGAAGTAGTGGTCCCCGCAGCCCTCGATCTGATAGGGCTCGCCGGTAAGGGAGTCGTAGCCCTCGACATCGTCGCGCACGGGGAGCCCCAGGTTCAGGCCGTTCAGGTCGACAGGAATCCTAAAGCTGCTCTTGCCGTCCCAGAACTCGCCGTTATCAAAGGTATGGACCTTGGTGTCGGAGCCGATCGGCTCGGTCTTGCTGTTCACGTCGGGAATGCTCGCGTCGACGTCGACAAACGCCACGCACGCCGTGCCCGTGTAGTTCTCGTCCGCCTCGTCGCTCTCGGCAAACGAGCCGGCGGCAAAGTCCACGTATCCGTAGTCGGTCTCGTCGTCCTCCGCGATCTTGCTGCTGTCGATGCCGTCAACGGCAAGCCACATCTCGTAGTGTGTCTTGTCGTCGTCCTCGATGTTGTTCTCGGCATACTCATCGTTTTCATCGGTCTTGAACACGATGGGGTTACCGCGCACCGTGACGCCCTCCAGGGCAGACGAGAACGTAAGCAGGCTGGCGTCGAACTCACCGATGCCCAGCTCGCTGATGCTCGCGCCTTCAAACAAGTCGTCGGCGTTCTCGCCCGCGACCTTGCGGACGGCCTCCTTGGCCTCGCTCTTGCTGAGCTTCTTTACGCTCGCAAACGGCACGGGCGACTCAAGCTTGATGAACGCGCTGGTAGAGGTCTTGTCGATGCTCTTAGAGGTGTCGACGTTTACCACGCCCGTATCCTCATGGTCGCCCGCAACCAGGAAGGTGAGGATCGCCTGCACGGAGAGGTTCTGATCGCCGGCGGTAAGATCAAGCGTATCGGTGGCGGTGACCGGCTGCGTGAAGAGATTCGAGATGTCGCCCTCGGTCTCCTCCTCGGACTCCGTAGTGCTCAGCTCCTCAGCCACGGCTTTGAGCATGGGCACGGGATAGCTCGATGCCACGAGCGCGGCCGTCACCACGATGATCATCGTGCCCTTGAGGTGCAGCTTGCGCGCGGCGATGAGGAGTACGGCTCCCGCGGCAGCGCACACGACGGCGATGCCGACGTACTTGGACGCATCGCCCGTGCTCGGCAGGCCGTCCTTGCTGTTGGATTTCTTTTTGGAGTCGCCGTCGGTCTTGCCGGAACCCTTCTGGAACACGGCCGTGGTGCTCACCGCGGCGCCGTCCTCGGTGTTCTCCACGCCGGACTTGAGCGAGCCGCTCACCAGCTCCCAGCCATCGGGAGCTTTGAATTCGACCATGTGCCCCGGCAGGATGCTCCCCGTGCCGTTGGTGCTCGTGACGGTGATCTGCACCTGGCCGTCGGGCAGGTTCTCGGTGGTGGCCTCGCCCGTTATGGGGACGTACTCGAGGATCGTGTCGTTGGTCGACTCGCTCCCCTCCTCGTCCGCCAGGGCCGGCGCGGGCGCAAGCGCGCACATGAGAAGCGCCGCCAGAACCGCAAGCCACAATGTCAGAAACAGGCGCCTCGTCTTACCGTTTGCCGCCTGCGCGGTCGCGTAATCGACCATGTGCATCCCCGACTTTCAATTGTTTCGAACAGGGCCTCTGTGGCCCCGCGCATACCATCCAGAGGTAAAGCAGTTAATTTTAACCTACCGCGTACCAGAATGTCCCTTCACGGAGGCTCAATTAACTCTATTTTTACTGGTAACAGGTTCTATTTCTGTTTGCTCCCCGCCGATGAATCCGACCGGTCGCCCTGCCCATGTGCAAGGTGCACGCGCAGCGTGCGCAGCCGCTGGAGACACTAGCCAAAAGCATATTTACGAAGTTTTTCGGTTGGAAGGGAGGCCGCCGTGAAACTGGAGGACACGGGTATCTACCCGTTTATAAAGGATTGTCCGGAATGCAAGATACTGTACCGTTTTGGAAAGGGAGAGTGCGTCACCAACGCCGTGGCGCTCGGCGAGGACTACTGGTACGTCATAGAAGGCAATATCGAGGTGGTCGCCACCTCGCACAGTGGCAAGCGCGTGCATGTCGATGACAACATGGAGGACGAGTTCACCGGGCATCTGAGCAGGTACTGGGGACAGAACTTCTGCTGCGACTGCATCGCCACGACGCCCTGCACGCTCATCCGCATACCAAACGGCCTGTTCAGCAAGCTCATCAAGCAAGACGACTTTCGCCTGTTCTTCTACTTCAAGATGAGCTCGCGCCTGTACGACATGTATCGCCGCAGGCTCTCGTACGATCTGTTCACACCGCGTCAGCGCTTCGCCACGCACCTTCTCAGGGAAGAAAAAGACGGCGAATGCTACATCTGCAACCTGTCCAAAGAATGCTCCATGCTGGGCATCAGCCGCCGCAATCTCTACAACATCTTGGACGACTTTGTGTCCGGCGAAATCATCACCTACGAGCAGACGGGCCTTATCCGGATCGTAAACATGGAGCGCTTGCGCGAGATCGCCCGACCTGCGACCGAGTTCATGGAAAACAACTAAGCGAGGACCATCATGGCAACCAAGAGCACACCCATAACCATCGAGTACGACGGCTTTCAGATCGCCGTGCAGCTTGCCGACTACAAGGCCATCAAGCTAACGGACGAGGACCGTGCTCAGGCCGAAGCCCAAGCCACGGCGGCCGGCGGCGCAGACACCGAGCAAACCCGCACCTATCTGCTACAGGCCGCGCTCATAGGGCACGTGGCAACCGAGAGCGTATTTCGCGTCCCCAAGCCGCTTGCCCACGAGCGTGCACTCGCCATGGGCCGCGCCCTGGAGCAGAAACTCGAGATGGACCAGCTTACCCTCGATGGTTACCTGGAGGCCATGAAGACCACCAAAGAGGCGCTCATCAGCGACTTTGAGGTGCAGGCCAAGCAGCAGCTCCGTCAACGCATCTGCCTGCTGGCCATCGCACACGCCGAGGGCCTCGAGGCGACAGACGCCGAGTACGCCGCCGAGCTGGAACGCCTGAGCGGCGGCTACCCCGTCTCCCAAGAAGAGCTCGTAGGCCTTTTTGCCACCAGCGGCGAAGACAAGAGCGTCAAGCAGGACATCACCGTCTCCAAAGCAGCGAACTACATTTCGACCCTAATTTAGCGCGAGCTCACATAACCGCAACGGCCGAGCATCCCTTCGGATGTTCGGCCTTCTTGTGTGCACAAAAAGGCCGGGGCGTCGGCACCTATCAGGCGTTGGTGCCGACGCGCCCGGCCTCAAACGAGAGGGGCTTATGTATGCGGAGCTCAAGCCCGCGCGAATGTTACTCCTCGCCCTTGATCTTCTTGGGAAGCAGCAGGGCAAAGACGGTGGAGACCACGTAGGCGCCCAGACCGAAGTAGAGCGACGTGGTGTAGGTACCCGTCATGTCGTAGAGGAAGGCGCCCATGAAGGTACCGAACGAGGGGCCGATACCCATGATGATGAGCGTGGCGAGACCCCAGATGCGGCCGAGCGATGCGCCGCCGAAGACGGTGCCGGCGTAGCCCGCGGCGCCGCCGGGCTCGATGCCCCAGTACACAGCCAGAAGGACCATGCCCAGGATGACGATCGGGAGCTGACCGGTAAGCGCGCAGGCGCAACCGGCGATACCGAAGATGGGGGACGCGATCAACATGATGCGACGGGCCGGGCGCTCCTCGCCCATCTTGACCACAAGGCCATCGGAGATCTTGCCGGTGATGGGCATGGCGAAGATGCCCGCAAAGCCGATCAGCATGTAGATGACGTTAGAGAGCGGCAGACCAAAGAGGGACTCCTGAGTCCAACCAAGGTCGATAGAGAAGAAGCGCACAACCTGGGACCAGATGAGGAACTCGCCCACGGCTGCGAACATGAAGGCAAAGATGTCACACCACAGGGCACGGGTCTTGAAGGCCTCGCCGATCGTCCACTCATGAACGGGCTTGGCGGGAGCGTCGCTCTTCTTGGGCAGGGAATCCAGGCCGAAGGGCTGAGCGCCCACCTTGTCGGGCATGGGCTTGGCTACGGCCGCAGCGATGAGCAGCATGACGGCCATGATGACGGAGAGGAGCTTCATACCGACGGACCAGCCGGCGCTCTTGAGCACGGGCGAGACCACGATGGTGAGCAGCAGCTGGGCCATGGGGGCGCCCATGAAGGCAAGACCCCACTTGGAGCCGTACTCGGCGCCCACGTACCACTTGCGGCACGAGATGGTCGAGGAGACCCACAGCATACCGGTGCCGATGCCGGCGAATACGCCGTAGCTCAGCAGGTAGACCGGGAAGGACCAGGACACGCCCTCGGGGATGAACGAGGTGAGGAAGAAACCCAAGAAGCAGCAAACGGCGCCGATAAGGTAGGTGGGCTTGGTGCCGCGCTTATCGATCAGCGTGCCGGAGAGGAACGCGGTGATGGCGTAGAAAGTCATCATGAAGCAGTAGCCGAGCGAGGCCTGCGTGGAGGTCCAGCCCATGCCCTCGACGAGCGAGGTCTGCATGATCGAGAACGAGGAACGGTAGCCAAAGAGGCAGAACACGGCGAGCCAGGCGGCGGCTACGGTGCACAGGCCGTACTTTTTGGCCGTTTCTTTGGTAATAGAGGCCATGAGAGGTACCTCAGCTTTCCAATTGATCAGCCAACGATGCGAGTGCTTGCGCACGCTCGGCCTCGCCGGCACGGGTATACATAGTCGCCGCGTTGCGGGCAAGCGACGGCAGTTGGGCCGCGAGCCCGCCCTCGGCGCGGGCACGGTCGATGAGCTCTGAGAGCGCGTCGCCGGCCTCGCAGAAGCGCTTGGCGCGATAGAGCACCATCGCCTTTAGGTTCATCAGGGTGTAACGCGCTGCGGCCTCGAGCGAATCGGCGTCGTCGAGCGCCTCGGCGAGCATGGCGAGCGCGCGGTCGGCCTGGCCGATCTGTGCGAGCGTCGCCACGTGGTTCGAGAGCGCACCGATGAAGTCCTCGCCGGCAGCGGCGCAGGCTGCCACCGAATCGGCTGCGACCTCGGCCTCGTGAGCCGCTTGGTCGCCAAAGCCGCGCATCGCCCAGGAGACGGCCATCGCATCGTGCGCACGGGCGCGCAGGACGTTTACGGGCATGTCCCCATCCGACCCGTCGATCGCGCACAGGGCGTCGCCCAGAAGGCGGGCGGCGCGCTCGGGGTCGGTGGCGTCCAGACACGCATAGGCCGCGTTCACCAGGGCGCTCGCATAGGCGGGCGTGCCCTCCAGCCCCGCGTCTACAAGCACCAGACGCAGGTCCTCATAGGCCTGCAGGCACTTGACCCAGGCGCCGGAACCGCGATAGAGATCGGCCAGGTCGGACAGAGCGGTCACAAGGCCGTGCTCGCGATTGTGCTGCCATTCGGCGTCCTCGCGCTCAAGCGTGGCTTGGTCCTTGCCGCAGCAGCAGGAGCCGCCCGCGCAGATCTCTGCCGCCTCGCGCAGGCGCTCGACCTCGCCGGCCAGGTACTGCTCGAGCGCAGACAAATCCCCCCGGCGCCGGTAATCGTTCACCGTCGCCGTGTATGCGGTTGCGTCGAAAACCATGTTCAACGCTCCCTTCCTTCAATTATCCCAATCGGTTAGAACGGCGTGTCGTCTCCCACGTAGCAGGCGATGTCGTTTTCCAAGAACAGGTCCTGCAGCTCGCCCATGCGTTCCAGGGTCATGTCGCCGTGATCTGCGTACTCGTAGGTCTTGCCGAGCTGCTCCCACTTGGTCTGACCCAGGCGATGGAACTTGAGCAGGTTGATCTCGTACAGGCCACACTCGTTCATGAACTCGATCAGACGCTTGGCGTTCTCGTCGCTGTCGTTGTAGCCGTGGATCGTGGGCTGGCGCAAAACCAAGCGACCGGGCCAACCGGACTTCTTGAGGGCGCGGATGTTGTTGAGCGTGCGCTCGTTGGAGACACCGGTCCCCCACTTGTGCGCCTCGTCGTCCATGTTCTTGACATCGATGAACGCGAAGTCGATGCGGCGGAAGATCTTCATGAAGATCTCCTCGGTGGTGTGCGCGCTCGTCTCGATGGCGGTGTGCATCGAGAGCTTCTTACACTCTTTGAGCACCTCGTCCAAAAAGGCGTGGTGCATGAGCGGCTCGCCGCCGGTAAAGGTGACGCCGCCGTCGGAACCCCAGTTGTTGTAGTCGCGACGCAGCGTGTCGATCAGCTGCGAGACCGTCATGATACGCACGCACTGCTTGAGGGCGCCGGCCGCGCAGGCCTTTGTGCACTCGATGGTCTCGCAGTCATGGCAGATCTTCCAGTCGACATGTGGGCGACCGTCGGCATCGAAGGTGAGCGAGCCGTTGGGGCACGCATCGCGGCATGCGGAGCATCCTTGCTCCCACTTGCAGACGCGGTCGGCGAACATGAACTGCAGCTTGGGCCGCCAGCTCTCGGGATTGGCGCACCAGCGGCACTTGAGCGGGCATCCCGTGAAGAACACGTTGGTACGGCAACCGGGGCCGTCGTGCACCGAATAGCTCTGGATATCGAAAATCATGCCCGTGGGCTCGGCGCTCATAGAGACCCCTCCGATCGCGTCTTTGCAAAAAGAAGTCCCGGCCGGCCAGGCGAAGGGCCGGCCGGGACAGATACCGTCCGCGCAGGACAGATTGGCTAGCGGCTACTCCTTGGCAGCGAACTTCTCGCAGCAGAAGGCACCGCAGTCACCGTAGGCCCAGTCCTCGACATCGAAGCCCGAGCAGGTGCCGATACCGTGATCGTCGGCATCGTGGAACTTGGCGCAGAACTTGCACAGCTTGCCGCACTCAAAGTTGGGGCAGGCGTCGGAGCCCTCGCCGTCGAGCGGCACCATCATCTTGCTGAGGGCGCACATGCCCTTCTCGCAGTCGAGAGCCAGGAAGTGCTTGCACTCGTAATGTTTCATCTAAAACAGCTCCTCTTAACTACATCTCGTACTCGGTGCGGTAGATGACCTCATCCTGGATGGGCTTACCGATCTCGCACCAGTACTGGGTGAAGCCGGCCACGCGAACCATGAGGTCGCGGTAGTCGTCGGGCTTCTTCTGCGCGTCGCGCAGGGTCTTGGACGACGTGATGTTGAACTGCACGTGGAAGCCGCCCTTGCGCATGTAGGCGCGGATGACGTCCAGCAGCTTGCGGGTACCGTTGATACCGGCCACGGCGCTCGGGTGGATCTTGACGTTCATCTGAGCGTTCTGGTTCCTGGAGTGGTCGTAGCAGGTAGCGGAGGTGAACACCGCGTAGATGCCGTTCTTATCGGTGTTGGCCGCAGGCGAGACGGAGCCGTCGGAGTAGGTGACGCCGGCCAGGCGGCCGTCGGCGGTGGCGAGGGTGATGGCACCCTGCGGACCGTGCGTGGACACCGAGATCTGGCACATGTAGTACTTCTTGCCGTAGTAGCTCTTGAGCGTCGGCAGGTACTCGCCCATGAGATCCTGGTAGTGAACCATCAGGCTGTCGACGTAGTCATCGGCGTTGCCGAACTTGGGCGCGTTGACGCAGGCCGTGAAGATCTTCTCGTACTTGGGCGCCAGGTCGGTAGCCTCGCGACGGTCGGGCGAGAAGACGCCGGTCTCGAAGGCGGTCTTGAAGCCGAAGTTGTTGAGCATGGCGTCGACCATCTCGTCAAGCGTGAAGGCCTTGTCGTCAAAGACGTTCTTCTTGAGCGAGGCCATGGCGTTGATGAAGGTCACGGTACCGCAGGACTCGAAGTTGATGGTGCCGTTGTAGCGAGCGCCCATGTTGGCCAGGGTCTGCCCCTTGGTGAAGCAGTCGGGCTTGAGCAGGGAGGCAACCACGGGCGGGTTGTTCTTGCGCCAGATGTCCATCTGGATGTTGTTGACCTTGAGCGAGATGTCGCACAGCTCGCGCATGTAGTCCATCCAGACATCCCAGACGTCATCGAGCGTCTCGAGCTTGCGGTTGTGCGGCTCGAAGACCTTGATGCCGGTGCGCTTGTCGACACCGTTGGTGAGGACGAGCTCGAGCAGCTTGGGCAGGCCGGTGAAGTGGATGCCGGTACCGGCGGTCGGGCCGGCGCCACCGGGGATCCAGGTGGTCTTGCCGTTGTAGTGCAGCGGCAGGAAGCAACCGGGCGAGCTCTCGAGGCAGCCGCCGAGCGACCAGGCGCGGGCGTCCTCGACCGTCATGCCCTCTTCGCGGTACTGACGGAGCATGAAGTTCATACCGGTCTGGTTGTTCATCCATGCAGGATAGCCCTGGCCGCCCTTGCAGCAGCGGGCCGCCTTCATGAGGAACTCCTCGGGGGTCTTCTCGTCGTAGAGGATGGAGAGCGTGGGCTGCGGGGTACGAGCGCGCGTACCGGCCTCGACGATGATGTAGTCGACCGGGTTCACAGCGGTCAGGCCGTCGCGGCCAAGACCGGCGAGAGCCAGGTTGTTGAAGGTGTTGCCCGAAAGAACGCCGCCGGTGACGCCGGAGGAGGCGAAGCACTCGATGGAGGTGATCTTCACGCGGTAGAGCTCCATGAGCTCGATGGCGTCTTCCTCGGTGATGGTGCCGTCGGCAAGGTCCTTCTCATAGAAGGGCGCGAGCACCTGGCCCAGACGGCCGATGGACTGACCGGACTGCGGGTCCTCGTTCACAACGCCCAGGTGGCACAGGAAGGTCAGCTGCAGGGCCTCGCGGAAGGTCGCGGGCTGCTTATGGGCGATATTGTGCATGACCTGAGCGATGTCCAGGTACTCCTGCTTCTGCTGCGGGTCGGACTCGCTGGCGGCGAGGTCCTCGGCGCGGAGGCCGTAGTTGTCGGCCCAGGCGGAGAGGCCCTTGGTGATTTCCTTCATGGCCACGTAGTAGTAACCGCGGCTCATGCCCAGGATGCCGTCGCCGTCCTCGGCAAGACCCATGATGGTTGCGATCTTCTCGTCGCACATCTCGATGATCTTGTCGAAGCCGTACTCGAGGGGCATGTAGTAGTTGATGATCTCGCGGCCCTGAGGGATGGCCCAAGAATCGAACATGACCAGAACGGTATCGCGATACGCCTTGTACTTGTAGTAATCTGGGATGGTCTCGGAGTAGCGCTGGGTAACGACCTCGACAGAACAGTTATCCCAATACTTAGAGACCTTCACGAGGACGGGGATCTCCTCCTTGCGCATGCCGAACTTCTGCGCGATGGAGATGACGTTACCGTAGCTCTCGGTGACGTTTCCGCCGCCGGCGCCGACGACCGACATACGATCGGACTCGGAAAGCGCCGGTGCCTCGGCCTCGGCCAGAAGGGCCTCAGCCTGAGCATTGAAGAAGGAAGCGTCGACCCAGGGGAACGGGAAGGCGCCGCGCCAGTTCTTCGTCTTGTTCATAACGAGCAGCTCGCCGGGCCAGATGGTCGGAGTGGTGTGCGCAAGCGCGGCACCATAGGCCTTGGCGCGACGAATCTCGGGCACGTCGCCCTCACTCTGCCACCAAACACGGTTGTACCAATACGGGATCTCCATGTCGATGGTGTTCTTCATCTGGTAGTAGATGTTGATGAGCTTCTCAAAGCGAGGGCTCGCAGCGGGGATCTCTTCCTCGGTGTAGCCCTGGCCGACCTTGACGTCCAGGCTCTTGTCCTGCTTGCCGCGCGTCTCGAGAATCTCGTAGATCCTTGTCTGTTTGTCCACGGTGTACCTCCTTGTGAAAACATCAGACACAAAACACTCCGTCGCGGCGGCCGTCATATCCCTCCTTCGGGCCTCCGCGTCGTTGAGCCTATACTCGAGGCGAAACAAGCTTGAAACATGTGCAGTCTGCCCAGGTCGATGCTGAACGGTTGTTTAGCGGGCGGGCGCGGAGGCGTTTTTGAGCACGATGCACGAGTTAGATTTGGGTAATTCTTTTTGCATAAAAACTGCTTTATGCAGGTAAAGCGTGCATACTTCACAGGTTTCTCGCGGCAAACGTGAAAAGCCCGCCCGGTGATGATGCCGAGCGGGCTTCGCTGAAAGCGTTTTGTTGGGTGGGTCAGCTACAGCTGCTGAGGCCTACATCTGCTGAGGCGCGGAGACGCCCACGAGCGAGAGGACGAGCGCGAGCACGGAGCGCACGGCGTCGCAGGCGGCCAGACGGGCACGGGAGAGCTCGGGGTCCACGGGACGGCCCTCGCTGGGAAGAACCTGGCAGGCGGCATAGAAGCCGTGGAAGTCGCCCGCGAGCTCCTCCGCATAGTGCGTAAGGCGGAACGGGGCGCGGTCGCGCGCGCAGCCGGCGATGAGCTCGGAGAGCTCGGAGAGCTTGCGCGAGAGGGCGAGCTCGGTGGGGTCGGTCAGCAGCGCGTAGTCGACGTTCTCGCCGATGGCGCGCGCAGCCACGGCCTCCATGCCGAGCTCGGCGGCCTGATCAGCCGTCACGCCGGCCGCACGGCGCAGGATCGAGCAGATGCGCGCATGAGCGTACTGAACGTAGTAGACGGGGTTGTCCTGCGTCTTGGCCTTGACCTTCTCGATATCGAAATCGATCTCCTGGTTGCTGGAGCGCGAGATGAGCGTATAGCGCGCGGCGTCGGCGCCGACCTCGTCCACCAGCTCGCGGAAGGTGATCATGGTGCCGCGGCGCTTGGACATGCGCACGGGCTTGCCGTTGCGCAGCAGGTTCACCAGCTGGCCGAGCAGCACCTCGAAGCGGCCGGGGTAGCCCAGGGCGTCGCAGGCGCTCTCCACGCGCTTGATGTAGCCGTGGTGGTCGCAGCCCCAGATGTCGATGACGTGCTCCACGCGCTGGAACTTGTCCCAGTGGTAGGCCACGTCGGAGGCAAAGTAGGTGTACTCGCCGTCGCCCTTGATAAGGACGCGGTCCTTGTCGTCGCCCAGGTCGGTGGAGCGGAACCACAGGGCGCCCTCGTTCTTGTAGAGATAGCCCATCTCGTCGAGCTTGGCGAAGGCACGGTCCACAGGCGAGGTGCCGGCGCTCTCCCCCTCCGTGTCCTTTACGTAGAGGGTGCGCTCCGAGAACCAGTTGTCAAAGTCGCAGTTCACGTCGTGGCAAAGCTCCTTGATGCCCTCGAGCATGCGCAGGTAGCCGTGCTCGCGGAACTCCATCATGCGGGCGTCCGCCTCGGCCGTGACCCACTTGTCGCCATCGGTGCGGTAGAAGTAGGCGGCCTCGTCGATGATGTAGGTGCCACCGTAAGAGTCCTTGCCCAGGGTCTCGGCGAACTCATTTTGGTACGGGTGCGTCTCGGGATGCTCGTCGGCCTCGTCGGCGGCAAAGGCGTCGCGGTCGGCCGTAAGGATCTGCTGGGCGGCATCGATGTCCACACCCTGTTTGGCGATGATGTCCGCGAGCTGCAGGTAGCGCACGGAGACCGAGTTGCCAAAGGTGTTCATCTGGTTGCCGTGGTCGTTGATGTAGTACTCGCGCTGGATATCGTAGCCGGCGTGCTCCATCACGCGGCAGAGCGAGTCGCCGAGCGCCGCCCAGCGGCCGTGGCCGATGTGCATGGGTCCCACGGGGTTCGCGGAGACGAACTCGACCTGGGTCTTCTGGCCGGCACCGATGTCGGAGCGGGCGAAGTCCATACCCTGGGCGCGCGCTTCACCGAACACGGCGTTCTTGGCGGCGGCGGAGAGATAGAAGTTGATGAAGCCCGGGCCGGCGATCTCGACCTTCTCGATGGTCTCGGCAGGCTCGAGGTGCGCCACGACGGCCTCGGCAATCTTGCGCGGGGCGCAGTGCGCAAGCTTGGCCGACTTCATGGCAAGGGTGGAGGTCCACTCGCCGTGCGAAGTGTCGGCCGGGCGCTCGAGAGCACAGTCCTCGAGCTCGAAGGCGGGCAGCTCGCCGGCCTCGATGGCGGCGCTCAGGGCGGAGCGCAGCAGCTTCTCAATATCCTGGGGCATAGGTTCTCCTCGGTATCGCACCCCACGGGCTCTTGGTCGCCCGCGCCGGGTGGTGCCAGATTCTTGGCATAAGTGGAAATACTCTAGCACACCTGCGAGGAGCGCAGATGTTCCAACGATATCCTCGTAGTCCTGGTAATCGAGCTCTATGCCGTCGAAGGACTCCATGAAGTCCTCGGCAATCCTCTCGAAGTCCCTTGGTCCGAGCAGGTCGAGCGCCGACGCGTAGCCGTCAACCTCGAACTCCCCCGCCCTTTCCGCGATGTCGCCAGGCGTGCAGTGCTGCGCGCTTCGGATGCACCGGCGCATGTCGACGCCCTCGAGCCTCGCCGCGTCCACTACGCCCATGCGGTCAAGGAGGGAGTGGTCCCCCGGCTCCGCCGCCCGCTCGGCGAACGCCTCCGTGGTCCAGCTCAGGTCCGCGCACGCGTGGTCGCGGGCCGCCACGGCCAGCGCGTGGCCCACGACGAACTCATCGGCCCAGCGGCGCGCGCCGCCCTCGATGAGGTCGCACCAGGCCTCGTCGGCCTCCTCGAGCGCGCGCCCGGCGATCGGGGCAATCCGCTCGTCGGGCATCTCGAGGTACAGCTCGACGTAGCGCTCGGAAAGGGGCCCGCTGATCGCCGGGTAGTCCATGAAGTCCCACATCTGCCCCGACAGGCGTCTCGCCTCGTTCCGTGCGATCCTCCCGACGCGCTCCATATCAAGTTGGCTCATTCGTCCTCCGTTCCGAGTGGGTTGCATCATGGGGATTCTCGCGCGCCGCGTTACGGCCGACGGGCGCGGTGCCATTTGTCGCCGCAAACCAGCGCGTTCCGGATACCTCGGCTTCCCGGCACAGACCGTTCGAACCGTCGACAATACATAGCTGCCGGGCGATGCGCATGCAAGTGAATCTATCGATGACGGAGGTCGAGGCGGTAGGCATTTGGCGGATAAGTGGCCGGTAAGGTCGCTATTTAAGTTTGATGGAGTAAGTTGGTGAAAACGTTCTGCTGAGAGCCCGCGAAGCATCCTTGAGGCGGACGACATCCTCGCGGCGGGCGGGACAGGCGAGTCCTACCATTCCGGCCGGTCCCTGCTCGATGCGGCGAGGACTGAATCGAACGCTGAGGAAGGCGGGTCCCATCGAAACGGAGCGTCTCCCGCGGGAATGACCGCTCTGCCCGAAAAGGACTTCAAGTTGCTACTCGAGTTGACTGACGAACCGATTTCCGAGACTGTAGCCGAGCTTCTCGCATAGCCTGAGATTTGCTCCTTACCGTATTTCGGATCATTCGTGTAGTAACTCTCAACGAATACGCCTTCCGTCACTCACTATCAGCAACAGAAGGCGTATTCGTAGAGACGAAGTATTGGAAACATCCCCAAAGGGGATTACCGATGAAAGTCGCGCTGTGGTCGCGCCTATCGCATCGGCTACTTTGTAGCCCCGCAGCCGGAGCACCTGTAACCGTCCGTCACGGTCTTGGTACCAGTTTGGACCTGATAGGACTCCTCGTGTGTCACGGCTGGAACCTCGATGGTGTCGTAGACCTCAATGTCTTTCCACGAAACCTCTTTCTCAAAGGCGTAATCAACGACTGAATCGTAGTCATTGAAAACCTGTCCATCCGATGTGTGGTATTCGGTATGAGACCAGACCTTCTTCTTCGTCGCCGCCTGGTCAGTGACCGTCCTCGTCCTGGTCTCGTAGACCGGCTCCTCGTGCGTCACGGCGACCCAGGTATGCGTGTGCTCCTTCTTGGCGGTCGATCCGCTCTGCGAGGATGAGCTCGACGACGAGCCGCTCGAGCTGGAAGTGACCTTGCCGGAGTCCGCCTTCTGTGAGGTCTGTTGCTTGTTGGAATCCGTCTTGGACCCGGACGTCGAGGAACCGGTCGACCCGGTGTCCTTCTTGGAGGAGGCCGTCTCCTGCCCCTTCGCGTCCTGGGCCGCGTCTGCCGCCTCCTGCTTGGCCTCCTCGACCTTCTCCTTGTCCGCGGCGGGCGCCTTGGAGGCGTTCTCCGCCACCTTCTCGGCGACCTTCTCGCCGGCATCTCCCGTGAGGGTCTCGTCGCCCTTGGCGACCGCCTCGGCCGTGGCCTTCTGGACGTCGGCGATCTGGTCGGCCGTCACCTTGTCGGCCGCGGTGGTCTCGGAGTCGATGGCGACCACGCGCTCCATGTCGTCGGAGGCGTCGATGTCGAGGTCCTGGGGCTTGTCGCCGGTGCCCTTGTTGATCGAGCCGTCCGAGTTCACCGTGGGCAGGAACTCGACCTCGTAGGAGCCCTCGGCGAGCTCCACCGAGTCGTTGCCGGCCATGGCCTCCTTGGCGGGGGTGGCGTGGTAGAAGTCCACGCCCTCGGCGTCGCCCGAGGCCCCCTTGAAGTGGACGATCGTGGGCGAGGTGGACTCGTCCATGGCGTCGGCCGTCTGGGCGATGCCGACCTCGACGGTGGCGGCCTCCTCTTCCTCTGACGCAATGACCTTCTCGGTGGAGGCCTCCTGTTCTGTCGCCGGCTCGGCGGGCTGTGTGGCACTCACGGCTGCGATACCTCCGACGGCCGCCACGGCGATCACCACAGCCACGGCGATCGCGGCTCTCTTGGCGCCTGCCGTCTTCTTTTCGGACCCAGTCGCGTCCGTCGCGACGGCGCCGGCCTCCTCGACAGCGTCATCTACCGGGACCGTGTCCGCGGCCTCGCTCGGCGCCCCCCCCGTTTCCAAGAGCTCGGTTCCGCCGTCCATGGGGTTCTTCTCCTCGTTCATGCGGTTTCCCTTTCGCCGGCCCGCAGTTCATCCCGGCGGGCCATCTCTACATCCGTTCTTATCATACCGTCCGGACACGGCCGTACGCACCCATTCGATTTCTCAGGGCGTATGGCTACGGTGGCGACGGTATCAGGTTGACGGGTGAAGGGCCCAGTCTGCCCGAATCGGTACGAACACCGTCAGTGGAGCGATTGGCGTCGTCCGCAGCCCCGAACCCAGCCGTATCAAAAGCTACCCGAGGAGATCGCCTCGTTGGAGCTCGCCTTCTTGGGCGCACAGACCGACCGCAGCCCGCGTCCCCACCCCTCTGTATAATGAGTATCAATACATCGTCGGCTGAAAGGATGGGCAGATGACGGAGGAGCCCGAAGGCGTTACACGGCAAAAAGCCTGCCGGCTCAAGCCGAAGCTTACGGCCGAGCAACAGGTCGCCCATCTAAAAGCGAGGGGCGTGACGTTCAGGGGCATTGACGAGACGGATGCGGCCGACTACCTCGTTAACACGAGCAGCTACACGCACTCGGCCTGCTATCGCAAGCTATACCCCGTAAGGACTTCCGGGGCGCACGCCGGCGAGTACATAGGCCTCGACTTCTCCGCACTCGTCGCACTGTCGTCGGCGGACCGCGTCCTTCGCTCGTCTCTCCGCGAGATATGCATCGACATCGAGCACTTCGCCCGCATCGACCTCCTGCGTCGCAGCGAAGAGCACGGAGAGGACGGCTACGCCATAGTCGCCGACTACAATGCCCGCTGCGAAGCTAAAGGAAGCGCCCGGTGGGCATCGAGCCTCAGGGCGAGGAGCGCCAGCGGGAAATATCCCGACGAGTACTCCGGCGACCTTATTGCGCACTATAACGACGACCTCGGTGCCATCCCCGACTGGGCCCTTCTTGAAGTCGTCGACTTCGGCACCTTCATCGACTTCTGGCTGTTCTGCGCGGAGCGCTGGAAAGACAAGGACATGATGGAGATCCACTACGTCCTCAAGTCCGTAAAGGCTCTGCGCAACGCATGCAGCCACAACACCTGCATCATCAACGGCTTCGCCGCCGTTGCCCCGAGGAGCGACTACGAGACACCCGGGCGTATCCTCGCATCGATGAACAGGGGCGGCATGACCAACGGCAAGTCGAGGAGGAAGAAGATGTCGAATCGGCGCATCGCCCAGATCGCGGCGACGTTGTTCGCCTCGTCGACGTTCTGCACGAGGTCTACGACCAGGACTCGGCACGCCGAGGCCATGCAGCGGACGAGAGAGGCCTTCGCCCGCACCTCGGGCCTCTGTCCCGCGGACGGGTCCCTCGCCTCCCATTTCGATTTCCTGCTCAGGATGGTTGACATCTGGACTCCGCTGCGGGCATAATCCGTTTAGATGAAAAAACCTTCGGGTTTTGTAAGGGCGTGTCCGCTCGCGGATGCGCCCTAGTTTTATTTATGGGAGACTTTCAATCAATCCGCAACCTCCCAGGATGGCCTCGGACAGCAGAACCCAAAGATCACGGCGATATGTCAATCGCAGCGCCGTCACTTACCAGTTCACCCGCCCACTGAGGCAGAGAGCGGGCGTAACGCCTACGCAAAGGGGGACAGGAACGCCCCGCCCGGTTCGCGGTCGATGTCCTCGCACATCCCCTTGTGTTTGGTCGCCTCGCAGTCTGAGCACCCGTAACTGACCGTCACGGTCTTGGTGTCATAATTAAGACAACGGGGGCGATGGACCTCCCGAGTTCCAGAAGGGACCTGAACGATGGGCAGCGAAGATGAGCACGAGGAGATCCTCGATGGCGAGACCGCGGCTGCAACGGCAACAGAACGCGTCAAAAGGACGCCGAAGACGACGCGCTCCAAGGCAGCCTTCAAAGCAACACGCGAGCGCGTCGGGATGACCCAGCAGGACGTCGCTGACGCGCTCGGCGTCAGGGTGCGAAGCGTTAAGCGCTGGGAGCACGAGTCCATGCCGTCCTACCACGCACCGGCCAAGGCCTATGAACTGCTCGAAAGCGCACTCGAGGGCCAACGGAAGACGGTGAGCCAATATGTCTCCGCCGTGAATGAGCAGACGAGGGGGCTCCGCGCCGAGGCCGACCCGGTACCGATCACCTACTACCGCGACCAAGCGATGTACGACCTGCTCGGGCACGACGAGGGCTGCTACGGGATGGCTAATGCCGACGCACGCGCGACCGCCCAAGAACTCGAGCGCATGGGCTATACCGTCGAGTTCCACTACCCGACGGAAGACGCAGCAGCGACACCGGAAGGTGCCCGCTAGAATTGCACGCCCTGGGACATCGCAGCCCGGCTGCGTTGCCCTCTAGTGATTCGAGCGAGCTCGCGCTCTCTGCTGACAAACTCCATTGACTCGGTTCCTTCCGACTCGGTTTTATCCGAATCAATTACAAAACATGAGTGCGGCATGCATACAGGTCAGGCACAACCCGGCTCGGCGCCGTTACCCCATCTCTTGCAGACCGATTCCCCATAACCAGAGAAAAGGCGCCCGAAAGCAATGACCCGCTTTCCGGAGAGCGGGTCACTGCTTTCAAGTTTCGTTGGAGGTCAAACGCCGGACGGCTGATTTGCTAAAGCGCTACGTCAGGGAGAACGTCTTGGCGAACTCGGCCTCGGTGTCAATCGATCCGTAGGCTTTGCGCACCTCGACCGTCACGTCCGAGTCGTCGATCAGCGTGTAGGCAAGCCTGATCGTGGTCTCCTCACCGGGCGCGACGGCGGCCGCGAGACCCTTTCCAAGATCCTGCTCTACTTCAGCGGGCACGAGAGCGGTGCTGTTTTGGAAAGCGTCGACGATGTAGGCGGACTCTATGCTCACCGTCTCGTCGGACTCGTTCGTAAACGCGACCTCGAAGACGGCAGCATCGTCGCCGTCAGTCGTCTCTGTCTTCTCTATGGACCCGAAGGAGGCCTCGAAGTTGATCTTACCCTGTCTGGCGAGCGAGGCGCTTCTGCTCTCGGTCTGCTTACCGCAACCGGAAATCCCCGCAGTGACCAGCATTGTTGCGAAGCCCAGAAACGCCCTCCTGGTCATATCGTCCGTTATCTCATGCATTGTCGAGTTCCTCTCAAGCGCAGCTAAACGGTATCCAAGCGCGGACACACTACTTCGTGGCTCCGCACTTGGAGCACTTGTAGCCCGTGGCCACGGTCTCGTTGTGTCCCGTGGCGTCATGGTGGACGGTTTCGTAGACTGCATCGTGGTGCACCGTCCTGTAAGTGTCGTCCACGGTGTAGTAACTGGAATCCACGTGTGCGAGCGTCAGCTGCTTTCCATGGGCGGTTGTCTCGGCTTGCGTGTACGCCTTGTAGCCATCGTAATTGAAGTAGGCGTATCCGCGCTCGACGAGCACGCTCTCGTCGTAGGCCTGGGTTACGCACACCTGCTCATCGTATGCCGCCGAGTCCTGCACCCACTTGGTGGTGGTCTGTGCCACCCAGTCATGGCTGCACTCCTTCTTGGAAGTGGAGCCGCCCTGGGAAGAGGAACTGTTCGAACCCGAGCTCCCCTTGTTGGAATCCGTCTTGATCTCGGTCTTGCTGGACGTCGACCCCTTGCTGGTCGACGCGGTGTCCTTCTTCACCGTGGTGGCAGAGGGTCCCGTGGAGGTCTTTCCCGCGTCGGTCTTCTGGGAAGACGAGCCCTTGGAGTCGGTCTTCGAGGCGGTCTGGGCGGTGCTGCCCTTGTCGGCCGCGTCTGCCGCCTCCTGCTTGGCCTCCTCGACCTTCTCCTTGTCCGCGGCGGGCGCCTTGGAGGCGTTCTCCGCCACCTTCTCGGCGACCTTCTCGCCGGCATCTCCCGTGAGGGTCTCGTCGCCCTTGGCGACCGCCTCGGCCGTGGCCTTCTGGACGTCGGCGATCTGGTCGGCCGTCACCTTGTCGGCCGCGGTGGTCTCGGAGTCGATGGCGACCACGCGCTCCATGTCGTCGGAGGCGTCGATGTCGAGGTCCTGGGGCTTGTCGCCGGTGCCCTTGTTGATCGAGCCGTCCGAGTTCACCGTGGGCAGGAACTCGACCTCGTAGGAGCCCTCGGCGAGCTCCACCGAGTCGTTGCCGGCCATGGCCTCCTTGGCGGGGGTGGCGTGGTAGAAGTCCACGCCCTCGGCGTCGCCCGAGGCCCCCTTGAAGTGGACGATCGTGGGCGAGGTGGACTCGTCCATGGCGTCGGCCGTCTCGGCGATGCCGACCTCGACGGTGGCGGCCTCGTCCTCGGAGGCGTCCGTCTCCTCCTCGACCGCCTGCTCTTTCTGTTCCGATGCGGGCTGCTGCGCCTGCGAGGCGCCCATGGCGGCGACTCCGCACGCGGCGGCAATCGCTAGCGCCACGGCTGCCGCGATCGCGACCGTTTTGGCGCCGGGCGCCTTCTTCCGCTCGCTCTCGGCTTCTGCCGCGCCGTCGCCCGTATCCGTGTCGGGCGACGTATCGTCGCTGGTATTCATGACGGCCGTCTCCTCGACGGGCGCGTCTTTCTCCCTGTCTTCCATTTCGCTCTCCTTCTCCCGTTCGTTACCGTTTCGACTTATCAGGCGATGTCGCCCCTGACGACATGCGAAAGCTCGTCGAAGGCGGCCTCCCACTCCCTTACGAGCCTCGGGGGCAGCAGGAGCGCTTGCCAGTCCCGGAACCGGGTTCCCGGTGCCCTCTCCGCTCATAGGCGCCTCCTGCAAGACGGGTGTGCTTCCAAAAGAATTTTAACCTACCGTCCGGACGCGGGCCGCCTCCCCTATCTCGACCTTCCGGACGCCCGGTCGATGGCCGTTCGGTTGCGTTGCCCGTTCATTTCTTAGCATTTCGCCTGCAGCGGGGCTATGTTGAAGGGCTATCCTTAACGGTAATTTCGAAAGCGTTGTTGCTGCGACTTCGAGGGAAGGAACCACTATGCCCCAGACTCGCAACCTGTCCCATGCGCGCATCTGGCGCTCGCTGGCGATAGCCGTCGCCATCGCTGCGGTGGCACTCATCTGCACGGTGACGGCGCCGCAGCGCGCCTACGCCTACAGCAAGAGTTCGAACGGCGCCATCGGCAAGGTGACCGGCAAGAAGTACGGCAACACCTACTACGGCACCAGCGTGGCCGACGTCATGCATGCCGTGGACGACATGATCTCTACGCGCCGCAACCCCGCCCACGAGGACGAGGTGACCATCGACCTTCTGGCCGACTGGAACACCAAGTCCTACGGCCGCATCACCGTTCCCAACGGCTACACCTTCCACATCAACCTGCACGGCCACATGATCAACCGTGACCGCGCCCGCAAGCTCAAGGCAGACGACGAGTGGTACGCCGACGGCTCGGGCGAGGTCATCTACGTCGATCGCGGCACGCTCTACCTGGACGGCGGCACGGGCAGCGAGACCCAAACCGCGCACAAGGGCACCGTGGACGGAGAGAAAAGCCCGAACGATACGTTCTCGATCGACTTCTGGCAGTACGATGGCACGGGCAGCTCCGTCATCAAGGGTGGCCTGATCACCGGCGGTGCCTGCGACGACTGGCACGGGTCGGGCGGCATCTCGCTTGTGGGCAGTTACGCGCGCGCTTACATCAAGAACGTCACCATCGCCGGCAACGTCACCGACCAGGTGGACAACAGCCGTTACGGTCACGGCGCGGGCATCGCCGTGCACGGAAGCCACGACACACTCGATCTCGACAACGTCACGGTGAGCATGAACCACGCGGAGGGCTACGGTGGTGGCATCTACGTGCGTGAGACGGACTGTTCCCTTTCCATCGCCAACTCGAGCATCTCGCACAACTACGCCGACAGCAACGGCGGCGGCATCTACCTCGACTCCAAGGCTACGCTCAGCATCTCAAAGACCACTATCGATAGGAACTACAGCGATAAGCACGGCGGCGGCATCTACGTAAACGCCTCGGGCAGCAAACTTGCCCTCTCCGAGGTGAACGTGACGACCAACGAGTCGAAGAGCGACGGCGGCGGCATCTACACCGACGGCTCCGAGACGACCATCGAGCTTGACGGCTCGCATATCATGTCCAATTCCACGTCCACCCTGCCGTGCTACGGCGGCGGCATGTACATCAACGGCAATAAGTCCAAGGTGACCCTCACGGCCTCGTCCCTGTACTACAACCATCTCTACAGCAGCGACAGCGCCGCAAGCTGGTGGACCCCCTCGCGCGGCGCCGCCATCTACATCAACGGCAACGATGTCGACCTCACCTTGAAGCAGAACTCCTCCATCTGGAAGAACTACATCACCGGCACGGGCGGCCAGGGTGCCGCCATCTACCACAACGGCAAGAACGGCACCGTGACCCTAACCGATTCCGAAATCAGCGGAAACTATACGAACGACTCGAGGAACCAAGGCATGGGCAAGGGCGGTGCCATCTACAGCAACTGGTCGGGCACAACGTTCAAGCTCGTCAACTCGACCGTCAAGGGAAACGCGGCCGAGCAGGGTGGCGCCTTCTACTTCAACAACACCTCGACGCTGATTCTCGACGCATCGACCGTCAAGGACAACACCGCCGGCGACGCGAAGGGCAGGGGCGAAGGCGGCGCCATCTACAACGATGACTCCGGCACCAAGATCAGCCTGGTAAACGGCGGCAAGATCACCTCCAACCACGCCAACAACCAGAGGGGCAACGCGGCCAACGGCGGCGGCATCTACTCCTCCAACCACTCGATGACCATCACGTCCGACGACGGCACGGGCGTCATCTCGTACAACTCGGCCAACGACAACGGCGGCGGCATCTACACAGAAGGCGAGCTGTACCTGGACAACGTGAGCCTGACCAACAACAACGTCAACACCGGTAACGGCGGAGGCGTCTACTACAACACCAGCAGCTACAAGAACTTCGAGGTAGCGCGCACGGTCAAGATCGCGGATAACAAGTCCGACAAGAAGACGAGCAACCTGTATCTCTCTGCCCAGCAGGAGGTCTGCAGCGCTACCGGCGACCGTGCCCTTACGGCCGAGAGCCGCATCGGCGTGACCAAGGGCGGCGACACGGGCCGCATCGTGGGCAACCAGGTGGTAATGCGTAAGCTCGAAGACTCCTTCAAAACCGTCTTCTCCCCCGACGACGAGACCTATCAGGTGACCTCGGCAGACGGCAACTACGTCTACCTGACGAAGACCGAGGGCGGCACCACCGGCAACGACGCCGACGCCCAGGGCGCCGAGGCAGTCGACACGGATGACGCCGACGCCGTGGGTATCGACCTCGAGGACGAGACCCGAGCCGCAGACGACGGCGGGACCGATGAGGGCGATGCGGCCGGCGATGTGACAGACGAGAACGCGGACGAGGCCGCTTCGGCCGCCGCCGCGCAGCCCGTCGCGCTTGCAGCGGCTCTCCCCTTGAACGACAAGGGTTCAAACGATGATGAGGGCGATGGCGATATCGATGCGCAGGCAAACGAGTGCACCATCACCTTTGACACCAACGGCGGCGAGATGGAGTACCGCTCCATGACGGTTCCCGCGGGCACCGTCATCGCCGCTGCCGACCTGCCCAAGGCTGTGCGTGAGAACTACCGCTTCCGCGGCTGGAACCACGACGGCACGCAGGTGACGGGAGACCTGACCGTCAACGAGAACATGACCCTCACCGCCCGCTGGGTAGGCAAGACCGTCTTTGTCTGGATGCACGACGTTGAGGACAAGTACGCCTTTGACGAGAGCGACACCCAGGGCAAAGACATCTACACCCTGCTTCATTACGGTGACAAGCTCACCGCAGACGACCTTTGGATCAAGGTCGACCAGCAGTACCCGGTCCGCAGGGGCTATACCTTTGCCGGCTGGTACACGGACGAGGCCTGCACCGCGCCGCTCACTTTTGGCTGGACGCTCACCGCCGACACCGATATCTACGCCAAGTGGGAAGCCAACCCCTGCACAGTGACCTTTGAGAGCAACGGCGGCAGCGCGGTGGCGGCGCAGTCCGTGAACTACGACGAGACAGCCACGGAGCCCGAGGCGCCCACCAAGAAGGGATCCGTTTTCGCGGGCTGGTTCACCGATGAAGCACTTACCAAGCCCTACGCCTTCGACGAGGATGTCCAGGGCGACAAGACCCTCTATGCCAAGTGGGACGAGGCTGCGACCGTGACCTTCGACGCCGCGGGCGGCGAGACGACCGACCCGGCAAGCGCGACCATCGCCAAGGGCGCGGCTATCGGCAACCTTCCGAACACCCGTCGCGGCCGCGCCGAGGGTGACTCCACCGCCTCAGACAAGGACGCCTATACCTTCCTCGGTTGGTTCACGGCCGACGGCAAGCAGGTGAACGCCGAGACCGTCTTTGATGCGGACACGACGATCTATGCCCACTGGTCCACCGACGGCGGCAGCACCGACGGTGACGGCGGCGGCAACGGCAAGGATGACGCGAACAACAAGAAGAGCAACGGCGCCCTGCCTAAGACGGGCGACAGCTCCCATATCGCCGTCGTGGTTGCAGCCATCGCGGGCATGGCGCTCGTGAGCGTCGGCATCGCGACCAAGCGCAGCAGCCGCTAAACCGTTCCGTCCGCCCACAAAGCAGTCCAACCGAAACGCCCGAACCGCCTCCCATCCTCAAGGACGGGAGGCGGTTCTCCGTGCCTACACATCCTATTTTTGTGCTCTACCTTGTGAAATGTGGCAAAATAGACGGTACCTGAATAATTGACGCACTGCATAGAAGACGGAGGAAGCATGTTTAACATCGGCGAACACGTCGTACATCCGGGCCAGGGGGTCTGCACCGTGGTGGGCTTCAAGGACGAACCCGCACCCATGATCGAGCTCGAGGCCCACACGGGCCATGCCAGCACCAAGCTCCTCTACCCCGCCTCCCAGGCAGAGCGTCTCCACCCGTGCATCGACAAGGAACAGGCAGAGGCTCTGCTTGCCGACTATGCGGACATCGAGTGCGACCCGTTCACCGAGCGCAACAGTTCCCTTGAGGAGACGCACTTCAAGCAGCTCATCAAGCAGGGCGCGCCCGAGACCGTGCGTGTCGCCAAAACCATGCGCTGCCGCATCCAGGCCGCCGAGAGCGTCGGCAAAAAGCCCAGCAGCTACTACGCGCGCATTCTCAAAGAGGCGCACCGCCGCTCGGTGCAGGAGCTCGCCGTGGCCCTCGGCACCAGCGAAGACGATGTCGAGGGCCGCATGGAGGAGAGCCTGGCGACCGTCTTCAACGCCAACTAGGCTGCACGGCCGCAGGCCCTCCCTCATACGTCTCTAGCTGCGAGCCCTTCGGGGCTCGTTTTGTTTGTGCTCCTGCCTACGGGCGCACCTGGCCGCAGCCGCGCACCTCGTACTTGTACGTGGTGAGGGCTTCGGCGGCAAAGGGGCCGCGCGCATGGAGCTTCTGGGTCGAGATGCCGATCTCTGCGCCCAGGCCGAACTCCCCGCCGTCGGTAAAGCGCGTGCTGGCGTTGACGTAGACGGCAGAGGCGTCGACCTCGCGCAAAAAGCGCTCCTGCGCCTGCACGTCCTCGCTCACGATGGCCTCGGAGTGACCGGTGCCGTAGCGGTTGATGTGCGCGATGGCTTCATCGAGACCGGAGACGGCCTTGACGCTCATCTCGAGCGCCAGGTACTCGCGGCCCCAGTCCTCCTCGGTGGCATCGGCAAAGTGCCCCTCGAGCACCGCCGGCGAGGCCGCGACACGGGCGGCAGCGTCTCCATGGATGAGCACACCCGCGGCGGCAAGCTCATCGAGCATCCGGGGCAGGAACTTTGCGGCAACCGATTCGTCCACCAGCAGCGACTCGGCCGCATTGCATACGCCCACACGCTGGGTCTTGGCGTTCATCACGATGGCGCGCGCCATGTCGAAATCGGCAGCCTCGTGCACGTAGATATGGCAGTTGCCCGTACCCGTCTCGATCACCGGAACCAGGCTCTCGCGCACGCAGCGCGAGATAAGGCCGGCACCTCCGCGAGGGATGAGCACGTCGACGATACCGCGCAGGCTCATAAGCGCCCCCGTGGCCGCACGGTCGCAGGTCTCGATGATGCTCACGGACGCGCGCGGGAAGCCCGCCGTCTCAACGGCATCGGCCAGCACGTGCGCGATGGCCACGCAGGAGCGCTGCGCCAGCGAGCCGCCGCGCAGGATGCAGGCGTTGCCCGTGCGGATGCAAATGCCGGCGGCGTCTGCCGTCACGTTGGGGCGCGCCTCGTACACCATGGCCACAAGACCCAGCGGCACGCTCACCTTTTGCAGGTCGAGGTCGCAATCGATGGTGCGGTGCTCGAGCACGCGGCCTACCGGGTCAGGCAGGTCGGCGAGTTTCTCGAGGCCGGCCGCCATGGAGTCGATGCGCTCGGGCGTGAGCAGCAGGCGGTCGAGCAGACCGGCAGCCGTCCCCGCCTCGCGCGCGGCCTCCATGTCCTCGGCGTTGGCGGCAAGGACCTGGTCTGCATGCTCGCGCAGGGCCGCCGCCATCTGGCGCACGGCCGTCTGGCGCGCCTCGTCGGAGGCAAAGCCCAGCGAGCGCGAGGCCTCCTTTGCGGACACGGCCAGCTTCTCGACATATGCGGCGACGTCTTCCATCGGTACTCCTTTGCAAGGGCGAATGACTAGCAGACATGGTACCCGATGTGCCGCGCGGGCAGGCCGCACGGTGCTTTGGAAATAGAGATGCAAAGCCGCAGGCGCTCGCGCACGCGCGGGCTATCATGGGGAGGTCACAGAACCCAAGAAGGAGCACCCATGAAGCTTGCAAGCTATTACGTCCCCGGCCTGTATGTAGAGGACCACTCGATCGACGTGCCGCTCGACTGGCGCGGCCTGGAGCCTGCGCTGCTCGCCGTGGGCAGCACCATGCGCCGCGGCGAGATTTACGCCCCCATCGCCGGCGCGCCCGAGAGCGTCAAGCTCTTCTACCGCGTGATCTGCTCGCCCGAGAACGTCGGCGCAGATCTGCCGCTGCTCGTCTACCTGCAGGGAGGCCCGGGCGGCGAGTCCCCGCGCCCGCTCTCCCCCACCTCCGACGGCTGGATCGCCGAGGCCGTGAAGCACTTCCGCATCGTGCTGCCCGACCAGCGCGGCACCGGCCGCAGCGGGCGCGTGAGCGGACGCGGCATCGCGGCCCTGGGGCAGCGTGCCGAGGCGGCCGGTGCCGACGCCGCGCGCGCCCAGGCGGACTTCCTCAAGCGCTATCTTGCCAGCTCCATCGTGCGCGACTTTGAGTACCTGCGCCTCACGCAATTCGGTGCCAAGCCGTGGGTCACGCTGGGGCAAAGCTACGGCGGCTTCCTCACGCTCACGTACCTGTCGCTGTTCCCCGAGGGCGTGGCCGCGAGCTTTACCTGCGGCGGCATCCCGCACGTGCCTGCAAGCGCCGCGGAGGTCTATGCACACACCTTCCCGCGCATGGTCGCCAAGACCAACCAGTTCTACAAGCGCTATCCGCAAGATGTCGAGCGCCTCTCCGCGCTGGCCGACGCGCTAACCGAGCAACAGTCAAGCCTTCCCGACGGAAGCCCCATGACAGTGGAACGCCTGCAGCTGTTCGGCAGCGACTTTGGCATGAAGCCGAGCTTTGAGCGCATGCACTGGGTACTCGACCACGCCTTTGAGGACGGCGACGGAACCCTGAGTGAAAAGCCCGTCATCTCCGACGGCTTTTTGATGAGCGCGCTTTCGCGCACCACCACGGCCACAAACCCGCTTTACTGGACGCTGCAGGAGTTCATCTACGCCGACGGCGACACCATGCCCATCCGCTGGGCGGCCGCGGCCGAGAAGGCCAAGCGCCCCGAGTTCGACCCCGCCGCGCGCCCGCTCATGCTTACCGGGGAGGCGATGTTCCCGTGGATGTTCGAGCAGATGCCCGAGCTCAAGCCCTTCCGCGCCGCGATGGACCTGCTGATGGAAGACACCGACTGGGACCAGATCTACAACCCGCAGCGTCTCGCCGCAAACGAGGTGCCCCTGCAGGTGGCCGTCTACTTTGACGACATGTACGTGGACTCCACCATGCAGCTCGACACCCTGAGCCGCGTGGGCGCAAGCCACGCCTGGGTCACCAACGAGTTCGAGCACGACGGCAACCACGGCACCGAGGTCTTCAAGCACCTCTACGAGGAAGCCAAGAACCGCGGCGACCTGGAGCAGCTGTTCTAGAAGACCCGCAAACGCCACGCGCCGGCTCGACCTAGGCCCCTCAGGTGCCCGAAATTAACAGGAGCCCGGAGGCGGCGCGTACTTGATGCATGCAAAAGAGCTTGGGGCCGGATCAAATGAACGTCAGGCCGATCTAGGCCCCTCAGGTACCCGAGATTGACAGGAGCCCGGAGGCGCCGCGTGCTTGGGCACGCAAGCCTCCGGGCTCGTGGCAAGATCGGGTGCCTGAGGGGCCTAGGCGAAGAGAATGAGGTTGTCGCGGTGTATCGCCGGCCTCTCGCCGAGCTGGGAGAGCAGACGGTTCGACTCGATCTCTTCCTGACGGCGCCCCGCCGCGAGTGAGAGCGTGTCGCGGTCGGCCTCGGCGATGCCGCGGGCGAGCACAAAGCCAGACTCGTCGCGCACGTCGAGCACGTCGCCGGCGGCAAACGTGCCCTCGACGGCGCGGATACCCACCGCAAGCAGCGAGGATCCCCTTGCACGCAGCGCACGTGCCGCCCCCGCATCCACCGTGACCGAGCCATGGGCCGAGTCGCCCAGCGCGATCCAGAGCTTGCGGGGCGCGATCTCGGGCTGGTCGGCAGGCGGCACGAACAGCGTGCCCACGCTCTCCCCGCGCGCTAGGCGCACCAGGGCATCCGTCTCTTGGCCCGAGCAGATCACGCTCGCGATGCCCGCCGTCATGAGGATGCGCGCCGCACGGATCTTGGTGATCATGCCGCCCGTACCCACCGCGGTGGACGAATCGCCCGCGCTCTCGATAATCGCCGAATCGATCTTCTCTACGCGCGGGATGAAACGCGCATCGGGGTCGGTCGAGGGGTTCGCCGTGTACAGGCCGTCGATGTCCGAGAGGGTGACACACAGGTCAGCCGAGACAAGGCAGCTCACAAGGGCCGCCAACGTGTCGTTGTCGCCAAAGCGAATCTCGTCCACCGAGACGGTATCGTTCTCGTTCACGACGGGCACCACACCGAGCTCGACCAAGCGCAGCAGGGCATCGCGCGCGTGCAGGTACGACGAGCGGCGGGCGGTGTCGTGACGCGTGAGCAGGACGAGCGAGGTCAGCAGGTCGCGGGCATGGAACTCCTCGTCGTAGGCCGCAGAGAGCAGGCACTGTCCGGCCGAGGCGCAGGCCTGCAGGCTCGGCAGGTCGCCCGAAGGCTTCTTCTCAAAGCCCAGCACCTTGTAGCCGCATGCCATGGCGCCTGAGCTCACCACCACCAGGTTCCAACCCAGGCGGCGCAGCTCGGCGGCCTGGTCGGCAAGGTTTCCGATAAACGCGCGGTCGGCGCGACCGTCCTCCCTCACCACGGTGGAGGAACCGATCTTCACGACCATCGTCTTCATGTCGCGGGCCATCGCCTACCCCCGTTTCTTCCACATAAGGGCCGAGGCCGTCTCGGCCATGCGCTCGCGCACCAGCTCATCGCGCAGGCGCGCAAGGCTCTCCTCCATGCCCACGGTATAGGACTGCGGGTAGAGGAAACGCTTGTACACGCGGTCGAGCGAACCCAGGGCCGCAACGCAGCGCTCGCGGGCGTCCTCGATGGACTCACGCGGGGCCACAGCGGCGCCGTCACGCACGACGGGCACCATGACCTCGCGGCCCTCCAGGCCGGAAACATCGGCCACAAGAGCCGCATCGTCCACGGAGACGATCGTCGTGCCCACGGGCTCGGCGCTCGCCTCGTCATAGATCATGTCGCACACGGGGCTGCCGGACTCGTCGTAGAAACGGCCGATCTTCTGCAGGCCGGGAATGGTGCGCTTGTAGGGCTGCTCCGAGAGCTTCACCACAGGCGTCCACGTGGCGTCGCCTGCCGCGCGGCGCGCGGAGAGCTTGTAGACTCCGCCCAGTGCCGGCTGGTCATAGCAGGTAGAAAGCTTGGTGCCCACGCCAAAGGAGTCGATGGGCGCACCCTGCGAGAGCAGCGACTGGATGGTGTACTCGTCAAGGTCGTTGGAGACCGAGATCTTCACGTAGGGCAGGCCTTCTGCATCAAAGCGCTCGCGCACGTAGGCCGAGAGCTTGGCGAGGTCGCCCGAATCGATGCGGATGGCCGCCAGGCGCTGACCGCGGGCCTCCATCTCCTTGGCGACCGTGATGGCGTTCTCGGTGCCCTCGCGCACATCGTAGGTATCGATGAGAAGCGTGCAGTTGTTGGGCATGGAGGCGGCGAAGGCGCGGAAGGCCGCGAGCTCGGTGTCAAAGCTCATCACCCAGCTGTGCGCATGCGTTCCGAACACGGGGATGCCGTACTTGCGGCCCGCGAGCACATTGGAGGTGCTGGCGGCGCCCGCCACGTAGCTCGCGCGCGCGACGGCCATACCGCCATCAGGCCCCTGGGCGCGGCGCAGGCCGAACTCCGCCACGGGGCGACCCTTGGCGGCCGAGACCACGCGCGCCGTCTTGGTGGCCACGAGCGTCTGGAATCCGATGGTGTTGAGCAGCGCCGTCTCGAGCAGCTGGCACTCGAGCGCCGGTCCTACCACGCGCACCATGGGCTCGCGCGGGAACACGAGCTCGCCCTCGGGCACGGCGTCGATGTCCACGTGCGCGCGGAAGCCGCGCAGGTACTCCAAAAACGCGGGGTTGAACATGCGCCCGCCGGCAGGGGCCTCAAGCGAGGCCAGATAGTCGACGTCCTCGTCGCTAAAGCGCAGGTTCTCCACCAGCTCGGGCAGATCGGAGGTGCCGCACATGACGGCGTAGGCGCTGCCGAAGGGCTTATCACGGTAGAAGGCCGTAAAGCAGCCCTGCTCCTCAAGCTTGCCGTTCTCCCAAAGTCCCTGGGCCATGGTGAGCTCGTAGAGGTCGGTGAGCATCGCCACATCGGTGGGACGCGATTCGTCTGTCAAAGCCATGCTGTCTCCAATGTTTTGCCGCCAAGGGCATAAGGCCGCCGTTGCGGGCGCGCGCTACTTGTTAAGGACCATCCAGACGGCGAAGCCGATCACACAGGCGATGGACAAGATAACGATGATCTTCTGCGCGGGCGGCATGCCGGGGATCTCCTCCTCGTCGGTCTGCGCGCTGTCGCCGAGAACCATGCGCTGGGCAAAGGTCAGGTTCTCGGGGTCGACGACCGGCTTCTCGTCGCGCGGTGCGCGCGCGGCCGGTTTCGACTTGGGTACAGGCGCCGCAGCCGGGGTCTCAACCGGAGGCTCCGGCTGCGCGGACGCGCTGGCCTCGCGCTCGGCGCGCAGGGCCTCGAGCTCGGCGCGCTCGCGGCGGGCGCGCTCCTCTTCCTCGCGCTGGGCCTTTTGGGCGCGCAGCTCCTCGAGCTCGGCGCGCTCCTCGTCGGTCAGCGGAGCTGTTTGGGATTCAGCCATGCGCGGCACCTTTCTCGTTATACGCAAAAGCCCGCGAGCGATGTCGCAGGCCCGATAAGACTGGATAGAGTATAGCCGTTGCGGCGCGGGTTCACGCAGCGCAAGCGGGATGCGCACGAGCGTAACAAGTGCCGGGCACGCGCAGCAGCGGTGTCTACACGAGCTCGGGCCCCAAAACGCCCGTGGTGTCGAAAGCGGGCGTGAAGCTCTCGTCCACGGCTCCCCCCTCTTGCCAGAACATGGTGGTAAAGCCCAGCTCGTCTGCATGGTCGAGCACCCGCTCGTACTCGTCCTCGCTCACCGCGCGCGCAAGGTCGCCGCCCTGCTCGCGCATGAGCGCGTTGGGCGTGTACTGGTTCATGACCGAGATGGGCACGTCGCCCGCCGTGCGCCAGATGGCATCGAGTACGGCGCAAGAATCGTCCGCATGGCCGGGAAGCACCAGATGGCGCACGATGAGACCCCGCTGCATGATGCCGTCCCCGTTGTAGGAGATGCCGCCACGGCGCTCGATCTCGGCACACATCTGGGCAAGTGCGCGCTCGGCCTGCGCGGGATAGTCCTCCACGCGCGAGAGAGAGTGCGCAAGCGATGCGGAGGCGTACTTGAAGTCGGTGAGCCACACGTCCACAAGGTCTGCCAGCTCGCGCACCGCGCGTGTGCGCTCGTAGCCGCTCGTGTTGTAGACGATGGGCAGGGTGAGGCCGCGTGCCCGCGCCCGGGAGATGGTATCGGGCAGCAGATGAGCATAGTGCGTCGCCGTGACCAAGTTGATGTTGAGCGCACCTTGATCTTGCAGCTCGAGCATGATCTGGCTCAGGCGCGCAGGCGTGACCTCGAGGCCAAAGTTTCCGGTCGAGATCTCGTGGTTTTGGCAGTAGACGCATTTGAGCGGACAGCCGCTGAAAAAGATGGTGCCCGAGCCCGTCTCACCGGAGATGGGTGGCTCCTCCCACATGTGCAAGGCCGCACGGGCGATCTTGAGCGTATCGCTCGCGCCGCAGGCTCCGGTCGCGCCCCGCAAGCGCCTGGCTCCACAGCGGCGCGGGCACAGCTCGCACGATGCAATCGACGTCGGGGCGAGCAGGGCGGACATACGCGGAATCTCCTTTGAGCTGATAAGAAAAACGCCGCACAAGCTGCGGCGTTACCAGAAACGTTGTTCCTGCGCTCGTGCGGTTCAAAACATGCGCGGGCGCTCCCCCATCTTCTGCCAAGGGATTTTATAAGTCAAGACTGGTATTGATTTTGGCCTGCCCTATGATGAAGGTGTTCCGCCCCACACGAAGCAACTGGGTGAACCGTCGAGTTTATTTAGGGAGCCCACACAATCGTTGTCGGTACAGGTATCCTTCGTTGTTAAGGACGCTGGAGGACGCGATGAGGGCGCCCACCTTGTTGAGGTGGGTTCATTATCGTGACGTGTGGGGCGGCCCTTTTTTGAGCATTTCCATTGACAGCACGCGCTCGCTTGCTATCATGAACACTTGTCTTGGGGACGTAGCTCAGCTGGGAGAGCGCTGCCGTCGCATGGCAGAGGCCGAGGGTTCGATTCCCTTCGTCTCCACCCTTGATTGTTGAAGCCCCAACGGTGTTGGGGCTTTTTTCTTTTTATTGGCTGCGGCTCGTACGTTGACGACCGCCCGAGGAGGACGTCATGACCGAACTTGCCTCCTCGCTGCCGGCGGAAACGGCCGCGTTATTTCTATCGCTTGCGAGCCTTGTATGCTCGCTTTTATGCGGTGTGCATCTCCTGGCGCATGCCTTGACTTCCCTACGTGCACGGGGAGCATCCGTCATCGCGGTGCTGGGCGCAATCGGCGCGCTGGCGCTTTTCGCCTGCGGAGGCGCGCCCACTGCAGCCCGCGTCCTTGGATGGGGAGGCGTTGCGAAGGCCCTTGCCCATGTGTCCGGCGCGTGCGCGGCATGGCTCAGCCTCACGGTTCTCGCCCTGAACGTACATGCAGCGTGGCACCGCTCGAACCCGAGCACACCCATCGACTTCATCATCGTGCCCGGAGCAGCACTTCGAGAAGCCGAACCCTCCCCCATCTTGGCAGCGCGTCTCGACCGAGCGCTTGAGCTGTGGCATGCCGCCGACCGCCACGGCCTCATCATCGTCTCCGGCGGGCAAGGCCCTGACGAATGCGTGAGCGAGGCTTCCGCGATGCATGCCTATTTGCAAGCGCGCGATGTGCCGGACGGATGCATTCTGGAGGAAGCGAGCTCCACCACAACGTGCGAGAACATGCGGTTCTCGCTTGCGCTTCTCGAACGGCAAAATGTAACCGTGCAGAACGCGGCGGTAGCCGTCGTCTCTACCGACTACCATCTCGCCCGATGCATGCACTATGCCCGCAGGTGCGGCGTGCGCGTGGTCGGCGTGGGTGCGTCGTCAACCTGCCGGCAGTGGTCGCGCGGATATCTACGCGAGGTCGCAGCCTTCACCAAGATGCTTCTTCCCAGCTACATCGTGCCCATCATCCTGGGGCTCGCCATTCGCTTTGTGTGCTAGGAGCACATTTACACCCCCTCTGTAGTGGCGTGTTAGAAACACAGAAGAGATCTGTAAGGTCGCCGTTCAGATACTTTTAAAGTCGCGGCGCGCCGGGTGTGAGCAAGTGATACTTGAATCATGACGGTCATCCTTTCACATAACACCGCGCGTGGCATCTACCGGCTCCAATCCAAGCGGCTGGAAAACGCATGGCTGAACAGCGACGACAACGCGTTCTCAACCGCTCCCGAAGCGAACGACATCGTGCGGGCGCGGCACTACCTGCGCGCGCGAGGCCTATGGAACACCGCCGCGGAGCGGGAGCCCATCGACGCCGTCGTCTGCCATGACCGACTTAGACGAGCGGCTCGGGGATCAACGATTCACCTTGCCCGCCCAGATCTTTTGCTCGGAAACGTATGTCGTTTAGAGGAGGGGCTCTTTATAGTGAGCGCGAAGCTTTGCGCGCTTCAAGCCGCAGGCGAAATGACCTTTCCCGAGCTCGTGGAATACTACTTCGAGCTCTGCTCATCCTACACGCTGCCTCTTGAAGAGTCCGGTGAATACAGAACACGAGCACCCCTAGCCTCGGTACAAGAGCTCGAAGAATTCTTCAAAGGCGCGGTTGGGACTTCCGGAGCCAAGCATGCGCGTCGGGCCATCAAATACGTACGAGACGGCTGTAGATCCCCGCTCGAAACAGCCCTCATCATGATGATCGGTATGCCTAAAGCAGAAGGCGGCTTGGGGATTAGGGATTTCGAGGTTGATCACTGCGTCCCCGTTTCGCCCGCAGCAAGAGAGCTCACCCGAAGAAGGCTCTTCTACTTCGATGCTTATCTCCCACGCTCGAAAACCGACCTCGAGTACAACGGCTTTTACCATGACGCACAGGAGGCACAAGCCGTGGACGAAGAACGAAAGAACGCCCTATCGAGCATGGGCTATGGGATCATCAGCATCAATCGTCATGTCTTTTTTGACAGGTCGGCATTTGCACGCGTGATGACGGCGATTATGCGCCGAGAGGGCATCAGGCCCTCTCGGCTCCCCTGCGGCCTCTTCGTTGATCAGGAGCGACTAAGGAAATTCGTGCTGCGTCGTTATCTCAACGACAGCATAGTTCGAGACGTTGAGACGACCGAGTACGATCCGTTTTTTGACGATATGCAGTTTTATTCCTGATTTACCGTATTTTATGCACAAAAAACGGTGCGTCTGGCCGATAACGAAGATCCGGCGTACATATTTTGCGTTTGTGCACGGTCGAGAACTGCCAAACGCCGTTTAATCAGCCAGATACAGCGGCATTTGGACTCGAATACAGCCCAGTCGGGCCAAAATGCGTTCTTCACTCATGCATACCGTGCAGAAACGCAAAATATGTACGTCGTCATCGCCTGAACTCGACTTGACGGTTCTCTGGATGAACGAAGAGCCTCAAATCTGACAACCTCATTGACATGTGAACAGACGCTCATATAATTTGTGACAAGAAGCATGAGCGTTTGTTCATATGAAAGGACATCGACATGGACGAGCAAGATCGCGTAGAACCCGAGGCCCCGTGCTCGCCTGAAGATCTGCCGGACGAAGAGCTGCTCTATGACCTCGCCGACCTGTTCAAGGTTTTCAGCGATACCACGCGCATCAAGATCCTCTACACCCTCATGGGTCGCGAGCTCTGCGTCGCCGACATCGCCGACGCCACGGAGACCTCGCAGTCGGCGGTCTCGCACCAGTTGCGCACACTCAAAAGCGCCCACCTGGTGAAGTTTCGCCGCGATGGCAGGAACATCCTCTACTCCCTCGCCGACGACCACGTGTACACCATGCTCAACCAAGG
>CAVGNZ010000046.1:0-20049 GCA_963630805.1 Bacteroidaceae bacterium
GACGTTATGGGCAGCATCGCGCACCTGTACTTCGATCTCTCGGGCAGCCCGCTTCCCGCCGGCCTCGATGCGCTTATGCACATCACCACGCCCGACAAGCTGCTCTACGGCAGCGACCACCCCTACACGCCCACGGTCCAGATCAAGCAGAACATGGACGCGCTGTTCAGCTGCCAGCAGATCGCCCCGATCGAGCAGCAGGTGCGCCATCTCAACGCCGAGAAGCTCTTTGGCCTGCAAGGCTAAGGCTCCAGCACCCCAAAACCAATAGCGCCGCGGATGGCGAGGAACCGGCTCAATCCCCGCCATCCGCGGCCCCACACGAAACTCCGCGCCCTCACAGGCATGCGGAGTTTCGTGCGTTATCAACGGTCAACCTCAACCGCGCCAACCGGAATTTCAAGCTCCTACGGCTCTTCTTCTACAATCTGTCTGCATACCTCAGCAAGGAACCCAAACTCTTCGTTTACAGCATCCCAAACCATCCGCCTGTCAACGTTGCCGTAATCATGGGCAAGATAATTCCTCATGCCGGAAACTCCGCGCCAGTCGATTTCCGGATGCATGTGCTTTGAGGCATCGGACAGCTTTCCGGCCTCCTCGGTAACCCTCAAGACGCACATCAGAAGTGCATCGGCCAAAGTCCGCGTCTCTATATCATCTTCCGAAAGGAAGCGCTCTCGCGAAATGCCAAAAGCCTGGATACGATCGAATGTTTCTTTAATCGCATCGAGCACCTCTCGGGCTCGCAAAGCGTCTGATTTACGAGCGTTCATAGATTGTCACTCCTTCCCGCTCGATCGCCTCTGCAACGTCCTCGCGAAGGTCCGATGCCGTTAGCACGTCAACATGACGGCCCGTCGCTTCGCGGACCTCATCAGCAAAAGAGGAGATGGCGAACAGGCCCGTTCTTTCCCGCTCGTCCATCAATACGCGCAAATCGATATCGCTTTGCGCGGTCGCTTCACCGCGAGCATAGGAGCCGAACAATATGACGGACTTTATCCCCTTGTGCTTTATTGCCGCCGCAGCAACCGCCTCGCTAATGGCCTCCCTGCCTAGCACGCGGGCCTCTTTTTTGTCAGGCGCAAGCGACGGAACAAAAGGTAGAGAGCCTTCGCGAAGCATCTGACGCACAAACATGTTCACAGCCACCGAAGCGGTCATGCCAAGCTCCTCGCAAAGATCGGCAAACGACTCTTTAACGTCCGCGTCTACACGTACACTCAAAACCGAAGCAGCCATAGCGTCCTCCTGTATGACAATGTCATATGTCATCATACAACATTATGCGGCGTTCTACACGGCCGGAAGAAGAGAACCCGTGGAGCACGGCCGAAAGCCCCAGAGGCAGTTCGCGGAAGCTCAAAGGGGGACTACCAACGGGAGGGATCATGCCGCTACGGCGACACAACGCCTCCCGTCTTGCCCCTCAGAAGACGAGCTAGGCACGAGCACATAGCACAATCATTGATGAAAAGCGCTAGAGCCGTTGCACTTCACCCGAGACAAAGCCGATGCCCATAACGGCCAGGTATAAAACGAATATCAGCAAACCCGCCCGCAGCAGATAGCGGAGACCCCGAGCACGGTCGAGCATGGGCGCATAGGTACGCAGCCGCGACTTATCGAGGAGCCAGAGCGCAATCGCCGCGGTCGAGACGTCAACAAATGCGATGTACTCGAGCGCCAAAAACCAGGTGCTCAGTCTTTCGTTCGAATCCGTGGGGTCTAGGATGGCAAAGGCGCTTCCCACGAAAACAAGGAGAAGCCCCAGGGCCAGGCAGAAGTTCCAAGCGATGCCGACCGCCACACGAAGAGGGCTCTGCGGGCGGCTTGACCGAGATCCCGTCGGGCACGGAACCGTGAACACAACAGGCGCAATGGAAGCATCAAAAGCTGCTCCCAAATCGCGCACGGTCGCATAGCGTGCATCCGGGTCGAGAGCCATTGCGCGCGCAATAACCTCGGCAAACGGCTTCGAAACGCCGCCCTTGTCCAATTGCCCCTGAATCTTCTTGCCGGGTTCGGGATCCTTGCCCGTAAGGCAAAAATAGAGAACGGCACCGAGCGCGTACACGTCGCTTCGCACATCGGTCTGGCCAAAGCCAAACTGTTCGGGTGGAGCATAGCTCCTTGTACCGAACTTAACGGTATCAGCAAGGGCATCGGCTCGCCAACTGCGCGCGATGCCGAAATCGATGAGCCTGACCCGAATCCCAGCGTCCTCTCTGGCTGCCGGCCCGTCTTGTACGATAATGTTCGCCGGTTTGAGATCGCGATGGATGAGCGGGCGTGCTGCTTCGTCGGGATCCCCGAGCCCCGCATGCAGGCTCTCCACCGCCTCGCACAGCGGAACGAAAACGCGCCGGGCCAAGGTCGGGCCCGCTCCGACGCGTTCGGCAAGCATATCGAGCGACTCGCCTGCAAGGTACTCCATGAGCACCCGAATCTTACCGTTTGAGCATTCATAACTGATGATGCGCGGAGCCGCGTCCAGAGGCGTGCCCGCATTCTGCGCCTGATATAGCAACTCATAGGCACCACCGATGCCCGAATCGGCATCGATGGTCTTCAGAACGCAGCGCTCAGGCTCCCCGCCTTGCGGGCTACCGCACCAAACGAGCTCGGTTGTCTCATGCGGCGAGCTTTTAAGCGTGCGAATATGCACAAGGATATCGCCGCCGACATTGCCGCCCGCACCCGGCCCGCCCATCGAGCCATCGAACTCGCGCGTCAGGTATCGCGCAAGCTCCGCATCAAACTCATCTGTCGGGATGTCGCTATTCATGCCGCCCATCATAGCGCCTCGCCTGGACGCGCCGCCCTCGGCAATAAGGAGCTCAGCAGACTGTCGCTTCGCCGAAGCGATAGAGTTCCTCATTCACCTTTTGGAGCGAGCAGCCGCGGTCAAGACAAAAGATGATGATGGCATCGCGGCGCTCTTTAGGATTGAGGGCAGAAGCGCCGGCCGCACGGAGCGCACGGTTGCACTCCGTGAGCGTGAGCGCCATGGCAAATGCGATCTGGAGCACCTTGTCGCGGGAAGCCCCGCGCTGTCCTGTAAAGATCTGATAACCAAACGTCTCGTTGATGTCGGCCATATGCACCACCTGAGAGCGTTCAAGCCGCTTCTCGGCGAGCAACCGCTGAAGATAGTCGGAGAGCGAGACATACGCCAGGTCGTGCTCAGCCACGTACTGATCGACTGAGTCCGCATCGAGCAGCTCGCACAGGAACTCCTCGGTCAGCTTCTCCTGCGCCATTTCTCGCTCTCCCCATCAATAAAAATGTGCGATTAGAATCCGGAAACGTCCTCGCGCTCCCAACTTGCAACCTCGCTCGGATCAACCAGACTCGAGGCCTCATACTTCCAGGTGCCGCCGGCCTTCAGGTTGTTCGTATTGGCAAGCGCCGTTCCGATTTGATTGCCATCAGCATCGTAAAGCACGTACTCGACCTGAATATAGCTCTTCTTCGAATCCGTATTGTTTGTAAGCGTGCCCGTTATCTTGAAATCGAACTGATTCGAACGGTCCTCAGCCTCATCGGCGACAGTATAAGGCTCCTGCTCTTCTTGCTCAGCTTTCTGCTCGCTCGTAGAGCCGCTGTCACTCGAAGACGAACTTCCCTTACCACCCATAGAGCCGATGGCACCGATCGCAATCAGCACCACAACAACGATAAGGACGATCTTTCCAATCGGCTTCTTTCCTTCTTTGGACATCTTCTCTCCCAGCACTCGATTTCAGCCGGCAACTTCCCCGCCGACGACCTGATTATCGAGAAGAAGAGAAGCGTTTTCATTAGCTGAGAGCTAATGTCAAGAACTGCAGCAAGCACACCGAAGCAACTTGACTAGAAAGAACGGGGAGCAGTCTTTGACGAATCGCAGACAGGGGTTAATAATCCGAGGCAAAAGGCCAGCACGAAGGTGCAAGATGAACATATGCGTATACGGTTCGGCTGGCGTGCCGGACAAGAAATGCCTAGACGCCGCACGAGCGCTTGACCGCTACATAGGCAAAAACGGACAAACCCTTGTGTTCGAGGGCTTTGGCGATGGCCTGCTCGGGGCGGTCGCGGATGAAGCTTGGAGAAACAGTGCGAAGGTGCTGTCGGTATTGCCTGAAAAGCCGCGCAGGGGGCATTCGGAATTTCCGCATTCCGAGAAGACCTTCAGAGACGGCGACAAGAGGGCGCGGAAGAGGCTGCAGGAAGAGCATGCCGACGCCTTTGTCGTTATGCCCGAGGGCCTGGGCGTGCTGGACGAGCTGTTTGAGACCCTGCTTTTAAAGCGGTACGGCGAGCACGGGAAGCCAATTTACATCGTAAACATCGAGCATAAATATGACCTTTTGATCTCACTTCTGAAAGAGCGGGGTTGCCAGAATCTATTTACGGTTATCTCGGAAGACGAATTCGAGAAGGTTGGCTAAACCGAGCGGGCGGTTCAAAGTCCGGCGGGCAAGTGAGCAAACAGGCAAAAAATAAAAGAGGAAGTTAGACCCCCCTGTAAAAAGGTCAGCGGGGAAACTTCCTCTCAATGCAAGTATACAAGAGCAAAGCCGTATACAGGTGGTTCGCGTTATATACTTTGGTTTGAGGGTTCTGTTTGACTCACCTATAGAGACATGCAGCGCCCTCATATTTTTTGAGCGTCTTCGGTGTTCCGCCGTACCGCGGCATCCGCCTTCCGGTGCCGTCGCAACGCTTCATGCACTCCTGTTTGATTTCCCAGCCAGATCGACGCCGCGTTAAGACTACAGCTCCCTAAGTCCTCGCAATCGACGGAGCCGTCCGCCTCCCTCACCTGAATGAGGATGTCTCGGACGAGGTCGAGATCGCGCCTCGTGATCAGAGCTCGTCTCTGTCGATGTTGACCATGGGGGCATCAACGCCCTCTTCGAAAGTGACGAACGTGTAGTAAACATCAATGGCGCAGTCATCGTCGGCGAGCCACAGCGGCTCGACCTCGGGGAGCTTCTCGAACGGCACGATCCAGCCGTACATGTCCCAGCACTTGCGACCGTTGAGAATGCGTTGGGCAACGTCAATGGTGTCGAAAAGGAAGGCCTCGCCGGTCTTCGACGCCTCGGCGTTGATCAGGTCGACAGAATCAATCAACCAGTCGGCCCATTCGCCCTCGAGGTCAGCCGTGTGCCTTATCCCAAATACGGTCGACATGCTCGCTTACTCCCCTCTCGTGCCCGACCGCCCCGCGGCGCCCGCGTTGTTCCCCAGACGTCATCTCCTCGCGCAGCAGGCGCTTGATCGTGCCCGCCTTGCCGGGCTGAGTACTTAGCCATTCGTAAAGGTCAGCGTCCTTAGGCGAAAACGTCACAACGGCCTGCTTCACCTTCTCGCGACGGTACCTCATCTCGGCTTTCTTCTAGCCATCGGTTTCGTATTCTATCCCTTCCATCTCAACGGGCATATTCGCCTCCCTTCGTCCTCCTCGGCACCGGGAAAAACAAGGTAGGTGATAACATCCCGCTAATCACGCACAGGAGAGGATTCTAGGCTGTGTCTACGCTCTCAAATCGAGGCGTTTCGGCACGTTCACGATGGACACCCTTGCAAACAGGAGCAGCGGTGTATGTGTATGCCGTAACCCATGCGCCGATATCGTCGGCACGCCGGCGCTGCGACAATGACCGGCGAGAGCATCGTTCGCCGCCAAGTTGCATCTTTCCATTCAAGGTACGGGCGTTCCACGATCAAGTGGCGGCAACAGTAATGGCTAAATTCAAGTCGTCCAGCGAACTCTTCCAAATGGCTATTTAGCTGTGTGAGGTCGACCTTCGAGACGTCGATCTCTCCCGACATGAGCTTGGGAAGAAGGGCGTCACGGAGGGCGGCCAGCTTGCGGCTCTCGAGCGAATTGGCAAGAATTGCTTGCATTGCGGAGGCCGCAACGAGTTTGAATTCTGCGAGTTGCTTTTCGCTCGGGAACCTAACCTCGTACTTCTCTATGTCTGCCCCAGATACGCGCTGTCTTCCGCTTGACCCATTCATATGAGCAATTGCGTATGCTACAAATTCCCTGTTGCGAGCTAAAAAGTAAAAATACTCAGGCGGCAAATCCCCTTTCGTGGCCATGGCGATGTACTCAGTCGAGCCAAACCCTGTCTTGCCATCCTCAAGGAAGTTAACAAATGCCGTCTTACCATTTTCAAGACAAGGGGTAATCCTTGCCATAATCGTATCGCCATTGATGAATTTAACGCCACCGTTGTACGCCTTGACGCGCCAATCGCTGGGGAACGAACCCTTTGTAGAGAGGTCTGCCATCTCAACACAGGGGGCTTCAACACCCTTCTTAAGCGTTCTTTTCGGGTTGACCTGCGCAATATCACGCACTTGGACAAGGGGGTTTCGATCGTCCGCGTCAAACTGGTCAAACAACTGCTGGCAGAACTCTTCTAAATAGCCATTTAACGGAATGTACTCAAATAGTCTAGGGGCGTGCTGGCTAGTCTAATTTGCCGACGGATCTTTCCAATCATCCCTTTGCTGGCGACAATTTCATACGCTGACGCCAGCCTAACTTCTGCTTCACAAAGCTCTGCCCTGTGACGCTTTTCGCCAATCGCCTCAATCGCATCATCAAGTGTCCAGTGAAATTTCTTGCGGTGCTCTTGCATCGCATTAAGAAGAACTTGATATCGATAGGCCTTAGAAAGAAAAGTCTGATGAGCATCAACAAACTCAGAAATTGCAGTCTTAGGTTTGCCCTCGAACACCAAGGCGGATTCAGTCGAAAGCGACTTCATCTGATCCAGCTTCAGATGCAATTTCAGCCGATAGTTGTCATCAAGCGGATGATAGATCGCGGGCGAAATTTCTTTTAGAAAAGTCGTATTGGTCAACCACTCGAAACACACGCCGATAGCAAATTGAGGCTCATCGCCCTGCTTCAACAGCGCCGAGTTGTCCCGATAAAGCTGCATCAACTTTTCAACAGTAATCCAAATCTTTAGACGCCGATCAAAGAGGCTCTGGCGGTTAGCCATTCGACCTTGGCGCAGCGATATGAGCAACGCAACAACAGCCGCGGCGGCAGATGCACATGATGCAGCGACGTTCCAGTCTACAACCATCCACGCCTCCTTCAGCAACTTTGCCACAAATGCAATCCTGGGTATTCGATTGCCCATTTTATCAGCAGTGAGGAACCCCATGGAATCCGCCATCAACTCCGTGCTCGCAGAAATGCAGCCCATCCTGGAATCACACCAGCTCAAACGCCTAGCCACAGCCCTCAAGCATGCCCTAGGCCCCAAACAGCCCTCAACCGACCACGACCTCTTGGCCCTCTTCCTCACCGCCAAAGAGGTCGAAGGTTGCTCCCAAAAGACCCTCCGCTACTACGAGGACACCTTGACCCGTGCCCTTGCCGCCCTGGACAAGCCCATACCCCAGATCGAAAGCGACGACCTGCGCCAGTACCTCAACGACTACGAGTCCGCCCGCCGCACGTCCAAGGTCACCATCGACAACATCCGCCGCATCATGTCCAGCTTCTTCTCCTGGCTCGAGGACGAGGACTACATCGTCAAGAGCCCCGTTCGCCGCATCCACCGGGTAAAGACCGCCCAGGTCGCCAAAGAGGTCCTTACCGCCGAAGAGCTCGAAACCCTGCGCGACGCCTGCACTACCAAGCGCGACCTCGCCGTAATCGATCTGCTCGCATCGACCGGCATGCGCATCGGCGAGCTCGTGCGCCTCGACATATCCGACGTCAACCTGCAGGAGCGCGAGTGCTTGGTAACGGGCAAGGGCAACAAGCAGCGACCCGTCTACTTCGATGCCCGTGCCAAGCTCCACCTAGCCGAATACCTGCAGGGCCGTACCGACCAAAGCCCTGCGCTGTTCGTATCTCTCGGCGCAACTGCCAAGCGTGTCACCGTGGGCGGCATGCAGCTCCGCTTGCGGCAGCTCGGCAAATCCTGCGGCATCCATCGCGTCCATCCGCATAAGTTCCGCCGCACACTGGCAACTCATGCCATTGATAAAGGAATGCCCATCGAGCAAGTGCAAAAGCTGCTGGGCCATGCGAAAATAGACACCACCATGCACTACGCCATGGTGAACCAGAACAACGTGAAGGCTTCGCACAGAAGGTACTTGGAATGACATGGACTAAAGCGCCACTTGGTGAGCTCCTTTCGTATATCGGCAAGGGAGTTGCGCCTAAATACACTGAGGATTCCATTACAGATACATCGGTGATGGTGCTTGGTCAAAAGTGCGTAAGAAACCAGAGGGTGGTTTATGCGGAGGCTCGCTTCCATGACGAAGCGGCCAAATCATTCAAGCCTGTGAAAGAGGTCCTTGCGGGCGATATTCTCGTGAATGCAACGGGCGTTGGTAGCGCAGGTCGCGTAGCGCAAGTCGTGGACAATCCGCCGAGAAAGTGCATAACGGATGGGCACGTCATCACCTTGCGCGCCTCTGAGCATATCGACCCTGTCTACCTGGGCTACTTTGTTAAATCAAAACAATCCCTCATTGAGCAAATGGCCGAAGGCTCGACTGGGCAAACCGAGATGAACCGCACTCGGTTACAAAACGAGATCCTCGTCACCTTCCCAAAAGATGCCGAGGATCAAAAAGCCATCGCTCAATTTGGTCTTGCGCTCGATCGGAAGATTGCGGTCAACTCTAAGCTAAATGGCTATTTAGAAGAGCTTCTCCTGGCAAAGTACGACGAGCTATTTCCTATCGACGCAAACTACACCGGCGTTCTGTCCGATATTGGCGAAATTGTTGGCGGTGCCACGCCATCAAAGAAGAAGCCGGATTATTACTGCACGGAAGGAATCGGTTGGATAACCCCACGTGACCTGTCGAATACCAGCGATAAGTTCATTGCTCACGGTGCTGATGACATCACCGAGGCGGGCTACGCCTCGTGCAGTGCAAAGCTGTTGCCCAAGGGAAGCGTTCTGTTTAGTTCGCGCGCCCCGATTGGCTACGTAGCAATCGCGACAGATATAGTGGCTACGAACCAGGGGTTTAAGTCCATCGTCCCGAAGGAAGAATTCGGCACAGCGTTCACATACTGCTTCTTGGTTAGAAACAAGCAGCGAATTGCCGATATGGGAGCGGGAACAACCTTCCCTGAAGTCTCTGGCAAGATGATGAAGTCGGTTGAGATTGCTGTTCCCAATCAGGAAGTGTGTGCCAAATTCAATTCCTTTGCAGAGCCTATCCTTAAACAGCAAGAGACGCTCGAAAGAGAAAATCAAAAGCTTGCCGCCCTCCGTGACGCCCTTCTCCCCAAGCTCATGTCGGGCGAGATCGATGTCTCGAAGGTCGACCTCACGCAGCTAAATAGCCATTTAGCTTAGCGTTGGTTTCGATTTTGGCAGTAAGCAGTTCGCCGATGCGAGCTATCTGCCTTTGCTTTTGTAGCGAAGGCAGGGCAAGTCTTATCTTCTTGAAATTTTTTGTCGGCTGCGCCAGTGCTGGGACGCCAGTTTGATTCGCGAAGGCAAGAATCTTACTTTTGCCTTCTCTTGTATGGAAGTAATAAACGAGATAGGGCACGTAGACACGCTTTGCATCAAACGTCACCTTAAACTGGCGTTGGGAACACAAGTATTCTTCGTAGTCCGAGTCATCGGGAATATAGGCAATTTGTCCCAAGGTGCCGCTAATGGTCACCACAACGTCGCCGCGTTTTGCAATGGAACGCGACAACGACCGGGCCTTCTCTTCAGTGACGAACTTCGTAAGGTTGTCAGTGACCTTGAGCCCTTTGAGATTCGCCCCGTCAATGATGGGGAAACCGGAAGGGACGAAGCAACTGACCTTTAGATTGGAGCCAAAGGGGCCAGCGGCAATATCGGTAATGACCTCGGAAAGCTCAATTTCAGATTCCATACCCGATCGCCTCCAGGTTCTTCTTGATCTGTTCCTGCAGACGGTTGGACTCCTCGAAGCACTTGGAAATCTCGCCGGTCAGGCGCTCCATCTTCTCCTCGAAGGGCTCGCCGTCGTCCTCCGCCTCGGCGATGCCCACATAGCGGCCGGGCGTCAGGATGAAGTCCTGCTTGGCAATCTCGTCCAGGTCGGCAACGGCGCTGAAGCCCCTCTCCGGCTCAAACTCGCCCTTGCGAAAGGCGTCGAAGGCGCCGGCCACCTTGGCGATGTCCTCGTCGGTGAACTCGCGCAGCTTGCGGCTCACCATGGTGCCCATCTCGCGCGCGTCGATGAACAGGGTCTTGCCCGGCTGCGCCTTCTTCTTGGTGATAATCCATAGGCATACGGGAATCTGCGTGCTGTAGAAAAGCTGCCCCGGCATGGCGACGATGCCCTCCACCAGGTCGGCCTCCACAATCTTGCGGCGGATGTCGCCCTCGCCGCTCGTCTGGCTCGAGAGCGAGCCGTTGGCAAGCACCATGCCCATACGGCCCTCTCGGTTCAGGTGGTGCACCATGTGCTGCACCCAGGCGAAGTTCGCGTTGCCCTCGGGAGGCACGCCGTAGGCCCAGCGCACGTCCTCCTTCAGCTTGTCGCCGCCCCAGTCCTTCAGGTTGAAGGGCGGGTTGGCCAGGATGAAGTCGAACTTCTCGGTGCGGTGCAGGTCATTGAAGAAGGTATCGGCGTTCTGCTTGCCCAGGTCCGCGTCGATGCCGCGGATGGCCAGGTTCATGGTTGCCATCTTCCACGTGGTGGGATTGCTCTCCTGGCCGTAGATGGACAGGTCGGCTATGTTGCCCTGGTGGCGCCTCACGAACTCGGCGGACTGCACAAACATGCCACCGCTGCCGCAACAGGGGTCGTACACGCGCCCGTGGTAGGGCTCGATGATCTCGACCAGCGTCCGCACTATGCATGCGGGCGTATAGAACTCGCCGGCGTTCTTGCCCTCAGCCTCGGCGAACTTGGCAAGGCAGTACTCGTAGGTGCGGCCCAGGATGTCGCGCGTGTCGCCCTTCTCGGCCATCTGGACATTGGTGAACAGGTCCACCACCTCGCCCAGGCGGCGCTTGTCCAGCTCCTGGCGGGCGAAGTTCTTGGGCAGGATGTTCTTCAGCTTGTCGTTCTCGGCCTCGATCTGGCGCATGGCCTCGTCGATCACCTTGCCAACCTCGGGCGTGTGGGCGGCCGCTGCGATGGTCGCCCAGCGGGCGCTCTCCGGCACGAAGAAGATGTTCTCGGCCGTGTACTCGTCGCGGTCCTCCTCAAAGCCCTCGCCCTCATCGACCAGCTCCTGGTAGCGCTGGTCGAACTTGTCGGAGATGTACTTCAGGAAGATGAGCCCCAGTACGACGTTCTTGTACTCGGACGCGTCTATGTTGCCGCGCAGCTTATCGGCGGCGCCCCAGATCTGCTGCTCAAATCCTATCTCGGCGGTGTTGTCGGTTTTCTTCTTCGCCACGTCTATCTCCTATTCGAAGTTCTTGGTATCGGCCCAAAGCTCGCATTGCCTCATGACCGTGTCCATAGCGTCGTCCACGCCCTCGGGCGGGTACTTGTATTTTCGCAGGAGGCGCTTGATGGCGCGGCGCATGCCCGCGCGGGCGCTCTCCTTCTTCTGCCAGTCGATGGTGGCGCTCTTCTGCAGCGTCTCGGTGAGCTCGCGCGTTATGGCCACCAGCTGGTCGTTGTTGTAGAAGTCGTGCACGGCCTGCGGCTTGGTGATGGCGTCGTAGAAGGCCATCTCCTCGTCGTTTAAGCCCAGCTTCTCCGCGTCGGTGCGGTCCTTCATCATCTCGCGGGCCATGTTGACCAGCTCTTCGATGACCTCGGCGTTGGTGAGCATGCCGTTGAGATAGCTGTTGAGCGTGCCCTGAAGCATGTCCGAGAACTTCTGCGCCTTCACCACGCTGGTTCTCTGGTAGGCGCGCACGCGCTCCTTGATGAGCCGCTTCAGGCTCTCGAGGGCGACGTTCTTCTCCTTCATGCTGGCCACCTCGGCCAGGAACGCCTCGTCGAACAGCGATATCTCCACGTCCTTGCCGTCGAACAGGTTGAGCACGCCGTCGGCGTGCACCGTCTGCTCCATGATCTCGGACACGCGCTTGTTGAACTCGGCGTAGGTCATGCCCTTGCCGCCTGTCGCGTTTCGGCCGGTGAGGCGCAGCACCTGCACGCGCAGGACGGACAGGAACGCCGCCTCGTGCTGGTCCTCGCGCGAAACCAGGCTCTTGCACAGGCTCAGCGCCTGGTTCATCAGCTGGCACTGCTTCAGGAACTCCTCGCAGTCCTCGTGCCGAGCGGGGTCGAGCAGCCAGTCGGTGCCCTCTGCGATGGCGGACGCGAGCTGGCTCTTCTTGTCCGTGAAGATGAGCTTGCCGTAGTCGTAGCCGTACAGCAGGTCGCGGCACACGTCCAACTTCTCCAAGAACTTGGGATAGGCCGTCGCGGCCACGTCCATGTTTCCGTAGTTTCCCTGGTCGCGCTGGGTGTAGTCCTTCATGGCCTGCTTCAGCGCGCGGGCGATGCCTATGTAGTCCACCACCAGGCCGCCCTCCTTGCCGCGGCACACGCGGTTCACGCGGGCGATGGCCTGCATCAGGTTGTAGCCACGCATTGGCTTGAACACGTACATGGTCGCCAAGCTCGGGACGTCGAAGCCGGTGAGCCACATGTCCACGACGATGGCGATCTTCAGCGGGTCGTCGTCGTTCTTGAAGCGCTGCTCCATGTCCTTCTTGTGCTTGGAGCCGCCGCACACTTCGAACCATTCCTCCGGGTCCTGGTTCGACATGGTCATCACCACGCCCACCTTGTCCTTCCAGGCGGGCCGCAGCTCCATGATGCGGCTGTAGATCTTCATGGCGATGGGGCGGCTGTAGGCCACGATCAGCGCCTTGCCGGCGAGCACGTCGGCGCGGTTCTCCTCGTAGTGCTGGATGATGTCCCGGCACAGAGCGTCGATGGTCTCGGGGGTGTCGAAGATGGCGTCGAGCCCGCCCAGGTCGCGCTTCGACTTCTCGATGCTGGCGTCGTCCGCCTGGTCGGCGAACTCGCGGTAGGCGGCGTCGATTCTGCCCAGGGCGTCGCTGTCCAGGCGCAGCGCCACGACGCGGCTCTCGTAGTAGACCGGCTTGGTGGACTCGTCCTCGACCGACTGCGTCATGTCGTACACGTCGATGTAGTCGCCGAAGATCTCCCGCGTGTTGCGGTCCTCGAGCGCGACGGGCGTGCCGGTGAAGCCTATGTAGGAAGCGTTGGGGAGCGCCTTGCGCACCACCAGGGCGGCGCCGACGGAGACCTTGCCCGTCTCGTCCATCCTCTCGGTGAGGCCGTACTGCCCGCGGTGCGCCTCGTCCACCATGACCACGACGTTGCTCCGGTCGCACAGCGGCTCGTCGCCGTCGGTGAACTTCTGCATGGTCGTGAACACAATGCCGTTGGCCTCGCGGCCCTCCAGCAGGCTCTTCAGGTTCTCGCGGCTGGTGGCCTGCACGGGGGTCTGGCGCAGAAACGCCGAGCATCGGCCGAACTGGCCGAAGAGCTGGTCGTCCAGGTCGTTTCGGTCGGTGATTACCACGACGGTGGGGCTGTCCAGGTGGCGTTGCAGCAGGTGCGCGAAGAACACCATCGAAAGCGACTTGCCGGAGCCCTGCGTGTGCCAGAACACGCCGATCTTGCCGTCGCCCGCCACGGCCTCCTCGGCGCGCTCGATGGCCTTGCGCACGCCGAAGTACTGGTGGTAGGCGGCGAGGATCTTCACGGTCTTGTCGTCGCTGTCGTTGAAGCAGATGAAGTTCTGGACCAGGTCGAGCAGGTGCGCCTTGGGCATCATGCCGTCGAGCATCGTCTGCCAGGTCGCCGCCTTGGTCTCGGAGTAGTCGCCGTCGGTCGACTTCCACGCCACGTAGCGGTCCTCGTCGGCGGTGATGGTTCCCACGCGGGTCTCGGCCATGTCGCTCATCACGCAGAAGGCGTTCGGGACGAACAGACTGGGGATGTGGTGCATGTAGTTGCGCAGCTGCAGGTAGGCGTCGGAGGCGTCTGTCTCCTCACGCGAGGGCGACTTCAGCTCGAAGACGACCAGCGGCATACCGTTCACGAAGGCGATGACGTCCGGGCGCTTCTCGGAGTACTCGACGAACGTCCATTGGTTCACGACGTGGAAGTCGTTGTTTTCGGGGTCGTCGAAATCGAGCAGCCGCACGATGTCGTCGCGCTCCTGCTTGCCGTCGAAGAAGCGCACCTCCACGCCCGACTGCAGGTAGTCGGCGAAGGTCTCGTTGCGCTGCTCGAGCGTGCCGCCCTCGACGTTCTTGATCTTGAGGACAGCCTCGTCGATGGCCGCAGGGGGAAGCCCCTTATTGATGCGCGTAAGGGCGTCTTCCAGGATTCCCGGCAAGAACACATCGCGGTACTCGTCTGAGGTTCGGGCGACATCGGGGCCGTACAGGTGCGTGTAGCCGAGCCGCTCTTCCAAGTGCTCGACGACGCACTGCTCGTAAAAATCCTCATTGAAGACGCCTATAACCCCGTGCTCTACGCTAGCCATGAGAAACCTCAACTCAAATAAATTGTGCGATAAGCCCGCATTTTATCATCAGCCCGCAACGCGCGTATCGCCAAGTACCCGGCACCAGGATCACCAGGCGCGGCCTTCTCGATGCCAGGGAGCGCACGGGTCTCGTCGTCGTAGTTGCACGAACCCCAAGTGATGTCCGGACGACGTTCTAACCTTGGTAATCATCGTTAGGGAGGAGTCTCCTATGGAAAGCATCGAGATCACCAGGCGCGGCTTTATCCTGCTCGCGGCATCGGCGGGCGCATCGTTCTTCATCAAGCCCGATCTCGCCGAAGCGCTCACGTCCAGCAAAACTTACCTCGTGAGCGTGCGCACCATCGGCTACGGCCATCTCTGGCCCAAGGAGGCCGAGGAGGATCCGGAATTCATGAAGCTCTTCGAGCCGGATGAAGATGAGATTCAGAGGGAAGCACTAACCACGGGGTCAACGATCCGCTTTCGGCAGGACCCGGAGCTCGACAAGGACGAACCCTGGCTCGATGTGGTCTCCGAGAGCGGCGTGGAGCTCTGTGACATTCCCTGGTCGGGCACAGACGAGGAGCTGGCCGCCGTTATGATCATCGTCAACAAGATCAACGAAGGCCGCGAGGTCTGGGGTGAGGTCACCCGCGCCATTCACGACACCATGGACGCCGGCCCCGATAGGGCCCGTATGCACAACCTCGAGTTCGACGTCTACTACCGCTAGGCGAACGAGAGAGACTACGGACTCTCGCACCCTCACCGCCGCCCCGCTCCCCCGCTTCAACTAGAATCTTGCCCACGCAATACGGCATCGCTCGAGGAGGATCACCATGGAGGCACTTGCGGTCGCGTTGGGCGGGGCGCTGGGGAGCTTGGGCCGTTGGGGCATCGGCAACGCGTTGCGGGCGGTGCTGCCCACGCTCCCTGCCGGGACCTTTGTGGCCAATGTCCTGGCCGGGCTCATCATCGGGGCGGCCACCAACCTCGGCGCCGCGGTGGACATCGACCCGAGCGTCAAGGCGTTTGTGACCGTGGGCCTGTGCGGTGGCCTCTCGACGTTCTCGACCTTCTCTAACGAGACGTTCTCGCTCATCGATACGGGAGACACCCTGGGCGCGGCGCTCAACATCCTCGCCAATGTGGGCGCCTGCCTTGTCGCCGTCTACCTGGGCCGCCGCTTAGGCGCCGCCGTGGTGTAGGCCGAGGTCCCCCGCACATAAAAACAGGTCAGAAGCACGGAGCTTCTGGCCTGCGATGTTTCTGGAGCGGGCGACGGGAATCGAACCCGCGTCATCAGCTTGGAAGGCTGGGGTTCTACCATTGAACTACGCCCGCAAGGTATGGTCGGGACGACAGGATTCGAACCTGCGACATCCTGCTCCCAAAGCAGGCGCGCTACCAAACTGCGCCACGTCCCGAAGGTGTTGAGCAGCTCCGGGTCACATCGACCCTGCTTGTCCCAAGGCTTTTGAATTCTAATATAACGCCCGGCGCGTGGCAACGAGCAATCTGGGGCCGGCCACCTAAACACCAAATGCCGCGGGCTATAATGCAGCGGTAACCAAACCGCACAAAGAGAGCCGCACGCACCCATGAGCAAACACGCGCACACGTCCACCCCGATCGCCTCGCTCGAGAGCAGCCTGGCAAGCGGCACCCGCACCGTCGCGCGATTTGCCACGGCAGACGGCCTGCGCGACCTGCGCAACATGCGTGCGAGCGTACGCCTGCTGGTGCTCGTACTTTTGGTCTCCGCGCTTATGGGCGTGGCAGCCTGGGCGTTTCTCACCTCGCTTGAGCTGGTAACGCAGGCCCGCGAGGCGCACCTTTGGCTGTTTGCCCTGCTGCCCGCGATAAGCGTGGCTACCGCATGGATCTACCGCAACCACGGCCTGCGCGCCGCACGCGGCAACAACCTGGTGATCGACAGCTCGCTTACCGGCTCCCCCATCCACGCGCGCATGGCGGCGCTCACCTTTGTCTGCTCGGTTGCCACGCACCTGGCCGGCGGCTCGGCCGGCCGCGAGGGAACCGCGGTGCAGATCGGCGGCACCATCGCGAGTAACGTGGCGCAGCTCTTCCATCTAGAGGGGCGCGACCGTAAGGACCTTATGCTCGCCGGTATCTCGGCCGCGTTCGGTGGCGTTTTTGGCACGCCGCTCGCAGGCGCCTTCTTTGGTATGGAGATGTGCACCATGGGCAAGCTCACCTACAGCGCGGCGGCCTACTGCCTGGTGGCCTCGTTTGCGGGCGACTGCACGGCCCGCGCGCTCGGCATCACGCACAGCTTCCAGGTCATCCGGAGCGTTCCCAAGATGACTCCCGCGACTGTCGCCCTCGTGCTCGCTTGCGCCGTGGCCTTCGGCCTGGCCGCGCGCCTGTTCTCGTTCTCCATCCGCAACGTCAAGCGCTTCTGGGCGCACCGCGTGCGCAGCTATCTGCTGGCGGCGCTCCTCTCTTCGCTCATACTGCTCGCAACCTATGTGGTCTTTGGGCTCTATGCGTACGGCGGCCTTTCCGAATGGCTTGTGGGCGCGGGCTTTAACGGCACCACCACCTGGCTCGACCCGCTGCTCAAGCTGCTGTGCACAGCGCTCACGCTGGGGGCGGGCTATCAAGGCGGCGAGGTCACGCCGCTGTTCGGCATCGGCGCCTCGCTCGGCGGTTGGCTCGGATGCGTCCTGGGCGGCGAGCCGAGCTTCTTTGCCGCACTGGGGCTTATCGGCGTTTTTGGCGCAGCGCTCAACGTGCCCATCACCACTATCATGCTGGGCATCGACATGTTTGGCGGAGACGCAGCGGCCTACTTTGTGATCGTGGCCTTTGTGAGCTACCTAGTGGCCGGGCACCGCGGCGTCTACCCCGCGCAGCGCATCGTGACGCCCAAGCGCCGCTCGCTTGCCATCGACGAGGGCGACACCATCGAGTACGCCATCCAGCGCCACCACGACGCCATCGTGGACGGGGCGGCCACAACGCAGGACCCGCCCGCCCCCAAGGAGTAAGCCATGCGGCACCGCGCAGACGGCACGGCCGCCCTGGGCCGCGCTCGACTTTGAGCGGGACGACTACCCTATCCGGGCCGACGGGGAGCAGATCAAGGCAAGCCGTGCCCGGCTCACCGCCGAGCGACACGCGCTGCAGGTGCTCCAGCCGCGGCCCTAACGGCTACGCGAATTGGATCGTGCAATCGTCCATCGAGGCGATACGGGCCAGGCTCTCCACACGGTAGCCGCGCTCGCGGATGGCGTCGCCGCCGCCTTGGAAGGCTTTCTCCACCGCAATGCCGATGCCGGCCACGTTGGTGCCCGCCTCGTCGCAGATCTCGATCAGACCGGTAAGGGCACAGCCGTTGGCCAAGAAATCGTCGATGATCAAAACGTTATCCCCGGGGTTCAGGAAGCGCTTGCCCACGATAACCGGAAACTCCTTCTTTTTGGTAAACGAGTAGACCGTCGCGGAATACTGCTCTCCGTCGAGGTTGATGGACTGGCCCTTCTTGGCAAAGACCACCGGCGCGTTGTTGAAGTGACGGGCCGCCACGCACGCGATGCCGATGCCCGAGGCCTCGATGGTAAGGATTTTGTTGATGGGGGTTCCCGCGAACAGGCGCGCCCACTCGGCACCCATGTGGTCGAACAGCTCCACATCGCACTGGTGGTTCAAGAACGCGTCGACCTTGAGCACGCCGCCTTCCTTGACGACGCCGTCTGCCACGATGCGCTCCTCGAGCTCCTTCATATCCTGCTCCCCTCGTTTGCGTTGCGCCCCATCTTACCGCGGAGCGCGCAAAGGTAAACAGACGGGCAAATTTTCGTAAAGCGCACAGGGGATGCTTTTTTTGCGCGCGGCCGCTTGCGCTACACTCACGTACGGATATTTCACCTTACGCATGACGAGGGGATTCTATGCTCAGGGTTGGACTTTTGACCAGCGGCGGAGACTGCCAGGCGCTCAACGCCACCATGCGCGGCATTGTAAAGACGCTTACCGCCCGCTCCAAAGAAGACGTGGAGTTCTACGGCTTTCAAGACGGCTACCAGGGCCTTATCTACGGCCGCTACCGCAAGATGAAGGCTGCCGACTTTGGCGGCATTCTCACGCGCGGCGGCACCATCCTGGGCACGAGCCGCACTCCGTTCAAGATGCTCGACACGCCCGAGGCCGATGGCGTGGAGAAGGTCCCGGCGATGATCGCCACCTACAAGAAGCTCAAGCTCGACTGCCTGTTCATGCTGGGCGGCAACGGCTCCACCAAGACGGCGAACCGCCTGAGCCGGGAGGGCCTGAACGTCATCGCGCTGCCCAAGACCATCGATAACGACACCTGGGGCACCGACATGACCTTTGGCTTCCCCTCCGCCATCGAGGTGGCAACCAAGTGCGTGGACGATATCCACACCACGGCCTCGAGCCACGGGCGCGTCTTTGTGATCGAGATCATGGGACACAAGGTGGGCTGGATCCCCCTGTACGCGGGCGTGGCCGGCGGCGCCGACGTCGTCTTGATCCCCGAGATTCCCTATGACCTCAAGGTCGTGGAGCGCGCCATCGAGAACCGCATCAAGGGCGGCGGGCGCTTCGCCATCGTGGTGGTGGCCGAGGGCGCTATCTCCAAAGAGGACGCGGCGCTGCCCAAGAAGGAGTACAAGAAGAAGCTCGCCCAGCGCACCTCCCCTTCCATCGCCTATGACCTGGCGGCAGACATCGAGCGCACCACCGGCCGCGAGACACGCGTGGCCATTCCCGGGCACACTCAGCGCGGCGGCGAGCCCAACGCGCAGGACCGCGTCTTTGCCACGCAGTGCGGCGTGGAGGCGGCCTGCGGCTGCCTTGAGGGCGTCTTTGGCTTTATGGTGGCGCAACGCGACGGCAAGATGTGCCGCGTGCCGCTTGCCGAGGTAGCCGGCAAGCTCAAGTACGTCGACCCCGAGAGCGACCTCGTGCGCGAGGCCCGTATGTTGGGCATCAGCTTTGGCGACAAGTAGGATTACGGATAGAAAGAGCCTCTCGTGGCAGACAAGAAGAAAAGCGTAATCGCCGAGTTCCAGGAGTTCATCAGTCGCGGCAACGTGATGGACCTCGCCGTCGGCGTCATCATCGGCGGCGCGTTCACCGCCATTGTCAACTCGCTTGTGAGCGATGTGATCAACCCGCTCATCTCGTTTCTCACGGGCGGCAACACCGAGGTCCCGGGCCTGGCCGTGTCCATAGCGGGCAACACCATCAACTTCGGCTCGTTTTTGGGCGCCGTCATCAACTTCTTGATCACGGCAGCCGCCGTCTTTGCGATCGTCAAGGCCCTGAACGCCTTTAACGAGGCTAAAGAGCGCGTGGCGCAAAAGACGGGCCTCGCCAAGGAGAACGAGCCCGAGGCGCCGGCTCCCCGCACCTGCCCCTACTGCCTGCAGGAGATCGCGCAGACAGCCACCCGTTGCCCGCACTGCACCTCCAAGCTCGAGGGCTACCAGAACACCCTGGAATAACAGAAGCCGCAAGCTGCGGCAACCAGCCGACAGCCGACAAGTTGCGAACCGAGACGCCGTGCAGCCCGAGGGCCGCACGGCGTCTTG
>CAVGNZ010000046.1:20385-93080 GCA_963630805.1 Bacteroidaceae bacterium
CAGCGCGGGTCGGCGATGTACTCGTCCACCACGTGCTCGTCTGTGGAGAGCCAGTCGAGCGGCGTGCGGGGATTCTCGACCGCCTTGGCATAACCGCCCGCACCCAGCGAATCCGCGAACGTGCTGCGATAGCGCTCGCCGCGCACGGCGGCGATCAGGCCGGTTGCGACTTTGCCGCCCACCGCCATGGCTACGGACTGCTGCCCGGTGCCGCAGATCACAGCGGCGCGTACACCAAAGGCATGGCGGGTCAGGTAGACGCGCGTCACAAAGCTGCCCATGGAGTGTCCAAAGATCACGTAGGGAATCTCCTGTGCGGGGAAGCGCGCCGAAAGCTCGCCGGCCACGCGACCGCGCAGCTCGTGCACGTCGGCTACAAGGATATCCTCCCCGCCGCGCCTGGGCATGTGGCCCAGATCGGCCTCCGTGGCGGCGGAGAGTCCGTGGCCGATATGGTCGTTCGCGCAGACCGCGAACCCCTTGCCGCACAGGTACTCGGCAAACGGTGCGTAGCGCTCGATATGCTCGGACATACCGTGCACGATCTGCACGATGCCGCGCGGCGGCGTGTCCCCGGTATGCACGTCCTCCGGCTCCCACAGCAGGGCGCGAATAGTCGATGAGCCGTCACGGCTCGGATAGGTGATGGTCGTCGTCTGCATGGAGCCTCCCTTGGCATGACTTTTTCTCCATGGTACCCAGTGGGCACCTCAAGCTCTCCGTGGGGCCGTTCGCCTGCGGCATGAAAAAGGGCACGCGGCGCGCCGCATGCCCCCAACAATCGATGTGCAACTTGTGTCGTCCTACGCCAGGTCTTCCAGGCGGCCGTGCTTCTCGTAGCGCGTGACGCGGGCGATCTGGTTCGCGTCGTCCACGAACACGACGTGCGGGCGCGCGGCCTTGGCCTCCTCGGCATCTACCTGCGCATAGCACATGATGATGACTTTGTCGCCCACCTCCACACCGTGGGCGGCGGCGCCGTTCAGGCAGATCATGCCGCTGCCGCGCTCACCGGCGATTGCGTAGGTCTCCAGGCGACAGCCGTTGTTGACGTCGGCGACCTGTACGCGCTCGTACTCAAGGATGCCGGCAGCTTCCATGAGGTCCTCATCGATGGTGATGGAACCGATGTAGTCCACCTCGGCCTGCTTGACCGTGGCGCGGTGGATCTTGCCTTTCAGCATGTTGAGCATCATCTTGCGTGAATCTCCCCAAACGAACGTACCTGATGCCTGGCGCTACGAACGCGCCGCTATACGGTACAACACATCGGTGAGCAGCCGGTAGATTTCTCGGTCATCTCCAGAAAGACAGCTCAGATGCCGCTCGATGGTCTCGGTGTCCCCACGCTTGGCGGGGCCGGTGAGCGAGGCGGCCGGCCCGTCGTGCGCGATGTGGACGGCGTTGCCCAAGAAGAGCGGGGCCAGAGCCGCCTCGGCGTCCGCGCGCTCAAAGCCGCAGCGCTCCAGCTGGCAGGCAGCCTGATCGTAAAGGCCCACCACCAGGTTCGATGCCATGACGGCGGCGGCGTGGTAGCGCGCCTTCTGGTCTGCCGGGATGCGCACCGCGCGGTTGCCGCAGCCGGCAAGGAGCGCGTCGAGAAGCTCTGTGGCCGCATCGTCGCCCTCAAGGGTGAACCAAGCCTGCGCAAGCTCTTCCCAGCACTCAAAGCGGCTGCTCACTGCATAGAGCGGGTGGCACGAGGCCACCTCGGCCCCCGCCTCGCGCAGGGGCGCCAGCACGTCCGAGGCAAGTGCGCCCGAGCAATGGGCGATCACTTTGTCCGAAAGGCGGACGCCCGCCTCGCGGCACTCGGCTGCAAGGCGGGCGGCAAGGCCCGCAATGGCATCATCGGGCACCGTGAGGAACACGAGCCGGGAGCCCTCGATGAGCTCCACCGCACTCTTATGCGCATGCCCGTCGCAGAATGCGGCGGCATCCTGCGCATGCTCAGGCGTGGCGCTCGCAAAGTCCACCCAGCGAACCATGGGCGCACGCTCGCGCAGGTAGCGCCCCAGCGAGCACCCGACCTTGCCCGCGCCTATGATGCCGACCGGCAAAACCATCGTGCGCTAGGCCGCCGGGTCGAAGATGAAGTTATCGATCAGGCGCGTCTTGCCCACGTAGACGGCCATGGCGCAAAGCACCGGCGCGTCCTCGATACGAGCGATCTGCTCGATCGTATCGAAGTCGACCATCTTGACGTAATCGATCTTGGCGAGCGGCTCGGCCTCGATGATGTCGCGCATGGCGGCAAGCACGCGCTCGGCGTCGCGCTCCCCCTCCTCGACCATCTTCTGGCCGGCAAAGACGGCACGCGAGAGGCACAGCGCCGCCGTGCGCTCCTCGGCGGAGAGATACGTGTTGCGCGAGCTCTTGGCCAAGCCGTCCTCTTCGCGCACGATGGGGCAACCCACAACCTCGATACCGAAGTTGAGGTCGCGCACCATGCGGCGGACGACAGCGAGCTGCTGCGCGTCCTTCTGGCCAAAGTAGGCGCGGTCGGGCGTCACGATGTTGAACAGCTTGGAAACAACGGTGCACACGCCGCGAAAGTGGACGGGGCGCGTAAGGCCGCAAAGCTCATGGGTGAGCGCGTCCATGTTCACGTAGGTGCAGGCGTCCGAAGCGTACATCTCGGAGGGCTCGGGATGGAACACCAGCGCAGCGCCGGCCTCCTCGCACAGGGCGCAGTCGCGCTCAAAGTCGCGCGGATAGCTCTCGAGGTCCTCGTTGGGCCCGAACTGCGTGGGGTTCACAAAGTCCGAGACCACCACGCGGTCGTTCTCGGCAGCCGCGCGCACGATCAGGCTCTTGTGGCCCTCGTGCAAAAAGCCCATAGTGGGAACCAGGCCGACGCTCAAGCCCTCGCGCTTCCATGCGCGAACCTGCTCGCGGACCTCGGCTACGGTGGATGCGGTCTGCATTAGTTGCTCCTAACTTGGTCCATGACCTCGGGGTCAAGATCCTTATAGCTCTCTGCTGCGGCGGGGAAATCGCCGGACTGGATGGCCTCGTCATAGGCATGGAAGGCGTCGACGACGGTCTGGCCCACCTGGGCGAACTGGCGCACCATCTTGGGCTTGAAGCCGCCGGCCGTCATGCCCAGCATGTCCTGTACCACAAGCACCTGGCCGTCACAGCCCGCACCGGCGCCGATGCCGATGGTAAAGGTGCTCGTGAGCTGCTCGGTGATGTAGGCGGCGAGGTTCGAGGGCACGCACTCGAGCACGATGGCAAAGGCGCCCGCGGCTTCGATGGCAAGGGCGTCCTCGACCAGCTGGCGCGCCGCCTCGACAGACTTGCCCTGCACCTTAAAGCCGCCAAAGGCGTTGACGGACTGGGGCGTGAGGCCCAGGTGGCCCACCACGGGGATGCCGGCCTCGACCATGGCGCGGATCTCGTTGACCACGCGCGCGCCGCCCTCGAGCTTTACGGCCTGGGCGCGGCCCTCCTTCATCAGGCGACCGGCATTCTCGAGCGCCTGCTCCATGCTCGCCTGATAGCTCATAAACGGCATGTCTGCCACCACAAAGGTGTTCTCGGTGGCACGGGTGACGCAGCGCGTGTGGTGCACCATGTCGTCCATGCTCACCGGCAGCGTGGAGTCGTAGCCCATCATCGTCATGCCGAGCGAGTCGCCCACCAAGATCATGTCGATGCCCGCGGCCTCGGTGAGCGCAGCCATGGTGTAGTCGTAGCTCGTGACCATCGTGACGCGCCCGCCCTCGTCGACCTTCTTCTTCAAGGTGAGCACGGTATTCTTTGCCATCTCAACTTCCTTTCACAAAGCGGCGCCGCCGCCGATCCCGACCCGAGCGCACGCCAAAAATTGCCGCAGCCATTTTACAACGCCGCGGCCGTATTCGCAGACCCGGCACAACCCTGCGCACACGCGCGCCGCCACGCGCCGCAAGACCATGCCCGCACCCTCGCGCCCGTTTTGCAACAGAACGGAAACGCCCCCGCAACACTACGCCTGAGCTGGGCTCTGTTTATAGAAGCGAAATAATCGCCCCCCAAAATCAGTCGCAGAGGACACAGCGAGGGACATCCCTCGTTACGGGAGGAGGTACGCGATGGCGCATACCGAAGAAGCGATCGAGGAGCAGGGAGGGCCCGACTGCCCGTACGGCAGCCTGATTCCCCACACGCCCAAGATCAACCAGCAGCTCGCGCGCTACGGCGTCAAGTTCGGCATCTACAAGAACGGCACGTTCAACGAGCGCCTGTTCCCCTTCGATGCCGTGCCGCGCGTCATCGAAGCCGACAACTGGAAGAAGCTCGAGGCGGGCCTGATCCAGCGCGTCGATGCGCTCAACCGCTACCTGGCAGACGTCTACGGCGAGAAGAAGATCATCCGCGACGGCGTGGTGCCAGAGGACTTCGCGTTCGCAAGCTCCGGCTATCTGCCGCAGTGCGAGGGCATCACCCCGCCGCGCGGCATCTACAGCCACATCTCGGGCATCGACCTGGTAGAGGGCCAAGACGGCGAGTGGTACGTACTCGAGGACAACCTGCGTATCCCCTCGGGCGCGAGCTACCCCCTCATTGCGCGCAACCTCTGCCGCCGCTGCGACGCCCATACGTTCCGCACCACCCCCATCGTGGACAACCGCGACTACGGCGAGCGCCTGGCCGCCATCATGAACGATGTCAACGTGGGCGGCGTGAACGTCATCCTCACTCCGGGACGCTACAACGCGGCCTACTTCGAGCACGCCTACCTGGCCGAGAAGGCAGGCGCCGTGCTTGCCGAGCCCGCCGAGCTCTTTGTAGAGAACGAGACTCTCTACTACCGTGACGCCGGACGCAACACCCGCGTGGGCTGCGTCTACCGCCGCCTTTCCGACGAGTATCTCGACCCGCTGTGTTTTGAGCCCGACAGCCTTATCGGCGTGCCCAACCTCATGAGCGCCTACCGCGCCGGCAACGTGGCCATCGTGAACGCGCCCGGCAACGGCGCCGCCGACGACAAGGGCATCTACTATTTTGTTCCCAAGATGGTGAAGTACTACTTGGGCGAGGAGCCGATCCTGCAAAACGCCCCCACCTACCTGCCCTTCTACGATGAGGACATGAAATACGTGCAGGAGCACGCCGATACGCTCGTCATCAAGGACGTGGCGGAGGCAGGCGGCTACGGCGTCGTCTTTGGCAGCGAGCTGCCCCACGAGAAGCTCGAGGACCTCAAGGCCCTGATCCGCCGCGAGCCGCGCCGCTTCATCGCGCAGGAGGTCATCGACTTCAAGTGCCTGCCCACCTACATCGGCGGCGAGCTCGTCCCGCGCAAGGCGGACCTGCGCGCCTTTGTGCTCTCGGGCGCTAAGACCAACGTATGGCCCAGCGGCCTTACGCGCTACTCGCGCATCGAGGGCTCCGCAGTCGTCAACTCAAGCCAAGGAGGAGGGTTCAAGGACACATGGGTACTCTCTCGCTAGAAAAGGTCGATCACCTGCTGTGGCTCGGCCGCTACATCGAGCGCAGCTACACCACGCAGCGCTTTATCATCGCCACCTACGACAAGGCCCTCGACTCCACCGAGGGCAACTGGAAGGGCCAGCTCGAGGAACTGGGCTTCTCCAAGGAGAACGATGACCCGCTCACGTTCTTCCGCGAGTGCCTCTTCGATGCCGAGAACCCCTGCTCGCTCGCCCACTCCATGGGGGCCGCCTACGACAACGCCGTCATGCTGCGCGACGTCTTGGGCACCGAGTCGCTCTCCTACGTGCAGATGGCCTCCGACGAGATCGAGGCCGCGGCGACCTCCGACAGCCCGCTGCTCGACCTGCAGCTCGTGCAGGACAACATCATGGCGTTCAAGGGCTGCGTTGACGACTTTGTAGCCGATGACGCCGCGCGCAACATCATCAAGTGCGGCATCTCCGTGGAGCGTATCGACCTCTACGCACGCCTCTCCTACCGGCTGGATCGGCTTAAACAGGAGGTGCACCGCCTGGCGAGCCGCATCGACCGCACGGGTGCGCCCTATAATAAGCTCGCCTTCAAGCAGCTTGTGGACATCGTCTTCGATCCGGGCTTCCCCGAGTCGGCAACCTACGAGGACCTCGGTCACCTGCTCGAAGTTGCCGCACAGATCTTTCCCGGCCCGAGAGTGATCCAATGAGAATCCTGAACTACAGCTTCGAGACGACGCTGCACATGGATACCGCCGTGACCGACCACGACTTTGTCCTGCGCTGCCAGCCCATGACCACGCATACCCAGACGGTGCTCGATGCGCAGACCGTCATCACGCCGAGCTGCGCGCTCGCAAGCCAGGTCGACGGCTTTGGCAATCTGCTGCAGATCGGTCGCATCGAGGAGCCGCACGATATCTTCTCGTTCGTCTCGTCCGGTCTGGTGATCGTCGATGCCGCGGACACGCGCCCGGCACCGGCCCACCCCGTCTACACCCGCCCCTCCCGCTTTACCGCGATGAGTGCCGAGCTTGCCTCGTTCGCCCAGGACGTGTTGCGCGTGATGCCCCATGCGGCCGCGCTCACCAAGGCCATCGTGCTCTCGCACGCGCTGTACGAGCACATGGAGTACATGCCCGGCTCCACCACCGTCTCTACAGACGCCGCTAGCGCCTTTGCGCAGGGCCGAGGCGTGTGCCAGGACTACGCGCATATCCTGATCGCCCTGCTGCGCGCCGAGGGCATCCCCGCGCGCTACGTGAACGGCCTGATCATCGGCGAGGGCGCCACGCATGCCTGGGTCGAGTTCCACGACGGTATCTCCTGGCACGGCATCGACCCCACCAACGACCACGAGGTCGACGACTCCTATATCGTCCTCTCGCACGGGCGCGACTTTGCGGACTGTCCCATCGAGTCCGGCGTGTTCCGCGGGGGCGCGCGCCAGGAACAGCACGTCTCCATCGTCGTGAGCGACCAGCAATAGTGTTTCTGCGGCCCCGGCCATAAGCTCGGGGCCGCGTCTACCGTATCCGCCAAGGAGTGCATCCTTTTGATCCAGACCGTATTCTCTTCCGAGCTGCCCGTAAGCGAGCATCTCCTGATCCAGAAGAACCGCATCGTTGGCTGCGGCGCAGGCGCCGAGGGCGCGACCAAGCGCATCTCGGTGGTCACCGGCATCCACGGAGACGAGCTTGAGGGGCAGTACGTCGCCTTCGAGCTCGCCCGCAGGCTCCAGGAGGCGCCCGAGCTGCTCTCCGGCACCGTGGACATCTACCCGGCCATCAACCCGCTTGGCATCAACTCCATCGAGCGCAGCGTGCCGATGTTCGACATCGACCTCAACCGGACCTTCCCCGGCGACGCGCACGGCGACCTGACCGAGACGCTCGCCGCCGCCGTGATCGATGACGTGGCTGGCTCCGACGTGGCCATCGACATCCACGCCTCCAACATCTTCTTGCGCGAGATGCCGCAGGTGCGCATTAACGAGGTCTCCGCCCAGGAGCTTTTGCCCCTGGCCCCGTTCCTGAATGTCGATTACGTCTGGGTCCACGCGTCCTCGACCGTGTTGCAGTCCACCTTCGCCTATGCCCTCAACGAGCGCGGCACCAAGACGCTCGTAGTCGAGGCCGGCGTGGGCATGCGCATCACGCGCGAGTACGGCACGCGGCTTGTGGACGGCATCCTGCGCCTGGCGGCTGAGCTCGGCATGTGGCAGGGTCCTTACCGCAGCTACCGCGCGCCCATCGTGAGCCGTGACGGCGCGGTCTCCTACCTCAACGCCGAGGCGGGAGGCATCTTCTTGCCGCAGGCCGAGCATGGCTTCCCCGTGGTGGCGGGGCAGACGATCGGCATCATCGCCGACGCCCTTACTGGCAAGGTCGCGCAGACCGTGACCGCTCCCGCATCGGGCCTGCTGTTCACGCTGCGCGAGTACCCCGTTGTCTACCCCGGCTCGCTCGTCGCCCGCATCCTGGAGGACAACTGATGAGGACCGAAAATCTCTTTACGCTCGATACGCCCTACCGCGAGCCGCTGAGCATCGAGGCGGCCGTCTTTGGAGAGGCGAACGCCGATCCATGCTGCGCCATCGTGGGCTCCATGCGCGGCAACGAGGCCCAGCAGACCTTTATCGCCGCCAACACGGTACGCAGACTCGCGGCGCTCGAAGAGGCGGGTCTTCTTGACCCCAGCCGCCGTATCGTGGTGATCCCTACGGTCAACGCGTTCTCGATGAACATCCATAAACGCTTCTGGCCGGTGGACAACACCGACATCAACCGCATGTTCCCCGGCTACGACAAAGGCGAGACCACCCAGCGCATCGCCGCCGGGCTCTTCGACGCCGTGCAGGGCTACCCCTTTGGCATCCAGCTCGCGAGCTTCTTTTTGCGCGGGCGTTTCCTTCCGCACGTACGCGTGACGGACGAGGGGGAGCTATCCCTGCGCTCTATCGAGCTCGCCGAGCTATTTGGCATGCCCAGCATCTTGCTGCGCGAACCGAGCACCTTCGACACCACCACGCTCAACTACAACTGGCAGGTGTGGGACACGCACGCGTTCTCGCTGTTCTCGCGCGAGACCGGCTCGATCGACGTCGCCTCGGCACGTCAGGCAGAAGACGGCATCGTGCGCTTCTTGGTGCGCATCGGCGCCGCCCACGAGGAGGCGCTCCAGACCTGTCTGCATAGCGATGCGGACGCACCGGCACCGGTTCATATCCACGAGGCGCAGCTGGTGGACGTACGCTCCGAGCTGGCAGGCGGTTTCTTCTTGCCCCAGGTCAAGCCCGGCGAGCACGTCGAGTGCGGGCAGGAGCTCGCGCAGGTGCTCGACACCTTTGACGGCAGCGTCAAGGACACGCTGCGCGCGCCCGCAGCGGGGCAGATCTTCTTCAGCAGGTCCGCACCGCTCATCAACCAGTACTCCATCGCTTTCAAGATCGCCCCTGGCAACTGCTAGAATAGCCCGCAGTACACCACCGTCAGAGGGAGTTCACCATGGCAACGATCGACTACAGCCTGCTCGATCCTAAGGCTTGCAAGGCCCAGGCTGCCGAGTACCACGAGCGCGGATTCAACTGCGCGCAGGCCGTCGTCTGCACGCTCGCGCCCGCCCTGGGCTTTGACGCAGACACGGCTTTTCGCCTCACTGAGGGCTTCGGTGCCGGCATGGGCGGCATGACCGAGACCTGCGGCGCCATCTCGGGCGCCGTGGCGACTTTAAGCCTGGTGAACAGCGAGGGCATGGAGAACCCCACCACCAAGGGGCGCTCCTACCAGCTCTCGCGCGAGGCGGCCAAGCGCTTCAAGGACAAGAACACCTCGACCGTCTGCCGCGAGCTCAAGGGCATCGGCAGCGACCACGGCCCCCTGCGCAGCTGCCCGGGCTGCATCGACGACGCCGTCGAGATCGCCATCGAGCTTTTGAACGAGCAGGGCGCCTAGCCGTCGGCGCGAACGAACTCGTCGAACCGGGCCGGCCCCGCGCTCAAGACGTTGCGGCCGGCCATGAGCTCAACCATCTTTTCGCTAAAGGGGGCTTCCTCCCCCGCCCTGAACACCAGGTGCAGTGTTACGTGGTCGGTGTAGTCGGTCCCCGCCACGTTGGCGCCCATGTCCTGAGCCAGCCGCAAGACCTGCTCGTACTGAGCGTAGCTAAGCTCTGCGTCAACCGGCACTACACTCGTCATCTCGACCAGCTGGCCCGCCGCCCGCGCGTCCTCGACCGCCCGCTGCACCGCCGCCGTGTAGGCACGCACCAGGCCTCCGGGGCCCAGAAGCGTTCCGCCAAAGTATCGCGTGGTGACAACGCAGACGTTTTTTAGCCCCGCTGCGCGCAGCACCTCGAGCGACGGCATGCCGCTCGTACGGCTCGGCTCGCCATCGTCCGACTGCCGCTCGCGCCCATCGACCGTGATCCAGGCGGGAACATTGTGCCGCGCATCGTAGTGGCGCGTGCGTACCGCCGCGATGAATTCATTCGCGGCCTCTTCGCTTTCGATATGCACGAGCTGGGCTATGAAGCGGCTCTTGCGGTCCACAAACTCGCCGGTCGCTTCATAGCCCTCTCGCAGCGTCAGATAGCTTTCCACGGACCCTTACCAGTACTTAACGATCTTGGTGCCGTGAACCTCATCGACGCCCACGACCGTCGCAATGGCCTCGGCGTTCTCGTAGGTGATGCCGGCGCCGGGCAGAATGGCGATCCTGCCCGCAGCGTACTCGGCGAGCTCCTGCAGGCGCTCCACGTTGTCATCGATCTTGGTCCCCTGCGCGCCGCCGTGCGTGAGAATGCGGTCAACACCGTGCTCGCAAAGCCAGTCGACGGCCTCGAACTGCTCATCTGCGGGGATGGAGTCGAACGCCATATGGAAGACGACCTTCATGCCGCGCTCGGACTCCACGGTGGGAACGTGGGCCATGGCGATCAGGCGCTCCAGGGCGGGACGGTCGAGATGGCCCTCCTCGGTCAGGCAGCCAAAGACAACGCCCGTGCTGCCCAGGCTGCGGGCGACCTCGACGTCATCGAGCATCATGGCGATCTCGTCCTCGTTGTAGACAAAGTCGCCGCCGCGCGGACGGATCATGGTCACAACGGGAACACCGTGCGACAGGGCGTACTCGACCGTATGGGCGATGACGCCATGGGAAGGGGTGGTGCCGCCGACCGCCAGGTTGTCGCACAGCTCGATGCGGCGGGCGCCCGCATCGATGGCTGCAACGATATGCTCAAAATTCTCGGCACAGAACTCTTTAAGCAGCATGATCTTTCGCCTTTCTAGCCGGATGGCAAATTGTGCAGAAGGAGTCTTCTCCCCTTCAGGCTTTTATTCGGCATTATAGCGTGTGCTACAATGCCGTCTTGCGAAGTGGGCTAGACGGTCGCGCGTGCGCAGTCCTTCGGGGCATGTCGTACGTGAGGAAAGTCCGGGCTCCACAGGGCAGGATGCTGGCTAACGGCCAGGCGGGGCGACCCGACGGAAAGTGCCGCAGAAAAGAAGACTCCCACCTGCGCGCGGCTTGTCCGCACGTAAAGGGAAAAGCTGAAACGGTGGTGTAAGAGACCACCAGCGTCGCGGTAACGCGGCGGCTTGGTAAACCCCATCCGGAGCAAGCGCGAATAGGAACGCCATGGGCTGGCCCGGTCCGCGTTCGGGTTGCGTGCGACCCCTGCACCGCATCCTTCGGGGTGCGGGCAAAGATAAATGATCGTCCACGACAGAACCCGGCTTATCGGCCCGCTTCGCTTTTCCCTCTCATGTCCCCGCGCCCATACGGTTGGATACAATAGGGCCACCATCCCATGAGAGGAGCCAAGATGTCGTTTGCAGATCTCACCAAGAGCCGTTATTCCTGCCGCCGCTATGAGGACCGCACCGTCCCCGCCGATGCCGTCGAGGCCATTATCGAGGCCGGACGAGTGGCGCCCTCTGCATGCAATAATCACCCCACCCGCATCATCGTCTGCGACACCCCGCAGGCGCTCGAGCGTGCTGCGGCCGCCTGCCCGCGCTTTGAGCGCGACGGAAGCATCTTCGGTGCCCCCGTGGTCTTTATCGCCCTGGCGCAGACCGAGGACGCCTGGGTGCGCAAGTACGATCAGATGAACTCCAGCGAGATCGATACCTCTATCGTTATCGACCAGATGATGATGCAGGCAACGGAGCTCGGTCTGGGCACCTGCTGGGTCTGCGCCTTTGATCCCGAGGCAGTTCGCGAGCAGTTCGACCTGCCTGAGGGGCTGCGCGCCGTCAGCATGCTCACTTGCGGCTTCCCCTCCGACGAGATCGCTGCGCCAGAGAAGCGTGAAGCCCGTTGCATCAAGCGCGAGGACTTCCTCCTCTAAGGCAATTAATCGACCCCATATGCCAGAGCAATAAAAAACCGCCCAGCACATGCGTACTGGGCGGCACCAACGACAGTAACGTTATAGCAGAGCGCGCACATGCCATCTCCTGGCGCTCGGTGGACGGTTCATATAGCGCTTGAACGGTGGCCTTTGCGCGCGCCAAACAAAATGCCCTCCCGCACGTTGCGTGCAGGAGGGCATTCGCTATCAGATATGTCTGAAGAGCTAGTCCAGGTCGTCCATGCCAAAGCTATCGAGCGGGGCGAACGGATCGGCCACGGCAGAGACCGGAGCTGCGGCCACAGTAGCTGCAGGCTGGGCCACGGGAGCGGCGGCCGCGGGAGCGGTCACGGGCGAGACGTCAGCGGCGGAACCATTGGGGGTGGAGGCCAGCAGGTTGGAAGGGAACGAGTTCTGGGCATCGTCCATGAAGTGCTGGATGAGCTTCATGTACTCGTTCTTGAACTCCTCGCGGGAAGCTTTCAGACGATCGATCTCATCGATCTCGTTCTGCTTCTCGGCGAGAGCCTGACGGATAACCTCACGAGCCTTGTTATCAGCCTCGTTGCGGATGCGCTCAGCCTGCTCGCGGGCCTCGTTGACGATGTTCTCGGAGGTCTGCTGGGCAGCAATGAGGGCAGCGGAGATCTGACGCTCGCTGGCGGAGTAATCGGGCACCGCGGGAGCCGGAGCGGCAACGACGGGAGCGGGAGCGGCCTGAGCCTGGGCGAGCTGGCTCTGGGCATCGGCAAGCTGCTGCTCGGCGGCAGTCAGACGGCCCTTGAGATCAACGATCTTGTTGAGCATCGCGTCGACCTCGGCACCAACGCGCTCCAGGAACTCGTCGACCTCGGAGGGATCGTAGCCGCGCTTGGCCTCAGAGAAAGTGGTGGCCTGAATATCAGCAGGTGTAATAGCCATCTAAAACATTCCTTTCAATCGCTTCACCGGGGCAATCGCGCCCAGATGCTCGCGTACTCACAGAATTATACTTACCAACAGCCGTTTCGCGAGATTCAAAACAATAATCGCAATTACCGGGGAAAAATCCACGCCCGCAGCAGACGGAATCATGCGGCGGAACAGGTTGAGGTACGGGGTCACCAGCGAACCGATAGCCTCGAAGATATCGGCAAGCAGGCCGCCCGCACGCATGGGAAACCACGTCATCAGGCACCATACAAAGATCAAGATGGTGTAGAAGTTGACGAGGGTGTAGATCAGGCGGGCGATAACGATAGAGTTCACGCGCTCCCCTAGTCCTTCAGGTAGCCCTCGGAGCGGAGCTTGGCCAGGTCGGAGTCCTTAACCTCGCACCCCTGCGGGAGCACCATGAACACGCGGTCGCCAACCTCGCGCACCGATGCGCCCAGGCCGCAGGCAAACCCGTAAGAGAAGTCGAGCACGCGCTTGGCGACCTCGGTGCGAACACCGACGAAGACCAGGGCAACCGGCTGCTTGGTGCGCACGCGGCGAACCACCGTCTCCACGTCGTCATAGCTCTCAGGGCGAAGCACATAGGCCGGAAGCTGCGGCGTGCCGTTCATGACGGCGGCGGCGCGGGCAGCGGTCTCGGAGGCACGCGTGGTCTGCGCGGGAGCGGTTGCAGCAGCGGCGCGCGTGGTGCTCGCATAGCTCGAGGGGGTGTCGTATGCACCGGGACGGTAGGTCGACTCCTGCGAGCGGGCGGGCGGATTGAAGGTGGTCGCATGGCGGTCGGCATCGCCTACGAGCTGGCCGCTACGAGTGTAGACAGCCACGGACTCGGCCTCCCCGCGACGGGTCTGACCAAGCACGCCAAGCGAGGATTCCTCCTGGTAGGGCTGCTGATAGCCATCAGACGTACCGTAGGCTCCGGCGCCGTAGGAGTTGTCCGAATAACCGCCCTCGGGAGCGTCATCGTAATAGTCGTCGTTGTAGCCATCATCGGGACCATAGTCATCGGCCCCGTACTCGCCCTGACCAAAGGGGAGCTTGTTCTTGAGTTCATCTAGAAAGCCCACGATGGTACCTCTCTGCCCGTAGTGCGGTTAACGTCTGTTTGGGGTGCAGTCGCGCCATCAGCGCAAACTGTGGTTATTGTAGTGCAAAGGAGGGGTCGAATACCACCCTACCAAGGCGAATAAGCGTAGAACCCTCCTCGATGGCCACATCAAAGTCCTCGCTCATCCCGCACGAAAGCTCGGTAAGCTCGAGTTCCGGATAGCGGGCGGCAAGCTCCTCGCGAAGCTCACGCAGACCGGCGAACGTGGCGCGGGCAACACTTTTATTGCCCCGCGGCGCCATGGTCATCAGGCCGCGCACGGAGATGCCGGGAAGCCCAACCAACTCATCGGCCGCAGCTCGCAGCTCCTCGGGAGAAAGGCCCGACTTGGACTCCTCGCCGCTCACGTTGACCTCGAGCAGCACGTCCTGGGGGGCGGCCATCTCCCCTGCCTCAAGCCGGCGCACGGCACGCTCGGAGACCGCTCGGGCAAGGTCCACGGAGGAGACGGAGTGGATGAGCGAGGCTGCGCCCAGCACCATGTTGATCTTGTTCTTCTGGAGGTTGCCGATCATGTCGATGCGCACCCGCGGCAGGTCCTCGACCTCGCGCAGGCCCTCGCATTTGCGAACCAGCTCCTGAGGGCGGTTCTCGCCGAGCAGCTCATAGCCGGCACGTATGGCGTCTGCCGCGGCATCGATATCGACGGTCTTGGAGACAGCCATCACGCGGACGTCGCCGCGCGCCCGTCCGCTCTTGGCGAGCGAGGCGTCGACGCGCTCCAAGATCTCTTCACGCCGCCGACGCACCTTGTCCAGATAGGTATCGGACACTCAAGACCACCCCTTGCCTGCTTGCTTTTATTTGGAGCCATGGTAGCGCAAAGGCGCGGCACCGCATGCAGTACCGCGCCCAAAACACAAAGGCTTAGTTTTATCAAAGGCAGGATGCGCGCCGATTACTCCTCGGACTCGTCCAGCTCGGTCTCGACGTCCTCGAGCGCCTCGATAAGCGCGCGCAGGTCCTCGCCCACCTCATCGAGCGGCAGCTTGGCCACGTATTGGGCGTCGACCGTGGGCTCGAGCACCGTGCCCTCGCCGGAGGGAACGCGCATGCTCTCGAGCTCGTCCTCATCGATGTCCACAAGGTCGGAGGCGGTCAGGCGCTGGCCGGTCAGCAGGAAGGTCAGACGGCTGGCGGCATCGATCGAGATTGAGGCCGTGCGGTCCAGATAACGCGATACCATGATGGCACGGCGCAGGTCGTCATAGGACTTGTCGTCGGTAAGATCGGGCGTGCCCATGCGGTTGTAGACACGGAAGAACTCCTCGTAGATCTGGTGCACCGGCTCGTCCTGATCGGAAAGCGAGCAGACGGTGCCCATGTCGTTGTTCACGAGGGCGGAGATGGAGGCACCGATCACGCGATAGACGCTCTTGGCCTCGGCATCGATGAGCTGGTTAAGCTCGTCGGGAAGCTCAATATCGGCCTTGACCTTGTGCTTTGCCGCACGTGCGACTTGGCGCACCTTGTCGGTCATGCGCTGCAGGTTGAAGTCGATATAGATGATGGTCTGCAGCAGACGGAAGTCAGAAGCGACCGGGCCCTGCGTGGCGATCAGGTTGTAGCAAACGGCCTCAAGGTTGGCGCAGCGGGCGTCGATCTGGAGGGTCTTCTTCTTGGCCTTGTTGGCGAGCTTTTTATCGTTGGTCAAAAACGCCTGCACGGCATCGTGAAGCGTCAGGTCGACGGCCTCGTAGATCGAGAGCATCTCGTGACGCGCCTCGACGAGCTGGCGAGAAAAGAGCTTGCGCATGGGTTTCTCCAATCAGACAGATGCGAGCATGTGCAACCCGCAGACAACGAGCACCGGGCGCAGATCAGCCAAAGCGACCGGTGATATAGTCCTCCGTGCGTCGATCTATGGGACTAGTAAAGATCGAGTCGGTCTGACCATACTCGATTAGTGTAGCAGGCTCACCCGCAACCTCTTGTAAGAAGAATGCCGTGTAATCGGAGATTCGAGCAGCCTGCTGCATGCTGTGCGTCACGATGATGATGGTCATCTCGGGCGCAAGCTCTGCCATCAGGTCCTCGACCTTCTGAACGGAGGTGGGATCGATGGCGGAGCAGGGCTCGTCCATCAGGAGAACGTCCGGCTGCACAGCCAGCACGCGTGCGATGCACAGTCGCTGCTGCTGACCGCCCGAGAGCGCCAAGCCGTCTTTCGAGAGCTGATTGGAAACCTCTTTCCACAGATTGGCGCGCTTTAGGGACTCTTCGACGATGTCATCGAGGTCGCTTTTGCTAGTCACGCCCTGCAGTCGCGACGATGTCATCGAGGTCGCTTTTGCTAGTCACGCCCTGCAGTCGGGGGCCAAAAGCGACATTCTCGTAAATGGACTTGGGGAAGGGGTTGGGCTGCTGGAAAATCATGCCCACGCGACGGCGCAGGTCGACGGGGTCGACGCCCGGAGCATAGATATCGTTGCCGTCGAGCGACATGAGGCCACCCGTGTGCGTACCCTCGATGAGATCGTTCATGCGGTTCATGCAGCGCAGGAAGGTCGACTTACCGCAGCCGGAAGGACCGATGAACGAGGTGATCTTGTTCTTGGCGATGTTGACGTTAAGGCCGGTGAGCGCGTTGAAGTCGCCGTACCAGAACTCAAAGTCCTCGGTGATGATCGCGCTTTCCTCGGGCGTAGGCGCAGACTGGTAAACAGACATGAGACTCCTTAGGGCGAAGTTATCGGCTCCTGCGCGACAGGTAGCGCGAGAAGAGATTGAAGGCCAGGATGATGATCATCAGCAGAAGGGCCGTACCGTAGGCCGCGTTCATGTTGATGCCGTCGTTAGCGAGCAGGTAGAGATGCACGGTCATGGGGCGACCGGAATCGAGCGGCGTGATGGGCATGTTGATGGCCTGGCCCATGGTGTAGAGCACCACGGCCGTCTCGCCGATGGCACGACCGATGGCGAGCACGATGCCCGTGGCGATGCGCCCAAAGGCAGAAGGCAGCACGATGCGGCTCACGACCTGCCACTTGGTGGCACCAAGGCCGTAGGCGCCCCAGCGAATGTAGCGCGGGACGGCGCGGATGGCCTCCTCGGTGGTGCGCATGACGATCGGCAGCATAAGTAGAGCGAGCGCCATGGCGGCGGAAAGCATGGAAAGACCCAGCCCCATGGCCTCGACGAACAGCGCATAGCCGAACAGGCCCATAACGATGGAGGGAACGGAGGCCAGGGTGTCCGCCGCGTAGCGAATCACGTTGACGAGCTTGCCCTGCTTGGCGTACTCCGCCAGGTAGACCGCGGCGAGCACGGCGATGGGCGTACAGATGAGCATCGCGAGCGCCGTGACGTAGATAGTCGAAACGATCGTGGGCCAGATGCCGCCCTCGGCGTTTACGCCCTCAGGCCAACCGAAGATAAAGTCAAGTGAGATATGTGGCAAGCCGTTGATCACCACGTAGGCGATGATGGCGACGAGCACCAGAGTCGTCAGATAGGCGGCGGCGCGGAATACCCAAAGCATGATCTGGTTCGAGGTGTCCTTGGAGATACGGCCCGACTTGCCGTTTGCCAGCGCGCGCTTGATGCGCTCGCGCGAGGAGACCTCCTGAACGGGAGTCTGCGAATCGGCCATGTCCTACCCCCTCTTCTTCTTGGAAAGCAGGCGGACGATACCCACGAGCGCCGCAGAGATGATGAACAGGACCACGCCCATGCCGAAGAGGGCCGAGCGGTGAAGGCCCGACGAGTAGCTCATATCGAGCGCAATCTGGCTCGTGAGCGTAGAGATAGGGCTCGCGATGGAGGCGGGGATGACCGGCGCGTTGCCCACGACCATGAGCACGGCCATGGTCTCACCGATGGCGCGGCCCATGCCGAGCACGATGGCGTCGACGATGCCGAGCTTGGCCGCCGGAATCACGACCTTGTAGATAGTCTGCCACTTGGTGGCGCCCATCGCGTAGCTCGCCTCGCGAATGCCCATGGGAATCGAGTTCAGGGCGTCCATAGAGAGCGTGGTGATGGTGGGGACGATCATGATGGCGAGCACGAACCATGCGGTCAGCGCACCAAAACCCAAGCCACCAGAGACCTGCGCCACAAACGGGCGGATGATGATCATGCCAAAGAAGCCGTAGATGATCGAGGGAATGCCCGCGAGCAGGTCCACAGCGGGGCTAATGATCTTGCAGACGCGCGTGCTCGCGATCTCCACCAGGTAGACCGCGGTGCCCACGCCCAGCGGCACGCCCATGACCAGAGCACCGATGGTTACCAGGCCGGAGCCTGCAAGCAGCGACAAGATGCCGTACTCGCCCTCACTGGGGGCCCAGGTAAGGCTGAAGAAGTTCGCCAGGCCGATATCGGTAAACACCGGAAGCGCACTGTAGGTGGTGAACACAAAGATCAGGATGACCGTGACGACAGCCAGGAAGGCGCAGGCGAAAAAGAGATACTGCAGCGCCTTTTCCTTCACGTAGGTGCTGCGCGAAACGAGCGCGAGCTCGCGCTTGGGCGCAGCCTTCTGGACGGTGTTGTCTTGAGTCTCGCTCATACCGCTCACTCCCCTTCCGAATCGTCGTTCGTCACAGGGATAAAGCCGGCGTCACGCACGATCTGCTCCATGTCGTCGGAGACAACGTAATCGATATAGCTTTGCGCCTCGGCGCTGGGCGTGCCCTTGACGTAGAAGTACAGGTCGCGCGAGATAGGGTACCCGCCGCTGGCGATGGTCTGCTCGGAGGGCTCCACGTGGTTCACGTTGATGGCACGAACCTCGGTCTCGGCGTACTTCGACTCAACGAAGCCCAAGGAGATGTAGCCGATCGCGCCAAGGCTGCGGCTCACCACGTCGCGCACCTGGCCGGTGCCGGAGAGCACCGCGGCGCGGCGGTCGAACGAGGCGCCGTCCATAACGATGGTCTTGAAGGCCTCGCGCGTGCCGGAGGCCTCGTCACGGTTCACGAGCTGGATCTCCAGGTCATCGCCGCCCACCTCGCTCCAGTTGGTAATCTGACCGGAATAGATGCCCCGCAGCTGCTCGGTCGAGAGATTCTGAACGGGGTTCTCGGTGTTCACGATCACGGCGATGCCGTCGTGAGCGATAACGATCTCGGTAAGGCCCAGATCCTGCTCGTCGCTGTTGAGCTGACGCGAGGAGCTCGCGATATCCGCCGTGCCGTTAGAGACGGCCTCGATGCCCGCAGAGGAGCCCAGGCCGCTTACCAGAACGGATACGCCGGTCGCCTCGCCAAAGGCCTCGGCGGCAGACTCGGCGATGGGCAGACAGGTGGTAGAGCCGGCCACGGTGATCTGCTTTGAAGATGAAGATGAGCCCTGGCAACCGGTCAGCGAGACCAACGCCAGCAGGGCCGCGCCCGAAAGAAAGGAACGGCGGGTCAGCGCATGACCGCCACGGCCGCATGACGGCCGCACGTTCCCTGCTCCCGACGATACGAGTAGAACCTCTCGTTGAGGCTCAGAGTCGAGAGACGAGTATCGTGAATTCCGCACAGAGGAACTCCCACTTCTTCAAGGGACTGTGTAATCGCACACGCAAGGGCGAGCCTGCGTGTTTCAGACTCATTAATGCTATCAAATTGTAAAGCGAATGTATGCAGCAAATCAGCCGAGACCTCGTATTCGTCCCCAAGAATATGGGGGCCGATGTAGGCCTGAATCTCTGTCGCCGAACAGCCGGTGGCCTCCATAAGGACACGTGCCGCCTTGGCGGAGATCCGCGCATAGGTGCCCCTCCAGCCGGAATGGACCACGGCAAAGCCGCGCGGGCACACCAGAACCACAGGTACGCAGTCTGCAAAGCAGAGCAGAACGGGCACATGGGGCACGGTGCATACGATCGCATCGGCGCCCTCGGCAAGCGTCTCGCGCAGGGCGTCCAGGTCGCGCGCAGACGTGGCATCGACCGTGACCACGCGGTCGCCGTGCACCTGGTTGGGCACCAGAAGGTTCTCGAGCCACCCTTCTGCCCCCAAGGCGGCAAGAACGCGGCGCCGGTTCTCCCCCACGGCTTCAGGGTCATCCCCCACGTGCGCACCGAGGTTGAGCGAGCAAAACGGCTCCTTTGAAACGCCGCCCGTACGCTCGGTAAAGGCAAAGCTCACCGGACCGGTGCACGCCCCCACAAGGGCTACTCCGCCCCGCGTAAAGCGATCCAGTTCAAGGGCGCGTCCAGACGTCATGGCATACTCCTTGCAGTAAGAAAAAGGCACGGACACCAACGTATCCGTGCCTCATATGGCATGTTTTGACCGAAGGCCTTGGCAGGCGGACTAGAAGTTGCCGCGCTTCAGGAAGTCGGGCAGCTCAAACTGGTCGTTACCAAAGTTGGGGACTTCGGTGCCACCGATATTGCGGGTGGAAGAGGCCGGCTTGCTCGAGGAGGAAGCGGCGTGTGCCGGAGCGGGATCGCTCGACTTGGCCTGGGCCTGAGCGAAGAGCTGGTCCTGACGGTTGACGTTAGCATCGGAGAAGCCGGTAGCGATGACGGTGATGCGTACCTGGTCACCCAAGGACTCGTCGACAACGGTACCGAAGATGATGTTGGCCTCGGGGTCGACAGCGTTGGCGACGAGGTCGGCGGCATCGTTGATCTCCTGGATACCGAGGTCCTTGGAGCCGGCGATGGAGAGCAGCACGCGGGTGGCGCCGTCGATGGAGCTCTCGAGCAGGCGACTCGAGATAGCCTGCTGGGCGGCGTCGACCGCACGGGTATCGCCCGAGGAGGTGCCGATGCCCATCATGGCGGTACCGGCCTGCTTCATGATGGTCTTAACGTCGGCGAAGTCGAGGTTGATGATGCCCGGGACGGTGATGAGGTCCGTGATGCCCTGGGTGCCCTGGGAAAGGACGCCATCGGCCGTGGCGAAGGCCTCGAGCATGGTGGTCTTCTTCTCGGCGATGTCGAGCAGCTTGTCGTTCGGGATGACGATCATGGTATCAACGCAGTCGGAGAGCGTCTTGATGCCGTCCTCGGCGGAAGCCTTGCGCTTGCGGCCCTCGAAGGTGAAGGGCTTGGTGACGACGGCGACGGTAAGGGCGCCGACCTCGTTCATAGCGATATCGGCAACGATGGGGGCGGCACCAGTACCGGTGCCGCCGCCCTCGCCGCAGGTGATGAAGACCATGTCTGCACCGGCGAGCGCCTCGGAGATGTCGTCACGAGACTCGTCGGCGGCCTTGCGGCCGACCTCGGGGTTGGCGCCGGCACCAAGGCCGCGCGTCAGGTCGGTGCCGATGTGGACCTTGATGTCAGCATCGGAGATGGCAAGCGCCTGGGCGTCCGTATTGATGGCGACGAACTCGACGCCGCGGATGCCCTCCTCGATCATGCGGTTGACGGCGTTGGTACCGCCGCCGCCTACGCCGACCACCTTGATGACGGCAAGATAGTTATTGATCTCGTTCTCGTGCATGTGTCGGTCCTCCGAACAGTGGTAAGGCGCTTTGCAGCTACATGATGTTAACCCTCAAGTACAGATTAAATGTCGAGGTAAACCATGGTATGTTTGCACATATTCCCATAATTAGTCAAACGAGTGCACCCAAAAACTTTAATTCCGCAGGTAGCATACAAAACCGCTCGGCGGACGCGTCCTCAACCTGCAGGTCAACCCCTACAGCTGGGCCGCACGGTACGTGTAGGCGTCGGGCGTGCGCACGTTGATGTAGGTGACGTCGGACTGTTTGCTGAGCAGCTCGGTAACCACGCGCTCCTTCTTCGAGATGTCTTCGGCGTCGCCCAGGGCGACCTCCACGCCGCTCGTGAGATTACAGGCCGCGGCCTGCACGGAAGGCAGCGAAAAGCTCTTGATCTGAGACAGGAACTCGGACGAGAACCCCTTGACGTACTTGAGACCGACAAGCAGGGCCTTGGTGGTCACCGACGAACCGCTGGAGGGAGAGATGTCGGTGCCCACGTTGATGAACAGCGCGGTTCCCATCCTTTGCGCCACGGCGCGCGCGGCCTCCTCGCCGGAAAGCAGGGTATAGCCGTCCTCCGTCTGCACTGAGGTGGTCTCCGAATCGGAAGTCGAATCAGAAGTATCGGTCGACGAATCCGAGCTATCGGAGCCGTCGCCCGATTCGGAGTCGCTGTCGGCGCCGTCGGACCCGGCACCATCGCTGGAATCGGAAGAGCCGTCCTGCGCGGCAGACATACCCATCGCATCGACGACGTTGCCATCCGCATCGAGCGCCACCGAGAGGGAGACGGGGGCGATCCACGTGTTGTCGTCGCTCACGGCCCAGGCCACGTCGTCGGCCGCGATGTAGACGATGGCCGCTACCGTGCGCTCGGTCGGCGTGATGATGAGCGTGTGGGGAAATTCGCGCTTGATGTCGACGCCCTTTACCCACGGGCTCTTCTTGAGGTCGGAGACGATCTGCTCGTCGCTCACGTTGAACAGCGTCACGTTCTCCGGCAGCTCGATCAGGCGCTGAGCCGTTTCCTGCGAGATGTGCTCGCTGCCCTTGATCTGGATATCGGTAGCGGCGAAAAGCTCCGAGTTGAACAGGATGCTGCACACGACAAACACCACGACGCAAAGGGCTACGGCCGCGATGGCGATGCGCGCAGGCCAGCCCGAAAACCGAGGCAGGCTGAAGCGACGACGGGGCGCGCGCGAGGCCGCGCGACCGTCCCGGCGCGCACCCGCACGGCCGCCACGTTGCCCGGCCGCCCCCCGAGAGGGCGGGACGGAGGCGGCACGCGCCCGGTATTGCGCAGCTGCCGAAGATCGAGCCGAGTACGTATGGGGCGAAGAGCCGTGCGCACTCGGCACGCTGCGGCGGCGCAGAGCGACGTTTCCGCGCGTAGCGAGGTTCGCCTGACCGGACGTTCTGGGGCGAGCGGAAGGCGCATGCGAACGGGGGCGCCCCCCGCCCAACGAGCTGCGAGACGAGCCCGCGGGGATGCGGCTAAGCGAGGTATTCGAATTGGGACGGCCTGAGCGGGTCTGCGCGTGCGGAACGTTACGGCGATACGACGGCTTCCCGCTAGAAGCCGAGGAATTTGACTTCCGGCTGAAGCTCGACGCCATACGTTTCCTTTACCTTTGCGTGCACATGCTGGATGACGGAAAGGATATCCTGCGCGCTCGCCTTTCCGTTGTTGACAATAAAATTAGCGTGAACGGGCGAGACTTCTGCCGCGCCTATGGAAAAACCCTTCAATCCACAGTCATCGATCATAGCGCCCACACTTCTGTCAGGCGGATTGCGAAAGACGGAGCCGCACGAGGCCTTGCCGATGGGCTGCGTACGCTTGCGGCGCGAAAGGTAGCGCTCCATGCGCGCGCGGATGTCTTCCTTCTTGCCGGGCTCGAGCTTAAGCGTGGCCTCGAGGATGATCTCGTACGCCGGAAGCCCGCACTCGCGGTAACCCCAGCGTACGTCGTCGTGATCGTAGTAATGCATGCCGTCGCCCGGGCGGTAGGTGACCACCGACTCGATAACGGCATCGATGGACTCGCTGCGGGTACCCGCGTTCATGGAGACGGCCCCGCCGAGGGTGCCCGGTATGCCGACCGCGAACTCCAGACCGGAAAGGCCCTTCGAGGCCATATCGTTCAACAGGCGCGAAAGCACCGTGGCGGCACCGACGGTGACGTGGCAGCCGTCCTCGGCGATCACGGTACGCTGGAACTCGCGCCCCAAAATGACGACCGCGCCCCCGTAGCCCTTGTCCGAAACGAGCAGGTTGGACCCGCGCCCAAGCAGGACCCAGGGGACCGATTCGCGTTTAAGCGTCTCGATGCAACGGCGCAGCCCATGGTAGCTGTGGCAGGTAACGAACAGCGCCGCCGGGCCGCCCACGCGATACGTGGTGTGACGGCTCATGCGCTCGCCCTCGATCAAATCGATATCGGCAGCGCCCGAAAGGGCCATGACGGCGTTGAACAGGCCCATGTCTACTCGTCGCTCCCGGCGAGCTCCGCGGCGTGCTCGAGATAGTCGGGGCCGACCGTCGTCACGTCGCCGGCGCCCATGGTGATCAGAAGATCGCCCGCGCAGACGTTGGCATCGATGAGTTCCATGAGCTTCGCGCGGTCGGGAGCGTAGAAGACGGGCTTGTCGGGATGGCGCTCGGCGATGAGGTCGGCGAGCATCTTGGAGGTGGCGCCAGGAATCGGCATCTCGCCGGCAGAGAACACGTCGATCAAGATCACGACGTCGGCCGCGGCGAAGGCGTCGGCGAAGTCGCTCGCCAGTGCCTGCAGGCGCGAGTAGCGGTGCGGTTGGAAGACAACGGTGACCTTGCCGAAATCGAGGGTCTTGGCAGCCTTGAGCGTAGCCTTGACCTCGGTGGGATGATGGCCGTAGTCGTCCACCAGGCACACGCCGTTGACGTCGCCCGCATGGGTGAAGCGGCGGCGCACGCCGTCGAAGCTGGAGAGCGCCGTGGCGGCAGCCTCGACGTCCAGGTCGAGCACGGAGGCCACGATCAGGGAGGCGCAGGCGTTGAGCATGTTGTGCGTGCCGGGGTTGTTCTTGATGGAGACATGGTGCTCCACGCCGTCGATGGAGGTCGTGAAGCTGCCGCCCAGCGCGTGACGGTTGGCATCGGGCACGACCACGACGTCGTTGTCTGTCGAGAAACCGTAGGAGACGACCTTGCGACCGCTGCGGTGGGCAAGTTCCACCAAGCGCGGGGAGTCACCGCACACGATGACGGTGCCGTCCTCGCCCACGAGGCTCATGAACTTCACGAAGGTGTCCTCGATCTCCTCGAGCGAGGAATAGTGGTCGAGATGGTCGGCCTCGACGTTGGTGACCACCACCACGTTGGGATTGAGATAGAGGAAGGAGCTGTCGGACTCGTCCGCCTCGCAGACAAAGTGCTCGCCGGCCCCGTTGCGCCCGTTGGTGTCGTAGCCCTCGACGATGCCGCCAATCAGGAAGCTGGGGTCGAGGCCCATGCGGTCAAGCATCGTGGCGCACATGGAGGACGTCGTGGTCTTGCCGTGCGTACCCGCGATGGCGACCGTGGTGTAGCCGTCGCCCAGGGCCGAGAGCATCTTGGCGCGCGCCCAGACGGGGATGGAAAGCTCGCGCGCACGGACGAGCTCGGGATTCGACTCGGGAATAGCCGTCGAGACAACGACCACGTCGGGCTCGAGCTCATCGATGGTCTTGGCCTCGTGCCCGATATAGACCTTCACGCCGGCACGCGTGAGCTGGCGCGTATAGCGCGAAGCCTTGAGGTCGGAGCCGGTAACGACATAGCCGCGCTCATGCAGAACGAGCGCGATGCCGCTCATGCCCGCGCCGCCGATACCGATAAAGTGAGCTCTCTTGATAGTTGACATAGCTATATAAACTCCTAGCGATGAGCCTGATTGCAACCAGTGAATTTTAGCAACTGTACCGCGTTTGCGCGAAGGCGATTCAGCGGGCGGCCTATCTGCGCAATCCCTCTACGGCATCTGCAAGCGCAGACGCGGCCCTGTCCTGGCCGAGGCCGTGCGCCGCTTCGCGCATCGCCTGTCGCGCCTGGGCATCGGTGAGCAGGCCCAGAATCGTATCGGCAAAGGGCTCTTCGTCGATATCCGCGTCCGCGCAGATCTTTGCGGCGCCGGCATCGACCAGGTACCGAGCATTAGTGGTCTGATGATCTGCCGTGGCATGCGGGTAGGGCACGAGTACCGAGGGCACGCCCATGGCCGCAATCTCGGCCACACTCGAGGCGCCAGAGCGCGAAAGAACCAGGTCGGCAGCGGCAAGCATGTCGCCCATGTTGTCGATATAGGGCTGCACGCGGTAACGCTTCTGCTCCTCGGGGGTCAAGGAGAGGGCCTCGAGGGTCGAGTCGAACCCATCCGACCCCGTGGAGTGGAGCACAAAGACATCCGGGCAGGAAAGGATGCGGTCCTTAAGCTGGGCCATACGCTCATTGAGGTGCTTGGCGCCCAGAGATCCGCCGAACACCAGCAGCAACGTGGCGTCCTCGGGCACGCCGAGAGAGGCGCGGCCGTGCGCGCGGTCGCCAGCAAGCACCGAACGGCGAACAGGATTGCCCGTGAGCAGGACGCGATCGGGAGCGCCTTTGCCCTCAAACACGGAGCGCGCGGCAGGCACCGAGATGCACACGCGCGAGGCATGGGCGGCCATCATCTTGTTGGCGAGCCCGGGCACGGAGTTCTGCTCGTGGATGATGTAGGGCACGTGCTTGTCCTTGCAAAGGCCGAGCAGGGGCACCTCGACATAGGCACCGAACCCCACGGCCGCATCGGGCAGGCCCCGTGCGGAGAAGCGCGCAGAAAGGGCCCTCTTCGCGGCCCATACGCGCCCCATGGCAGACAGCGCCGTCCAGGGGCGGGAGCGGTCGAAACCCGTGACCTCTACCGGCACGAGCTCAAAGCCCGCACGGGGGACGAGGGTCCCCTCCAGGCGCGCAGGCTGCCCGTAAAACGTCACCTCGTGACCGCGCGAGCGCAGCTCCTCGGCAAGCGCGAGCGCGGGGTTGATATGGCCCGCGGTACCGCCAGCAGCGATTGCGACAGACATCTTATCGGTCATAGCGCGTCCTTCCAGAAGTTGAGTCACGGCGGCGCGTCTGCGACCCGCCCGTGCGGAGCCGATCAGCAGGATCGGCATTCAGGTCGATACGGTCCCAACCGCCCCGCGCGTCATCGGCACGGTTGGGACGTGCAGCCCCGCGGGTCAGCGGCACCGAGCGGCCCTCGCGGGCAGGCGACGAGCCGCCGTCCATCACGCTGAATCCGGAACGCGCAGGTGGCGCTCCCCCACCGCGTACGCGAACGGCACCGGCAGTGCTTCGTCCCAGATGATCGGAAACATAATCCTGGTCATTCATGACCGCGAAGTTCTCACGGCGCGCATCGTGGACGGTGCGCACATTACTCTCCACCGAAACACGGATGATAAGTCCGGCCAGGATGAGACAGGAAATCATAGAGGAGCCGCCATAGCTGATGAACGGCATGGTCTTTCCCGTCATGGGGGTAATGCCTAGGATGCCCAGCGCGTTGACGAGGAACTGGAGCCCCAACAGAAACGATGAACCCGACGCGATCATGCGGTCGCGCAGATTGGGAGCGTTCCAGGCGATCTTGAAGCCCGCCACCACGAGCGTGGCGAACACCAGGAAGAACAGCGCCGTGCCCACAAAGCCCAGCTCCTCACCGATGATGGCCAGGATGAAGTCGTTGTGCGCCTCGGGCAGATAGCTGTACTTCATGGTGGAGTTGCCGATGCCGCGGCCGAACAGCCCGCCGGACGTGAACGCCATCAGGGCAAGCGTCGCCTGGTAGCCAGTGTTGTACATGTCTTGCCAAGGGTCAGCCGCGACGGCGAGGCGAGCCAAACGGTAGGGTGCAGCAACAAGGAGGATGGCAAGCAGGGCGCCAATGACCAAAGCAATCCCCACAAGCGCCCCTCGAGAAAGACCCGCGAGATACATCATGGCAACCAGCGTGAGAGCGATGATGAGCGTCGTGCCGGTATCGGGCTCGAGAACGATAAAGATCAGGGGGACGACGACGCCGACCGCCATCATGCGGACAAAACTCGAGAGATCGAGGGTACGGCGCTCGTAGTACTCAGAGAGCACGCGGGCTGCACAGACGATGATCACGGGCTTGAAGAACTCGGAGGGCTGAAGGGAGACGGAATTGTTGCCGATCCAGCGCTTCGCGCCGCCGGCACCGGAGCCAACGAAGAGCACGGCTATGAGCAGCAGGAGAAGTACGACCCACAGGGCATTCGCGTAGATGGTCGTCGCCCGTTCCCAGGAAACCGCACGCACGGCGATAAATACCAGAACAGCCGTGCCGATACCGGCGAATTTCAGCTGATTCGAGAAGAAGTGGAGGGCATCGCCGTTCTCCTTGAGCGACTCGACCGCAGATGCGGAATAGACCATAAGGAGGCCAAAGGAGACGAGCGCCACCAGGCAGACGATGAAGACGATGCGCGGGCGCATGATGCGGGCAGGCACGCCCGCGATCAAGCAGCCGCTCAGCCCGGAATGCTCGGGCGCCGCAGGGCCACGCAAAGACCGGCGCGATACGGTGCGCTCGCCTTCCTCGGTTTGGGTTGTCGTCTGTTCCCCGCGGGGAGAGGTGTCTACCGTGCCCACGATGGATCTACGCCTTTGTGGCGAGCTCGCCCGCAGCTCGACGGGCGTCCTCGACGTAGCTCTTGAACACGCGACCGCGCTCCTCGTAGCCCGAGAACTCGTCAAACGAAGAGCAGGCCGGCGAGAACAGCACGACATCCCCCTCAGAGGCATGCGTAAGCGCTACATCGAGCGCGTCGAGCAGATGCTCGGCAGGAAGGATCGTTACGTTATCGGCGCCGGGAGCGGCCGCAAGGGCCGCACTGAAACGCTCGCGCGCCTCGCCGAAGCAGACCGCGCAAGCGACGTTCTCGCAGACGATGCGCGCAAAGTCCTCAAGCGGCGTCCCTTTGTCGTGGCCGCCGAGCAGCAGGATCACCCGATCGTTGGGAAAAGCCGTCAGGGCCTTCTCCACCGCGTCGGTGTTCGTAGCCTTGGAATCGTTGTAGACGCGCACACCGGCGACCTTGCCCACGGGCTCGATTCGGTGCTCAAGGGGCTCGAAGCTGCACAGGCCGGCGCGGACGCCGTTTACGGGAGCTCCGCACGCAAGCGCGCTGGCTGCGGCGGCCAAGGCGTTCACCACGTTGTGCTCGCCCGCAATGTTCAGCTCGCCGACGGCGACCAGGTCGTACTCGACGCCGCTCAGGCGAACAACGAGCCGCCCGTCGCGCTCAAAGGCGGCATCAGGAGTACCGGCGTCGCGCATCGACAGGGAGAGCACGCGCAAAGCGGGGTTAAAGATCTGCTCGGCATGTGCCATGACACCGGCATCGTCAACGTCGACGATAACCAGGTCGTTATCATCCATGTTTTGGAACAGGCGGATCTTTGCCTGAGCGTAGTTCTCGTGCGAGCGATGCCATGACAGGTGGTCATCGGTGATGTTGAGGAGCACGGCCACGCGCGGGTGCAGCTCATGGGTCGTGGCGATCTGGTAGCTCGAGAGCTCGGCCGCAAACCAGGAACCCGGCTCGCGCCCATCGACCTCGTTGATAGGCGGATTGCCGATGTTTCCCACGGCAACGCTCCCGATGCCGCACTCGTTGAGCAAATGGTTCACCAAGGAAGTGGTGGTCGTCTTGCCATTCGTGCCCGTGATGGCGCACCAGCGCTCGGGCGAAAGGCGCCAAGCGAACTCAGGCTCGCCCATGATCTCGCGCGCATGGGCACGGCCAGCCGCAAAGAAGTCGCTGAACTCAGAGATGCCGGGGCTCGCCACGCACACGTCATAGGAGCCCTCGACCTGCTCGGTACCGTAAACGAAACGGGCACCGGCCGCCTCGAGCTTGCGCGTGCGCTCGTTTGCCGAAGAGGATGCCCCGCCGTACATGGTCACCGACTCGACGCGCTCGCCCAGATGGCGGCAAGCCCACGAGACGACGTCCAGGCCCGAAGAGCCCTGACCCAAAACGAGAAGCGAAAACGTCTGCGGTAGCGGCATGGTTACAATCACTGTCCCAGCTGGAAGAAGATGGCAAGACCCAGGGCGCCGAAGGCGGCGGAGACGATCCAGAAGCGGATCACCACCTTGGTCTCGGCCCAACCCTTTTTCTCAAAATGATGGTGGATAGGAGCCATCAAGAACACGCGCTTATGCGTGAAGTGGAAGCTCACGACCTGGATGATGACCGAGAGCGCCTCGGCGATAAACAGGCCGCCGATAATGAGAGACGAGACCTCGGTGTTGGTGACGACACCCATACAGGCAAAGGCGGTACCTAAGGCAAGGGAGCCCGTATCGCCCATGAAGATGCTCGCCGGGTAGCAGTTGAACCATAGAAAGCCCAGGCAGCCACCAGCGCAGGCCGTACCGAAGATGGCAAGATTGGAGTCATCGCAAATATAGGCGATGGCGGCCATGATGAGCATGGCGATCATGGAGGTGCCGCCGGCAAGGCCGTCGAGGCCGTCGGTCAGGTTGACCGCGTTGGAGAAGCCCGCGATGAGCAGCCAGGTGAACAGCACGAACAGCCAGGGCACGGTGATCGTGGCGCCCGCCACCTGGAAGGTCGTGGAGAGCACGCCCAGATCGATGGCGAAGCCGCCCGGAAAGCGCACCTCGGCGGGAACTCCGCAGAAGTTGACGGCACCCAGGCAAAAGAGCACGCAGATGAGCGTAAGGCCAACCATCTTGGCCTTAGGCGTCAGGCCCAAGGAGCGGCCGTGCGTGACGGAGGTCACGTCGTCGATGAGGCCCAGAAGCCCGGTTGCCAGCATGGCGGCCAGCACCAAAATGAGCTCGACGGTGACCTTTGCCATCAAAAGGCAGGTGATCGTCACGGCGACCAGGATAACGACGCCGCCCATGGTGGGCGTGCCCTGCTTGATCAGATGGCGCTTGGGGCCGTCGGCACGCACCTGCTGGCCGATGCCTTCGAACTTGAGGGCACGAATCCACAGAGGCATGAGAATCGCCGTGATGACGGCCGCTATACCCAGGGCCAAAAACGCCTGGTAGGTGGGGTATGCACTGTTGCCTATCATGCGCAGACCTCCTCGACAAAGCGATCAAGGCCCACAAAGCGCGAACCCTTGACCAGCACCAGGTCCTGCTCGCCCAAAGCGCCTCCCATGCGCTCGATGAGCTCATCGGTAGAGGCAAGGATAACGATCTGGTCGTCCGGCATGCCCATAAGGCGTGCGGCCGCGGCCATGTCGCGAGCGCCCTCGTCCCCCACGCACACCAGCGTAGAGAGCTTCTTCGCAGCGGCATAGGCACCGGTCAGGGCATGAAGACGCGGGCCGTCCTCGCCCAGCTCGCCCATCTCGCCCAAGACGGCAATGCGCGCACCCGCGCAGGGCAGCGCGCAGAGAAGATCGAGGCCGGCAGCCATGGATTCAGGCGCGGCGTTGTAGGAGTCGTCGATGACGCGCGCACCGCAGGCGGCGCGGCGCACCTCTTGGCGACGACCGGTAATCTGAAGGGAGCCGAGCGTGCGGTCGATATCCTCGAGCGACACGCCCAAGCGCTGCGCGATCGAGGCCGCGTAGACAACGTTGATGACGGCCTGTGCGCCGGGGACGGAGACATGCGTCTCGAGCTTCTGGCCGTCCGCGAACGAGACGGTGAAGTGAGGCATGCCCTCGTCGTCAACGAACAGGTCGCCCACGCGCACGTCGTTGCCCTCGGCGGAACCGCAGCGCAGCAGCTCGACGCCCGCCGGGGTCGCGAACTCATCGGCGATAAAGGAAGTGAAGTCGTCCTCGCCGTGCAGAACGAGCAGGGGCGCGTCCATTCCGGGGGCGGGCATCATGCCGGCGATGATCTCTGCCTTGGCGCGCGCGATGTTCTCGCGGCTGCCCAGCATACCGATATGCGAGGTGCCTACCTTGGTGATCACGGCGATAGCAGGCTCGGCGCAGGCAGTGAGGCGGGCGATCTCGCCCGTGGCGTTCATGCCCATCTCTAGCACGAGCATCTCGGTGTCTGCGGGAGCAGAGAGGATAGTCAGCGGCATGCCGATCAGGTTGTTGAAGTTGCCGCTCGTCACGTGCACGCGATACCGGCACGAAAGCATCTTGGCCAGCGAGTCCTTAGTGGTGGTCTTGCCGATCGAACCGGTCACACCGATGACGGTCGCGTCCAGGCGCTTACGGTAATCGTGCGCGAGCGCCAGCAGGAACTCCGTGGGGTCCTCGCAGGTGAGCAGCGCGCAGTCGTGAGCGGCCGCAAGCTCGAGGAGCTCAGATGCGGGCTTGACGGTCAGTACCACGGCACCGGCACCGGCCTCGATGGCCGAGGCCGCAAAGGCGTTTCCGTCCACACGCTCACCGGGGAACGCGACGAACATGGAATCCTTCTCGACGCGACGCGAATCGATGACGCAGCCGCGGCAGATGCGCTCGGTCACCTCCCCGTGGCGACACGCTCCGGTGACGCGCTCGAGGTCCTTAACCGCAATCTCTATCATGCATGCTCCTTTATGAGCCGTTAAATCCGAACGACCATTGTAACGGGACGGGTGCGCCCAGTGGTGCAGGGGCTGTGAACGGCCGCGAGCCTAAGCCGTAGGCTTAACACCCAAGGTCGTGAGCGCCTGGGCCATCACGGTCGCAAAGGGCGGGGCCGCCGCGTACGAAAGATTCGGTGTGCCGTCGAGCGTCACGTATACGAGCGCCTGCGGGTCCTTTGTGGGGGCAAAGCCCATGAATGAGGCCATATAGATGTTTTTCTGATAGCCCCCCTCTTCGCTCGCCCGCTGTGCCGTACCTGTCTTGCCGGAAACCTCGTAGCCCGCAACCTGGCCTCCCGTACCGGTTCCCTCGTCCACGACGGTCTTCATCATGTCCGCCACCATTGCGGCCGTCTCTTCGCTCAGGACGCGCTTGTTCTTGCTCGTCCAGTCCTTCTCCTCGCCCTTGGTGGACTTGAGGAAATGCGGCGTGGTCATCACGCCCTTGTTGGCGATAGCGCTCATGGCGCGCGCCATCTCGATCGGCGAGACCGAGAGGGACTGACCAAAAGACATGGCCGCCACGCTCGCGCCGTCGTATTCGTCACGGCTCTTGACCGAACCGGTCGATTCACCCGGAAAGTCCACGCCGCTCTTTTTGCCTACCTGGTACTTCTTTACGTACGAGGCAAAGTCGTCCGCCCCGATCTGCTCCCCCACCAAGATCATTCCCGTATTGGAGGAGCGGCGCAGGATCTCGCGCATCGTCATGGTCATGGCGTAGTCGCGCGCGTCCGAATCGGTCACGTCGTCGTCGCCGGCCTTCACGCTGGCGGGAACGTCGTATGTGGTGTCGGCATCGGCGAGACCCAGCTCGATGGACATGCCGCACACGAGCGGCTTGAATACAGAACCCGGCTCGTAGGCATCGGTCACCACGCGCAGGTTCATGTCCTCGGTGCGCGCGGTCGAAAGGTCGCTCGGGTCGTAGGTGGGATACGAGCATGCGGCCAGGATCTCTCCCGTACGGGGATTGGTCACGAGGATGGAGCCGTAGGTGGCACTCGAGCCCTCCACAGCCTCCTTGAGCGCCTCCTCGGCACACTGTTGGATATCGATATCGAGCGTCAAGACCATGTCGGTGCCGTCGGTAGCCGGCACTTTCTGATAGGCGCCGCCGGCAATGTAGCTGCCGTCCGCCGCCTGTTCGCGCACGATGGAGCCGTTCTCGCCGGTCAGAATGTCGTTGTACTGCAGCTCGAGCCCCGAGATGCCCACATGGTCGACATCAGCCACGCCCAGGACTTGAGAAGCCGCTGATTGGAACGGATAGACGCGCTTCATCGCGGGCTCGAGCACGATGCCCGAAAGGCCCTTGGCCGACAGCGCATCGCCGTCTTCGGTATCGGCCTTCCAGGCAATATAGGTATAGGACGAGCCGTTGACCGCATCTCTGCAGGTCTCCTCGTCTGCACCCAGCACCTCCACCAGTGCATCGACCACAGCAGATTTGTCGGTTACCTGGGAGGGGTTCACCGCGATCTTGTAGCAGTCCTCGCTCGAGGTGAGGACATTTCCGTTGCGGTCATACACGGTGCCGCGCTTGGCATAGAGCGTCTTGTTGTACATACGGCGCCAGTAGAGCTCGTTCTCGGCACGGTCGTCGCCAAAGACCTGGTAATGCCCGAGCCTCAACAAGCCCGCACCCAAACCGAGGCCGAGAGCGCCCAAGACGATCGTCCGGCGCGAAACGGGTTCGGTCTCCAGGACGCTCCCGCGCGAACCAAAACGTTGCGATCCGGAACGCCGGTCGCTCCCGCCGCCATTGCGTGAACGTGAGCCCGTTCGCGCAAGGTCGCGCCGCACCACGCCCTCCCGCCTCAGGCGGGCTGCGGCGTCTCTTCTGTTTTGGTTGCGATCTTGATAGCGGTCTTCTGACATCGAGGCCTCAGATACAGAGATGGTCTCTTGCTCGGTTACTCGGTCGCAGCGGACGCGGCGGACGCTTGGTCGGCAGCCGAGCTATCGCCCTGCGGGGAATCCTGAGAAGACGAGCCCTCGTTCGAGAAGTCGAGGGTCGTCCCCTCCCCCTCCGGGGAAACCATGCCGAGGGCGCCCGTGGCAAGCTCGCGAATGCGCGTGTCGGAACCGTAAGTGGAACGCATGACCTGCAGGTCAGAACTCTGCTGACGGTCGTTTTCCAGGGTTTCCTCAAGCGCGGCGTTGGCATTGAGCACGCCTGCGGTTACGCCCGCGAGCGAGATACGGGCAAAGCCCACGACAAAAACGAGGGCCACCGCTAGAAAGGCGATCTTGGCAACGTGGGCAAAACGCGGGCTCAACGCCTGGTTGGTATCGCGGCCCGCACCCGTAACGACGTCGAATCGAGGACGCTCGGCAGGGGTGGCGGTACGCTGCCTCTCGTAGCCGGGATCGGTCTGGGGCTGCGCGGCATACATATCGTACTCGTACGCATCGTAATCGTATGCGGCGTTGTCTGCACGATAGGCCATGTTCGCAACCTCCATCCCTTCTGGCTCTCTAACTTCGTTTCAAATACATCAGGGACGGAATCGGCCGAGACGCGTGCCCGAAGCTAGACTCTCTGGGCAACGCGGGTCTTGGCAGACCTCGCCCTCGGGTTGCGCTCGACCTCCTCGGCAGAGGCAACCAGGGGTTTGCGGGTAATGACCTTGAGCACCGGAACATGACCGCATACGCACACCGGGATATCCGGCGGGCAGATGCACCCTTGGCTCTTCTCCTGAAACAGGCGCTTGACGATACGGTCCTCGAGCGAGTGATACGAGATCACACAGATGCGACCGCCAGGGTTCGTCCAGCGCACCGCCGCCTCGAGCCCCCTCTCAAGCACATCGAGCTCATGGTTGACCTCGATGCGAATGGCCTGAAAGCTCTTGCGGGCCGGGTGCTTTCCGTGACGCCGCGCCGCGGCCGGAATGGCCGCCTTGATGACGTCGACGAAATCGATCGTGGTGAGGATAGGGTGCTCGTCGCGCGTGCGCACGATCTGGCACGCGATCTGGCGAGCGTACTTCTCCTCCCCGTAGACGCGAAGAATCCGGGCGAGGTCGGCTTCGTTATAGGTGTTGATGACCTCAGCTGCGTTTAAGGGATTTTCTCCCGGATTCATACGCATATCGAGCGGAGCGTCCTCGTGATACGAGAAGCCCCTTCCAGGGATATCGAGCTGCGGGCTCGAGACACCCAAGTCGAACAGGAAGGCGTCCACCCCGGGGACCTGCGCCTCGCACAGAAGGCGGTCAAGGTCGCCAAAGTTGCCTTTCAGCAGCTTATGGGGGGTAGAAGGAGCCACGGTATCGAGTCGCTGACCCGCGGCCGCAAGCGCCATATCGTCCTGATCGATTCCCAAAAGCAGGCCGTCCTCGCCGATCCGCGCGGCCATCTCTACGGAGTGGCCGGCGCCTCCCAGCGTGCAATCGCAAACAACGGACCCTGCCTTAAGGTCGAGGGAGTCCAGAACCTCTGAGAGCATTACGGGTTCATGCCGGTATTCAGGTGTCAAAGTGCCCTCTCCCATACCTGTCCTTCCAAAAACGGTCACCTCGGCTAGCCGAAGTAATTGAGCATGGCGTCCATGGTCTCGCTGCGCGAAGCCTCGTATGCGTCGCGGTCCCAAATCGTGAAGTGGTCCTCGTCTCCAACGAGGGTGACCTCACGGTCCAGATGGACCTTGGCGCGAAAGGCCTCGGGCAGACTGATACGGCCAGCGGAGTCTATTTCGAGTGTGGTTGCATAGCCGTTCAGTCCACTGCGCACAAGACGATGGTCCTTACGGGTGGGGTCGTAACCGCCGTCCTTGAGGAACACCGACTCGAGCCATGCCTTGAAGGTGTCTTCGGTAAACACGTACAGGGCATCGACTTCCTTTTCAGGAGCGGGAAGCACGCGCACGCTCTCGGGCAGCTCTTTCTTGAAGGCGGGCGGCAATGACAGACGGCCCTTTGCATCGAGATTTCGATCGTAAGTACCGCTCAGATACACTGCTGCACCCCCTTAGGCTTACTCGTGGGCGTGTGCGGGAGCCACCCCGCTGTCGACGCTTTCAATCTTATGGTCTGCACCCTCTTTTCGCAACATTTTTTCCCACTTTCTCCCACACAGCTCCCCACCGCCCCTCAAACGCCTCCCGACGGCCCCACGCAAAGGCCAAACATGAGACACAAGATGTTGTGTTGAGGCGGGCAAAAACATCAACGGCTCGCCATTGGGAAACCCCTCCCCAATCCGGCAACGAGGGCAGATAATCCGGATTCGCGAGACTTGATTTGTGATGAAACTGTTTAAGCCGCAGGTAGATGACCTAATTCAAAAAGAGGCCTGCTAGGGATGCCCGTATGTGGCCTCATCGGCACCGCGTGCACGCGGCCGCAAACTATATATAGATAGAAAAGGGGGCAAAACGCCCACAAACGCATTCCCCAGGCACCAAAACGCGTAAAGATCGGCCGGGGAATATCAACGCGTGGTTAACGGGCGGGACCCATGTATGGGCAGCCGCCCCACTAAGCGCGCGGATGCGCCGCCAGGTAGACCTCGCGCAGCTGCGTGCGATCGATATGCGTGTAGATCTGAGTAGTCGAGATGTCCGCATGGCCCAAGATCTCCTGCAGCACGCGCAGGTCGGCTCCACCGGCAAGCATATGAGTGGCAAAGGAGTGCCGCAACGTGTGGGGATGCAGACCCTCGATACCCACCATGCGTCCATAGCGCTCGCAGACGGCATGAAGCGACTGCCGTGAGATGCGACCGCCGTTTTTGTTCAGGAATACCGCGGGAGAGGGCGCGGCGCTACGGGCGTGAACCGCAAGCTCCGACCGCGCGCCGGACAGGTACTCGACAAGAGCCCGCAGAGCCGAGCCGCATATGGGGACCAGGCGCTCTTTGGACCCCTTGCCGAACACGCGCAGAAACTCGTCCTCCAGATAGAGGTCGGAGACGTCGAGGCCGCACAACTCGCTCGCCCGCAGGCCGCAGCCGTAGAGGACCTCGAGCATCGCATGGTCGCGCTCCCCCGCCGCCGTCGCGGGAAATTCCTGCTCAAGCAGGCGCTGCGCCTGATCGATAGAGATGCAGTCGGGCAGGCGCTCAGCCTTTTTGGGAAGCTTCATGGCAGAGGTGGGATGCGCATCGGTGATGCCTTCGCGCACCATGAAACGGTGAAAGCTCTTGACCGCGGACAGCGAGCGCTCGATGGAGGCGTCCGCGTAGCCCATCTGGCGGCGCGCAGCGACAAAGTCCTCCACGTCACGGCGCGTCACCCCGTCGGGCGCCGTGATGCCGCGTGCGATCAAGTGCAGCAGATAAGCATCCAGGTCGCGCCGATAGGCGGCCACGGTGTTGCGGGACAGGTTGCGCTCGATAGCCAGGTGGCTCAGAAAGTCCTGTGCGTATCGCTCAAGCGAAGTCGAGCCGTCGAGTACAGCCTCGGCATCACGGCCGTGCGCAGAAGGCCCCTCCCCTACGGGAAAGGCCCCCGGGCCTTGCTCAGCGGCAAGATCCGAGGGCCTCAAAGCGGTATCGCGAGGGTACGCAGACACGGGCTCGATTACTTTTCCACCGGGTTGTCCGGATTCACCTGGCCGCGCTCGCAGCCCTCGTGGTTCGCGATGGACGCGCGCACGAACTCGCGGAACAGCGGCTGCGGGTTCGTCGGGCGGCTCTTGAACTCGGGGTGGGCCTGCGTGGAGACATACCAGGGGTGCACGGACTCGGGGAGCTCGACCATCTCGACCAGGCGCTCGTCGGGCGAGATGCCGGAGATGACAAGGCCGGCCTCTTCGAGCTGGTCGCGGAAGGCGTTATTGAACTCAAAGCGATGACGATGACGCTCGTAGACCAGGTCCTCACCGTAAGCCTCGTGAGCCAGGGAACCCGAGGCGAGCTTGCAGGGATAGGCGCCCAGACGCATGGTGCCGCCCTTCTCGGTAACGTCCTCCTGCGAGCTCATCAGGTCGATCACGGAGTACGGACCCTCGGGATCGAACTCAGAGGAGCTGGCGCCGGTGAGGCCGGCAACGTTGCGGGCGAACTCGCATACGGCGACCTGCATACCCAGGCAGATGCCCAGATACGGAATCTTGTGCTCGCGTGCATAGCGGGCGGCGCAGATCTTGCCGTCAAAGGCGCGCTTGCCAAAGCCGCCGGGCACCAGGATGCCGGAGGCGTCGGAGAGGACCTCGCCCACGTTGGTGGCGTCAAGGCTCTCGCCGTCGACGAGCTGAACGTCCACATGGCGGTCGAAGTACACACCGGCGTGGTGCAGTGCCTCGATAACGGACAGGTAGGCATCGGGCAGCTGGGTGTACTTGCCCACCACGGCGATCTTCACGCGATCAGCGTGCTTGTTGGCGTGGTCCTGCTTGGAGATAAAGGCGTTCCACTCGCTCAGGTCGCGCTCGCGGGGATCCAGGCCCAGACGCTCGCAGACGCGCAGGTCGAAGTCCTGCTCGGCCAGAAGGCCGGGCACGTCGTAGATGGAGGCGCAGTCCTCGTTGGTGAACACGCAATCGGTATCGACGTCGCAGAAGCTGGCGATCTTGGCGCGGATGTTGTCGTCGATCTCATGATCGGAGCGCAGCACGATGATGTCGGGCTGGATGCCGAAGGAGCGCAGCTCCTTAACGGAGTGCTGCGTCGGCTTGGTCTTGACCTCGTGTGCGGCCGCGATGTAGGGCACGAGCGAGACGTGGATGTAGCAGACGTTCTCGGGGCCGGCGTCTTTACGGTACTGGCGGATGGCCTCGACAAACGGTTGGCTCTCGATGTCACCGATGGTGCCGCCCAGCTCGGTGATGACCACGTCGGAGCCGGTCTGCTCCTCGATGCGGCGGAACTTGTCCTTAATGGCGCCGGTAACGTGCGGAATGACCTGCACGGTGCCGCCGAGGAAGTCGCCGCGGCGCTCACGGGCGATCAGGCTCTTGTAGATGGCGCCCGTGGTGAAGTTGGAATCGCGCGTGAGGTTCTCGTCGATGAAACGCTCGTAGTGACCGAGGTCGAGGTCGGACTCATAGCCGTCCTCGGTAACGAACACCTCGCCGTGCTGGAACGGGCTCATGGTGCCCGGGTCCACGTTAAGGTACGGGTCGGCCTTCTGCATCGTCACCTTGTAGCCGCGAGACTTGAGTAGACGGCCCAAAGAGGCGGCCGTGATGCCCTTGCCGAGCGACGAGACGACGCCACCGGTTACAAAGACGTGCTTGGTCATATTGAATTACCTGCGCTTTCCCGTAGAGGATTCCTATGCCTTCAACGGGTCTTTATTGTACGCCGCGCATGCGTGCACGGGCGCGTCAAATTGCGCCAAAACAAAAATACAAAAGAGCGGTCCGACAAGCCGCAAGACCCACCGGACCGCTCTCGGTCGCAAACGCGCAGAAGAACGGGTGATCGCGCGAACAGACTATCGCCTTTCCGCAGTGATGCGCTTTCCCATTTCCAGACCGCGATGGTACCAATGGCCGTTCTCGGTAATGCGGTACGTGTTGGGAAGCTGGGCCCCGGCCTCGGTGAAATGCTCCTCGAGCTCGAGCAGGCCGGCATCGGTCAATCGCTTAATGGCGGCGCGGACGCGCCACTCGCTCACTCCGACCCGTTTTGCCAGATGCGCACGGGAGAATCCCGCATCGCTACCAGATTTTTCCACCGAATCGATGTTTTGTAGAATCGCCAACTCGACGCGAGCCATATCGGCCTCGCTTGCACGCCCCTTACCTGCCATTTTTCACGTCCTTCCGAACGCGCCCGAAGCCTTTTGGCAAACGGGCAACCGGTCTGTCCCCTCTGGCCTCATCATTTCATAATGATACGTTATTGCACCCCCGCACGTGCGGCGTTTCGGCTAGTAATCCATTATTTAAGGCATGCGGCGCCGCACGTTATGCGCACAGCTCGAGCAGTTCGACGGATGGCGTTCGCGGCGCTCGGGCACAGCCGCATCGTGCAGTTACCGTGCCGCCGCATGCAGCGTGCTACCATAATCACTCACCGTGTATTCGACCCGTTCCAAGGGAGCCGACCTCGTGGCAGACATCTCGCGGGCAGCAAAGCCCACCCATGCCAAGTCCGAGCTGCAAAAGGACCTGTTCATCCTCAAGCAGCTCGTCACCAAAGACTTCAAGCTCAAGTATCGCCGCAGTTTTCTGGGCGTAGCCTGGAGCGTGCTGAACCCCCTGCTCATGATGATCGTCATGGCCATCGTGTTCACCACCATCTTCGCACAGGGCCGCAACGGCTCCATCACGCCTGAGATGTACCCGCTCTACCTCATCGTGGGCAACATCACCTTCACCGTGATGTCCGATTCGACCAGCCAGGCCATGGGCTCGATCATCTGGGCGTCATCGCTACTCAAGAAGGTCAAGGTCCACCGCTTTGTGTTCCCGGTGCAAAAGGTGCTCTTCTCGCTTGTGAACTTTGCCTTCTCGCTCATCGCCGTGGCCCTCGTCATGTTGTGGTTCCACGTGGTGCCTACCTGGCACCTGATTTTGCTGCCCGTCTGCCTGTTGCTGCTCATGTTCTTCTGCATGGGCCTGGGCCTTCTGCTCTCGGCGGCGTCGGTCTTCTTCCGCGACGTCATGCACCTGTGGAGCGTCATCCTCACCGCGTGGACCTACTTCACCCCCATCTTTTGGACCACTGATTTCATCGGCAAGATGCCCCATATCCTGCAAGTCCTCATGCACGCGAACCCCATGTACAACTATCTGCAGTTCATGCGCGACATCTTTCTGTTCCAGACCTGCCCCACGCCCGTGGAGTTTGGCTACTGCGTGGGCTGGGCCGTACTCGCCATGGTGATCGGCTACGCGGCCTTCCACAAAAACGAGCACAAGTTCATTCTCTACATCTAGGAGCCGGCAATGTCTGATATGCAGAGCAATACGGCCGGTGCCAAGGCCGATTACGCCGTCGAGGTCAACGACGTCACTATGATCTTCAACATGGCCTCCGAGCAGCTCAACAGCCTGAAGGAATACTTCATCAAGCTGGCCCGCCACGAGCTGTTCTTCAAGGAGTTCCATGCACTCAAGCACGTCTCCTTCAAGGTGAGCCCGGGCGAGGTCGTGGGCCTTGTGGGCACCAACGGCTCGGGCAAGTCGACGATGCTCAAGGTCATCGCCGGCGTGCTGGAACCCAGTGAGGGCGAGTGCATCGTGCGCGGCAACATCGCGCCGCTGATCGAACTGGGTGCAGGCTTTGACCCCGAGCTCACGGCGCGCGAGAACATCTATCTGAACGGTGCGCTGCTCGGCTACACCAAGACCTTTATCGACGAGCACCTTGACGAGATCGTCGAGTTCGCCGAGCTGCACGACTTCCTCGACATGCCGCTCAAGAACTACTCCAGCGGCATGGTCGCGCGCATCGCCTTCGCCATCGCCACCGTCACCGAGCCTGACATCCTGATCGTGGACGAGACGCTCTCCGTAGGCGACGTGTTCTTCCAGGAGAAGTGCGAGCGCCGCATCCGCCACTTTATCGACTCCGGCGACGTCACGGTGCTGTTCGTCTCCCACTCCATCGAGCAGGTCGAGCGCATCTGCCAGCGCGCCGTCTGGATCGAGAAGGGCGATCTGCGTATGGACGGTCCCGTCAAGGAGGTCTGCGAGGCCTACCGCAACCAGTTCAATTAGAGTCGCAGCGGAACGCTTTTCGCAGTCCCCGTCCAGTGCCAGCAGGCACCGCAATTAGGACCGAAGCGGACTGGGTTCCCTACCCCGTCTTGCACCTGAACAAACACCCCGAAACGCAACTGCGCCCCGGCTCACGATCGAGACGGGGCGCAGCTTTATGCCGATATGTTCGAAGCGGGCCTACGCCTCGAAGTCCACCTGAGACATGACATCCTTGAGGGCATCGGCGGAGCGGTGCAGCTCGGCGTACTCCTCGTTGGACAGAGAGACGGGCACGCGGCACTCGACACCCTGGCGGCCGACGATCGTGGGCATGGAGATGCAGATGTCGTCCAGGCCGTACTCGCCCACCATGAGGCTGGAGACAGGCAGGATATGCTTCTCGTCGCGCATGATGGCGGTGCACAGACGGCGCACCGACATGGCGATACCGTAGTAGGTGGCGTGCTTCTTGGAGATGATCTCGTAGGCGGCGTTCTTCACGTCCTCGGCGATCTTCTTCTCGGAGGCCTCGTGGTCAAAGTGGCCGCGCATCTCACAGAAGTCGGTCAGGGGCACACCGGAGACGTTCGCAGAAGACCATACAGCCAGCTCGGAGTCGCCGTGCTCGCCGATGATGTAGGCGTGAACGTTGCGCGGGTCGACGTCGAGATGGGCGCCCAGGGCCTCCTTGAGACGGGCGGAGTCGAGCACGGTGCCGGAGCCCAGCACGTGGCTCTCAGGCAGGCCGGACATCTTCATGGCGGCATAGGTGAGGACGTCCACGGGGTTGGAAACGATCAGCAGGATGCCCTCGAAGCCCACCTCGCGAATGCGCGGGATGATGGACTTGAAGATGGAGACGTTCTTGTTCACGAGGTCAAGACGGGTCTCACCGGGCTTCTGCGCGGCGCCGGCGGTGACGACGATGATGGCGGCGTCGGCCGCATCCTCATAGTCGCCGGCGTAGATCTTCATGGGGTGGCCGAACGGCGTGCCGTGGCTGATATCGAGTGCCTCGCCCTCAGCGCGGTCGTGGTCGACATCGATCAGGACCATCTCGGAGAACAGGCCGCTCTGCATGAGCGCGAACGCGGAGGAGGAACCCACAAAGCCGCAGCCGACAATTGCGACCTTCCTATCGTTGACCATCTTTACTCCCCTTTCTCCGGGCTCCCCTTAGCCCAGAAGTCTTGTCAAACGGCTTCATTATGAGCCATTCACCTAAAGATAAGCCACCGTTCACCGAAAATAGCTTACATAATGTGCACTAGCCGGTAATACCGGCAGCCTTGATGGCATCGATAGCGTCACGAATGCCATCGGGCGGCAGGACGAGCGCCATGCGCACGTAGCCCTCGCCATGGGGGCCAAAGCTCGCGCCCGGCGTAACGATGACGCCCGCGCGCTCCATCAGCTCCTCGCAAAACGCCATGGAGTCGGTACGGCCGCCGGGCAGCTTTGCCCACACGAACATAGATCCATGTGCGTTGGGGCGCTGCCAGCCGATCGCCTCGAGGCCATCGCACAGGGCGTCGCGGCGCTCCTGGTACATCAGGCGCTGATGCTCGACCTCATCGAGCGGACCGGTGAGCGCGGCGATTGCGGCCTTCTGGACGGGCAGGAACATACCGAAGTCGATCTGGCTGCGCATCTTGGTAAAGGCGGCGACCACATCGGTGCGGCCCACCAAAAAGCCGATGCGCGCGCCCGTCACGTTAAAGGACTTGGAGAGCGAGAAGAACTCCACGCCTACCTCGAGCGCACCGGGATAACCCAGGAAGCTGCCGCCACGCGGGCCGTCGTAAGTGATGTCGGAGTAGGCGTTGTCGTGCACGATCAGCAGGTCGTGCTCACGGGCGAAAGCGATGATCTCCTCGTAGAGCTCAGGCGTGCCCACGCTGCCCACGGGGTTTGCCGGCAGCGAGACAATCATGTACTTGGCGCGGTCGGCCACCTCAGGATCGATGCCGGCCACATAGGGCAAAAAGTCGTGCTCGGCATTGAGAGGATAGTACTCCAGCGTGCCGCCGGCGAGCTTGACGCCTGCCTCGAACACGGGGTAGCACGGGTCGGGGACCAGCACGGTATCGCCCTCATCGAGCATGGCGAGACCAAAGATGCCCACGCCCTCCTGCGTGCCGGAGACGGAGCAGACCATCTCGGGCGTGATGCCATCGACGTCAAAGCGGCGCGCATAGTAGTCGCAGACCGCCTGTTTGAGCTCGGGCAGGTCGCGCAGGGCGTACTTCCACATCTCGGGATCTTGGGCGGCATCGGTCAGGGCCTTGACCACATGCGGGTACGGCTCGAAATCGGGCGTTCCGACCGACAAGTTGTAAATGGTGCGGCCTTCTGCCTCCAGCTGGACGCGACGGTTGTTGAGAGCGGCGAAAACCTCGTCGCCAAAGCGATCGAGACGACTGGAGAACTTCATGAGGAGCCTTTCGGAGGGACGGGTTCTGAGGTGTCAGTGCAGACAAGTGTAGCGCGAACGGCGGGGCGCGGCGCTAGAGGCGGTCGATCTGGTCGAGCCACGGGCGCGCGGAGGCATCACTCGGCATGCGCCAGTCGCCGCGGGGCGAAAGCGTGACCGAGCCGACCTTGGGGCCGTCGGGCAGGCAGCTGCGTTTGAACTGCTGCGCAAAGAAGCGCCGGTAGAACACGCGTAGCCACGAGAGCACGGTCTCGCGGTCGTAGACGCCCTCAAAGGAGCGGCATGCCATGCGGAAGATCTTGCCCGGCGTGAAGCCAAAACGCAGCATGTGGTAGAGGAAGAAGTCGTGCAGCTCGTAGGGGCCGACAAGGTCCTCGGTCTTCTGCGCGATCTCGCCGTCTCCGGTGGGCGGCAAAAGCTCGGGCGAGACGGGCGTGTCGAGGATATCGAGCAGGGTGCGCTCGATCTGCCCGCCAAAGAGGCCGGCCGCGTAGCGCACCAGATGGCGCACGAGCGTCTTGGGCACGCTCGCGTTGACGCCGTACATGCTCATATGGTCGGCGTTGTAGGTGGCCCAGCCAAGCGCCAGCTCGGAGAGATCACCCGTGCCGATCACAAACCCGCCCACCTGGTTGGAGAGATCCATGAGAATCTGCGTGCGCTCGCGCGCCTGGCAGTTCTCGTAGGTCACGTCCTGAACGTCCGGGTCATGCCCGATGTCTGCAAAGTGCTGCGCCACGGCATCATGGATGGGAATCTCGCGGAAGTCCACGCCCAGACCGCGTGCCAGGTCCTCGGCATTGCTCTTTGTGCGGTGCGTGGTGCCAAAGCCGGGCATCGAGACGGCCGTGATACCCGTGCGGGGCAGCCCCAGGGCATCGAAGGCGCGCACGGCCACGAGCAGCGCGAGCGTCGAGTCGAGGCCGCCCGAAAGCCCGATGACGGCGTGCTTGGTGCCCGTATGGGAAAGGCGCGTCTTGAGGCCCATCGTCTGCAGGCCGAGGATCGTCTCGCAGCGAGCGGCAAGATCGCCGTGGTCGCTCGGCACAAACGGCGTGCGCGGCGCGACCTTTGCGGTCTCGGAGGCAGAGTAGAGCGGCGGGCAGCCGGGTGCGTCCGTCGTGACGGGGCCGGCGAAGGAGAAGCCGATCGGGAAGCCCCAGGAATCGGTCGAGCCCGGAGCGCCCCAGGTGTTGGAGCGGCGGCGCTCGGCCATAAGGCGGTTCAGGTCGACATCGGCCACGACCATGCCGCCCTCAAAGAGCTCCCCGCGCGCCGCGAGCGAGCCGTTCTCGGCCACGATGTTGTCGGCAGCGAAGACCAGGTCGGTGGTCGACTCGCCCTCCCCCGCGTCGGCGTAGGCGTAGGCGCAGTACAGGCGGGCGCTCTGACCGCAAACCAGGTCGCGGCGGTAGTCGGCCTTGCCGATGATCTCGTCACTCGCCGACGGGTTCAAGATGACGGTGGCGCCCCCGTAAGCGGCCATCTTGGTAGAGGGCGGCTCAGGCACCCACAGGTCCTCGCAGATCTCCACGCCGACAACGACGTCCTCGGCGCCCTCGTCCAGGCAGCGGTACACCAGTCCCGAGCCAAAGGGCACGAACCGCTCGCCCGCAAAGGAGTCGAGCTCGATGACCTCATCGGGCGCGGGCGCAAACCAGCGCATTTCGTAGAACTCACCGTAGTTGGGCAGGTTCTTCTTTACGGTGAGGCCCAGAAGCGTGCCCGCGCAGCACACCGCGGCGCAGTTGTAGACCGTGCAGCCGTGGGCCACGGGCAGGCCGACGGTGAAGAGCACCGGCACGTCCTCGGTACGCTCGAGAATGGACTCGAGCGCATGCTCGCAGGCGGCAAGCAGCGTCTGGTCATGGAACAGGTCCCCGCAGGTATAGCCCGTCAGGCACAGCTCGGGTAGCACAAGAGCGCCCACGCCCGCCTCCGCGGCCTCGGCCACGGCGTCCAGAATGGCATGGGCGTTCGCTTCGACGTCGCCTACGCGCAGAGCGGGCGATGCCGTCGCGACGCGAAAGAAGCCGTCGCCCATCCCAGGAAGCTCGTGCGTATCGGCAGTGAGATCGAGATGTTCCATAACCGCTCCTTGCAGATAGAGATGCGCATCGCACAGGATATTGCAGGCGGCAACACGAGTCCGCCCGCTCCAGATTCAACAGCCCTTATGATAGCCGCTCGCGCCCGCAGGCACGAGGACTACTCAAGCGCGCTCGAGCCGCAGGCGCCACGGCGCTCGTGTCGTGGCGGTCTCGTGGTTCTCAGATGTTAAAGGCGTGAGGGCGCAGGCACGTCCGCGCTTTGGGGGCACAATCATGTGCGCGCACAGCGCACCTGCACCCCAAACGCACCACTTGCCATGATTGGAAGGTCCTCACATGGCCCTCGATACATCAACACGCTACACCGATGCGCGTCGCACGCGCATCTACCAGGGCAAAAACCGCGATTCCAAAGAGGAGTTCATCGGCCAGACCCAAGCCATCGCGCCCAAGGAAAAACTGTTTGACGGCCTTTCCGTCGCACAGGTCGTCGCCGGTGCCGCGGCAGCCGCCACCTCGGTAGCGCTCGCCTCGCATATCGGCATCGCGGGCTCCGTCCTGGGAGCAGCCATCAGCTCCGTCGTCACCGTGGTGAGCTCGCAGGTGTATCGTCGTTTCCTTACCGCCGGGGTACGCCGCCTCAAAGGCTCCACCACCGCCGCAGACGGCACCACCACCGAGTACGTCTCGGACTACGGCTACAGCAAGCGCGCCGCCCAGGGCTACTATGACAAGGCGCCCGCACGCTACGGCGCGCGCGTGGCCCCCACCAAGCTGCAGGCCCGCGCCGCCGCCGAACGCGCCGCGACGCAGCGCAAAGTCGTGCTCTTCTCGGTCGCCGCGGCTGTGCTCGCCGTCGCACTGTGCGCAGGAGCGGTCCTCTTGAGCACGCAGGGCATGGGACTGGGTCAGCGCATCGACACCCTGTGGCCCGCCGTCGAGGCCCCGGTACGCATCCTCTCGGACGACGTGGACGCAGGCGCCGCCGCACAGCAAAGCGACGCCTCGACGCAGGCCCAGACGGACAGCACGGACGCAAGCTCGTCCTCGAACGCCTCCCAGGACACGAGCGCCACGGACAGCTCGGCCTCGCAGGACGCGAGCGCCGCCACGCAGGACGGCACGACCGACACCTCGCAGAGCGACGACAGCTCCTCGAATGGTGACACGTCCCAAAGCGCAAACGGGACCTCGGACGCAAGCTCCGACAGCACGGATTCCGGTACCTCCACCACGGACGGTACCGGCAACACGGGAGCATCGGCCAACTAGAGGCCGGGTTCCGCTGGGCTGGCAAACAGGCGATGGTACTATAGCCTCCATACATCTTTGACGTAAGGACGCGCTATGGCACAAAGCAAGAAACTGACGCTCGGCAATCACATCTATCTCTACCAGCTGCTTTGCTCTCAAATTCCGTGCGGAAGGCAGACGTTTATCCCGCAGGTCGAATCCGTGCTCGAGGCCGCTGACCTCACCGCTGCAGACCTTGGGTTCGAGTCGACCCGCGAGCTGCTCGAAGAACTCGACGACTTTATCAAGCTCACCGTATTCAAGGGCGGCCGCATCTACGCAACCGTCATCGCCCAGCCCGCATGGGACGAGGCGCTGGCCGCCACCGCAAAGAAAAGCGATGCCCCGCAGGGAAAGTCATGGAAGAAGAAGCGCGGCGATAAGTCGCTCAAGGCCGTGCGCCCGCGCCATGTGCCCAAGGCTCCCGAGCCGGAGCCCGTGGTTGAGCCGGAGCCCGTGGTCGAACCCGAACCCGTGGCCGAAGCTGAGGCTGTGTCTGCAACCGAGATTGAACCCGCGGCTGAAGCTGCAACCGAAACCGAAGCCGCAGCGGAAAACGCGCCGCAAGCCGATGCGCCCGAGGCGAGCAATTGCGAGACCCCACAGGAGGCAGAGGCGGGCGCTGCCGATGGCATTACAAAGGGTGCCGGCGCCGAGGATGAGCCCGCAACCGAAGCCGAGCCAAAGCCGAATCCCGAGACCCCGCGCCCGGCGGTCTCGCTCAAGGTGCTCTACGACCCCGACAACGCGAACGCCGGCGCGACGACGCTCGAATCCACCCCGTACGAGCCTCCCGCACCCGCAGAGGACGCCTCAGCCGCCTTGCCGATCGAGCGCCTGGAAGAGCAGGCCTCCGAGCCGGCCGACCCGAGCGTCTCCACCGCGTGCACCGCGTCCCCGGCACCCAGCGCCCCCACTGATCCCGCCCCGGTCGCCACTGTCCAGGCGGCCCCGGCTGCCCCCGAGCGTCCAGCAGCCACACCCGCCGCACCCGCCCAAGCACCGGCGCCTACTGCAGCCGCACCGAAGCCGGCATTCTCCTATGAGGGCTACCCCACCGACTTCCACACCGAGGTCTTCTGCCCCGGCCCCCAGCTCTCCGAGCTCTCTTCCCTGCTCCCCTGGGGAGCCGATGCGCTCGGCATCGCCGGCGAGTACTACTGGATCGCACGTGAGTCCGGCACTATCGAGACCACCCGTAGTCGCGCCGTCTTCCCCCTGCGCTACACCCAGGACGGAAAGCGCCACGAAGCTCGCATCGAGATGCGCCGCCGCAATGGCGCAGGCGCCTCATGGGTCATCGAGGCCGTACACACGGAAGACGAACCGGACAGCGGAACCCGCGCATAGCACAATCCTTGCAGCCACGTACACGCAGACGGGCCGGTCACCACAACGGTGACCGGCCCGTTCTCATAGCCACAACTTCGGGTGCGAGTCCTAGTCGCGCGTCAGTTTGCGGTGCACGCGGTGCGGCTGCGCGGCGTCCTCGCCCAGGCGCGCGATGCGGTTCTCCTGGTAGGACTCGAAGTTGCCCTCGAACCAGTGCCAGTTGCCCGGATTCTCATCGGTGCCCTCCCACGCCAGGATATGCGTGGCCACGCGGTCGAGGAACATACGGTCGTGGCTGATGACCACCGAGCAGCCGGGGAACTCCAGCAACGCGGCCTCGAGAGACGAGAGCGTCTCGACGTCCAGGTCGTTGGTGGGCTCGTCGAGCAGCAGCAGGTTGCCGCCCTGCTTGAGGGTGAGGGCGAGGTTCAGGCGGTTGCGCTCGCCACCGGAGAGCACGCCCGCGCGCTTCTGCTGATCTTGGCCCTTGAAGCCAAAGCTCGCCACGTAGGCGCGGCTCGGCACCTCGGTCTCGCCCACCTGGATAAAGTCGTTGCCGTCGGAGACGACCTCCCACAGGTTCTTGTTCGCATCGATACCCGCGCGGTTCTGGTCGACGTAGCTGATCTTGACGGTCTCGCCCAGCTCGAGCGTACCGCCATCGAGCGGCTCCAGGCCGGTGATGGTCTTGAAGAGCGTCGTCTTGCCCACGCCGTTAGGGCCGATCACGCCCACGATGCCGTTGCGCGGCAGGGTAAAGGAAAGGTCGTCGATGAGCACGCGGCCGTCGAACTCCTTGTGCAGGTGCTCGGCCACAAGCACCTTGGAACCCAGACGCGGACCCACGGGGATACGGATATCGGTCCAGTCGAGCTTCTGGCTCGCGCGGGCCTCGGCCTCCATCTCCTCGTAGCGGGCAAGACGCGCCTTGCTCTTGGCCTGACGGGCCTTAGGCGAGCTGCGCACCCACTCGAGCTCGGCCTCCATGCGCTTGGCGAGCTTGGCGTCGCGCTGGCCCTGAGCGGCGATACGCGCGGCCTTGGTCTCCAGGTAGGTGGAGTAGTTGCCCTTGTACGGGTAGAGATGTCCGCGGTCGACCTCGCAGATCCACTCGGCCACGTTGTCCAGGAAGTAGCGGTCGTGAGTGACGGCGAGCACGGCGCCCGGATAGTTGTGCAGGAAGTGCTCGAGCCACAGCACCGACTCGGCGTCCAGGTGGTTGGTGGGCTCGTCGAGTAGCAGCAGGTCGGGGGCTTCGAGCAGCAACTTGCACAGGGCCACGCGGCGGCGCTCGCCGCCGGAGAGCACGTTTACCGGCATGTCGGAATCGGGCAGCTGCAGGGCGTCCATGGCCTGGCCGAGCTTGGAGTCAACGTCCCAGCCGTCTGCGGTATCGATCTCGTCCTGCAGGCGAGCCATCTCTGCCATGAGGGCGTCCATGTCGCAGTCAGGGTCGCACATCTCCTCGCCGATCTTGTTGAAGCGGTCGACCTTGGCCAGGATATCGCCAAACGCCATGCGCACGTTCTCGATGACGGTCTTGTCCTCGTCCAGCGGCGGCTCCTGCTGCAGAATACCGACCGTGTAGCCGGGGGTGAGCTTGGCCTCGCCGTTGGAGACCTCCTCGATGCCTGCCATGATTTTGAGCAGGGTCGACTTGCCCATGCCGTTGGGGCCCACGACGCCGATCTTGGCGCCCGGGAAGAAGCTCAGCGTCACGTCGTCCAAGATCACCTTGTCGCCGTGCGCCTTGCGCGCCTGGTACATCTGGTAGATAAACTCTGCCATCGTCACTCCGCTTTCACTCGGTTTGCGTACGCGAGCCATTGTCGCATGCTGCTGCCCTCGCGCGCCGGTCCCCTACGGAAAGACCACGGGCGGGACACCAGGGGCGATGACGTGCGGCCGGGATACGACAGCGACCGCGCCCGCACAAAGACCGCGGGCGCGGATCCGCCCCTATCGGCCGTCTCCACCGTAAAGCTTGCGGCGCATGTCCTTGTCGAGATACATGCGCTTGTCGGCCATGGCATGCACCTCGCGGATGCTGGCGCTCTCCTGCGGCCAGGAGGCGCAACCGCAGCTCGCCCCCACCTCGATCTTTATGCCGTTGATGATGTAGGGCTCGCACAGTGCGCTTCTGATGCGCTCCCTCACCTGACCGGAGCGAACCGCGTCGAGCCCGCCCGTCACGACGACGGCAAACTCGTCGCCGCCGAGTCTGAAGGCAAAGTCGTCGTTGCGCACGCAGCCCTGCAAGCGCTCGCCCACCTGCTTGAGCAGGATGTCGCCCACCGCATGGCCGTAGGTGTCGTTTACGGGCTTAAACCGGTCCAGGTCGATAAACAGCAGCGTGAAGGGAATCTGCTTTCGGCGTTTGATGGCCAGAATGTTCTCAAAGTAGCGCTTGTTGAAAAGACCGGTGAGGGCATCGGTGTTGGCCTCGTTCTCCAGCTCTTTGCGCAGGCCGATGTCCTGACCGATCAAAAGCGCGCGCTCGAGCACGCCGTCTTTGCCAAAAGAGATAGGCACCACGGTCATGAGCATGTAGACGGGCTCGGTGCGCGAAGCGTACTCGATTTTGATGCGGTCGCCCTTGGTCTTGAGGTCGCCTTTCAGCACATCCGCGCTCAGCAGGCGCGCCATCTTGGCATCATCGGTATCGGTGAGCGCCGCATAGCGGTGCGTGAGCAGGTCGAGCAGGTCATCGTAGCTGCCCTGTGCAGGATAGAGCCCGTGCTCAAGCTGGCACTCGTGGTACTCGTAGGTGTTGGCGACCAGATCCGCAACAACGTAGCGATCGGCGATCTCTGCCATGCCCTCGAGCAGGTCGCGAGCTATCTCGCCCTGCTTTTCCGCCTCTTGGCGACCCTCTTTCTCTTGCGCCACCAGGCGACGGTATTTTCCAAGCAGAATGACGCCAACGCCGGCAAACAGCACAACGGCAAGGACAGATTGGGCGACTATGGTGACGGTCTTCACGCTGTTGAGGTTGGCGTCTACCGTATCGGCCTCGACAACGCTTACGATACTCCAGTCCAGGATGCCCGCCGGCTGGTAGATTACGTAGCAGTCCGAGCCGTTATACGAGATGAGAGCGCTGCCCTCACCGGAGTTCGCGATGCCGTCTATAACCTCCTGAGCCGAGCCACGCTTAAAGGTCACGGCCCCGTTCAGAAGCGTATCGAAGTTGGAGACGAAATCTGTAAAGACGGTCTTTGGCGCCAGGGAGAAGGCGACCGCGCCGTCCTGCTTGACCACGTAGCAGTCGCTGGAGCCGCTATAGATGCCCGATGTCATGAAGCCCTGAACGTAGTCGTTGTCATAGCTCACGGCAACGCCGGTATACGTGACGCCGCCCATCTCGAGGGGCTCCTCGAGCGGTTGCGCGAACACGATCTTTCGCTTGCCGCTTGAGGCTATATAGCTCGAGGCGAGCGGTCCGCCGCTCTCGAACATCTCGTCGAAAACATTCTCGATGCTGCCGGCGCGGCCGTTTCTGCCTTCGGCGGTTATGTAGTCGTTGCCCTCGTTAAAGAGATAGAAGTCGCTGTAATGCCACGTTTCCTTAAGGTCGGCATAGTAGTTCCAAGCGACCTCGGTATCGATATCGCGCGAGGAGTACTTGAGGTTCTCCTCCCACGCATCGAGAAAGCTCCAATTGCGGTTCGAGAACAGCTCGAAGGTGTTGGCCACCTGCTTGTAGGTGGCGGTAAGGTGCTCGGCTCCCTCGTTGAAGAACAGGTAGCCGGTATAGAGGTTAAAGGCCAGGGCGCCCAACGGAACGCAGACGACGATGACGCCGACGACAACGAACTCCCTGACATGAGAGCGAACAACCCCGGCAAGCGACGCGAGCGTCAGGCGCTCCCCCGCTCCCGCCGCCTCATGGCGCGTCCGTTTGAACAGGCGGTTCATGACGTGTCCCCTCAGCCAATCACGTATCTGCAAATGCGTACGCTCATTCTACCAGCTATATCTGCCACGCTATTTGGCAGGACGGGGTAATCATTTTTCCTCGGACGAATGCAGGTCTCCCGGCAAGACCGACGCGCGCGGCCCTACAGGATCTCGACGGCGCCGTCTTTCACGGTAAGGCCCATGTTGCCGGAGAGCAGGTCATCGAGCAGCGTGCCCACCAGCTCAAAGCGCCAACCGTCGCGCAGGGGGCTCTGCTCGGGATGCTCCATGTAGGAAAGCAGCTCGTCGCGGCTCGCGATGATGGAGGTAGCCACGCCGGAGCGCTCAGACACCAGGCGCATGAGGGCATACATCAGGTCGCATACGCTCTCCACCTCGGGCGAGGGCGCACGATGCGGACGGCTGATCTGCGGAAGCTTTGCCGTGGGGCAGTTGCGTCCGCGCTCGATGGCGACGAGCGCGGCGTCCACGTCCGCCTCGGAGAGCTGTTCGGTGCCGCGCGTGCGGCGAAACTCGTCAACCGTGGCGGGGGCGCGCTTCACCAGGGCGAGCAGAACCTCGTCGGACATGATCCATTTGCGCGGAACGTTGCGGCGCTCGGCGCGGCGCTCGCGCCACGCAGCGAGCTCGCGCGCGATGGCGAGCTGACGACGCGTGCACGAGGTGATGCGCTTGACGCGCTTGAAGACCGTCTTCGGATCCACCACGTAGTGCTCAAGGGCAGAAAGCGGGCGCATCTCGTCCATAACCCAGCTCACGCGGCCCAACTCGCTCAGACGTTCCATGATCACGTCGTACGCGCGAATGAGATAGCGCACGTCGTCCACCGCGTACTCGACCTGCAGGTCGGTCAGAGGGCGGCGCGACCAGTCGGTCAAGGACTCGGTCTTGGGCAAGTCCACGTCGCAGAACGCGTGCACCAGCCCGTTGTAGGAGATCTGCATGCGCTCGCCCAGAAACGCGGCGGCCACCTGCGTGTCAAAGATAGGCGAAGGCAGGGCGCCCAGGGAGTAATACAGCACCTCCATGTCCTGCGAGCACGCGTGGAACACCTTGATGGTGCCCTCGTCCTCCAAAAGCTCAGCCAGGGCAGAGAGATCTTCAATCGCCAAGGGGTCGATAACCACGCATTCCTCGGGAGTCGCGGCCTGTACCAGGCACAGGCGGGCGTGATAGGTACGCTCGCGCAAGAACTCGGTATCGATCGCCACGGCATCGAATGCGGCTGCACGCTCGCAAAACGCACGAAGTTCCTCAGATGTGGAGATGTACATGCCGCTCCCGTAAAAATGACTGGCACCCGCAAACGCAGGGTAGGATATCGCTATTCGTAACTATACAAGGCTTTACGACGAACGGGAACCAATCGCATGCGCTGCCTGATCATCCACAATCCCGCCTCGGGAACACGCTCCGACGAGATCTACGCGTTTGCCCATACACTCGCGCAGGGCGGCGACGAGATCACCATGCGCTTTATCGGCGAGGGCATGGAGCCCGAAGACGCCACGCGAGACGTGCGCGACTTTGACCGCGTGGTGGTCTCCGGCGGTGACGGCACCGTTTCCAACGTGCTCGATTGCATGCGCGACACGCACGTACCGGTGCTCATCTTCCCTTCTGGCACGGCATGCCTGTTCTTCAACAACATCGGCAACGCGCCCGAGGCGGCCGCGCTCGCCAAGGCCTGCCGCCGCGGCCGCACCGTGCCCGTGGACATGGGCGAGCTGTTCTGGAACGACGCCGAGGGCAACGAGTGCCGCCACGGTTTCATCATCATCGCCGGCTCGGGGTTCGACGCCGCGATCATGGAGAAGGCCGCGGTAAACAAGAACGAGATCGGCGAGATCGCCTACGTGCTCTCCGCCCTCGCCACACCAAACCCGCAGGTAGCCCACTTTAAGATCGAACACGACGGGCAGGTGGACGAACTTGACGGCATCGGATGCATGGTGGGAAACACCGCCGTCATCCAAAACGACATCAACCTGTTCCCCGATTGCCGCATGGACGACGGCAAGATCGACATCGCCGTGATCGAGCCGGTTGCCACCGTGCAGCTGCTGCCCACGCTTCTGGCCGGCGTGTTCGATCCGGCGGGCAAGGGCATCGGCCGCCCGCAGTTCAAGATCTTCCAGGCAAACGAGGCGAAGATCACCTGCACACCCTCCCTGGGCATGGAGTACGACGGCGAGCTTCTGCCCAACACATCGGGCGTCTTTGGGGCGCGTGCGCTGCCGAAATGCCTGGATATCATCATCGACGACTTCTCCAAGCTGAATCCGGACAACCAATAGGGCGCCTGCACACGCGGGCCGCACGGGCCGCTTGCCGCACCCGGCGAAACAATACGGAAACAGTTGTTGCGCGTCCACTCCACTGTGCTATAGTGCAGCGCAACACAAACCTCTGTTATCAATCCGAAAGGAGCCACCGACATGATGAACATCGCTAACAACTCCGTCATGAACTGGTGGTGGCGTGATGCGTATACGGTCGGTCGACTGTGAGTCCCTCACGCCAAAAATAGCTCCTGGCAGATGATGAGGCCTCCGGTTTCGACCGGGGGCCTTTTTCTTTACCGAGCCCGACCACGCGCATCACGCGCCTCCAGTTTTCCGCACGCACCGGGGCGAACAGAACGCCCCTCGCCCAGAAAGGTTTTTATCATGGCCGCCAACGCAACCACCCAGCCCCGTACCGTCAACACCATCGACCGCGGCAAGCTCGACATCCGCGCGCTCGTCCTGCTCGCCATCCTGCTCGCCGCCGGCTTTATCCTGAACTTCACCGTGGGCAAAGCGATCTCCGGCCTCACGGGCGGCATGATCAGCCCCGAGTTCATCATCTCGGCCTTCTGCCTCACGATCCTCGTTGTGCGCCCCAATGTTGGCCAGGCGCTCGTGATCGGCCTCATCTCTGCCGCCGTGATCCAGATCACCACCACCTCGCCCTTTATTGACTTTGCCGCCGAGGGCATCGCCGCCATGCTGATGGCCCTAATCGTCAACGCCGGCATGAAGGGCGCCGGCAAGAACTTCGTCCCCGCCGTGGGCACCTTTGTCACCACCGTTGTCTCCGGCTGCATCTTCATGGTCATCAAGATGGCAATGATCGGCGTGGTGGCCGAGCTCGCCGCCGCCATGCTGCCCGTCGTCTTTGCCACCGCCGTCTTTAACGCCGTACTGGTGGGCGCCCTCTACCTGCCCATCAAGAAGGCTTTGAAGCTCGCCGACTAGCACAGGCCGCGAACCATACCGTCATATACCAATCGCTTGAAAACATCTTCCCAACATCTCCCGAAAGGAACCCATCATGTCTGACAACACCCAGCGCACCGTCTCCGCCCAGGCAAACTCCCGCGGCCTTCTCGACATCTCGTCGCTCGTCCTGCTCGCCGTGCTCCTCGCCGCGGCGCTCATCCTCAACATGACGCTCGGCAACGCGCTCGCCATGACCGGCATCAAGCCACAGTTCATCATCGCCGCCTACGCGCTGGCCATCCTGCTCACCCGCGCCAACCTGGCACAGGGCGTCATCTACGGCCTGCTTGCCGCCGCTGTCACGCAGCTCAGCACCTCCATTCCCGGCCTGAACTTCTTTACCGAGGCCTGCGGTGCCGCGGTCATGGTCGCGCTCGTCGCCTCCAAGCTCGGCGGCAAGGTGAACCCGCTCGTCTCCGCCTTTGCGGCAACCCTGGTCTCCGGCGCGCTGTTCGCCATCGTCGGAACGCTTATCATGGGCTTTGACATCACCGCGGCCCTGCCCAAGGTTCCCGTGGTCCTGAGCACGGCTGTCTTCAACGCCGTGGTGGTCCAGGCGCTCTACATCCCGCTCGCCAAGGTCCTCAAGAAGTAACGACGGCGCAATTCGACCCGAGAGGCACGTATGGAAACGATCATAGAAGTCGACGACGTCTCCTTTAGCTACGGCGATACCGATACGCTCGCCCTAGAGCACGTCTCGCTCAATGTGGAACAGGGAGATTTCATCGGCGTCATCGGACCGTCCGGCGCAGGCAAATCGACCCTCGCCGCCTGCCTCTCGGGAGCCGTCCCCCATCACTTTGGCGGCAAGCTCTTTGGAGCCGTGCGCGTAGCCGGCTCAGATACCTGCGAGGTCTCGCTCACCGATATCTCGCAGATCGTGGGCAGCGTCCTGCAGGACATCGACACGCAGATGGTCGCCTCGGTGGTCGAAGACGAGATGCTCTTTGGTCTGGAGAACTTCGGCGTGCCGCATGACCAGATCGAGGAGCGCATCGCCACCACGCTCGAGACCGTGGGGATCACCGACCTGCGCGACCGCGAGATCGCCACGCTCTCGGGCGGCCAGAAGCAAAAGGTCGCCATCGCGGCCATCCTGGCCATGCGCCCGCGCGTGCTGGTGCTCGACGAGCCCACGGCGGCACTCGATCCCGCGAGTTCCGAGCTTGTGTTCGAGACCCTGCGGCGCGTGAACCGCGAGCAGGGCGTGACCGTCGTGGTGATCGAGCAGAAGGTGGCGCTGCTCTCCAAGTACTGCGGTCGCGTAGTGGTGCTCGACCAGGGCAAGGTCGCCTTCGAGGGCACCCCTCACGAGGTCTTTGCCCACGGCGAGGAGCTCAAGCGCATCGGCGTGGACAGCCCCCGCGTGGCACGCATCTCCAACAGCCTGGCCGCACGCGGCATCGTCTCTGCAGGTGCGCCGTGCCTGAATGTCGACGAGGCCGAGGCCCTCATCAAAGGCGCCGTGAAAGGCCACGCCACGGCCTATACGCCTGCCGAGAAGCCGTCCGGCTCGCCGCATGCCCCGACCCGCCCCAAGGCGGCGGGTGCGGCGCCCCTGCTGCGCTTTGACCACGTGGACTTTGCCTACCCCACAGGCGGTGCCTCCGTTCAGGACCTCGAGCTCACGGTCTACCCCGGCGAGCTGGTGGGTCTTGTGGGCCAAAACGGCGCCGGCAAGACCACGCTCACCAAGCTGCTCACGGGCCTGCTCAAGCCGGCCTCGGGCAGCGTTACCGTAACCGGGCTCGACACGCGCACAACCCCCACCAGCCAGATCGCGCGCCAGGTGTCGACGCTGTTCCAGAACCCCGACCACCAGATCTGCCGCGACACCGTGCTCGAAGAGATCGCCTTTGGCCTTGAGCTGCGCGGCGTGGACTCGGCCACGGCACAGGAGCGCGCCCGCGCCGTGGCCGAGCGCTTTGGCCTTCCGCTCGAGGAGGCGCCCTTCTCGCTCTCGCGCGGACAGCGCCAGATGGTCGCTCTTGCCAGCGTGATCGTGGTGGAACCCAAGATCATCGTTCTCGATGAGCCCACGAGCGGCCTCGACTACCGCGAGTGCATGACCGTCATGAATACCGTGCGCGATATGGCCGAACGCGGCTGCGCCGTCATCATGGTGTGCCACGACATGGAGGTCGTCTCGGACTTCGCCGAGCGCATCGCCGTCATGGCCCACGGCCGCATCCTCGCCCGGGGAGAGACGGGCGCCCTCTTTGCAGACGAGGAGCTTATGCGGCAGGCCAGCGTGGCGCCGCCACAGGTCATCGAGCTGTCGCGCCGCCTGGCCGAAAACGTCTCGCCCGCTTTTGCCGACATCAGCGAGGTCGCCGACATCGTACGCGTCACCAAGGAGATGGTCTGCCGTGGTTAACGTCATCGACTACATGCCGGGCACGACCCTGCTGCACCGGCTCAACCCCGTCACTAAGCTGGCGCTCGCCGCGGCCATCATCATCGCGACGTTTTTGGCAACTACCTACGTGGCGCTCGTCGGGCTGCTGCTCATCACGCTTGCGCTCGGCGCCTACGCGGGAGTGTTGAAGCGCCTGGTCGCGCTGCTAAAGCTTCTGGTGCCGCTCGCGCTCGTTATGTTTGTGCTGCAGCTCACCTTTATGCGCCAGGGCACCGTGGTGTTTGGCTTTGTTACCGACACGGGCCTCGTCACCGGCTCCAAGGCCTGCCTGCGCCTTTTGGGCGTGGCGCTGCCGCTCGTCCTCATGCTCATGGTCACTAAGCTCACCGACCTCGCCAACGCCTGCGTGGAGAAGCTGCATATCCCCTACCGCTACGCCTTTACGTTCACCACGGCGCTGCGCTTCGTGCCGGTGTTCTCGCAGGAGATGAACGCCATCATGGAGGCGCAGACGGCACGCGGCGTGGAGTACGACACCAAAAACCCGCTCAAGAAGCTCAAGCTCATGCTGCCGCTCTGCATCCCCCTGCTTATCTCGAGCGTGGGCAAGACCGATGCGGCCGCCCTCGCCGCCGAGCAGCGCGGTTTCTACCTGCGCACGCGCGAGAGCAGCTTCAAGCGCTACCCCTTTGCCGGTCGCGACGCCGCGGTGCTGGTCGTCTGTGTGGCACTGATCGTGGCGGGCGCGCTGCTGTAGGGCGCATACCGCCGCGCCCTCGCCAAAGCGGGCGGGGTCGGCTACCATACACAGGGCAAACAACGAAAGGAGCCCTGATATGGCACGGCGCCGCAAGCAGAAAAAGCAGGTACGGGAACCCCTCGATCTTAGGACGTTCGAGTCCACCCCGGCTACCGAGACGCTGCTTGCTGACGAGCGCGCGGCCGGGCTTCCCCGCTTCTTTATCGAGAGCATCGTCGGGGCCTATGGCGAGACGGAGGCAGCGCGCATTCTCGACGGCGTCGTATCTGCCAAGGAGCGCCCGATCACGCTGCGCGCCAACACGCTCAAGGCGACCGCCGACGAGGTAGCGGCCGCACTTGAGGCCGCGCAGATCCCCTGGCAGCCCGTGGCCTGGTTCAAGGACGCCTTTGCCATCGTGCCCGAGTACGAGCGCGCCGTCTGGGAGCTCGACTTGATTCGCGAGGGAAAGATCTACCTGCAGAGCCTCTCCTCCATGTTGCCGCCGCTGGTGCTCGCACCCGCCGCCGGCCAGGACGTACTCGACATGTGTGCCGCCCCCGGAGGAAAGACCACCCAGCTTGCGGCCCTTTGTCCCGGCGCGCACATCACCGCATGCGAGATGCACGTGCCGCGCGCCGAAAAGCTCGAGCACAACCTGGAAAAACAGGGTGCAAGGAATGTGCAGGTCATGCGCTGTGACGCGCGCCAGCTGGACGAGTTCTTCTCGTTCGATCGCATCCTGCTCGATGCCCCCTGCACCGGCTCGGGCACGCTCGCCTGCGGCAACGAGCGCACACAGCGCGGCTTTACACCCGAACTGTTGGAGAAGTGCGCCCGCTCCCAGCGAGCCCTGCTCGACCGCGGCCTCACGGTGCTCAAGCGCGGCGGGTTCTTGCTCTACTCCACGTGCTCGGTGCTCCCGCAGGAAAACGAAGACGCGGTGCGCACCGCCCTGGCCAAGCACCGCGATTGCGAGATTGTCCCCCTGCTGGATACGGGGAAAGAAGACGAGGGCGCAGCGGTCCCGCTTTCCAACGTCCTCGCGCGCGCCTTTGCAGCAGAGGAGATTCCGCAGCTGCAAAACGAGCTCGCAGGCACGATCACCGTGCGCACGACGCGTGAGTACGAGGGCTTCTATCTCGCCCTGATCAAGAAAAAATAGATAGCCCGGTCAAACAGGCCTAGTTGCGGCGGCCCGATTCGCGCGAGCGGGAGCTGGACTCGCCGCGGTCCGCCCTTCCCGTCTCGCGGTTCGTGCGGAGCTTGGCCTTTGCCGCCGTCACCGCGAAATAGATGACTGCCGCAACGCAAACAACCCCAATGAACAGGAGCATCGGTCCTAGGACCTCCATGATGTCCACGCGCTGCCACCCTTCTGGAAACTTCGGTTGCCGCCGATAAACGTGGGTACAATGACTGCACTTTTGACACCAAGCTTACCGTAACAGCCCGCGCCGAACGCGGCGGCCTTGCAAAAGAACAGGAGCACACCATGGCAGACTCCCTTGATAATGACCCCTCGATCGCGCCGGACAAGGCCGACGAGCGCCCCGCCGCCCAGCCGCAGCCAGAGGACACCGGCACCCACGTCGAAGAGAACATCGAGGTCACCGTCGACTTCTCCGAGATAGACATCGACCCCGACCTTGCAGAAGGCCCGCATGCCATCACGCCTAACGGCGTGCTTCCCATGGAGCCCGTGCCCATAGAGGGCCGGCTGCGCAAGACCGCCATCAGCGTGCCCGACGCTATTGAGGGAGCAAGCGGCTTCACTCTCTTTGGCCGCCGCATCAAGGCGCTCATGTACTCCACCGACGTGGCGGTGATCCGCAACAGTAACGCAGACGCGGTCTTTGCCGTCTATCCCTTCACCGCGCAGCCCGCCATCACGCAGGCCCTGCTCACCGCAGCCGAATGCCCCGTGTTCGTGGGCGTGGGCGGCGGCACCACCACCGGCAAGCGCGCCGTGCAGCTCGCCGCCGTCTCCGAGATGCAGGGCGTGGCCGGCGTGATCGTGAACTCCCCCACCTCGCCCGAGATGGTGTCCTCCATCGCCTCCATCGTCGACGTGCCGGTGGTCGCCACCGTCGTTCGCGCAGAGGACGCGCGCGCGAAGGTGGCCGCAGGCGCCAAGATCCTGAACGTCGCCGCCGGCAAGGAGACCCCGGAGCTTCTGCGCGAGCTGCGCGAGGCCTTCCCCAACCTGCCGCTTATCGCACCCGGAGGAAAGACCGACCAGTCCATCGCCGCCACCATCGCCGCGGGCGCGAACGCCATCATCTGGACGCCGCCCTCGGCCCAGATGATGCAGCTCGACATGATGGCGCGCTATCGCAAGATGGAAAACGCCGGCCTTCACGAAGAGCCCTCGATCGACCCGGTCTCGGCCGGCGATATCAACCCCATGGACAACGTGCATCCCGATGTGGTCTTCCCCGACGAGGTGATCGCGCACATCGCCCAGGCATCCCAGCGACACCGCGAGCGCAGGCAGGCCTTCTTCTCGCGCGGGCACGGCAAGCGTTAGGCGGCAAGCAGGTGCCGGAAGAGAGCGTGCGGCTGCAGCTGAGCGAAAACCTGCAGCAGATGCGCCGTGACATGGGCCTCTCGCAGGCACGATTCGCCCTGATGGTGGGGCTCAGCCGCCAGCAGATCTGCGAACTCGAGAGCACGAGCTGCAACCCTCAGCTCAAGACCCTCGAGCGCATCGCGGACGGGCTCGACATACCCGTCTGGATGCTCTTGAGCCGCAAGCCATAGAAGAGCTGCCCACACGGGATGCACACAACGCCCTACCGCTAAAACGCATCATCATGCCCGTTTGTTGATAGCCCCCGCCCGTGCGCACACGGGGCACTAAACTGGTATCAGATGCGCGAACCACAACCGGGCGCGCATCGCATCAGATGTCTATCTGCCCGCGCCGTTGCTCTGCACCGCGGGCGGCAAGGAGCCATAGATGGTTGCAACCGAGCGTACGGAGCAGACCCTCAAGTACCTGTCGCTGCTCTCTCAGCAGTTCCCCAACCAGCAGTCCGTCTTTACCGAGATCATCAACCTGCAGGCGATCCTCAACCTGCCCAAGGGCACCGAGCACTTTATGAGCGACCTCCACGGCGAGTACGAGGCGTTCATGCATATCCTCAACAACTGCTCGGGCGTGATCCGAGAGCACGTGGACGAGATCTTTGAGGGCACCCTTACCGATCGCGAAAAGGGCGACCTGTGCACCCTCATCTACTACCCGCGCGAGAAGCTCAAGCTCGTACGCGCCGATCGCCAGGACACGCCCAGCTGGTACAAGGAGAACCTCGAGCACCTGATCATGGTGGCACGCGCCCTCTCGAGCCGCTACACCCGCTCCAAGGTGCGCAAGGCCATCCCCCATGATTACGCCTACATCATCGACGAGCTGCTGCATACGCACCCCGACGAGAACAACTACCGCATCCGCTACCACGAGCGCATCCTCGACTCGATCCTGGAGACCAACTCCACCGACGACTTTATCCAGTCGCTCTCCGCCCTTATCAAGCGCCTGGCCGTCGACCACCTGCACCTGGTGGGCGACGTGTTCGACCGCGGCGGCGGCGCGGCCAAGATCATGGACCGTCTGATGGAATACCACTCGCTCGATATCCAGTGGGGCAACCACGACATCCTATGGATGGGGGCGGCCGCCGGAGACGCCGCCTGCATCATCAGCGTGCTGCGCAACAACCTGCGCTACGAGAACTACGAGATCCTGGAGAACGACTACGGCATCTCCCTGCGCGAGCTCGTGGCGTTTGCCGAGCGCACCTACCGCGCAGGCGAGAGCATCACGCCGCTCATCAAGGCCATCAACGTGCTGCTCTTCAAGCTGGAGGGGCAGATCATCCAACGCCATCCCGAGTTCGACATGCAGGACCGCCTGCTCCTCGAAAAGATCGACCTCGAGCGCGGAACCGTGACGATCGAAGGGGTCGAGCACAAGCTGCGCACGAACGACTTCCCCACCCTCTCGCACGAAGACCCCTATGCGCTCACCGAGGAGGAGCAGCGCATCGTGGACAAGCTCGTAGCCGAGTTCACCAGCGCCGACCATCTGCGCCGCCACATCGAGTTCCTTTACAGCCACGGTTCGCTCTACCTGGCGCGCAACGGCAACCTGCTCTTCCACGGCTGCGTACCCATGAATGAGGACGGCACGTTCTCGAGCATGAACTGCATGGGCACCTACCGATCCGGCCGCGACTACCTGGATTTCTGCGACCGCATCGCCCGCAGCGCCTGGCGCACCCGCAGCCGCGACGCGCTCGACTGGATGTGGTACCTGTGGATCGGCTTCAAGTCGCCGGTCTCGGGGCGCCTGGTCAAGACCTTCGAGCGCTCCTATATCGAGGACCCGTCCACCTGGGAAGAGCCCATGGACCCCTACTTCACGCTCACACGCGACATTCCCGCATGTGACGCCATCATGCGCGAGTTCAACCTCATGCCGGGTACGGGCCATATCATCAACGGCCACACGCCCGTCAAGACCGTGGACGGCGAGCAGCCCATCCGCGCCGATGGCCGCCTGCTCGTAATCGACGGCGGCTTTTGCCAGGCCTACCATCCCAAGACGGGTATCGCCGGCTACACGCTCATCTCCAGCTCGCGCGGCATGCGCCTAAAGGCCCACGAGGCGTTCAAGAGCGTGGAGGAGGCCCTCACCCGCAATGCGGACATCCAGAGCGAGACCACGCGCTTCGATGTGGCCGAGCGCCGTCTCATGGTCTCCGACACCGACACGGGTGAGGAGATTCGTCAGCACATCAACGACCTGCGGCTCCTGCTCGATGCCTACCGCAACGGCATCCTGCCGGAGGTGCGCTAACGGCGGCTCGCCTTCCCACTCATCCGGTGCCCCGACCGCACCCCGGCTATGGTCGACACCCGCACCTGCACCGCACCCCACACGGACCCGCGATGCAGGTGCTCTTTTTGAGAAAAGCCGTGAGGAGCGCGCACACCGTGTCATGATGGCTAGCGTTTGAACACGCGGCGAAGCATCGCCTCCCAACCGTTAGGCAACAGATTTTGAAGAACCTTATCGCACAGATCATGAAGTTCGGCATCGTGGGCGTCATCGCCACCGTCATCGACTTCGGCATCATGAACATCCTGCACTACGGTCTGGGCATGGACGTTGTCGTCGCCAACACGGCGGGTTTTGTCGTCTCAGTGGTCTTCAACTACCTGGCCAGCATGAAGTACGTGTTTGAGCACAAGGAGGGCATGAGCCGCCAGCGTGAGTTCGTGATCTTCCTAGTGCTCTCCGTCATCGGCCTTTTGCTCAACGACGGCATCGTCTACGGCCTTAACTCCGGCCTGTCCCTTGAGGCCAATATCGCCAAGGTCTGCGCCACAGCGATTGTGATGGCCTATAACTTTGTGACGCGCAAGATCTTCCTCGATGGCGGCAATTCTGCCCAGTAGCTGCGCATTTATGTGAACCTGCGGTGTAAAAACCGTATGGTTTGCAGCTTCTCCTTTACACACACGTAACAAAACCAATACAGTAGTGCGCTGGACAAACTCGACCTTACAGGAGCGTTAGTGCGCAAGCTGATGTACATGCCCTCGACCAAGCAGTTCATGAAGTTCGCCGTAGTGGGATTCGCCTCCCTCGCGGTTGATTACGTGCTGCTGCTCGCTCTTGTCGAGGTCCTGCAGCTCGACTTCCTCTTCAGCACCACGGTCTCCTTCATCGCCTCCGTCGTGGTCAACTACGTCTTGAGCATGAAGTACGTGTTTGAGCACAAGGAGGACATGAGCCGCAAGCGCGAGTTCACGATCTTCGCGATCCTCTCTGCCGTGGGCCTGGGCCTCAACGACCTGTACATGTTCGTGGGCGTGGCTGTGTTCAACATCGGCTACCAGCTTATGAAGCTCGTTTCTACGTTCCTGGTCACCTGGTACAACTACTTCAGCCGCCGTCGCTTCCTAGATGCGGGACGTGCGTAAACCCCAAACATAGCAAGGGCGTTCACTAAGACGCCTTGGCGCAGAAGGGCCGGTCGGGCTAATGCCTGACCGGCCCTTCGTTTAGCACATTGGGGAGGCGCCCCGCATCAACCGCTTTATCGTTTTGTCGTAACTATATTTCTCTATAAAGAAGTATCGGTTTTTATCGAGTTGCATACGCCTGCATAACGTTTTATATCGTTGTATATCTGTCTATAAGCTTGTGCCAGAAGATCTCCGAATCATTGACGGATTGCAGATAGAAAACCGGGCTTAGCCGATGCGGCCAAGCCCGGTTTCTCAGCGTGTGTGAACAGGCCCATTATAGGCACTACGCCCAGCGAAATTCCCTACCGGCTGCAGCGAGAGCGGAGCAGGCCCAGAGCTACAAGAACAAGACCGGCAGCAGCCGTGTAGACCGCGGAGATGCCAACCGCACCGCAAAGGTCTCCAGTCTGCGGAATCTTCTCCTTGGGCTTATCGTCCTCCTCCTTCTTGTCCTTGTCCTCGGGGACCTCGGGAGCCTCGTACCTGTCGTCGAACCTGGCCACCACCGAGCCGTCGGCCTCGTAGCCGCGCTGGCCGTAGGCGATGTCGGTGACGTGCAGGTCGCGGTCCTCGCCGAGCTCCACCGTGAAGGTCACCGCGAAGTCGTCGTCGTTGGTCCAGCCGTCGCCCAGCTCGCTCGTCTCGTGGACGGTGTAGGCGTAGGTGCCGGCCTCCTTGAACTCGAGCTCGCCGAACGAGACGGTCGGGTTCTCCTTGGTGGCCGCGACCTCCTCGGTGCCGGCCACCTTCTCGCCGTCGGCGCCGAGCAGGGTGAAGGTGAACCTCTCGCCGGTCTCGATGGGGCCGCCGTTGACGGTCTTCTCGACCTTGACCTCGCCCTTGGCGGCCCTGGCCTCGTACTTGTTGTCGAACTTGACGATGTAGCTGCCGTCCTCGTCGTAGCCGCGGGCGCCGTCGCCGTACTCGACGCCCGTCACCACGAGCCGGCCGTCGACCGAGCCCACGGTGAGCGTCACGGTGATGTCGTCGTCGTTGGTCCAGCCGTCGGCGAGCTCGGTGGTCTCGTGGACGGTGTAGGCGTAGGTGCCCACGCTGTCGAAGGCCAGCTCGTCGAAGGAGACGGTCGGGTTCTCCTTGGTGGCGGTGACCTCGGAGCCGACCTGCCTGTTGTCGCCGTCGAGCAGGGTGAAGGTGAACCTCTCGCCCTCGGCGATCGGGCCGCCGTTCACGGTCTTCTCGACGGAGATGGTGCCCGAACCGGCCTCGAAGAGGTTGTTCATGACGCCCGAGGTCGCCGTAGCGTCCCCGCCGTAGACGACGGTGCTCTCCTTAAGGGTGCCGTCGCCGTTATCCTCGCCGACCGTGACCGTGACCTCGAGGGGGCTGGCGGCCGTCCAGCCGGCGCCCAGCTCGCTGGTCTCGACGATCCGGTACTCGTAGGTCTTGCCGGCATCGGAAAGCCGATACGCGATGCTGCCGAAGTCGGCGGCCGCAGAGCCGGTCGTGGTCGCCTTGCTGCCGGCGCCCGCGGGCATCGGCGCGCCCTCGGTCACGGCCCGCAGCTCGAAGTCGAAGCTCTGGTCGTCGGCGGGCGCGGCGCCGTTCACGGTCTTGGAGACCTTGACGGCGGCGGCGCCCTCGGCCTCGTACCTGTCGTCGAACCTGGCCACCACCGAGCCGTCGGCCTCGTAGCCGCGCTGGCCGTAGGCGATGTCGGTGACGTGCAGGTCGCGGTCCTCGCCGAGCTCCACCGTGAAGGTCACCGCGAAGTCGTCGTCGTTGGTCCAGCCGTCGCCCAGCTCGCTCGTCTCGTGGACGGTGTAGGCGTAGGTGCCGGCCTCCTTGAACTCGAGCTCGCCGAACGAGACGGTCGGGTTCTCCTTGGTGGCCGCGACCTCCTCGGTGCCGGCCACCTTCTCGCCGTCGGCGCCGAGCAGGGTGAAGGTGAACCTCTCGCCGGTCTCGATGGGGCCGCCGTTGACGGTCTTCTCGACCTTGACCTCGCCCTTGGCGGCCTTGGCCTCGTACTTGTTGTCGAACGAGGCGTACTCGGACTCCTGGTCGTCGTATTTGACGGTAACGGGAATCTTGCCGTCCTCCCCACGCTGACCGACAGTCACCGTGGCGATTACGTCAGCGGCACGGGTCCAATGGGTCTCGTCAAGCTCGTCTTCCTCATGAATGATGTAAGTGAAGGTTTTGCCGATACTCGCCTCGGTGATATCGACGGCCGCAAACTCTGCGATGCCATCCGTATCGGTCTCCGCGTTTTCGATGGTCGGGGCCGCGTCAGCGTTCTCGCCCGTAGCGGTGGCGGAGAAGGTAAAACTCTCATCCTTCTTGAGCGCGCCGGAGTTGACCGTCTTCTTGGCTTTAAGCGTAAAGCTGCCGGTTGCGGCTTTGTAGGAGTTCGTGAACGTCATCTTGCCTACGGAAGTAGAGGCGCCGTCCTCGCCGTTCTTAACATACGTCACATTGGCAACAAGCTTGGCACCCTGCTCGGTAACCGCAACGGTAGCCGTATAGGCACCGGAGTCGTAGGTCCAGCCGCTCGGGGCCGTGCCGCTCTCCCTCACAACGTACGTGAACGTCTCGCCGTTCATGCTGTCGGACAGAGAACCAGTAAACTTACCGCTATAGGTCTTCTCACCCTTGGCATCGGTGGTAACGGTGACGTCAGCCAACACCGGCGCAGAAGCGGCGTTTTCGCCCGTAGCCTCAGCGTGGAACGTAAACGTTGCGTCCTTCGGCGCCTCATCGCCCTTGACTACCTTCTCAACATCCAGATCAAAGGAGCCAGCTGAAAGCTCATCGAACGCGCTATAGCTGCTGGCCGAGCTCGGGGTAACGCCAAGCTTGACGGCCTTGTTGTAAGCGGCCTCGTAATCGTCCTTGGTGGCATCGCTCTTGAGCATCACATAGGTGTTGCCGGTATAGCTGATCTCGTAACCCGAGGGAGCCTCAGTCTCAACAAAGTAGTAGAGCGTGTTGGAAACCAACGGATTCTCCTTGGTGCCAAAGCTCACCTTGCCGCTGGCGTCGCTAACCTGGGTATCGACCTTCTCGGCCACGATATTGTCGGCAGTGGAATTGTCGAGGTCAACTCTCCACAGTTCAAAGGTAGCGCCGGAAAGAACCTTCTTGCCGGAGGAATCATACTTAGTAAGCGTTATGCCCCAGCTCTCAGAGCCGGTGCCGCCGCTCGATGTGGCGATGTTGAACGTTTGGGTGACCTTTGTGGCGGAGCTCTTCACGCCGCTCAGCGAGCAGGAGTTGGAGAAGTTCACGATAAGGTCACCAGCATTGCCGGAAGGTACAACCCTGTAGGTGACGACAACCTTCATGGAATCGGGCACCTTGATCGTGAGGCGCGTATGGGTGTTACCGCCCTCGGCAACCTTAGAAAGCTCATAGCTCGCCTGCCCACTGGCCAGCAGATCAATACCCTCGGACGACTTCACGCTGATGGTTGAGGCGGCAAGCTCGCCGCGGTAGTCAAGGTCATCGACAAGCGTAAGCACATCGGAGCCAGACACGAGGTCGTAGGCGTTCTCGTTCACCGTAACGGTGTACTCACGGGCGGATGAGTTGGGAACAGCATTGCCGGTCTTGGCGAGGGCCTTGTTGTCGACGGTCACCGTGTCGCTACCCTCGGGGAAGGTGTAGCTGCCCGAGGAAGCCTGGGCGGTGTTGATGATTTCATCTTTGCTATCAATGCTGCCCTTTGTGGCGGTTTGGTAAGTAAGAACCACGGACACCTGAGTACCCATGTCGGTACCCCAGGAGTATTTGGCATCCTTGGTGGAGATAACGAACGTGACGATTCCGTCAGAGGACGTGAAATCAATCGACTGCTCCTTCGAGCCGTTATAGCCACCTTTATCCATTAACTTGTACTTAGCGCTACTGGCAACAAGTTCGCTGTTAGCGGGAAGCGAATCGGTAACGGTTACATCCTTGCCACCAAGGTCGACCGCAGCGGAGCCGTCGCTCTTACTCGTACGGTTAACATACGCCGTCCAATTGGTAATCCAAGCACCCTTAGCGCCGTCGCTCCAAGAGTAATCAGCATCCCAAGAAGAGCTGGTGCCATCTTTGATAACGGCCGGGGGCGTAGCCTCCTTCTCGATGGTGTAGCTCGCCTCGGCAGAAACGGTGCTCTTCTTGTCGGTCTTGACGCTCGACTTGTTCTTATAGGTGCCGGCCGGATACTCGCTGTCCACCTGAGTGGTCAGCGTGTTGTAGGTAACGACGACCCTGGCATCAGCCTGACCGATGAGATTCTTCACCGTGTCAGAATCCTTGAACGCGACGGTGAAAAGCTTGTTGTTGGGCCACTGCTCGCCAGAGGCCTTGTCGATGCTGTAGTCGGTCCCCTCAACAAGGGCGGCACCGCCATCGCCAACCGTAAGCTTCACGTCGCCATCGAGGCTCACCTTCACATCGCTGGGAAGCTGGCTAAACTCGTCAGTGAACACGACCTTGGACGGATCGGTGTTGGCGGCCATGTCGCTAAATAGAATCTCAGACTTCCAAGAGGCTTTGCCATCATAGTCCGCAGAGGTAATGTCGCTCGTCAGGGCCTTCGTGATGTAGGTGCCATGGTCGGGCGGGTTGTAGGTGCCCGTGTCCTCGCCCTCGGGCCCGTGCGTGGGGTCGGACGGGGTGACCTTGGCGGTGTTTCTGACCGCATCCTTTGAGTCGGTGTCGGTCATCTGGGTGTAGTAAGTGACCGCGTACTGCTTCTCACCGGCATCGTCGGGGAGCGTAAAACTGAGAGAGGTATCGGTCTTGGTGACCGTCGCCGAAACGACGTTACCGTCGGAATCTTTAATTTCAACGGCCGCGTCCGTGAAGGTCTGGTCAGAGCCGAGCTCGTCGGTAAAGGTATAGCCGCCCATGTCAGCCTTGATGGAGCCGTTGTTGAGCTTCACGACCCACTTGATGGCAGAGGGCGTACTGCTGCCGTCAGCAGACTTGGAGACCATGGAGTACTTGGCCTCCTGGGGAGACTTCTCAGTGTTGCCGTTCTTTCGGTTGTCGCTTGCGCCCCAGCTGTACGTAGCCTTGTTATTAACGCTGGAGATAGCGGTGTTGTCCGCATCCGGCAGGCTGTTCACCGTCGTCTTGTACTGGACGTAGTAGTCGCCAGCCGTGAGGTCGCCGAGCGAGATGGTCGCGTTCTGGCCGCTCACGGTTGCCTCACACTTGCCGGAAACATCCTGGCCGCTTGCGTCCACAAGCTTGAAGGAGCCATCGACAAAGGAGAGGTTCGAGCCGATGGTGTCGGAGATCTTCACATCAGTCGCATACGCGTTCGGAGATATCTTGATGGTCCAGGTGTAGCTGTTGGTGGCCTGGTCGTAGCTGGGACCGTTCCACGTCTGGCTCATGTCCCCGCCGAATTTGGAGCCGCTGACGCTGCCGTCCTTGGTGTTGACGGTCACGGTCGTAGACGCACCGTTGAAGGTGATGACCTCACTGCTGCCATCGCCCTTGTTGACGCCCTCGAGCTTGCAGTCGAGGTTGAGATAAGCATGGGTGACCGTCTGACTGAGATAATCCTCGTTGTACTTGAAATAGGCGACGTTGTCCGAAATCCACCATTTGCCAACAGAGGTCCCGTCCATGAGATCGGTCTCATCCATATTGGCAACCTTGACGTTGTCCGGGAACCTATACATGACATTAGGGTTCTCAAGGGTCGGGCGCGTGGTGTCTCTGAACCACACCGTAAGAGCCGCATAGAAATTCTCACTCGAGGTGATAGTCGTCGAGCCGAGCTCCGTCTTGTGGCTAGCATCCTTATAGAGGGCCACAGTGGCCGTGCAGTCGTCGCTCACGTCAACGAATGCAGCATCGGGATTATAGGTACCAGCCACTTCACCGTCGGAAACAGGGTCGATGCCGTCCTCGTCAGACTGTCCTTCGGTGCCATCGGACTCGCCGTTCTCACTGGGCTCGCTACTCTCTAAGCTGTTGCCAGCCTCGCTTTCACCCTCGGACTCACCGTCGGCGACACCGTTAGCGGTCCAACCCTCAGAGCCGTCCGAGCCGTCAACGGCGGCGTCACTGCTCTGCTCATTGACATTATCGGTGTCCCCTGCAGTCTGCGCGAGTGCTTGGACAGTCTCGATGCTACCCTGCGCGAAGGCGTAGGTAACCTCGGTACCGAAGCTCTGCCACACGAGCAGAGTGCCCATAAAGAGCACAAACGCCCGTTTCAGGCAAAGCCTTCCCTTGCTCTTTCCCATTGTGAATTCCTTCCCCAGCGTCAGTTGACAAACAAAAACCCACGCCGCGCAAGAGACGGCGTGGGCCACATCCCAGCGCAAACGCTGGGAATCGACTGATTAACTTGTTTTAAAGCGGAGCTTAGAGAAGCCCCCCCCCGCTTCGCGGACAGGGCGTGGCGGGCGCATATGCAAAAGCCAGCTTCTGCGAGCTAACGCCCGTGAAGCACAATTCAGCATGTGCAAGCATAAAGCAACGCCACCTTCCCCAATCGCGTCCAGCATGCAGCATTCGATGCCTTACGACGCGAAGCAGAACGAAGAAGCCGAAACCAAACCGCATAGACGGTGGAGTGCAAGAACGTAGCGGGGTATCACTCCCCCGTCACGGTCCGAATCCAATAGAAATTGACCCGGTTCAGCATCTTTGCCTTCGCAGAAGCAAGGCTACACAAATACGTTGCAAAGTTTAACGCAGTTAGCCAACCGAACATCCGCACTCTGCGCTTTAAATTTTGCGTTGATTGGCAACCTATGTAGCTCCGCGCCACCGCCCATGGGCCCGTATCGAGTCACCATGGAGTTGCGAGCGGCCCCACGGGGAGCGGAAGCCATCTTGGCTACCAACCTGAATGCAAAGCGTGCCCCAAGCAGCCCAGCTGCGCCCCTTTATCTAAATATCAACCCGCTCCAAGGTCGGTACGCATAGAAAAGCCCCCCATTTCTCATGTCCAAGAAATGGAAGGCAATTCAATCCGGGAAATGGGGGGCTGCTCATCATGACTCTCCGGTCTTGCTGCAACGCGAAGATGTCGTTAGCGAAAGCGCGTTAGTCGCTCGTCACGTAGTGCCACACGATGGTGTCGCCGTCCTTGAGGGTGTAGTTGGCGCACGAGGTCATAGGGGTCACGCCGTTGACGGAATACATCCAACCGCTGGTGCCGCCGTATTCCTTCTCGGCCAGGCCGCCGATCGAGGCAACGTAGATGCCGTACTGTGTGTCCGTAGCGTTGATGCTCACACCTGTGGCCTTGAGGGCATCGTAGACCGAGGAGCCCGGTGCGAGCGCAACGCTCGCAGACGAGCTGCCGGCGCCCACAGCGGAGCCATCGACCGTCACCGATACGGTGATTTTGGAGTCGGTCGTGGACGAACTGCCGCCGGACTGCGAAGACGAGCCGGATGTGGAACTCGAGCTTGAGCTGGAGCTCGATCCGGAGCCCTTCTTGGAGCCCGCGCTGCCCGACCCGTTGTTCGAGTCGGTCGTGAACACCGTATAGGTCTCAGAGGTCGCCTCCAAAGCCTCGCCACCCGAGGTCTTCTCGGAGATCACCGTGACCGCGTTGCCGTCGGGCAGCGACGGCGCCTCTCCGCCCTGCTGCTTGAACGCAGGGGCGGAACCGAGGGCGGCATACGCGTCGCCCGAGATTCGGTAGCCGTTGGCGGCGCCAAGGATCTGCGCTGTCGTCTCGCCCTTGCTCTCGCGCCCGGTCGGATAATCGATCGCGGCGCGCACGGAGCCCGCCATGTCCTCGCAGATCCACACCACGTGCGTGATGGAGACCTGCTGCTCCTCTGCCCAGGCAGCGAGCGCGGCGACACGGCGAGCAGCGGCCTCGACCGCGATGG
>CAVGNZ010000047.1:0-26468 GCA_963630805.1 Bacteroidaceae bacterium
GATAGAGATAGGGCCGACCTCCTTTTTTCGTAAGCAGACATCTGCGAAGCACTGTCTGCGTCGAAAAAAGGAGGTCGGCCCGGTGGGTGCGTTGAACTGCGGTCGTTTAGACGCGGCTCACGCCGTTAGCGCTGGCGCCGCTTCACGATGACGCCCACGAGCACGAGGATACAGCCCGCAACGAGAACAGCGACGATCGCGAGCAGGGAGTCGTCGCCCGTGCGGGGCAGGTTGTCCTTCTTGCCGGAACCACTGCCATCGGTATCGCTGCCATCGGTGTCGGAATCGGCGCCTGAGTCATCCGCATCGGAGCCGTCGTTTGCCTTCCAGCGGGCAACGAGGCTGACGTCGGAGTCGAACTTCGTGTCGGCATCGACCTTCTGGCCGTCCTTCGTGTACCAGCCGAGGAAGACATAGGCGTCCTCGGCAGATGCCGTACCCTCACCGGTCACACCGCGACGCGGAACCGGCAGGTTGCCCACGGGGGCGCCCTTCTCGACCGTGAGGGCGGGGTACTCGAGAGGCAGGTCGCCACCCGCGGCATCGAGCGTCACGGTCACGGCCTCGGCCCAGCCCGCGTAGAGCGTCATGCTCTTGGTCACGGGCGCAGAGAAGTCCCAGGTATCGGTGCAGGCGGCATCGGTGAACCAGCCCTTGAAGACGTAGCCGTCCCGGCTCGGCGCCTCGGGCTCGTCGACGAGGTCGCCGCCCACGAGCGTCGCGCCGCCCACATCGGAGCCGCCCTGGGAGTCGAACACCACGGTGCAGGACTCGGGCACCCACTTGGCGTAGAGATCGAGGTCGTCCGTGAGCGCATCCTTGTCAAACTCGTACTCCTCGGTGCACTCCTCGTCGGCGAACCAACCGGCGAAGGTGTAGCCCTCGCGGACCGGATTAGCGTGGTCGACGTTTACCTCGATACCGGTGAGCACATCGCCGTAGTGCTTCATGTCATAGGAGATCTCGTTATCGCTATAAATACCGTGCAGGTAGACAAAGACGGTGTCCCCCACCCAGTGGGCATAGAGGGTCGTGTCGTCATCGACCTCGAACTCGCTGTCGACCGCAGTGCCGTCGGCCGAACCGGTAAGCCAGCCGTGGAAGCGGTAGTTGTCGCGCACGGCGATGGGCAGGTCGGAAGACTCGACCGTGGAGCCGGCATCGACCGTGAGCGAGGCGACCGACTCGGCGCCCTCGCCGGTATCGAAGGTAATCGTCGCGGTCTTTACCCACTTGGCGTAAAGAATCGTGTCCTCGGTCACGGTGTTGCTCTCGAAGTCGTAAGCCTCCGTGCATGCCTCATCAGCGAACCAGCCGGCGAAGCGGTAACCCTCGCGCGTGGGCTCAAGCTCAGGAGCGTTCTTCCCCTTCTCAACCTCGACCTCGGCCACCACTGTACCGGACGAGTCATCTTGACCGTCAACATCGTCATCGGCCGCAAGCGACATCAGGGAGATGAGCGAAGCCTCGGCAGGGGTGTCAGCCGATGCGCCATCCGGAGTCTTGTAGGTCACGGTATAGGTCGGAACCTTCCAATTGGCCACAAAGGTAAGGTCGCTGGTCACCGGCTTCTTTGGGCCGCAGGACTCACCGTTCTCGAGCGTCCAGCCCGCAAACACGTAGCCTTCCTTAGTGGGGCTTTTTGGTATTTTGTCTTCCCATGTACCGCCGTCTTTCACCGTCAGCGTCGCGCACGTAGTGCCGTCTTCATCCTTGAACGTCAACGTATGGTCAGGAACCGGAATCTTCTCCCACTTAGCATAGAGCTCGAGGTCACCATCGTCGTACTCGACGGTGCCCACACCGTGCTCAAACCTGAACTCCGAGCCCTCCGCGCAGTCCTCGCGGGTAAACCAGCCGCCGAAGGTGTAGCCCTCGCGAACCGGGTCGGTCGGCTTAGTAACCTGTGCCGTCGTTGCCGTCGCGTCCGGGAACACGGCAAGGCCCATATCCACCGTGCAAAGGTCGGCTTCGGAGTCGCCCTCCTGGGACATATAGACCACCATGCGGTAGCGTACGGTCTGCTCGCCCTCGTCCTTCTTGGTCCACCTGGCAACGACGGTCGTGTCGCCGTCGAACGTCGTCGAAGCATCGACCTTGGTATCGGTCGCCTCACCCTGGGCATCGGCGGTGTACCAGCCCTCGAACACATAGCCCTCGCGGGTCGGCACAGGCAGGGTGGAAAGCTTCTTGTCGGTCCCCACGGTCACCTTCGATGCAGTGCCCTCGGGCAGCGAGCCGCCCTTCGCATCAAAGGTCACGATGGAGCGCGTCTTGGGATAGGTCACCTTGAAGGTCACAACCTGGTTGCCCTCGGAATCGGCACTCGAGGTGCATGCATCCGTTATGTGGTTGGGATCCCAGCGCTTAACGTTTTGGTCGCTCACCGTCTGGGAGCCCAGACCGTTCTCATCGGTTCCGCTCGCCTGACCCTCGAACTCCATCAAGCGGTCAGAGGCCTGCAGGTTCTCGCCCTCAAAGAGGCTCTTCTTGATGGTGACCTCGTAGGTAACCTCTTTGCCGGTAACGACGCCGTCCTTGGTCACGTCCTGAACATTCGTGCGCTTGACCGTCGCGACGGCCTTGGCAGCATCGCCACGCGAGAGATGGTCGAAGCTGTAATTGTAGTTCGCGCTCGGGTAGTCGATGCTCGCCTTAGGGATGAGCTGGGTTCCCTGAGTCGGGTCGTAATCCCACCACTCATAGACGGTCTCCGTGTAGTCTCCGCCTTCGTCGCTGAGATGTTCCTCATAGGTCTTGCTGTGGTCTTTGATCCAGTCTCCGTGGCTGTGGTAGTAGTACGTCCAGCGGCGCTCGCGGTAGTTCACAAGCTCGATGGAGGCCGTGTTCTCGCTCAGGTTGTCGAGCGAGTCCCAGGAAGCCGTCTCTTTGATCTGCACACCGATGGCGCCGATCTTTGCCAAAACGTGCGGCACGGCCGTGGCATCGCTGCCGCGCAGGGTAAAGCTCGCTTCGCCGTCCTTGACCGCAACCACGCGCTCGCCAAAGGAGTCGGTCACCGTCCAGTAGTCGATTGTCGAGAACTTGCTGCGGTAGAGGTAGCCGTCGTCCGAGCACCATGACTCATCGAACGTGAGCCAGTCTGAGCTCTTGAGCGTGACCGTCGAGCCGTCATCTTGCGCCTTGAGTTCCTCGGTCGTCGCACCGATCTTGACCGTGACGGCGTACCTTCCCGACCGCTGCGGGTCAAGGTAGACGTAGTTGCCGTCGCTCGAGATGGAGTGCAGGTGGTTGTCGGAAGAGAAGACACTCGTGTACTTCTCGCCCAGCGTCTTCAGCAGAAGCTGGTTGCCCGAGACTCGGCGCTCCGAGGTCCCGGTGAAGTCCTCGGCGTCAACGGCGATCTTGCTGTCGGCAGAAAGCTTGCGGTCGCCGTCGGCGGAGCAGACGTTTTGGTTCTTGCGCAAGTAGAGATTGCTGTCCTTCTTCGTAGAGGTCTGGTTGCCGCTGATCGTGATCTTATGGGCAAGCTCGAAGGCTCGGTACTCGGTGTTGGTGCAGTAAACGCCGCCGCCCACGCCCGGAGTAACGTTGCCGGTGATGGCAATGTTATCCAGGTAGAGGGCACCCTTGAACCAGATACCGCCACCGTTGCCGACCTCTGCGGTGTTGTCCTTGATGCTGCCAGTACCGTCTTCTGAGACGATCGTGAGGGTGTCGGTGGAGTACACGCCGGCGCCGCCGCTCTGCTTGGTCGAAACCTTGTTCTGCAGCTTGTTCTCGCAGATGGAGGACCCGTTCTTAAGGATGATCTTGGTGCCGTCGGCCTTGTTGTAGACACCGGCGCCTCCGCCCACGGAATCGATATCGTTAGCGCTTTCCGACTTTGTGGCCGCATTGTTGCCCTTGATGTTCGTCTTATCGAGCGTCAGCGTGGCCTTCGTACCAACGAAGACGCCCGCACCATCGCCGTATGCCGAGTTGCCCTCAATGGAGGAGTTGATGAACTCGTACTCGGTACCCGCATACCAGTTGTAAAGGCCACCGCCGTTGAAGTAGGCCTCATTCCAGTTGAGCTGAGAGTTCTTGAACGTCACCTTGCCGCGCTTGCCGTCATGGTAGATACCGCCGCCGCGGCCGGCATCTGACGAACTCTTGGAGTTGTAGTTCCATACGCGATTGTGGTTAACGAGCGAGTTCGTGACGTTGAGCGTGCCATCGTTACCGTAGAAATAGATGCCGCCGCCGCGGCCGTGAGTCACCCAGTTCCGCTCGACGTTCGAATCGGTAATGTTCACCGTGGAATTATTGCCATCAACATAGAGACCGCCGCCGTCCCTGAGCTCAGACGTCTTGGGGTTGTCGACCTTGTTGTGAGTCAGCTTGACACGGGTGAGGTTGACCGTGGTGTCGGATCCGTCGGTGTAGATACCGCCGCCGCCGTTGCGGGCGTAGTTTTCGGCGATCGTCACGTAGCTGTCGCCGGTGCTGTTGAGGTTGAGAACGCTGCCTTTGGCGTTCACGTAGATGCCGCCGCCGTGGTTCTCAGAGATGTTCTTGCTGATGCTGGAGTTGTCGACATTGAGCGTCGCCTTTGAATCAAGATAGATACCGCCGCCGTCGTGGGCGCAGTAGTTGCTCTCGACCCAGCTGTTCTTGATGGTGAGCGCGCAGTCCGTGTTGCGCACGTAGATGCCACCGCCGTAGCCCTCGGCACGGTTGTTTGAAACCTTAACGTTGTTGAGTTCCAGCGTGCATTTGCTGCCGTGCACGGCGATGCCCCCGCCGTGTCCGTAGCGCCCGTTGTACTGGTCGGTGAGATTACCCGCGATGGTGGTGTTGGTGATGAAGGCACGCGAGTTGTCGCGGGCGAGCGAGATGCCGCCGGCGCCGTGCCAGTCGTCGCAGGCACCGCCGGTAATCAGGCCGCCGTACATGGAGAACTGCTCCCAGCCGCCTTCGGTGTATTTCCAGAAGTTGTCGTAGTAGGACCCGGTGTGCATATGGGCATCGGCGTTAGTACCCGTGCCGCCGTTGAGATACAGCGTACCGCCATCGACGTAGATGACCTCGCCCGAGCCCTCCGCGTACCACTTGTTGTCGCCGTAGCTCAGGGCTTTGCCACGGTCAATCATGTGACCGTGCAGGTTGATGTGGTAGGTGTAGCCGTTGGGGACCTTGATGCGGCCGTAGGACTTGGTGTTCCAGTCGGTCAGCAGGTCGATCGTGACCTCGTCCTCGTGGAGCTTGTTGCTATGGGTCGAGACCATGTCGTCCACGATGGCCATGACGTCCTCGACGCTGTTGCCGTAGAACGTACGCCCGTAGCGCTTGCCCGTCACCTTGCCGACGGACTTGTCCGTCTTGTATGAGGTGTAGGCGTAGGCGCGCTGCGGCGTCGCCGCCGCAAAGGCAAACGTTACGACCATCGCAGCGATCACGACGGCAAACACGCGCAGTGCGCGACTGCGGATGTTGGCAGAACTGACAGAGACGGGCATGGGCGGCCTCCCTCTCATAAGGGGCGACGGACTCTTAAGCTTCCCTTAAAGGTTAGCTCTCCATGATACCCCCCGTGGGGGATTACGACCGCCAACGTCCCAGTTTTTTTCCGCAGGATTTCGCAGGAATCTACCCGGATTCCCGCCGTAAGCGCATCTATCCTCGGGCATAGCCAGCGGGAGCCCCAAAGTCCCCCATGCGTACAAATTTTTATTTAGTTTGAAGCCACGACTGTGAACGCAAAGGGCCGGCCCTTCTATTTCGTAAGCAGACATCTGCGAAGCACTGTCTGCGTCGAAAAAGGAGGGCCGGCCCGTCCAGGTCGAATCGGTCGAGCTCGTTACATCAGTTCACAGATGCTGGCAGCAAAGCCCACGGGATCCTCGGGCAGAATGCCCTCCACCAGAAGCGCTTGGTCATAGAGCAGCCCCGCGTAGAGGGAGATCTTGTCCTCGTCGCCGGCCTCATGGGCAGCCACGAGCTTGCTAAACACGGGGTGCTTGGCGTTGAGCTCCAGCACGCGCTGGCTCTTGGGCATGCCCTCGGCCTCGGCGGACGGGTCGCGGCTCAAGACCTTCTCCATCTCGAGCGAGAGCGCTCCCTCGGTGGTGATGCAGGCAGGGGCATCGGTCAGGCGGGCGGAGACGGCAACCTTCTCGACCTTGTCGCCCAGCGCGTTCTTCATCGCGTCGAACAGGCCCTGGTTCTCCTCGGTAACCTTCTCGGCATCCTTCTTCTCGTCCTCGCTCGCAAGATCGAGGTCGCCGGCAGCGACGTTCTTGAGCTCGAGGATGCGATCCTCGGTCTCGGGCTCGGCACCGTCCTCCACGGCCTTGGCGGCAGCTTCGCGGGCGGCATCGTCCTCGTAGACCACAGGCATGTCCTTGGCCGTGTACTGACGCATAGCCTGGAAGGTGAACTCGTCCACGTCGGCCGTGAGCAGCAGGACGTCGTAGCCGCGCGAAAGCACGCCCGTCACCACGGGCATCTTGGCCAGGCGCTCGCGCGAGTCGCCGGCGGCGTAGTAGATGGCCTTCTGGCCCTCGGGCATAGCGGCGACGTACTCGGCCAGCGTGACCATCTTCTGCTCCTTGGCGCTGTAGAAGAGCAGCAGGTCGGCCAGCTCGTCGGCCTTCATGCCGTAGCTGGAGTAGATGCCGTACTTAAGGCCGCGGCCAAAGTTGTCGAAGAACTTCTCATAGGCCTCGCGGTCGTTGTCACGCATGTCCTCGAGCTCGGAGGTGATCTTCTTCTCCACGCGCTTGGCGATGGCGCGCAGTTGGCGGTCGTGCTGCAGGGTCTCGCGGCTGATGTTGAGCGAGACGTCGGCAGAGTCGACCACGCCGCGCACGAAGTTGTAGTAGTCGGGCAGAAGCTCGGCGCACTTGTCCATGATCAGGACGTTGGAGCTGTAGAGCGAGAGGCCCTTCTGGTAGTCGCGGCTGTACAGGTCGAACGGGGCGCGGCCGGGGATGAAGAGCAGCGCGTCGTACTCGAGGGTGCCCTCGGCGTGGAACGAGATGGTACGCGCCGGCTCGTCGTAGTCGTGGAACGTGGTCCTGTAGAACTCGTTGTAGTCGGCCTGCTCCACCTCAGAGCTGCGCTTCTTCCAGATGGGGGTCATGGAGTTCACGGTCTCGAGCTCCTCGTAGTCCTCCCACTCCGGCTTGTAGTCGTCGCCGGCGTCCTCGGGGCGCGGCTTCTCGCGGTGCTTGGTCACCATCATCTGGATGGGATAGCGCACGTAGTTGCTGTACTGCTTGATCAGGCGCTTGAGGCCCCACTCGGAGAGATAGGTGTCGTAATCCTCGCCGGGCTCGCCGTCCGTACCGGGCTCGTTCTCGCGAATGGTAAGGATGATGTCGGTGCCGTGGGTGGCGCGCTCGCCGGGCACGATGGTGTAGCCCTCGAGGCCGTCGCTCTCCCACACGTTGGCCACATCGGAGCCAAAGGCGCGGCTTACGACCTTGACGCTGCTGGCCACCATAAAGGCGGAGTAGAAGCCCACGCCAAACTGGCCGATGATGTCCACGTCGCCGCCCTGGCTCTCGGCGTTCTCCTGCTTGAACTCCTGGCTGCCGGAGTGCGCGATGGTGCCGAGGTTCTTCTCGAGCTCCTCAGCCGTCATGCCGATACCGTTGTCGGAGATGGTGAGGGTGCGGGCGTCCTTGTCAAAGGAGATGTTGATGGCGAGGTCTGCCGCGTCGACCTGGATATCGCTATCGGTCAGGCTCTTAAAGTTGAGCTTGTCCACAGCGTCCGAGGCGTTGGAGATCAGCTCGCGCAGGAAGATCTCCTTGTTGGTGTAGATGGAGTTGATCATCAGGTCGAGCAGCTTTTTGCTCTCTGTCTTGAATTTGCGCATGGGCGCGTTCCTTTCGCTGTGCCACGCCTGAAAACAGCCCGTATCACCGGGCTGCATCAGACCTACTACGTTGAGACTTAGATTTTATATCCCACTCCAGCGCATATATACGCATGGCACAAGGTTTTCTTGAATGGGGCCGGCGTGACGGCGCCGAGCACGGAGGGCACGCGGAACAGCGGCTCGATGAGCACCTGGTCCAAATCCTTCCGTCGGGCCGAACGGGTCGGTGGCTGCGCTCATCTTGCAGACAAGCGACAGCATACTCGGCGCTGTGTTGCTACCCCGCGCGCACGGCGCGCGGGGTGCCTACGCCCAGGGGCCCTTCTCCTGCACCGGGAAGGTCACCGTAATGGTCGTGCCCTGCCCGAGCTGGCTTTTCACATCGATCATCGCCCCGTGGAATACGGCCGCGTGCTTCACGATGGCGAGCCCCAGGCCAGTGCCGCCACGCGCTTTGGAGCGGCTTTTATCAACCCGGTAGAAGCGCTCGAAGACCTTGGCCTGCTCCTCGGCGGCGATGCCGATACCGGTGTCGCTCACGCACACAAAGGGCCGCTCCTGGCCGTCCGTGCCGCACGAGACGGTCACCGAGCCGTCCTCGCGGTTGTAGCGGATGGCGTTGCTCGCCAGGTTGTAGATCAGCTCGTCGATCAGGCGCGGCACACCCACTACGATGGCCGGCGCGAGCTGGCTCACCAGATGCACCCGGGCGTCGCCCGCCACCGGCTCCAAGCGCTGGCAGACCGAGTCGGCCGCGCGGGCAAGATCGATCGGCTCGTTTTGGCCCAGCACGCTCTTGGAGACCTCGGCATCGCCATGCTCGGCCTCGTCCAAGCTCGAAAGGGTAAGGATGTCGCTCACAAGCGAGGCTAGGCGAACGGCCTCGCTATGGATGCGCCCACCAAAGTCGCGCAGATCGTCGTCGTTTGCCACCAAACCGTTCTCGATGAGTTCGGCGTATCCGGAGATGGTGGTGAGCGGCGTTTTGAGCTCGTGGGTCACGTTGGCCGTGAACTCGCGGCGCATGCGGTCGTTATCGGCCAAAACCTTCATCTGGCGCTTGAGCTCCTGGCGCTGCGTCTCGATGCGTTCGAGCATGGGAACCATCTCGGCATAGGCGTTCTGGGCATTGCGCTTGGGATGGTCGAGGTCCACCTGCTGCAGGGGCTCGATGATGGCGCGCGACTCGCAGCGGGCCGCGAAGTAGAGCGCCACGATGCACGCGGCCGCCATGCACACGATGGGCCCGATCACCGAAAGCAGCACGGTCACGTAGCCGGACTGCGCCTGCGCCAGACGCACCACGCGCCCGTCCTCAAGCTGTTTTGCCTCGTAGAGCATCACTTCGCCCAACGTGGTGGACGAGCGCTCCGATGAGCCCGAGCCCGTCTCAAAGGCCTGCTCGATCTCTGGGCGGTCCTTATGGTTGGGCAGCAGTGCCGGGCTCTCGTCGCTGTCGTAGAGCACGGTGCCGTCTGTGTCCACAAGCGTCACGCGCGCATTTTGAAGCTTGAGATGGCGCAGCATGGCGATCTCGTCGTCCGAGCCGTCGAGCGCCGCGGAGACCACGTCGAGCTGGTTTACAAGCTCCGATCGGGTAAGCTCGGCCAGACGTCCCTGGATAAAGCCCGTGCCCACCACCGTGAACGCGACAATGATGACCATCGCGATGGAAAAGATCGTCGCAAAGACGCGGCTGGAAAGCGAACGGCGAGGCGCCTCGGGCTTAGCGGTCATGGTTTGCGCCTACTCCTCGTGGCCCGAGAAGCGATAGCCCACGCCGCGCACCGTCTCGATGCAGCCGGCGTGGTCGCCCAGCTTTTGGCGCAGCGTCTGCACGTGTACATCGACCGTGCGCGAGCCGCCGTCGAAGTCCCAGCCCCATACGCTTTGCAGCAGGGCCTCGCGCGAAAAGACGATGCCCGGCTTGCGCATAAGGTACTCGAGCAGGTCGAACTCGCGCAGGGTGAGCTTTACCGGCTCGCCCGCGACAGTCACCTCGCGGCGGCTCGGCGAGAGCACCACACCGTGCACCGAGAGCGTGTCGTTGCTCTTCTTGGTCATGCCGCCGCGGCGCAACAGGGCGCGGCAACGGCTCGTAAGCTCCATGAGCGAGAAAGGCTTGGCCAGATAGTCGTCCGCGCCGCCATCGAGCGCCACGACTTTGTCGAGCTCGGTGTCCTTGGCGGTGAGCATCATGATGGGAACGGTCGCCGTCTCGGAATCCGCGCGCAGGCGGCGCATGATCTCGAGACCGTCGGTGTCGGGAAGCATGATGTCGAGCAGAACGGCGTCGGGCACGCGGCGCGCCACGGCGGCCTTGAACTCGCTATCACACGAGAAGCCCTCGGCCTCGATTCCCTGCTGGTGCAGGGCATACAGGGTGAGCCCCCTGATGTTGTCGTCGTCTTCCACGTAATAGATCATGAGGTACTCCCCTCGGGCTTTCTTCTCGTCATGATACACCGCGCGCCGCGCACATCAGCCAAAGCGGCCGGTAAGGTAGTCGGCCGTGCGCGGGTCCTCGGGCGCGCGGAACAGCCTGTCGGTGGGCGCGTGCTCCACCAGCTCGCCCAGCAGGAAGAACGCGACCGAGTCGGAGATGCGCGCGGCCTGTTGCATGTTGTGCGTCACGACGACGAGCGAGTAGTGCTCCTTGAGCTCGCAGGCGAGCTGCTCGATCTGCACCGTGGAGATGGGGTCGAGGGCGCTCGTGGGCTCGTCCATAAGCAGGACCTGCGGCTTTACTGCAAGGGCGCGCGCGATGCAGAGGCGCTGCTGTTGGCCGCCCGAAAGACCCAGGCCCGAGGACTTGAGCTTGTCTTTGACCTCGTCCCACAGGGCCGAGCGCTTAAGCGATTCCTCCACCAGGCCGTCGAGCTCGGACTTGCTCTTGATGCCCAGACCGCGCGGGCCGTAGGCCACGTTGTCGTAGATGCTCATGGGAAACGGGTTGGGGCGCTGGAACACCATGCCCACCTGTTGGCGCAGGCGCGTCACGTTGTAGTCGCGGTAGATGTCCTCGCCGTCGAGCGTGATGGAGCCCTCGACCCGGCAGTCCTTCACGTAGTCGTTCATGCGGTTGAGACAGCGCAGGAGCGTGGACTTGCCGCAGCCGGACGGGCCGATGAACGAGGTGATCTCGCGGTCGCGGATCTCGATGTTCACGTCGCGCAGAGCCTGATGCTCCCCGTAGAAAAGATCGAGATGCGAAACGGACATGTGCACGTCATGTTGCGGCGCAGGCTCCACGGGGTGCACCACCTCGCGCTCATGGGCCTCTTGCGCGGCCTGCGCCATGGCCTCGGCGGAACTTGTCGCTACGCCCTCGGGCGCGGCCTCAGAAACCAGATCTCCCACGTAGGGCACCTCCAGACGTATCCGGTCATACGCGCTCGATGGTACGGGCTGCATCTCAAGGTGCTATAAACGCATTGTCAAGGGATGGTAAGCCCGCAGGTCACTCGGTAGATTCTGGGGTATCGGGGTCTTGCGGCGACTCCGCGGGCAAAACGATCGTGAAGACCGTGGCCGCAGGCGTCGAGGTGCACGCGATGGTGCCGCCGTGGGCCCCAACGATCTCGCGCGCGATGGCGAGGCCCAGACCGGCGCCGCCGTGGTTGGTGGCGCGCGCGGCGTCCAGGCGGTAGAACTTGTCGAAGATCACCTTGAGCTTGGCCTCGGGGATGGGGTCGCCCTGGTTCTCAAAGCGAACGGTGACGGTGTCCTCTCCCCTCTCTGCCACGATGTTGATGGTCGAGTTCTCGTAGCTATAGGCCAGGGCGTTTTTCATCACGTTGTTGAAGACGCGCGCCATCTTGTCGCCATCCATAAGGATGACGCAGCTGGGCGGCGTGTCGATCTGCACCTGCTTGTGCTGCTCGGTGAGCGCCGGATAAAACTCGTCTGCCACCTGCGCCAGCATGAAACTCAGATCCACGTAGCCGCGTGTGAGCACGATGTCGTGAAAGTCAAAGCGCGTGATGTCGAAGAACTCCTCGATCAGGGCGTCCAGGCGGTGCGCCTTGTCGAGCGCCACGCCGGTAAAGCGGGCGCGCTGCTCCACCGGAAGGTCAGGGGCCTCCTGGAGCAGCGAGAGATAGCCCACCACGCTTGCCAGCGGGGTCTTGAGGTCATGGGCAAGGTAGGTCACCAGGTCATCCTTGCGGCGCGACTCATTCTGCAGGCTCTCGCGTACCGCACGCCCGCGGTCTCGGACACGGGCCAGCGCCGCCTCGGTCTCGAGGAAATCGCCGTCGATACCCGACCACTCATCGGGGCCATCGATGAACTTCTCCAGGATGTTCGCGGCCACCAGGCGGTCGGCATCGTGCTCGCCACGGATGCGGCCCGCCTCGTAAAGCGAGTTGCCCACAAAGAAGGTGCAGCACGCGCACACGGCGGCCAAAAAGCCACAGAGCACAAAGAGATAGGCAAGGTCGAAGAAGACGGGGCCCGAACAGCTCCCCACAATCCCGCCGATAATGAGGACGATAAGCCAGGTGGTGCCGCCCAAGGCCACCACGCGCCTGACGCTCGGAAAGTACTGGATGAGCGCGCAGCCCATAAAGAGCGCCATCACGAAGACAATGGGGTTACCGAGCCCTACCAGGGCCAGCAAAAGCAGCAGCAGCACCGCCATCGCGACGATGCCGCTGTCGATGAGGGCGAAAAACCGATGCTCCAGGTCATCGTTGTGCTGGATCTTATCCTCGCCGTTCTCACTCATGCGAATCTCCACTCGCTCATTCGCCCGCGATCTGCCTGCCAACGGCCCCAGTATACGAACCGCCGCGCAGTGCGTGCCTTGAAGACTTTCTTAAAGTCGAAGCGTCAGGCCTCGATGGTGTAGCCGACGCCCCAGATGTTTTTGATGAAGCGCGGGTGCTGGGCGTCGTCGCCGAGCTTTTCGCGCAGGTGGCGGATATGCACCATCACGGTGTTGCCGCAGCCGGGCAGGAACTCCTCGTGCCACACGCTGCTGAACAGCTCCTCGATAGAGATCACGCGGCCGCGGTTCTCGAGCAAAAACAGCAGGATCGAGTACTCGATCGGGGTACAGCGCACGGGCTTCTCGTCCACCGTCACCGCGCGCGAGTCCTTGTTGAGCAGCAGGCCGTCGCACGAGATGAGCACGCTCTCGGCCTCGGACGCGTCGTCGCGCGTGCCGTAGCTGGTGTAGCGCCTGAGCTGCGCCTTTACGCGGGCGACCAGCTCCAAGGGGCGAAACGGCTTGACCACGTAGTCGTCTGCGCCCAGGCTCAGGCCCTCGATCTTATCGGCCTGCGAGTCGCGAGCGGTAAGCATGATCACCGGGTAGGTGTGGTCGGCGCGAATCGTGCGCAGCAGCTCGAAACCGTCGATATCGGGCAGCATGATGTCGAGCACCGCAAGGTCGAAATCCTGCTCCAGCACGAGCTTGGCCGCATCGGCCCCCGTGTAGGCAAGCGTCACGTCGTAGCCCTCGCGCTTGAGGTAAATGCCCACAAGATCGGTGATGGCGCGCTCGTCATCGACCACCAGAACACGTGTCTCCACCGTATGCTCCCTTCGTCGTTGGCCATTATGACAGGTCGACACGGACGTCCTGTGAACAAACGCCCACCTTAAGGCTCCTTTAAGCAGGCAGGGCATCTTATGGTGCCGCACCGCGCCGCGCCCCCTGCACGCGCCGGGCGCTATACTAATCGGGCACTTTTATACGCACCACCTAGACGAGGCAACTGTGAACACCAGCTCCCGTACCCGCCTGCGCTCCCTTCTGGCAAGCGCCCTTCTGACCGCAAGTCTGACGCTTTCGCTCTCCTGCGCCTTCGCCCCCGCGCTCGCGCTGGCAGACCAGCCCGACACGGACATCATCTGCGGCACGGCCGAGAGCGAACGTCAAGACGACCTTGACGACCGCCCCAACATCACGGCCAAAAACGCTATGGTCGTGGGCGAGAACGGCACCGTCTACTTTGAGCGCGCGGCGGACGAGCAGGTCAAGATCGCCTCGATCACCAAGGTCATGACCGCCATCGTGGCGCTTGAGAACGCGGACCTCGAGGACACGGTGACCGTAAGCAAGACGGCCGCCGCCACGACCGGCTCCTCTGCCTATCTCAAGGAGGGCGACACCCTCACGCTCGAGGAGGCCCTGCGCGCACTGCTCATCCCCTCGGGCAACGACGCCGCCATGGCCATCGCGGAGACCGTAGGCGCCGATATCGACGCAGATGCCGACAGCGCCTACGACGCCTTTGTGGCCGCCATGAACAAAAAGGCCCAGGAGCTGGGGATGGAGGCGAACTTCACCAACCCGCACGGTCTGGATATCGACGAGTGGGGCACCGACATGCACGCTTCTGCGCGCGACGTGGCCAAGATGTTCGCCTATGCCATGAAGAACGGCAGCTTCCGCGCCCTCACGGCCTCGTCCAACAACGTGATCACCGTTACCGGCGCCGACGGCACCGAGCGCGATCTCACCCTCACCGAGGTCAATGACCTTTTGGGCAAAGACGGCAACATCGGCGGCAAGACCGGAACTACAGATCTCGCAGGGCGCTGCTTTGTGGGCGCCTGGTCGCGCGATGCGGGCGGCGAGATCTACACAATCGTGCTGGGCATCGACGAGACCACCAACCGCTTTGACGAGAGCAAGGCGCTTGCCGACTGGTACTACAGCCATATCCAAAGTTATCCCGCCATCAGCAGCGACCAGATTGCCGCAGACGGAAACCCGCTGGTGGCAAAGGCGACCGACACCGACTGGTCGGACCGCACCATCGACGTCACGGCGGCCGACCCCAACCAGCAGGTGCAGGTCTTTAGCCTTAGCGGCGCGCTTACGCAAGAGGTCGAGCTCAAGGAGCTCTCGGGCAACATCAAGAGCGGAGACGAGGCCGGCACGATCACCATCAGCCAAGACGGTCACACCGTGGCGACCGTTCCACTCGTAGCCGCACAGGACCAGGCGGCGCCCAACCCGATCGAATGGCTGCTCGTACAGCTCGACCGCCTGGGTCGCATCATCACCGGCCAGCCCACCTCGGCCGAATCCAGCGTGATCAGCGAGGTCTACGACTTCTCGCAGGACGCGTAAGGGGCAGACGGAACCGGCGTCCAAGGTTGATTTTGGTGGCCACCCGATTGGGGTGGCTGCCCGATTGGGGCGGCAAACCGATCGGAGTAGCTGCCCGATTGGGGCGGCAGGCTAAACGGCGAGCCGGGGTGCGTCAGCCGGGCTTCTGCCGGCAGCGCCCCGACCCCTGCGAGCTCCCTTAGCGCAGTTCGCGCTCGACGCGGAACAGCTCCTCGACGCGCGCGCCGGCCTCCTCGGGCATCACGTACGCGGCACCCAGCGAGAGCGACTTGCTGTACTTGCCGTGAAAGTCGCTACCGCCGGTCACGAACAGGCCGTACTCCCCCGCAGCCTCGAAGGCGCGGGCAACGGCCGCCTCATCGTGATCGGGATGGTAGGCCTCGATGCCCATGAGTCCCCACTTGACCATATCGGGAATTGCCGACCAAGAGTCCTTCTGCCCGGGGTGGGCCAGCACCGGCACGCCGCCGAGCTCACGGATCGCACGGATGACCTTCTTGACCTCGGGGTAGTCGATGCTCTTTGGCGCGATGCCGTCGCGGCCAAAGTAGTGCTTCCAGCACACCTGGTAATCCGGGTCGTTTTTGGGCCGGCCGCACAGCGCCTCCATAAGATGCGTCTTGTACACGCTCGTGCTCAGGCGCGCGGTCTCGTAGACCTCGTCGAGTGAGACGTGCTTGCCGCCAAACTCGACACCCGCGGCCTTGAGCCGGGCTGCCTGCCACAGCGTGTTTGCCGTGCGCTGGTACTGGGTATCGAGCACGATCTGTTCGAGCTTTGAGGAGCAGTCGAACGTGGACTCGAGGCCGTAGCCCAGGATATGGACCTTCTTGCCCGTCTTGGAGTTAAAACAGGAGACCTCGATGCCCGCGAGCACAGGAAAGTCCAGCTCGCGCGCACGGTCGCGGATAAACGAAAGCTGCGAGAGGCTGTCGTGGTCAGTGATGGCAAGGCCGGCAAGCCCCGCCTCGCGTGCCTGCTCGATCAGCTGGTCGACGGTGAACTCGCCATCCGAAAACGCGGAGTGGGAGTGCAGGTCAAAGGCGCCCACGGGAGTGCGCCCAGATGCCGGCACCGGCGCCTCATACGCGACGCCCGCTACGGCCGCGGCCGTCCCGATATAGGCCCCCTTGGACTGCACGCCCTTCTTCCTGCTCGACTTCTTGCCCATGGCGTCCTCCTCAAGTTCCGCATGAACCCACGGGCCCATGATACGCCCTTACGCGAAAAACAGCCTCTCGGCGTTTTCCCATGCGGCGGCGAGGATCGCATCCGGTTCCTCGCCGGTGCGGTCGCAGCGGTCGCAGGAGAGCGCCTGCGCCGTAAGGGTCATCATCGCAGGCTCGCACTCCAGGCCGCGGATGGGCTCGGGCGCCATGTAGGGACAGTCGGTCTCAAAGAGAATGCGGTCTGCCGGCGTTGCAGCGAATGCCTCGCGGACCTCCTCGTTGCGCTTGAACGTCGCCGCGCCGCCGTAGGCGATATAGCAGCCCAGGTCGACAAAGCGCTCCATGGTCGCGCGGTCCTCGCCAAAGCAGTGCAGCACGCAGCCGGCCTGCGGCAGGCCCACACAGCGAAGTACCTCGTAGGCGTCCGTATGCGAGGTGCGCGCCTCATCGCTCGCGTCATGGCGCAGGTGGAGCTCAACCGGGACGTTGCGCTCGCAGGCAAGCGCGAGCTGGCGCTCAAAGACGGCGATCTGCACGTCGTGCGCGGCGGGGGCGATCTCGTCGTCGGAGTCAAAGTGGTAGTCGAGGCCGATCTCGCCGATGCCCGCGCAGTACGGGTCCACAAGCGCCGCCTCAATCTGGGCATGAATCTCGTCCGAATACCCAGCGGCGCCGTACGGATGCACGCCGGCCAGGTACTTGAGCTGCGGAATTTCCGGCGCGCCGAGGACCTCGCCGCGCAGCCATTCCTGATAGGCGGGGATATCCAGGCCATCCCCCACCGGATCGATCAACGTGACTAGGCGCTTAATGCCCGCGCGGTAGGCACGCTGCAGCGACTCCACCGGCTCCTTTTCCCAAAACGAGCGCAGGTGGGCATGCGTGTCGCACAACGGCTGCGAGAGCAACGGCGCGCGCACAATGCGCTCCTTCTTCTTAACGCGCTTGGTGAACGTGATGGGCTCGGGACTATCCGACATGGGAGAGCTCCTCGGTCAGGCGCACGAAATCCGCAACGGAGAGCTTCTCGGCGCGCGCGGTGGGCGCGATGCCCGCCGCCGTAAACGCCGCATCGAGCGCATCCTTCTCAAAGCCCGTTGCGCTCATGGAGTTGCGGATGGTCTTGCGGCGCTGGGCGAAGGCAGCGTCGATCACGCGTGCCACCTCATGCGGATCGAGGCCGGCAGCGACGCCCTCGACGCGGTCGATGCGCACCACGGCCGAGTCCACGTGCGGCGCGGGCATAAAGCAGCGCGGCGGCACCTCAAAACGTCCCGTCACCTGGCCATACAGTCCCAACTTTGCGGTGTAGCCGCCATAGGTCCTGCTGCCCGGTGCGGCCGCGATGCGGTCGGCGACCTCCTTTTGTACCATCACCACCGCGCGTTGCAAGGCGGGCATGGTCTCAAAGAACTGCAGGATGATGGTCGCGGCCACGTTATAGGGCAGGTTCGCCACGAACACCGTGGGCGCTCCGCCGGCCGCGGCCTCGATCTGCGCGGGCGCGACCTTCAGGGCGTCGCCCATGATGTAGGCAAAGTTCGCATGCTCCACGGCATGCGCGCCCAGCACCGGCTCGAGCTCGGAGTCGGCCTCGATAGAGACGACCTGCGCCGCCTCCTGCAAAAGGGCCAGCGTAAGCGTACCGATGCCCGGACCTACCTCCAGCACACGCTCATCGCCACCGAGCTCGGCCAGGCGACAGATGTGCTCGATCACGTGGTTGTCGATCAAAAAGTTCTGCCCCAGGCGGTGCTTGGTCGCCAAGCCAAAGGCCTCGAGCAGCTCGCGCGTGGCCGCAGCGCTCGCCAGCGGTGATGTGGTCATGTGGATTTCCGTCCCCTCGGGCGTCACCCGCCCGATCGATCGCGATTTGAACCCGCACATTATAGCAAGGCCGCAGACGGCAGGCTCAGCGCCCCAGCAGCGCCATGACCTTGCGCTTTGCCTCCATGAACTCCGCGGTGAGCTCAAAGGGCTCACCCGCCGGCGCCGCGCCGCGGCACGGTACCACTTCGCCCGCAACCGTGCTCGGCACGCCGGCGTTCGGGTTGCCGGAAAGCACGTAGACGCGCGAAGCCATCTCGACGGCCTCGTCCACGTCGTGCGTGATCACGATGCTCGCGATTCCCAGCTCAGAGGCCATCTGGCAGTACCAGCGGCGGATGTCCGTACGCGTCAAAGCATCGAGCGCGCTAAACGGCTCGTCGAGCAGCGCCACGTCGTTGCCCATGAGATAAGTGCGCAGAAACGCCGCGCGCTGCCGCATGCCGCCTGAGAGTTCACTGGGCCACTTGTCCTCGCAACCGCCGAGGCCAAAGCGCTCAAACAGGGGCAGGGCGCGCTCGCGAGCCGCCGCACGCGACTCGCCGGCGATCACCAAGGGCAGGATCGCGTTGTCCATAATCGTCCGGCTTGGGAGCAGCAGGTCCTTCTGCAGCATGTACGAGACGCGCCCCGGCGTGCCGCAAAGGTCCTCGCCATGAAGCAGGACCTGCCCGGCGCTCGGGCGCATAAGGCCCGAGAGCGCGTGCAGGATCGTTGTCTTGCCGCAGCCCGACGTACCAACCACGCAGACGGTCTCGCCATCCATCACGTGCAGGTCGATCCCGCGCACGATATCGTGCTCACCGTCCCAGGAGCACGTCAGACCGCGCGCCTCGAGCGCCGGCGTATCCGTTTGCATGACGTGCTACTCCAGGTAGGAGGTGTCGTAGCCGGCGTTCACATCCAGCTTGTTCTCCACCAGACCGTTATCGTTCAGCCAGCTAAAGTAGCGGCTCCAGCGCTCAGAATCGATCACGCCCCAGCTCTCGGCATCCGAGGTGTACTCGTTCGCCAGAAACTCCGCGCTCGCGGTCACCAGCTCGGAATCCAGCTCGGGCACCTCCTCGCACAGGATCTTGGCCGCCTCGTCCGGATGCTCGACGGCGTACTCGTAGCCCTTCTTGACCGCGCGCAGGAAGGCCTTCACCGTGTCGGGGTTCTCCTTGGCGTACTCGGTATTGACCGCGAGCACCGGGGTGTAGAAGTCAAAGACCTCGTCCATGTCCCTAAAGTTGAAGTAGTTCACATCGTAGTTCTGCACGTGCGCGTTCTGCACCGCCCAGCCCTCGTAAACCCACACGCAGTCGTACATGTTGGCCTGCAGGCCGGCAACGTCGTCGTCCACCGAGTAGGGCACGGTCTGCAGCTTGGAGTAGTCGCCGCCGTCGGACTCCATGACCTGCTTGATGGTCGCCTGCTCGACCGCCATGTCCCAGGTGGCGTAGACGTGGTTCTCCATCTCGCGGGCGCGGGTGATGCCGTCGGCTTTGCGGCTCATGATGCCCGAAGTGTTGTGCTGGATCACGGCCGCAATGGCCTCAAAGCCCGTGTTGCCGTTGTCGTAGGACTGGGCGATGTAGTCCTGGTAGCTCACGCCAAGCTGGGCGTCGCCCGCACCGATGATGCTCTCGGCCGTTCCGTCAGCAGGCTGGATGATCTCGACATCGAGGTTCTCGTCGTCAAAGTAGCCCTTGTTCTTGGCCACGTAGATGCCCGTGTGGTTGGTGTTGGGCGTGTAGTCCAGGCAAAAGGTGACGCTCGTCGTGGGCTCGGGGACCGCCGAACCATTCAGCGTATAGGCGCTGTTCCCGCTCGTGTTGCAACCGGCGAGCGCCGCCGCTGCGGCAACGGCAGAGGCGCCACCCACAAAGGCGCGGCGGGACACGTTCTTGGATACGGGGTTGGGGTTACTCATGATCGGTATTCCTTTCTGCCCTCTTCCAGGGCATGCAGATGCGTTCGAGGACGCTCACGCCGCCCATCAGGGCAAGCGAAAGCGCGGAGGTGATGATGATGACGGCAAACATGCGGTCGTACTGGAACGATTTGCGCACGCGCGTCATATAGACGCCGAGGCCCGTAAAGCCGCCGAGCCACTCGGAGATGACGGCGCCCACGATGGCATAGGTGGCGCTGATGCGCAGGCCGCTAAAGAACTGCTCGGCCGCAGCGGGCACCTTGACGTAGCGAAAGATCTGCCAAGAGCTTGCGTTCATGGTGCGCATGAGGTCTATCTGGTCGGGGTCGACCGAGCGAAAGCCGCTCACGAGCGCCACCGTCACCGGAAAGAACGTGGCGAGCACCACAAGCAGGACCTTGGGCAGCATCCCGTAGCCAAACCAGAGCACGAGCAGCGGAGCGATGGCGATGGTCGGCACCGTCTGGCTCACCGTGAGCAGCGGCGAGAGCGCCAGGTAGACGGTCTCAAAGCGGTCCATCACCACGGCTGCGGCCGCGCCGATGGCCACGCCGATGGCAAGGCCTAAGGCAGCCTCGGCAAGCGTCGTCCACAGGTGCGAGAGCAGCAGGGGGAAGTCGCCCACGAGCGCCACCACCACTGCGACCGGGCTCGGCAGCATAAAGCCGGGCACCAAGCCCGCCGAGCACACGCCCTGCCAGATGGCGATGAGCGCAGCCAGGGCCACGAGCGGCGCCAGCACGCGCTTAGAGCAGATCTTGTGCTTGTGCGCGGCCATCTTATGCCGCGGCCACGTTCTGGGCAGCAAACTCCGGGTCGCCGGGATGGTACTTGCCGATCTTGCGGTCGGTGCTCATCACGTCGCCCTCGGGCTTGAAATTGATCTTGGCGTAGGTCATCACGTGCTTGCAGCCGTGTGCCGCGCCCACGAGCTGGCAGTTCTTGAGGATCTCCATGCAGGTCTCGTAATCGCCCTCGATGGCTGTCTCAAACGGGCCCACAAAGTAGTCGATGCCCGTTGAGTCGATGTAGTCGATCACGGCGTCGACGGCGTCGCAGGTCGCATCGTCGTCTGCCGCGTCCATCGGCAGGTACTGGATAGCGATCGAACAGTTCATAAGCGCTCCTTCCCGCACGGCACACAAGGCCGCGCCCCGGGCGCCAAAAAAGGCGCCCACGAATCCGTAGGTGCCTCAACGAGCGAAGCTGATGGTTCCTACGCCGGCATTACCCGGATCAGGTTGACGGTCAGGGTCGCGTGGCTAGACCCACTCTCAGCCGGCATGCGCCAGCCCCCGTTTTCGACAGGTAGTGTAGCACTTCAAGACAACCTCGGCGGCTTTTCCGCTGCCGTCACTCCGACCTACTCCGCTCCATCTGAATCCGAATTTTGCAGAAAATCGAGCTTTAAAAATCTGAATTTTGCGCATACGCGCAGCTAGATAGTATTGCTTAGCCAATACTAAGGAGGCCACATTCATCATTGCCATCACGGTGATAACGAAACGCCGTTCCTTAACGTTTGCGGGCGTTGGGTCAAGCCTCTACCGCCCTAAACCCCTACCGCGTCCTCGCCATGCGGGGCGGACGGGCTGTTGCGCATGGCCTCGATGGTCTTTTCCATGAGCTCCGCGAGCTCCCAACCCAGGCGCTCGGCGCCCTGCTCGATAACCTCGCGCGAGCAGCCGGCGGCGAACTTCTTGTCCTTGAACTTCTTTTTGAGCGACTTCACCGTCAGGTCGTCGACGCTCTTGGAGGGGCGCATGAGCACCGCCGCGCCGATGAGCCCCGTGAGCTCGTCGGCTGCGAACAGGATCTTCTCCATATCGGACTCGGGCTCATACGGCGTACCGGTAAGGCCAAAGCCGTGGCTGCAGCAGGCGCGCACGACGACCTCGTCGATACCCGCCTCGTGCATGAGCTGCTCCTCGCGCACGCAGTGCTCCTCGGGCCACATCTCAAAGTCCAGATCGTGCAGGGTACCGACGGTCTGCCACAGATCGGCCTCGTCCGCATGCCCCGTGTCGGCAGCGTACCAGCGCAGCACCTCGCCCACAATGCGCCCGTGCGTCAGGTGAAAGGGATCGGAATTGTACTGTTTGAGCAGCTCATAGGCCTCTTGAGGAGTGGGGATCATGCGGTTCTCCTTATGTCTTGCGCAAGCGCGGCGCGGGTGGGCGCGGATTCGGTTCGCACGATTCTACTGCTCTTCAACGCAAAGGTGCGCGGGGCCTCTCGACTCCGCGCACCTGTAACCGTACGTTCTATGTTGGCGAGCTTAGCGCGCGCCGTGGCCTACTTCTGCAGACGCGGGAACAGCGGGTCGCCCTTCTCCACCGGAGCGCCGCCGGCAAGGCCGCCCCATGCGCACGCGGCAGCGAGGTTGTCCGTCTCGGCCTCCTCGGCGCAGGAAAGACGGCGCAGGGCCTCGGCACTCGTGCTCGGCATGAACGGCATCAGCAGGTGGGCGCAGATGCGGATGGTCTCGAGCAGGTTGTAGATCACGCTCGCGAGCTCGCCGGCGCGGGCCTCGTCCTTAGCGATATTCCAGGGCTCGGAGTCCTCGATGTAGTGGTTGGCGGCGTGCACGAGTTCCATGACCTCGTCCTTGGCGCCCACGTAGTCGAGCACGTCCATCTTGGCGGCATAGCGCTCGTAGATGCCGGCGGCAAGGTCTGCCAGCGGGTTTTGCTCCATGACGGCGGGCTTTGCCGGCGCGCAGCCGTCAAAGTACTTGCCGCTCATGTTGAGCGAGCGGGAGATGAGGTTGCCCCAGCTGTTGGCCAGGTCGGCGTTGTAGACCTGCTCCATGCGCTCAAAGGAGATGGCGCCGTCGGTGCCGGGCACCACGTCGGTCATGAAGTAGTAGCGGTAGCCCTCCACGCCCAGCAGGTCCATAACGTCCTGCGGTGCGATCGCGTTGCCGCGGCTCTTGGACATCTTCTCGGCGGCACCGGTCTCGGCGTTGCGCACGGTCAAAAAGCCGTGGGCAAACACGTGCTCGGGCAGCGCCTCGCCGATGGCCATGAGCATGGCCGGCCAGATCACGCAGTGGAAGCGGATGATGTCCTTGCCCACGATGTGGAACTGGGCGGGCCAACGATAGGCCAGCTCCGCGCGTGCCTCGTCCGAGTCGACGCCGTAGCCCACGGAAGTCATGTAGTTGAGCAGTGCGTCGAACCACACGTAGGTCACGTGGCCCTCGTCGAAGGGCACCTTGATGCCCCAGTCAAAGCTCGTGCGCGAGACGGAGAGGTCGTTCAGACCACCCTCGACAAAGCTGCGGACCTCGTTCATGCGGAAGTCGGGCTGCACGAAATCAGGGTGCTCGTCATAGAGCGCAAGCAGCTTGTCCTGGAAGGCCGAGAGCTTGAAGAAATAGCTCTCCTCCTGCACGCGCTCGAGCGGACGGTGGCAGTCGGGGCAGAGATGCTGGCCCTCGCTGCCGTACTCCTCGTCACCCTTCTGCACCTGCGTGTCGGTGAAGTAGGTCTCGTCGGGCACGCAGTACCAACCATCGTAGCTGCCCTTATACAGGTAACCGGACTCCTTCATGCGCTCCCAGAGATACTGCACCGCGTGGTGCTGGCGCGGCTCGGTGGTGCGGATAAAGTCGTCATTCGAGATCTCGAGCTTGTCCCACAGAGCCGTGAAGTGCGGCGCCTGGCTGTCGGTCCACTCCTGCGGGGACATACCGTGCTTGGCCGCAGCCTCGGCCACCTTCTCGCCGTGCTCGTCCATACCCGTGAGGAACTTCACGTCGTAGCCGGCCGAGCGACGGTAGCGAGCCTGCACGTCGGCGAGGATCGTGGAGTACGCGGTGCCCAGGTGCGGGTCGGCGTTCACGTAGTAGATGGGCGTGGTGATGAAAAACGAGGGCTTGGTGTGCTCCATGGTGGCAAACCTCCAGATTACAGATACATACAAGGGTTGATGATAGCGCAAATGCACCTGCGGCCGGCCGGCGCGCGGGCACATACGGGCGCGAATGCCGGACGGCTTACTGCTGGGCCTCGAGCACCATCGCGTACACGTCGCGCTTCTTGCGGGAGTATTTCTGCGAGAGGCGCTTGGCGATCGCGGAGGCGGGCTCGCCCTCGGCAAGGGCTGCGGCGATCTCTTCGCGCAGGGCCTCGTCGGGATCGGTCACAGAGCCAAAGGCGGACATGCCGGCGCGCAGGGCCTCGAGCTCGTCTGCAGCAGGGGGCGCCACAACAAGGGCGATCTCCCCGCGCACCTCCTCGCGCGCGGCCAGCGTCTCGGCAACCTCAGCCGCACTCCCGCGCAGTACCTCCTCGTGCAGCTTGGTGAGTTCGCGGCACACGGCTACCGTACGCTGGGGAAACACCTCTGCTACGGCTGTCAGCGTAGCCACAATACGGTGCGGCGACTCGTAGAGGATAAGCGCTCCGGGCACCGCTGCCAGCTCTTGCAGGCGACGCACGCGCTCGCCGTGTTTGCGGCCCAAAAAGCCCTCGAAGAAGAAATGATCACACGAGATTCCGCTTGCCACGAGCGCCGTCACGCAGGCGGATGGGCCGGGAATCACCTGAACGTCGACGCCGGCCTCGCGCGCCGCGTCCACCAGCACCTGGCCGGGGTCCGACACACTCGGCATCCCCGCATCGGAGGCGAACGCCAAGCTCTCCCCCGCAAGCAGGCGGTCGACCAGCTCGGGCGCGCGGGCGGCGATCACGTTCTCGTCGCAGCGGACGAGCGTGCGCGAGATGCCCAGGTGCGCGAGCAGTTTGGAGGTCACGCGCGTGTCCTCGCAGCAGATGGCGTCGGCGGCACGAAAGGCCTCGGCTGCGCGCGGGCTCAGGTCGCCCAGGTTGCCGATGGGCGTACCCACCACGTACAGGCACCCTCCGGTGCGCGTCTCGGTCGCCATCCTAATCGATCATCGCCCGCTCGAGCGGAGCCAGGGCGACGCGCGCGTCCCATGCGGGGATGCGCTTCTCGGTCTTCCATGTCTGGAAGTACCAGCCCGCCGCGCTCTCGAAGCTCGCCAGCTGGCTCGATACAAAGACGCGCTCGTAGGCGGCACGCCCCTCGGGCGTCACGCTCGAGCTGGAGAGCACCGCCGCAGCCGACCACTCGCCCACCATGACGGGAAAGCCCGCCTGCGCGGCCTCGTGCAGCAGCTTCCTGTTGCGCACCACGGCCTGCGAGATGCCCTTGGGCGAGGTGATGTCGCACGCGCTCTCGTTGCGGTAGTGATACAGGTGCACGTCCATCATGACGTTTTTGTACTTGCCGCCGCGCATGAAGTGCTTCCAGATATGGGGATAGCCGGAGGCGGAGAACACGACCATCTTGTCCTCAGGCATATGCGCGCGCACCAAGCTGTAGGCATCGCGATAGAAATTGCGCAGGTAGTGAGCGGGAATGCCCTCCGTTACCGTAAAGAGGTCCTTGCGGACGCTCACGTTGGGCGAGTCGAGCAGCTCGATGCCCGCCAGCGAATCGTTGGAACCGTAGCGCGCGGCAAGGCGCTCGAGCACGTTCAGCGCAACGTGGCGGCCGTTGGTGGACGAGTGCCAGTCGGCGGTGTTCTCGGGCGTGGTGGGGCTCTCGTTGGAGTCGCCCTGACCGCCCGGCACCGTCGCCAGGTCGAGCAGAACGGACACGCCGTATTTGCCCGCCCACTCGAACGCGCGGTCCACGTAATCGATCGCGGAGATGTTCGTCTGCGACTCGTCCTGAGAGCCAAAGACGTGCCAGGGCACGGGCACGCGCACGGAGTTGAAACCGATAGCCGCGATGCGGCGGAAGTCGTCCTCGCTGATAAAGGTCTCGAAGTGATGACGGAGCCGCTCGTTGTACTCGGCGGAACCGAGGGCCTGCTGGAGCTCGGCGGCACATGTTGCGCCCGTCGCGGCATACAGCGAGGGCGAGACCCAGGTCTCGGGAATGAACCAACCCGACAGGTTGACGCCGCGGATTCTCTCCGCCATACGGGCCTCCCAACGTCCGTGGTGAGAAAAAAAGCGCCCGGCAAATGCCGAACGCTTTGAAATTACGAAGGGTGGCCAGAGGGGGAGTCGAACCCTCGACACGCGGATTTTCAGTCCGCTGCTCTACCAACTGAGCTATCTGGCCACTATGTCTGCCGCGAACGACAGCTCGATAACTATAACAAATCGTCCGAAGCGGTCAAGCCCGAAAATCCGACTTTTTTGAAATCCCCCACCAGGGGCTCTGCGCAGGAATTACCTCGTTTGCATCTGAAACAGATACAAACGGCATACTAACAGCAGCCGTTAAGGTCATGCTTTCCATGGTCACTGACGGGCTGAGAGCGGCTAAGACGGCTTGCTCGCCAAGCGGAAACGCCCCGTATTTGTGCAATCGAAAGCGGCACGGCTTTGCTGCTTGTCCTCGAGCGCCGAGAAGCGTTCGAGGACGGCGGAGGCGCCGCGGTGGGAGCAGATGCTCGCCGGCGGGACGCTCTCATAAAGCGCAAGCACCGCGCCTGTCTTGTCGATGAAGGCGATATCGAGCGGGAAGCACATGCCAAAAGTGTGGACCGAGGCGCATGTGGGAAAGGCCATCACCAGCCTCGCATCCGGAGCGGAAGGGGCACGGGGCTTGATGTAGAAGTACCCGGCTCTCCCCTGTTGCACCGTCATACCG
>CAVGNZ010000048.1:0-39365 GCA_963630805.1 Bacteroidaceae bacterium
GGCTCGGGCCGAGCACGACCTTGGCGCCATCGATGGACTTGGGCGCGATGGAGAATATCTTGGTGGCCGCGGCGGGCAGCTTGTAGTTACCGTTGCTGAGCGAGACGGCCGTGGCGGTGTAGCCCTCGCCGGCATCGCGCTGGGCGCCGGTCACGGTCACGTTGACCGCATCCCCCTCGACCAGGTTGCCCGCGGTGCAGGACGGGGCCTTCTCGGTGCCGTCGTAGGTGAACGCCGCCTCGCCCCATTCAAGCTCGACTTCGCGCTGGGCGATGGTGAAGTCGGCGGTGGCGGTGCCGTCCTTGTAGTTGCCCGTCGCGGAGACGGTAGCCCTCACGGTGTACTCGCCCGCGGCGGTCGGAGCCTCGGTGGACCAGCCATCCGCGGGCTGCGCGTCCGCGTCGGAGCGCGATGCGTACTCATAGGTCACCGCGCCACCGCCGGGGTTGCTGGTGACAGATGGGACGCTCGCCTTGTCACCGTAGGTCCACCCCTCGATGGAGACGGCCGGCTCGATAGTGGCCTTCGCGATGGAGAACTCAACCGTGATGCCGGTGTCGGGCAGCTTGTAGTTGGAGTTGTCCAGAGCCGTCGCCGTGGCGGTGTAGCCCAAGCCTGCATTGGCCTGAGCGCCAGAAACGGTCACCTTCACTTTGTCGTCCCCGATCGCATTGGTCACCGCGCAGGCGGGGACCTGCGCCGCGCCGTTATACGTAAGCTCGGTACCGGACCATGCAAGCGCCACTTCGCGAGGCGTGATGGGAGCAACGGCAAAAGTGCTATACAGGACGCACGTGTAATTGCCCGCATCCTTGCCCCCAAGCTTAGGGTCAGAGACGGTCAGGCGCTTGTACTGGCCCACGCTAGCGTCTTCAAACGTGCCCGATGCGGTAATGCTCAGCTCGTCACCATCCACCTTGCCGCTGAGATACCAGTTCTCGGAGCTGCCTATGGAGAGACTCGTTGTGCCGTCGTAGGTCTTGCCGGTCACGATCGGATTCGTCTCGTCGAGACAGGCCTTGATCTGCGCCTTATCTACGCGATAGGTCGACGTTGCGATTGCACCGCCAACACTGAGCTCTGCCTTGTAGTAACCAGCGCGCTTCACTTCGCCAATGGCAGCGTACTCGCCCGCCTCCGTATCGGAGCGCGCAAACGTAGCCGAAGGGAGCTCGATCCCGGCCTCTACCCAGTCCGCGCGCTCATCCTCATCTCCGACCATCTCGACGGCCTTGCCGTCATATGTCTTGCTGTCGTTAGCAAGCGTCAGTGTGAGTCCATCCTCGGGGAGAGAGCACAGGCCATCGCCGGAGGCGGCGCACGTCACCGTAAGCGCATTGCCCTCGGCGGTGTAGCGCAGGTCGTGCGTATGCCACGCAGAGGGCGAGACCGTATCCGATGCGGTCAGGCTCGCATCGGGGTTGCCCGGATCCGTCTCGTACCCGCCGAACTCAACAAAGAAGCCGTCCGCGTAACCCGACGCCGTGAACCCGGCCTCGGTGATGTCGTTGATCATCTTCCGGCTCTCGTTGTTCGCGGCGAGGCAGCTCTCGTACGCAATCATTCCCAGCTGGTTGTGCTCTGTATTCCATGGCTGGTCGCGGTCGATATGCTGAAAAGCATTGGGCTCTGTTTCGCTGTTGGAGAGATCGCCATCGAACGGCTCACCGGCTTCTGGACCGCATGCCCAATAGTAGTCGGGCACGGCCGCCGCCTTGGTGTTGTTGTAGTGAGACGTGCTGCGATACGCAAAGCTGCCCTCGGTTCGAGGAAGATTCTTTGCGTCGTTAATCTTGGTGTCGCTGCCGTCGTTGTAGACCATCAGCGTGCCGCCGATCCAGCCCGCCGTCGTGCTGGCCACGCGCAGGGCGTCGTACTCCTCCGACGACGTGATGGTGGCAAGATAGCCCTGCATGCCGTTGTACTTGTAGGTCTTGGCCGTGTTATACGCCATCGTCCACGAATAGCTGCCCTCGACGAACATGTAGTAGTGGTCGCCGCACTGGGAGATGCTCTTCGCCTTGTCCGAAGACCAGTTTGCGTCGTTGGCATCGATCGTGGCCGTGATCTTTGTCGTGCTGGTGCACCCGGCGAAAACGATGGTGCGCAACATGTCTTCAATGTCGTCCACATCCATAACGTCGTAGACCTTGAATACGGCAAGCGTACCGCTCGAATTTTTCAAAAGGGCCCACGGAGTCTTCTCCATGGTGCCGCCACCGGTTATCGAGACGGTAATGAGCTGGTACTCGATTTGGTCGTCCTCATCGCGGACGGGCGACACGGTGGCGTTGGGGAACTGGTAGCTATGGGCGGTCGAGGTCTCGGTTGAGACTACCGGCTCTCCCCAGCTGATCGAGGGCGAGGTATCGGCAAATGCCCCGCCCGGAATCGCAAACAGCAACATTGCGGCAGCGAGCACAAGGCCCAGCGCGCCCTTCCCAACTCGTGCAGACTTCATTTCAGGCTCCAAAAGCACGGTCCAAGTGGATCATAACTTCTGAGACAGTACCACGCGAGGCCTTATTACCCTGCAGGGAATCGGCTATTTAATCTCCTGAGCAGGTGGAACGGCATACGTCGACCCCGGCAGGCCGGCAACGTGGCGCGGCGGCGCCGCCCAGGCAGTGCTTACCCGTCGAGCGCCTTGTACAGGTCCTCCGCACTCACGAGCATCAGGTCATCGCGGTCCTTTGCCTTGGCCGCGGTACCTTTGCTTGCGGGCCTCTTGCTAAAGAGCGCAAAGCATCTCTTGGTAAAGCCGCTCAAAAGGTCTGAGCGCTCTTCAAGAGTCTGCAAGGCCTCACTCTCGTCGAACTTGTTGCGCCACTTGCACTCGCCCAACAAGACCGTCCGCTCGATACCGTTGGCAGCAACAATATCTATGTCGCATGTCTCCCGCTCCTTGGGGTCAGTGCCCCACCACTGACCGAACTCCAACACGGGGAACGGTGTCTTGCCCGCCTTGCTCTCCCTGCGGAGCCACTGCAGACATATCGTCTCGAACTGCTTTCCCACATAGGTCTCAAACACCTGGCCAGAGGTCGCATACGGCACGACCGCCTGACCGTTACCCTCCTCAATCGTTCCGATATAGGGGCTCACAAAGCGGTACCAATACGAGAAGAACGGGTCCTTGAAGCGCCATTTCGAGGACTTCGACGCCGTGCCGCCGCCGAGAGGGGCAACTTTCTCCACGATGCCGAGGCCCGCCAAGATTCTCAGGTACTTGCCAACCGAATTCTGGTTGACACCGGCCTTCTCTGCGATTCGCACCGACGACGTGGCACCCGAACCGATAGCGTCGAGCACGGAGTTATAGCTCGCCGGCTCGTTGAGCTCCTGCCGCAGGAGCATGAGCGGCTCCTCGCAAAGCATGCCGAGACGGTTAAACAGGAGCTCGGCAACGTTTTGTTCGTAGGTCTTTTGTACATCGATCTGCGAGAGATAATACGGAGTCCCGCCAAAGGTCGCATAGTAGGCGACCAGCGTCTCGGGGTTCACGCCCGGCAGCATGCGCGCGGCGTCCAGAAAATCAAACGGCAAGAGACGCATCTGCATGGTCCGCCGGCCATAAAGGGGACTCTTGCTTCCAAGGACCTCGCTCTCCATAAAGCCCTCGTTGCTCCCGCACAGAATCAAGCGGAGGCGCGTCTGTTTGAACCCGTGGTCGATAGCCGTCTGCAGAACGGAGGGCAGTGATGGGTCCGCCTCGGCTGCATAGGGGAATTCATCAAACACAAAGACGCGAGGCACGCCCCCCTCTTCCTCCTGAGCTCTCTCGACCAAAAAGTCAAAGGCGGAGTTCCACGAGGAGAACGCCGGCAGTGAATCGGGCAGGGAAAAGGCGCTGTATACCGCGGCGCTGAACAGCTCGAGATTCTGACGAGAGGTCTTCTGCTGCGCCGTGAAGTACAGGACGGGCTTGTCTTTCACGAACTCGTCGATAAGCGAGGTTTTGCCCACGCGGCGACGGCCGTAGATGACGGCCATCTGGAAGTCGTCCTTCTCGTACATGCGCTCGAGGGCGGTGAGTTCTTCTTCACGTCCGACAAACATGGAACCTCCCGTGGTCTTGCTTCAAAATCCGTACCAAGGAGTACCGTACCATATAGTACCGTACTGCGGAGTACGGATTTACGTTGTTCGGCTCGCTGGGGTATCGGAACGAGGGCGGGGACGGGTGATTGCACGCGAACGTCCTCGTCGCTTCGCTCCTGCGGAATGTTCGCTTAGCAATGACCCGTCCCCGCCCCGCACTGCGGAGCCATGGGCCGGGCGCCCGGAGAATCAGCCTTACTCCGCATTCTTCCGGCCCTCGCGCGCGCCGCCCGAGCGAAAAAAGAAGAGCCGGCTCGCTGCGAGGCCGGCTCTTGATGGCTGGGGTGTTGTCCGGACAGGCAAAGCTACGCAACGTTGCGGCGGCGGGTTGCGGCGCCGGCGATAGCGATGCCAGAGGCGGCAACGACGGCTGCGATGGCGGCGGAGTCGTCGCCGGTGGCGGGGATCTTCTTCTTGGAATCCTTGTTGCCGGAGTCGTCCTTCTTGTCGGGGTCGGCCTTGCCCGAGTCGTCCTCGCCGTCGCCCTTGTCGTCGGGTTTCACGTCGGGGTTGGCGGCTACGGTGAACTCGACCTCTACGGTGCCGGTGTAGTTGCCGGTGCCCGTAACCGTCAGCTTGTAGGTGCCGGCCTTGGTGGCCTTGTTGCCGGAGAGCTCGTAGTCGCCGGCGGCGAGGACGGTGCCGTCCGGGAGCGCCACGGACTCGACCGCCTGCTCCTGCTCCTGGCCGTTCTCGGTGAGGCTCGGGCCGAGCACGACCTTGGCGCCATCGATGGACTTGGGCGCGATGGAGAACGCAGCGGTAGTTCCCGTAGCAGGCAAGACATAGTTAGCGTTGTCGAGGGCGGAGGCGACGGCCTCGTAGTCCTCTCCCACGTTGAGCTGGGCGCCGGTAACGGAGACGCTCACCTTGTCGCCCGCGACCGCGTTCGCGACGGTGCAGGTCGGCGCCTGCTCCTGGCCGGAGTAGGTAAGCGCAGTGTCGCCCCAGGCAAGCGTGGCCATGAGCGGCGAGATGGAGAACGTCTTTGTGGTGCCCTCGGCGGGAAGCTTGTAGTTGGGGCTGCTGAGCGAGGCAGCCGTGGCGGTGTAGTCCTCGCCTGCGTCAGGCTTGGCGCCGGTCACGATCACGCTAACGACATCTCCCTCGACCAGGTTGCCCGCGATGCATGCAGGAGCCTGCTCGGTGCCGTTGTAGGTGAACTCGCTGTCGCCCCACTCAAGCGCGACCTCACGCTGGGTGATGGTGAAGTCGGCCGTAGCCACGGCGCCCTCGTAGTTAGCGGTCGCCGCAACGGTGGCCCTCACGGTGTACTCGCCCGCGGCGGTCGGCACCTCGGTGGACCAGCCACCCTCGGACTGCGCGTCCTCATCGGAGCGCAGCGCGTACTCGTAGGTCACCGCGCCGCCGCCGGGATTGGTGGCCTCGTCAAGTGTGGGGGCCTTCGCCTCGTCGCCGTAGGTCCAGCCCTCGATAGAGACGGCCGGCGAGATGGACGCCTTCGCAATGGAGAAGCTCTTGGTAGCGTTCTCGGGCAGAGCGTAGTTGCCCTTGGCATCGCCGTCGAGTGTGGCGGCCGCCTCGTAACCCTTGCCGGCATTGACCTGGGCGCCGGTCACGACGACGCTCACCGCATCGCCCTCGACCGTGTTGCCCAGCTTGCAGGACGGAGCCTGCGCGGTGCCGTTGTAGACAAGCGGGGTCTCATCCCAGGTAAGCGTAACCACGCGCTGAGAGATCGCGAAGTCCTCCTGCGCGCTACCGCCTTGATAGTTCTTGGTCTCGGCGACCGTCGCCTTCACGGTGTACTCGCCCACCGTCGAAGGGACAGTCTCGGACCAGTTCTCCTCGCCCTTCTTGCTGTAGAGATAGGTCACCGCGCCGTCGCCAGGGTTGCTCTTCGCGTCAACAGAAGGCGTGGCAGCAGCGTCACCGTAGGTCCAGCCCTTGATGGAGACAACCGGGGTGATGCCAGCCTTGCCGATAGAGAAGTCCGTGGTCTTCTGCTCGGGCAGCGCGTAGTTGCCCTTGGCGGAGCCGGTCAGGGCCTGGGCCGTGGCGGTGTAGCCATCGCCGGCATCGGTCTGAGCGCCGTCGACGGACACCTTCACGTCGTCGTCCGAGGCGGCGTTCGCCACCGTGCAGGTGGGGGCCTGAGCCTTACCGTTGTAGGTGAGCTGCGTGTTGCCCCACGAGAGCTCAGCCGTGAGTGGGGAGATCGTAAACGCCGTCGACGTGCCGGCGGCAGGGAGCTCGTAGTTCCCGGCGTCAGTACCCTCGAGAGACTTCGCCTTGGCCTCGTAGCCCTCGCCCGCGTCGCGCTTGGCACCGCTCACCTTGACGGTGACCTTGTCGCCCTCGGCGGCATTTGTCACGGTGCAGACCGGCGCCTGCTCAGAGCCGTTGTAGACAAGCTCAGTTGAATCCCAGGCAAGCTGGGCCGTAAGGGGCGCGATGGTGAAGTCTTTGGTGAGACCCGTGGTAGGTAGCACGTAGTTGCCCTTGGCGTTTCCGGCAAGCGCACTTGCCGTAGCGGTTCCCTTGCCGGCATCGGTCCGCGTACCGGACACGGTCACCGTCACGTCATCGCCCTCGAGCGCATTCGAAACCGTGCAGGTCGGGGCCTGCGCCGATCCGTTGTAGGTAAGCTGCGTGTTGCTCCACAACAGCTCTGCCGCGAGCGGGGAGATCGTGAAGTCCTTGGTGAGGCCCTCGTCAGGAAGCTTGTAGTTGTCCTTAGAGGCGCCCGTCAGGGACTCGGCCGTAGCGGTGGCGGTTCCGGCATCACGCTGGGCGCCGGTCACGGAGACTCCCACCTCGTCGCCCTCGAGCGCATTCGCCACGGTGCAGGTCGGTGTGTGCTCCTCACCGTCATAGTTAAACGAGGCGGTGTCCCACTCGAGCGAGGCCACGCGCGCCTCGACCTCAAAGGCCTTGTCGCATTTTTCAGGAAGCTTGTAGTTGGCGGCATCATCCCCGGTCAGGGCCGCAGTGGCGAGCCCGATGCCAGCATTTGTCCGCGCGCCAGAAACGGTGACATCCACTTTGTCGCCCTCGACCACATCGCTCACGATACAGCTTGGCACATGCTCTTGACCGTCATAGGCAAACGAAAGATCTCGCCAGCTGAGCGTCACGGCACGTCTCGTGATATGAGCCTCAACTGTGTACTCAGGATAGAGCGAGTAGAATTCGTAGTTGCCTGCATCGGCTCCCGTGAGTTCCAAGTTGGTAACGGTGACTTTCTTGGCGGCGTTATCATCGGCTCCGGCGCTCTCAAACGTGCAGGTACCCGTAACATGCAGATCGTCACCCTCGATGATATATTCAGGCAGGGTGGCGGAACTATCAATCTCGCCCACCGTGGTTCCGTCGTAAACCTTGTCCTTCACCTTCGGCTCAATGACCGCGCAGTCCCTCTGGAAAACCTCCCATGCTGCCTGCACGGTGACGTCCCCGGCGGTGACACTTATTTTGTAGTAGCCGACATTCCTTACCTGTTCGATAGGAGCGTACGTGCCATCCTTGGTTTTGGAGTACTCGATGCTGACATCGGTGGGAAGATCGACCCCGGCAGCCGTCCACGCCGCGCGCTCGCTCTCCGTTCCCACGACCTCGACAGTACCCTGGTAAACCACCTCCTCAGGATTAACATGCATCGTACCAGGGATCGTCAGAGTAAGGCCATCCTTAGGAATGCTGCAGTACCCATTGTCATTCGTGCATTTTACTGTGAGCTTGTTGGCACCCGCGCTGTACTCCAACGTATGCGTGTGGGTCCACGTCACCGTTGAGGTCTTGTTGGAATCGGGGTTACCGGGGTCCTTGCCCTCCTCGTAGCCGCCAAACTCAACAAAGAAGCCGTCCGCATAGCCGTCCGCCGCAAAGCCCGTCTCCGTGATGTCACCGATCTTCTGGATCCCACCGAAATTCGCCAGGAGACAGGATTCGTACAGGGTCATGCCCAGGGTATCGTCCATGCCCTCCCAGGGCTTGTCCGAATCCGTACCCGAGTGTTTGTACGCATTGGGCTCATCGTCGGAGCGCGTATCGACCGTGACCGACTCGCCCGCCTCAGGACCACATGCCCAGTAGTAGTCCCCGAAAGCCGTGGCCTTAGTGTTGTCGTACGCAGCATCCGCCTTGAAGGCAAATGCCCCCTTGCTCTGCTCGAGCGCGGCATCGTCGTTGATCTTGCTATAGCCGCTCTTGAGCATGAGCGTGCCGCCGATCCAGCCGCCCGAGGTGCTCAGCCTGCTGTACAGCGTGTCGTACTCAGCATCGGTCGAAAAGGTGGCCAGGTAGCCCCGCATGCCGTTATACGTGTAGGTCTTGGCGGCGTTGTAGGCCGCAGACCACGATAGCTTCTTGTTGACGTACACGTAGCAATGCCCATCGACCACCTTGGTGACAGACGTGGCCTCCGAGGGCAACGACGTGCTGTCGGCGCTCACGGTAACCTCGATCTTGGTGGTCTTGTCGCAGCCGCTAAAAGCAAGGTCATACCTCAGATGCTCCTGCACATCGCTGGCATCTTGAACCTGAAATATCACGCTGGTATTTGTGGCGTCCCTGGTACCTTGAGAACCAGAAATCGTGCCCGCTCCGGAAACGGAGACGGTAAGGGTTGTAGGTTTGATCTCCGAGCCGTCGTCCGCTTTGCCGTTGGAAGCCGTAGCATCGTTGAAAAGCCAGTAGCCATCACCGGCAATCGTCGTAAGTTTACCCAGCTCTACAGTGGGGGGGGTGCTGGCCAGAGCGGTGCACGGCGCCGCAAGCATCAGCATCGCAGCAGCGAGCACAAGGCCCAGCATGTTCTTTTTCATTCGCACTGTCTTCACGAGGGACGCTCCAGACGTGGCAGTCGATACATAGTCGCATTAACGTTACCACGAGCTACCTGCAATTGCCCTGATAAATCAACAGTTTTATATTCCGAGCAGGGACGATGCAGCCGTTCTGCGCTGCACGGGTGCCGGGGCGAGGGCGGGGACGGGTGATTGCACGCGAACGTCCTCGTCGCTTCGCTCCTGCGGAATGTTCGCTTAGCAATGACCCGTCCCCGTCTTCGCCTCGACACCTTGACGCTCAGGTAGTGCGGCCCGGCCGCGTCGTCCCACAAACGAGAAACGGGGCAACGCAGCCAAGCCACGTCACCCCGCTCAATACTCTTATCTTCGGGCCGTTACACCTCGTACTGCGGCAAATCCTGCAGCGCAATGGCGCCCATGCCCACCTCGTTGTTGGAGCCGTGGCCCTCGTGCTCCTCGCGCACGGCCTCGATGGCGCTCACGTAGGCGTTAGCGCCGGAGAGCGCGGTCACGCAGGTCACGCCACGGCGCACGGCCTCGGTGCGCAGCAGGTAGCCGTCGCCGCGCGAACCCGGGCCATAGGGTGTGTTGATGATCAGCGCGATCTGCCCCTCGGCGATCATGTCGCCGATGTTGGGGTGCGGGCCGCCGATCTTGTTCACGGTCTCGCAGGTCACGTTGCCGCCGCGCAGCACGCGCGCGGTGCCCTCGGTGCTCACGATGTCAAAGCCCAGGTAGCGCAGGATGCGCGCAACGGAGAGGATATGACGCTTGTCGCGGTCGCAGACCGATACGAACACCTTGCCCTTGCTGGGGTTGGGCATCTCGTAATCGATGGCGAGCTGCGTCTTGGCGTAAGCCTCCGGGTAACTCTTGGCAATGCCCATGACCTCGCCGGTCGACTTCATCTCGGGCCCCAAGATGACCTCGGCGCCGGGGAAGCGGCCCCACGGCATCACGGCCTCCTTCATGCAGAACCAGTCCAGACGGCGGTTGTCTGCCGGGAGCTTGAGGTCTGCAATGGTCTCGCCCGCCATGATGCAGGCGGCGCACTTGGCCAGCGGCACGCCGGTGGCCTTGGAGATAAACGGCACGGTACGGCTCGCGCGCGGGTTGGCCTCGATCACATAGACGGTCTCGCCCTTGATGGCGTACTGCACGTTCACCAGGCCGCGGACACCCAGCTCCAGCGCGATGCGGCGCGTGGTCTCGCGGAGCTTCTCCACCAGGGAGTCGCTAAAACTGAACGGCGGGATGCAGGTGGCGGAGTCGCCGGAGTGGATACCGGCCTCCTCGATGTGCTCCAGGATGCCGCCGATGTAGACCTCCTCGCCGTCGCACAGGGCGTCGACGTCGGACTCGATCGCTCCCTCCAAGAAACGGTCAAGGTAGACGGGGTAGTCGGGGCTGATGCGCGCGGCCTCGGCCATGTAGGTGCGCAGATGCTCGGCATCGTAGGCGATCATCATGCCGCGGCCGCCCAGCACATAGCTGGGGCGCACGAGCAGCGGATAGCCAATGCGTGCAGCCACGCGCTCGGCCTCCTCGAAGGAGGTCGCCTGGCCCGCGGGCGGGTACATGATGTCGAGGCGGTCCAGCAGGGCGGCGAAGCGCTCGCGGTCCTCGGCGAAGTCGATGGCGTCGGGCTTGGTGCCCATGATGTTCACGCCGCTCTCCTCGAGCATGCGCGCGAGCTTGAGCGGGGTCTGGCCGCCCAGCGTCACCACGACGCCGTCGGGGCGCTCCACGTCGATGACGTCCATGACGTCCTCGTAGGTGAGCGGCTCGAAGTACAGGCGGTCGGAGGTGTCGTAGTCGGTGGAGACGGTCTCGGGGTTGCAGTTGACCATGATGGTCTCGTAGCCACGGCTCGCCAGCGCGTAGCTCGCGTGCACGCAGCAGTAGTCGAACTCGATGCCCTGACCGATACGGTTGGGGCCGGCGCCCAGGATCATGGCCTTGGGGCGCTCGCATGCCGTGACCTCGTTGGGGGCGACGGACTTGCGCGCGAACGGCTCCTCGCGCATCAGGTTCTCGTAGGTCTTGTAGTGGTACTCGGTGGCGCTTTGGAACTCGGCCGCGCAGGTGTCGACCGTCTTCATGCTGGGAACCACGCCCAGGCCCTTGCGGTAGGCGCGCACGGAACGCTCGTCGCTGTGGGTGAGCTCGGCGATCTCGGCGTCGCCCATGCCGTACTGCTTGAGCAGGCGCATGGCGTCGGCGTCGATGTCCTCCAGGCGCATGCCGCGGATGGACTCCTGCACCTGGATCATGTCGTTGATGCGGGTGAGGAACCACGGGTCGATGCGGGTGAGCTCATAGAGGCGCTCCACCGTCCAGCCGCGGCGCATGGCCTCGGCCACGTAGAAGACGCGGTTGTCTGCCGGGCGGGAGACCTTGCCCTCAAGCTCCTCGTCGGAAATCTTGTCAAAGCCGTCCTTGGCGCGGCTCACCAGGCCGATGTGGCCGTCCTCGAGCGAGCGCATGGCCTTGCCGAATGACTCCTCGAACGTGCGGCCGATGGCCATGATCTCGCCCACGGCCTTCATACGCGTGGTGAGGGTGTCGTCGGTGCCCTTGAACTTCTCGAACGCAAAGCGCGGCACCTTGACCACGCAGTAGTCGATCGTGGGCTCAAAGCAGGCCGGCGTGGCCTTGGTGATGTCGTTAACGATCTCGTCGAGAGTGTAGCCCACGGCGAGCTGCGCGGCGAACTTGGCGATGGGGAAACCCGTGGCCTTGGAGGCAAGCGCCGAGGAGCGGCTCACGCGCGGGTTCATCTCGATAACGATCAGACGGCCGTTCTTGGGGTTGACGGCGAACTGCACGTTGGAGCCGCCGGTCTCAACGCCCACCTTCTCGAGGATGGCGAGCGAGGCCACGCGCATGCGCTGGTACTCAAGGTCAGAGAGCGTCTGCGCGGGCGCCACGGTGATGGAGTCGCCCGTGTGCACGCCCATGGGATCGAGGTTCTCGATGGAGCACACGATGATGCCGTTGCCGGCGTGGTCGCGCATGACCTCCATCTCGTACTCTTTCCAGCCCTCGATGGACTCCTCTACCAGCACCTCGCCTGCGGGCGAGAGCTCGAGACCCTGCGAGACGATCTCTTTGAGCTCGGCCTCGTCGTGCGCGATGCCGCCGCCGGCGCCGCCCAGGGTGAAGGAGGGACGCAGCACGCAGGGGTAGCCCACGCGCTCGACGATGGCCAAGGCGTCCTCGACGGAGTAGGCGTAGCCGGAGCGCGCCACCTCCAGGCCGATCTCGGCCATGGCCTCGTTGAAGAGCTTGCGGTCCTCGCCGCGCTCGATGGCGTCGAGGTCGCAGCCGATCATCTCCACGCCGTAGGTGTCGAGCACGCCCGCGCGGGCAAGCTCCACGGCGGCGTTAAGGCCGGTCTGGCCGCCCAGCGTGGGCAGCAGCGCGTCCGGGTGCTCCTTGGCGATGACCTTCTCCAAAAACTCCGGAGTGATGGGCTCCACGTAGGTGCGGTCCGCAAGACCCGGGTCGGTCATGATGGTCGCCGGGTTGGAGTTGAGCAGCACGACCTCGTAGCCGTCTTCTTTCAGCACCTTGCAGGCCTGGGCGCCGGAGTAGTCGAACTCGCAGGCCTGGCCGATCACGATGGGGCCGGAGCCGATGACGAGGATGCGCTTGATATCGGTACGCTTGGGCATTAGAGCTCCTCCGTTGCAAACTTCCAGCCGGCAAGGCGGTCCTTGCTGATATCGATGTCGAGATACTCGGCGTCACCGTCCATCAGGCGCGTGAAGGCCGTGAACAGGTAGTGGGCGTCGGTGGGGCCGGGCGCCGCCTCGGGGTGGTACTGCACCGAGAACGCGGGGTGGTCGAGCAGCTGGATACCCTCGGCCGTGCCGTCGTTGAGGTTCACGTGCGTGAGGCGAATGCGGCCAAAGCGCTCGTTTTGCACCACGGGCGCGATGCCGGCCTCGACCCACGCGCGCAGGTCGCCGTCGGCGGGGTGCTCGGTAACGCCGCCGGAGAGCTCGGGCACAAGCTCGCCCAGGCTGGGGAACACCAGGCCAAAGCCGTGGTTTTGCGCCGTGATCTCCACACGGTGCGAGATGAGGTTCATGACGGGCTGGTTGCCGCCGCGATGGCCGAACTTGAGCTTCTCCATCGTGGCGCCGCAGGCCAGGCTGATCATCTGGTGGCCCAGGCAGATGCCGAACAGCGGCACCTTGCCGATAAGCTGCTGCACCTGGGTATAGGTCTCCTCCACGGCGTCCGGGTCGCCCGGGCCGTTGGAGAGGAACACGCCGTCGGGCTCCATGGCGAGCACGTCGGCGGCCGGGGTGTTCCACGGCACGATGGTGAGCTCGCAGCCCGCGCGCACGAGGCCCTCGAGGATGCCGCGCTTGATACCGCAGTCGTACACGGCCACGCGGTACTTGGCGGGCGCCGGGTCCGCATCGGCGAACTCGTGGGCGGCCGGCAGGTCGGCAGCGGCGTAGGGATGCTGCTCCTCGCAGCTCACGGTCTTGACGAGGTTCTCGCCCACAAGCGAGGGAGCCGCGTCGAGCAGCGTGGTAAGCGAGGGCAGATCGAAGGTCTCGGTGGACAGGATGCCCTTCTGGGCACCGTTGTCGCGCAGGTGGCGCACCAGGGCACGGGTATCGATGCCCTCGATGGCCACGATGTTGTTGGCTTTAAGGTAATCCGGCACGCTGATGGAGCTGCGCCAGTTGGAAGGCGTGGGGCACATGTCGTGCACGATCATGCCGCGCAGGGCGGGCGTGGAGGCGGCGCGCTCGGCAGAACCCGGGTAGGCGCTCTGCACATCCTGCGGATCGATGCCGTAGTTGCCGATCTGCGGGTAGGTCATGGTGACGATCTGGCCCGCATAGGAGGGGTCGGTCAAAACCTCGAAGTAGCCCTCGAGCGACGTGTTGAAGCAAACCTCGCCCGTCGTTGTTCCCGCGGCGCCGCATGCGCGGCCGTAGAAAACGGTTCCGTCCTCTAGCATCAAGATGGCAGCGCCAGCGTATCCCTTGCTGGTACGCGCCATGATGCGCTGCGCCAACTCACTCGGAGCGGCTTTCGCGGTCTCGATCTCCGCGGCGGTAGTCAACCCCATTTCTTCTCCTTCTCGGTCTCTCGGTACCGGCTTAAAGGTCATAAGGCCCGCCTTATTGTACCGATAGCAATATGGCTGCACGGCGTCAATTGCCAATGTGCCAAAAACTCGCGTGCTCTATTTTGGCACATCCGGACATACCGCGCGCCCACGTACGCGGCGCCCGGCCGTCATATGCAGAAATGACCGCGACCGGGCGCAGCGGGCGTTTTCGCGCTATGGTATGTGCACGCGATTTGACCTACGCGATTTCCCTACAGAGAGGATCGAACCATGAGTGATACCCAGCAGGCGCTCTACCAGCGCCGCGGCAACTATATCCCGCGCGTCGCCGCCGTGCACGACATGTGCGGTTACGGCAAGTGCTCGCTCACCGTCGCCATCCCCGTGCTCTCCGCAGCTGGCATCGACGTGTGCCCCGTGCCCACGGCGCTGTTCTCGGCCCACACCAAGTACCCGGTGTTCACCATGCACGACACCACCGAGATCCTGAACGACTACCTCGACGCCTGGCAGAAGGAGGGCGTGGACCTCGACGGCGTGTACTCCGGCTTCTTGGGCTCCGCCGAGCAGGTCGCGCTCATCAAGCGCCTCTATGCCGAGTACCCGCACGCACTGCACATCGTCGACCCGGTGATGGGCGACGGCGGCCAGAAGTACCCCACCTACACCGACGAACTGTGCCAGGCCATGGCCGGCCTGGTGGACGGCGCGGACATCCTCACCCCCAACCTCACCGAGGCCTCGATCCTCACGGGCATCGCCTATGAGGGCAAAGACGTCGACGTCGCCTTTGTGCAGAAGAACTGCGACGCGCTGCTCGCCATGGGCGCCAGGTCCGTGGTCATCAAGGGCATCGTGCACGAGGGCGAGGCCGTGATCCGCAACTACATCGCGCGCGCGGACGCCCCGCAGGTGGTCGAGGTCGCAGATGAGCTGCTCCCCTACATGCTCCACGGCACGGGTGACCTGTTCGCAAGCGCCCTTACCGCCGCCGTCTACACGGGCAAGGCGCTCGACGAGGCCGTAGCCTTTGCCGGCGAGCTGGTGCGCGACGCCATGGTGATCACGCGCGACCAGCCCGAGTACGAGATGCGCGGCGTCTCTTTCGAGCCCACGCTGGGCAAGGTGGCTGCCCTTCTGGGCTAAGGGCCAGTCGCCGGGCAGCAAGCGCTCGGCAGCACAAAGCCCCGCGACCTGGACGGCCACGGGGCTTCACAATCATGCCTTAGAGAGGCGGGCGCAGGCAACGCTGCGGCCGCCTATTTTTTGCTGCCGGAACTCTTAGCGGAGGAAGAGGAGGACGACCCGGAGGAGCCCGCACCCTGATCGGGCAGGACGTCCTCGAGCTTCTTGGTACTCGAGCCCCCGCGGAAGATCTCGCTGCCGTGCAGCATGTGCTCGGCCTGCTGCTCGGCGCGATCGTCGTCGATGGCGGTCTGGTCGAGCTCGTCGGACTCGGCAATGGAGGAAACGGAGTTCACCTGCTCCTGAATCTTGCTCGTGAGCTTGTCGTTCATGCCCACGATCTTGAGGTTCCAGTCGATATAGGTGGTGTTGGCCGACTTCTCCTTGGTCCAGATAAACGTCAGCATGGCTTTGCGCGTGCCGCGGGCGGGCAAGAAGCCAAAGAAGCGGTCGTGCGCGAAGTTGCCGTCGTCATCGATAAGCGCGTAGACCTTATAGACCACGCGGTTGATCTTCTCGTTGAGCAGCGCGTTGGTCGAGAGCGCCGAGGCCTGAATCTGCGAGTTGGAGAGCAGCTCCAGCTCGTTTTTGGAGTCGGTGTCGGTGACGGAGACCTCGATCACGCCGGCGTGCTCGTCGGCCTCGTCCACCGTGAACTGCTCGGGGAACTGCGTAAATCCGTTGCCCCACTCCACACCCGAGGTGAGCGCGTTGGAGACGGTATCCTTGTCGGCACGCTCAGAGAGATTCGCGGTGTTGAGGCGGCGGCTCACGCCGTAGACCACCTGCATGCCCACCACAAAGACCAGCACGCCCAGGATGCACAGGATGGCCGTGCGCGAGATGGCCTCGCCGGCCTTGGAGCCCGAGGGGTCCTCCTCGGAGAGCGGGTCTACCTTGGCATGGCGCTTGCGGCGGCGCGCAAGCACGCCCCCCACGGCAGCCTTGCCGTCGCCGCGCAGGTGCTCGTAGGCAACCAGCGGGTCGATGGTGCCGGAATCGTCGAGCTCCGAGAAGAGCTCGAGCGCCTCGTCTTCTGTTAGGGGATCTTTCTTTGCCATCAAATACCTCGGGAAAACCGATGCGCTAGGCGCGCGCACCCTCGAACTGCATTCGATAGTAGCGAGCGTACGTGCCGCCGCGCGCGAGAAGCTCCTCGTGCGTGCCGCGTTCCACGACCTTCCCATCTTCGACCGTGGCGATCTCGTTGGCGCCCTTGATGGTGGAGAGACGGTGCGCGATGACGATGGTGGTGCGGTCTTTCGCCAGACGCTCGAGCGACTCCTGCACGGCCTCCTCGCTCTCGTTATCGAGGGCACTCGTGGCCTCGTCCAGGATGAGGATGGCCGGGTTCTTCAGGAACACGCGGGCGATGGCGATGCGCTGCTTCTGCCCGCCGGAAAGGCGGCTGCCGCGCTCCCCCACCACGGTGTCGTAGCCCGCGGGCAGGCTCTCGATGAACTCGTGGATGTTGGCCTGGCGCGCGGCCTCGGCGATCTCGGCGTCGGTGGCGTCGGGGCGGCCGTAGGCGATGTTGTCACGCACCGTGCCGTCGAACAGGTACACGTCCTGCTGCACGATGCCGATCGCGCGGCGCAGGCTCTCCTGCGTCACCGAGCGCACGTCCTGGCCGTCGATGGTGATGCTGCCCGCATCCACGTCGTAGAAGCGCGGAAGCAGTGAGCAAGTGGTGGACTTGCCGCCGCCGGAGGGGCCCACCAGAGCGAGCGTCTCGCCCGGGCGGATGGAAAGGTTCATGTGGTCGATGACGGGGCGCTCGTGCGCGGAGCCGTCCTCGGCAAGCTCGCGGTCGCCGTAGCTAAAGCACACGTCGCGGTACTCAATGGCACCGGGGCCGATCTTGAACTCGGCGGCATCGGGGGCGTCCACGATATCGGGCGTAGTCTGCAGAACCTCATCCATGCGCTTAAAGCCGGCGATGGCCTTCTGGTACATCTCGGTGGAGTTGACGAGCGTCTCGATCGGCGAGGAGAACAGCGTGATGTAGAGCGCGAAGGTGCCCATGTCCACGGCGGAGAGCTCGCCGCGGGCAACCAGCACGCCGCCCAGCACGGCCACGACGGTGTAGAGCGCGCCCGTCATGAGGCCAAAGGTGCCGGCATAGCGGCCCATCACGTGGTACATCTCCTCTTTGGAGACAAGGTAGCGGTCGTTGGAGGCGCGGAACTTGGTGCGCTCGGTCGCCTCGTTCGCAAACGACTTGACCACGCGCATGCCGGCCAGCGAGTCCTGGAGCTGCGAGTTCACGCCCGAGATCTTCTTGCGGTTGTCCGCGAAGGTCGAGCGCATCGTGAGGTTCTGGTGCACCATGGCCACGGCGAACACCGCGGTCACGGCGAGGATGGCGAGCGCCAGCACCGGTGAGAGCGTGAACAGGATCACAAAGGAGCCGATGATCTCGATGGAGCAGATAATGATCCACTCAGGCACGTGGTGGGCGGCCTCGCAGATGTCGAACAGGTCGTTCACCACGCGGCTCATCATGTCGCCCGAGCTCACGCGGTCAAAGTAGGCAAAGCTCATGCGCTCGTACTGGTCGAACAGGTCCTCGCGCATCTTGGACTCCATGCGCGCGCCCATGACGTGGCCCTGCGCCGAGACAAAGTACCGGCAGCCGCAGCGCACCAGGTACATAAGGGCGAGACCTGCGCCGATATAGCCGATCGCGCCCATGATGGCCTCGGGTCCCTCGCGGAAGAGACCGTTGGTGAGCCCGCGCAGGATGCTCGGGAACGAGAGGTCCACCGCGGCGACGACGATGGCCGCCACCGTGTCCGCTACGAACAGGTGCATCTGGGGCTTGTAGTAGGCGAGGAACCGCCCGAGCATACCGCTCTTCTTCTGCTTTTCCATACCGCTTTTACGCCGCGCTGCCCAGACGGTGCGCGATGGCGTCGCAGGCAAGAGCGCCCACCACGGTCTTGGCGTCCTCGATCTTGCCGTCGAGCACAGCGTCGATCAGCTCGGTGAGCGGCACCAGGTCGACGTTCAGGAACTCGTCATCGTCGGGGCAGGCCTCGTCGAGCTCGAGCTGCGTGGCCATGTAGATATGGATGACCTCGTCGGCAAAGCCGGCCGAGGTAGCGATGGTGGTGAGATAGCGCATGCGCCCGGCCACAAAGCCGGTCTCTTCGCGCAGCTCGCGCGCGGCGCACTCCTGCGGATCCTCGCCCGCATCGAGCTTGCCGGCGGGAATCTCGACCGTCACGCGGTCGAGCGCCGTACGGTACTGGCGCACGAGCGCGATCTTGCCGGTATCGGTCAGGGCAACGACGGCAGAGGCGCCGGGGTGGCGCACGATGTCGCGCGAGGTGCGGCGGCCATTGGGCAGCTCGACCTCCAGGCGGTTCACGTCGATGATGCGTCCGTGCCAGGCGCACTCCTCGGAAAGGATGCGCTCGTGCAGGCCGGCGTCGCGCGGGTCGTCATCGCCCAGCACGAGCGTGGGCGCGTCCGCCTCGGACTCGTCCTCTACGATATGCGCGTCGCTCTCGATCTCTTCTGCCATCTTTGCCTCTTCTTCCAACAAAACGGGTCAGGCCCCTTATGCGTCCCAGGCGGAACGGCCGTGCAGGGCGCGCAGGCCGATGTCGCGGCGCAGGGTCTTGGCCTCGAACTGAATCTTCTCGCAGGCCTCGTATGCCAGGTTGCGGGCATCCTCGAACGTGGCGCCCAGGGCGGTGACGTTGATCACGCGGCCGCCATTGGTGAGGATCTGGCCGTCCTCGGCGCGTGTGCCGGCGTGGTAGACCGTCACGTTCTCCATGGCCTCGGCGTCCTCGATGCCGGTGATGACCTTACCCTTCTCGTAAGCGCCCGGGTAGCCGGCGGAGGTGAGCACCACCGAGACGGCCCAGTCGTCGCGCCAGGAGAGCTCGACCTCGTCCAGACGCTGCTCGGCACAGGCGAGCATAACGTCTACCAGGTCGTTTTTCAAACGAGGCAGGATGACCTGCGTTTCGGGGTCGCCAAAGCGGGCGTTGAACTCCAGCACCTTGGGGCCGGCGGGGGTGAGCATGAAGCCGCCGTAGAGGCAGCCGCGGTAGTCGATGCCCTCGGCGGCGAGCTCGGCCACGGTCTCGCGCATGATGCGCTCCATGGTCTCGTGCTCCTCAGGCGTCACGATGGGCACGGGGCTGTAGACGCCCATGCCGCCCGTGTTGGGGCCGAGGTCGCCCTCGAGCGCGCGCTTGTGGTCCTGCGAGGTGGCCATGGGGCGCACGGTCTTGCCGTCGGTGAAGGCGAGCAGCGAGCACTCGGGGCCCACGAGCATCTCCTCGATGACCACGGTGTTGCCGGCCTCGCCAAAGGTGCCGCCAAAGCACTCGCGCACGGCCTCCTCGGCCTGCTCGAGCTCGGTGGCCACGATGACGCCCTTGCCGGCGGCCAGGCCGTCGGCCTTGACCACGAGCGGAGCGCCCTGCTCGCGCACGTAGGCGAGGGCTGAGGCCTCGTCGGTAAAGGAGCCGTAGGCGGCGGTGGGCACGCCGGCGCGCTCCATCAGGCGCTTGGAGAAGAGCTTGGAGCCCTCCATCTGTGCGCCCTCGGCGCCCGGGCCAAAGCAGGGGATGCCCGCCTCGCGCACCGCGTCGGCCACACCCACCACGAGCGGGGCCTCCGGGCCGATGACGACCATGCCGCAGTTGTGCGCGCGGGCGAACTCGGCCACGGCCTGGGGGTCCTCGGCGTCGAGCGCCACGTTCTCGCCCACCTGCGTGGTGCCGCCGTTGCCCGGCGCGATGTAGAGCTTGCCGCAGCGGGGCGACTCGGAGAGCTTCTTGGCGATCGCGTGCTCGCGGCCGCCGCTGCCCAAAAGCAGGATGTCCATAACCTTGGCTTCTGCGTTCATCGGTCCTCCTCGGGTACCTGCCGCCACAAGCGGCTCTCTACAAGAACGAACATACCCCTCCGCAAACGTCTGGGCTCGCGAAGGGGTACGGCTCGCTATCTCATCGGTTATTTCCAGTAGCGGTTGATGATCTGCTCACGCTCGGCGCCCACGCCGATGATGGACACGCGCGTGCCCGCGAGCTTCTCGATAAAGGAGACGTACTCCTGGGCGAGCTGCGGCAGCTCCTCAAAGGTGCGGCAGCCGGAGATGTCGCACTTCCAGCCGGGGAGCTCCTCGTACACGGGCACAGCGTTGGCAAAGACCGCCTGGTGCTCGGGCACGGAGGTGTAGCGCACGCCGTCGCAGTCGTAGGCCACGCACACCTTGATGGTGTCGAACTCGGAGAGCACGTCGAGCTTGGTCAGCGCGATGTCGGTCAGGCCGTTCACGCGCGCGGAGAAGTTGGCGATGGGGCCGTCGAACCAGCCGCAGCGGCGGCGGCGACCGGTGGTGACGCCGTACTCGTAGCCCAGCTCGCAGAGCTTGTGGCCGTCCTCGTCGGTGTCGTAGTCCAGCTCGGTGGGCATGGGGCCCGAACCCACGCGGGTGATGTAGGCCTTGAGCACGCCGATCACGCGGTCGACGTTCTTCATGCCCACGCCGGAGCCGGTGATGGCGCCGCCCGCGGTGCAGTTGGACGAGGTGACAAACGGATAGGTGCCGTGGTCGATGTCGAGAAGCGTGGCCTGGGCGCCCTCGAACAGCAGCGACTTGCCCTCGTCGATCAGGCCGTTAAGAAGCAGGCCGGTCTCGCAGATGTAGGGGCGCAGGCGCTCGGCGTAGGGCAGGTACTCCTCGCAGATCTGGTCCACGGTGTAGGTGGGCAGGTGGTAGATGAGCTCCAGCTCGGGGTTGGTCTTGGCGAGCGCGATCTCGAGCTTCTCGCGGAAGGTCGCCTCGTCGAGCATGTCCTGCATGCGCAGGCCGATGCGGGCCATCTTGTCCTGGTAGCACGGGCCGATGCCGCGCTTGGTGGTGCCGATGTTGTTCTTGCCCAGGCGCTGCTCAAAGGCACCGTCCAGGTCCATGTGGTACGGCATGATGATGTGGGCGTTGCCCGAAATGCGCAGGTTCTTGGTGGAGATGCCGTCGGCCTCGAACATATCGATCTCTTCGAGCACGACCTTGGGGTTCACCACGCAGCCGTTGCCGATCACCGCGATGCAGTCCGGGTACATGATGCCCGAGGGAACCAGGTGCAGGCCGTACTTCTTGTCGCCCACCACGATGGTGTGGCCGGCGTTGTTACCGCCCGAATAGCGCACAACGCTATCGAACTCACCGGCGATCAGGTCGACGATCTTGCCCTTGCCCTCGTCGCCCCATTGGCCTCCGACCAACACTGTTGACGGCATGTTGTCTCCTCACGTAAAGGCCGCGCACGTCGCGCGTGCTCAAACGTCCCTATTATAGGCACGCGCAGGCGCTATTCCTCCGCGTGCTCGTTAAGCTCATAAAACTTGGTGGAAGCGGCCAGGAAGACCAGGTCCACGTCTCCGATGGGGCCCGAACGGTTCTTGGCCACGATGATGCGCGTGATGCCCTCGGGCGGACGGTCCTCGCGAGCGGCCTCGCTCTCGTTGCTCGAGCGGTCCAGGAACATGACGATGTCGGCGTCCTGCTCGATAGAGCCCGATTCACGCAGGTCAGAAAGCTGCGGGCGCTTGCCGGTACGCGACTCAACGGCACGGGAGAGCTGCGACAGCGAGATGACGGGCACGCCCAGTTCCTTGGCCATGATCTTCAGGGCGCGCGACATCTCGGAGACCTCGACGGAGCGGTTCTCGGCGCGGCGGCCCGCCGGCGGGCTCACCAGCTGCAGGTAGTCGAGGATCACCACGGCGCGCTCCTTGTTGTGGAGCATGCGGCGCGCCTTGGCGCGGATCTCGGTCACGGTGGTGCCCGGGGTGTCGTCGATCAGGATGTCGAGCTTGGAGAGGTCCTGGGTGGCCTCGTTGATGTTGGCCCACTCCTGCGGCGAGATCTTGCCCGTGCGGAAGTTGGACATGTTGATCTGTGCATGGGCGCAGATGAAGCGCTGGGCGATTTCCTTGCCGCTCATCTCGAGCGAGAAGAAGGCCACGGTGTAGCCCTCGGACGCAGCGTTGAGCGCCAGGTTCAGAGCGAACGAGGTCTTACCCACGGCAGGGCGCGCGCCGATGATGATCAGCTGGCCCTCGCGCAGGCCCATGAGCATGCGGTCGAGGCTGGGGTAGCCGGTGGGCACGCCGTGCGTCTCGCCACCGGCCGCGCAGACCTCCTCGGCCTCCTTGTAGGCCTCCACCATGTAGTCGGTGAGCGACTTGTAGGTGCTCTTCACCTCGCGCGCGGTGACGGAGAGCAGCATGCTCTCGGCGCGCTCGATGACCTCCTTGGTGTCGGTGGGGGCGTTGTAGGCCAGGGCGTTGATCTGGTTGGTGGCGCCGATGATCTCGCGCAGCATGGCGTCGCGGCGCACGATGCCCGCGTGGTGCTGCCAGTTGGCAAGCGCGATGGTCTGCCCCATGAGCTCGACGATGTAGGCCTCGCCGCCCACGGACTCGAGCTTGTCCTGCGAGCTCAGGTAGTCGATGAGCGTGATGGAGTCGATCGGCATGTTGCGGTCGTACATCTCGTTCATGGCCACGAACAGCGTCTTGTGCGCCGGGCGGTAGAAGTCGTCGGGCTGCAGCTCGACGAGCGCCTCCTCCACCACCTCGCCAGAAAGCAGCATGGCCGAAAGAACGTTGGCCTCGGCCTCAAAGTTGTTGGGCAGGCCGAGCTGGGCCCCGCGACGCTCGACGCCCGTAGGCGCCCATGCGTAGTCTGCAGGCGATGAGTCCATGCGCTCTCCTTGAGTATTGCGTTCGGCTTTTGCTCATACATAGTACGGCACGCGCGCGGGCGAAGGGTCGGCGTTCGATGGTTTCCGACCGCAAGTGCCAAGGCGAAACATGCGCCGGGGGGCGCTGATGGGCCGGGCGGGGACGCGCGAGGCCGGATGCCTCAAGTTTCAAGCTCTACTTTAAGTCAACGCTTTGACCTGCGCATATGCGAGTTATCAACGTTTTCAACATTTCTTTCCTGCGCTTTTGCTGAGTTTTCAACATCGAGGTTACTACCAGCAGTTATTCATTTTTGCGGTGCGTTTTACCGGGGCTTTACCGTTTCTACCCGCTGGCATTCAGCATTTCCGCAGGTAACGGCTACTAAATATACAAAGCGCAGGTGAGAGGCTTACGGAGCCGGATTCACTTTTTACCGCACGCGCATGCAAAAAGGGCGCCCGCGCGGTTCGAAAATCCGATACCACGCGGACGCCCCTGTGGATATCTGGAAGCGTTTTTCAACAACGTCCCAGATAAAGTCTTTGACCCTTAGACGGCCTGCGCGAGTTTCTCCGCGCGGTCGGCGGCGGCGAGGGCATCGATAACCGTTGCCAGCTGGTCGCCCAGAAGCACGCCGTTGTAGGTGGAGTTGAAGCCGATGCGGTGGTCGGTCACGCGGTCCTGCGGCTGGTTGTAGGTGCGGATCTTCTCGGAGCGGTTGCCGTGGCCGATCTGGCTCTGGCGCTCGGCGCCCAGCTCGGCCTGCTGGCGCTCAAGCTCGGCCTCGTACAGGCGGGCGCGCAGCATCTGCATGCAGACCTCGCGGTTCTGGATCTGGCTGCGCTGCTCCTGGCTCTGCACCACGGTGTTGGTGGGCAGGTGCGTGATGCGCACGGCGGAGTAGGTGGTGTTGACGCACTGACCGCCAGGGCCGGACGCGCAGTAGGTGTCGATGCGCAGGTCGGACTGGTTGATCTGGATGTCGATCTCGTCGGCCTCGGGCAGCACGGCCACGGTGGCGGTAGAGGTCTGGATGCGGCCCTGGCTCTCGGTCTTGGGGACGCGCTGCACGCGGTGCACGCCGCTCTCGTACTTCATGACGGAGTAGACGCGGTCGCCCGTGACCTTGAACTCGATGGACTTGAAGCCGCCGGCCTCGCTGGGGCTCGAGTCGAGCACCTCCATCTTCCAGCCGCGGCTCTCGATAAAGTGCTGGTACATCTTAAAGAGATCGCCCGCGAAGATGGCCGCCTCGTCGCCGCCGGCGGCGGAGCGGATCTCGACGATGGTGTCCTTGTCGTCGTTGGGGTCGCCGGGGATCAGCATGAACTTGATGCTCTCCTCCAGCTCAGGCAGCTTCGCCTCGTTCTCGGAGATGTCCATCTGGAGCATCTCCTTCTCGTCTGCATCGGTGGTCTCGCGCAGCATCTCCTTGGCGGCGTCGATGTCGTCGAGCGCACCCAGGTACTCGCGGGAGGCGCGGACCAGCTCAGTCTGGTGCGCGTACTCCTTGTTCAGGCGCGTGAACTCCTTGATGTCGGAGGCGACGGAGGGGTCAGAGAGCTTTTTCTCCAGCTCTTCGTAGGCAGCGATGAGTTTCTCGAGCTTGTCGCGCATGGTGCGGCTCCTTTAATTTTTGGCGTTGGGAATCATAGTCGGGATTTCCCGCAGGATAGGCATGTGGTTGGGAAGCGCAACGCGGCGCTTGCAGACGCAGAGCAGCTAGAGCTTGTCGGTCCTTTGATACATCGCGCTATCCCTTCTTTTTCTAGGCCATTCATGATACCCCGGCCGCGCCGCGGCGCAAGGCGAGGGGCGGCGCAGGAGCGACCGCAGGGCCTCCAAGCACGCAAAACGTTCATAAGCACCGAGCGCCACGGAGCGGGCGACGGCGCGGCAGGTGCGGGCTACGAGGTCGCCTCGATGGTGGAGGCGATGTTTTGCACGATGAAGTCGTCGCCCTTGAGCGCCAGCTGGCCCAAAGCGTCGGCATCGCCGCTCTTGGCAGCCGAGATCGCGTCATCGAGCGAGACCGCGCCTCCGCACTGGAGCTCCACCAGCTCTTTCGCCTTGTCGTAGGAGTAGTCGACAGAGTCGTAATACCCCTGTTCGTCGACGGCCGCACAGGCAAAGTTGTAGGCCCAACGCGTATAGAACACGTCGGCATAATAGCCCCCGCCCAACGAGACCTCCTTCACCAGGCTCCTGCTGATATCGCCCGCATCGGTCGCCGGGCTGGTCCTCAGGGAGATCCAGCAAAGGTCGTAATCGGGATACTTGGAGGACCAGATGTAGAGCGTGCCGTCGCCATCGATGGAGTAAGTCACCTGACCGCTCCAGGACTCGGGCACGATCACGGTGTAATGGGCCGTCGTGATGGTGCGCGCAGCCTTGGCGGCAGCGGCCACGGCGTCGTCGCGGCGCTTGACGGCAATCGCCTTGAGGGCATCTGCCGAGGGCGCGCTGTCGCCCGTGTCCTTCTGGGCGTACTCGTAGGCGCTCGCGATCTGTTCGTCGGTCACCTCGGCGGCCTCGATGGGCGAAAGCTTAAAGCCGCCGTTGCCCGTGGCATCGATCTCTTTATTCTCATCCTTGCTGGTAAACGAGACCTCGACCGTTGTGTTGGAGACGTTATAGAGCGTGCCGTCAACCGAGATGGGAGAGGCCGGCACCGCGAGCGCGTACGTGCCCTGACGAAGGCTCAGGCCTTGGCCCTCAGAGTCCACGAACTGCACCTCGTCCACGGTGTTGCCGCTCACGTCGGTACCCTTGACCTGCACGGGCAGACGCGAAGCGCCGCCTTCGGTGTCCCAGCCACCGCAAGTGACCTTTACCGCCACCGCGTGCTCGGCCTGCGCGATGCGCTCGTCCTCCGCCGCTTGCTCAGCCTCGGCCCGCTGTTGTTCGGCCGCCTGCCAGCGCGAGAAGGCAAACACACCGCCGCAGGCCAGGGCAACCACGGCCACGATCGCTACCACCGCCACAGCGGTGCGCTTGTTGTTGCGCTTTGAGCGGGCCTGCTCGTGCTCGGCGCGCGCGGACGCGGCGGAGTTCATCACCGGGGTCGAGGCATCGGGGATAAGGGAGTCAAAATGCTCGTTGGAGGCGGGGGCGTAGTGCTGGGGCTCGGGCAGGGGCTTGAGCTCGGCTTCTGCGCTCCACAGCGCGCCCTCTGCCGCGCGACGGTCCACACCGGCCGCAAAGGCCTCGTCCACCTGTGTCTGGCCGGGATCGAACACCGGTGCGTCATCGGGCGCGACCTCGGAGTCGGGGTGGAACTCGAACATGGTCACCGGGTCAGAGATCACCCGCGTGGCATCGTCGCCCGCAGGAATCACCGTGGTCTCGTCTGCGCAGGAGCGGGCCGTGCCGCACACGGTGCAGAACTCCATGCCCGCGCGCAACGGGGAGCCGCAGCATGGGCACAGCTCTTCGGCTGCGCCCTCTTCCGGCATGTCCCCAAGCACAGACGTAGCTTGCTCGAGCTTTTCGCCGCAAACCGTACAGAACATGGAGCCGTCCTGAACCTCGCTATGGCACTTAGGGCAAATCATGCCAGCCCCCTTCCGCGCAGCAATCGGATGCCCCTATTGTGCAAGACGACCCCCGCCCGGGCAACGGGCTATTTATCAGAGTAGTGACCACGGCATGAAACGATGCGCACCGTTTCGCCCTCGATCTTAAAGACCAAACGATTCTTGGCATCGATCCTTGCGCTGCCAAGACCATGCTTGTCACCTTTTAACAGCTCAGTTTTCCCGATTCCGTCACCGCCTGCGCGAGCAATATCCTTAAGGAGGGCATTGATTTTCCTAAGCGTCTTTTTGTCTTGCGTCAGCCAGTATTGATAGTCTGCCCAAGCAATATCATCCCAGAGATACGGCATGGCTAGACCTCAATGAGATCGTGCTCTGCCTCCTGGCCAGCGAGCATGCGCTCGTAGCGCCTGCCCATTTCGGCAGCAAACTCAGCCTCTGTCGGAACCTTCTTACGAACGGCAAAGGGAAAGCCTCCGTCATCGACAAAGCGCTTCATAAGAACGGAGAGCGCAGCCGTAGACGAAAGGCCAAGTTCCTCCGCCGTCTCCTCAAAGGCACGCTTAAGATTGGCGTCCACTCGATTGCCAAGCGCGACTGTAGCGTTTCCCGTTGACATAATCCCTCCTGTCGTCGATTGATGTCATTTGACATTATACCCAATCATTTAGATACAAACAGAATTAGATGATCGGCCTCTTCACCCACGAAAGACGGCGCAGCGAAACAGATTGTTAGCCAAACAAAACCTCGCTGGCACTAGAATATCTGTGCGAAAAATCCCCTGAAGAAAGGCTCGTTTTGTCCAGCATCGCAGATAAGTACAAAGGCATGGTGCTCTGCCTCGCCATCAGCGTCGTCGCCTGGCTGCTCGGCCAGCAGCTCGAGGTCGTGGGCGGCCCCGTCTTTGGCATCCTGTTCGGCATGTTGCTCGCCGTGGTCCTGCGCGGGCGCGACATGTCGGCGTTCCAGCCCGGCGTCAAGTTCACGTCCAAATATATCCTGCAGGCCGCCGTGGTCTTCCTCGGCTTTGGCCTCAATCTCGCGCAGGTCGCCAAGGTGGGCGCCACGAGCCTACCCGTCATCGCCTCGACCATCGCGACCTCGCTCATCGTCGCGTTCGTCATGTGCCGCGTCATGAAGGTCCCCGGCAAGATCGCCACGCTCATCGGCGTGGGTTCCTCCATCTGCGGCGGCTCGGCCATCGCGGCCACGGCCCCCGTCATCCGCGCGGACGACGAGGACGTGGCGCAGGCCATCTCGGTCATCTTCCTGTTCAACGTGATCGCCGCGCTCATCTTCCCCACGCTCGGCGGCATGCTCGGCCTCACCAACGAGGGCTTCGGCCTGTTCGCCGGCACGGCCGTCAACGACACGTCCTCGGTCACCGCCGCCGCGGCCGCCTGGGACGGCATGCACCCGGGCGCCAACACGCTCGATGCCGCGACCATCGTCAAGCTCACGCGCACGCTCGCCATCATCCCCATCACGCTCGTGCTGGCTTTCTGGCAAATGCGCGTCGACCGTCGCGCCGGCGGCGAGGGCGCGAACACCTTCAGCCTGCGCCGCGCCTTCCCCACCTTTGTGGGCCTCTTTATCCTTGCAAGCGTTGTGACCACGGTCTTTGCGCTGCCGGCCACCATCACGGCGCCGCTCAAGACGCTCTCCAAGTTCCTCATCGTCATGGCCATGAGCGCCATCGGCCTGAACACCGACATCGTAAAGCTGGTCAAGAGCGGCGGTAAGCCCATCGCACTCGGCGCCTGCTGCTGGGTCGCCATCGCGCTCGTGAGCCTGGGCATGCAGCACGTTATCGGCATCTGGTAGGAAGGCAAAGCGACCGGTCGCGCGCACAACCCCCAGCAGCACTCTTTAGAACGAAAGGCTGTTGGGATCGAGCAGAAAATCAAAGACGTTCATGGATAGGATGCCGTCCTCGTTGTAATAGGGGGACGGCCCTTCTTTTGTCACGATGATCTTCTTAAACGAGTCGTCCACCTTAAGGAGCGATCGGCATTCCTGGTCTCGTTTCTCTTGCGTCGGTAACGCAAAGGCCGACTGCACGTAGTAGCGCTTGCTGCCCTTGTTGCAGACGAAGTCGATCTCGAGCTGCACGCGCCGACTCTTCCCCGCTTCGTCCCTCTCGCTTACAGGCACGACCCCCACGTCGATACTGAATCCACGGCCCACCAGCTCGTTGTAGACCACATTCTCCATGATGTGGGTAGGCTCGACCTGCCGAAAGTTCATGCGCGCATTTCTCAGACCGAGGTCAGTGAAATAGTACTTGAGCGGCGAGCCGATATAGCGCCGTCCCTTCACGTCGTAGCGTTTTGAGCGGGTTACGAGAAACGAATCCTCCAGCAGCTCGATATAGCGCTCGACGGTCTCAGGCGCTATCGAGACGTTCTTTTCGCTCTTAAAGGTGGCGGACAGCTTAGTCGGGTTGGTAAGCGACCCTATGGAGGAGGACAGCACATCGATGACCTCTTCGAGGCCGGAACGGTCGCGAACTCCCCCGCGCTCGATGATGTCGCTGAGATACAGCTCGTCATAGAGAGAGCGAAGGTACTCCGCCTTCTCCTCGGGAGATTCCCTGAGAAAGGCACCCGGCATGCCGCCATAGATTGAATAGAGCTCATATCCGTCCCGCTTATCGCCATCATAGACCCCCATGAACTCAGAGAAAGACAGGGGTGCCATGGCGATCTCGACACCGCGACCGCGAAACTCCGTAACGACGTCTTTTGATAGCAATTTGGCATTGCTGCCGGTCACATATACATCGACGCCCTCGCGCGCGACGAGGTCGATAAGGATCTCGGCAAAATTACCAAGAAGCTGAACCTCGTCGAGGAGGATGTAGCAGGGTCCCTCAATATGGCTGATAGCCTCGATGATGTAGGGATAGAAAACCTCGGGGTCTCGATAAGTTCTATTGCCGTACCGGTCAAATGCCATCTCAAAGATGTTCGATTCCGGAACGCCATCATTGAGCAGCCGGTTCTTAAACAGATTGAAAAGCAGGAAGGATTTGCCGCAACGCCTCACACCGGTAATCACCTTGACCTGGTCGGTGCCCATATGGCGCACAAGCCGTTCCATATATGCAGGGCGATCAATAATCACGATGCTCTCCTATCTGATAATTTTGCAGCATGCTGCATTTTCATCAGATAGGATTATATCCCCATAGACACGAGATAGAAGGCCTGTCTGATAATTTTGCAGCATGCTGCATTTTCATCAGATAGGAGCAACGCGCGCCACGTGGAGCGCGGCTTACAGCCCTCTACAGCTCCACCGGAATCTGGATGCAGCAGAAATCCTCCTGATGGTCCTCGCAGTACGAGGTGGCGTCCATGTAGCAAAAGTCGTACGCGTTGCCCACGGGCCTGAGTTTGTGCTGGTCGAGATACGAGACTGCCGCGCGGATGCCCTCCGGGTTGTAAGGCATGCCCCAGCGGCTGATGCACAGGTAGATGCCCGCCGGCATGCGATGCGTCTTCTCGAGCTTGCTCACGTCCACGCCCTCGGGCACCACCGCGAACGGCCCCGCGCCCAGGATGGGGTTGTCGGAGTGGAAGTGGCCGCGCAGGAGCATGGTGCCCCAACCGCGCATGGGCTTGGCGCCAACCAGGGACTTCATCTGCGCGATGGCCTTCATGAGGGTGGGGTGCAGAACGGAACGGTCGAGCTGCACGTCACCCGGGAACGGCTCCACCACGATGTAGCGCTCGGGGAAGTACTTGAGCTTGGGCACGCCCTCGTTGGCGCGCCAGTAGACCACGTCGTCATAGAAGCACAGGCGCTCCTGCACGTTGGCACGCTCGGCCTCGAGGTCGGCGATCTGCCCGTCGAGTTCCGCCACGCGGTCGCGCAGCTTGTCGACCATCACCTCAATGCTATGGGAGTTGACCAGATGGGTGATCTCCTCAAGCTCCACGCCCAGATCGCGCAGGATGCAGATGAGGCGCATGAGCGGGATCTGCGTGGGCGAGTAGAACCGGTAGCCCTTCTCGTTCACCACGGCGGGCCTGAACAGGCCGATCTTGTCGTAGTAGATCATGGTCTGGCGCGTGACGCTAAAGATACTCGCCATCTCGCTGATCGAGTACATGCCGTCCATATCAGGCTCCCCCTCTATGACGTTTGTCCCTAAAACCCGACGCTTAAATTATAAACCCCTCACCAGGAGGGGTTAACAAATCTTCTATTCCCAACGCTTGTAACCGGCACACTCGATGCCAAAGGTGGCCAGGGCCTTGCAGGCCATGTGGTGCACCATGTCGTCGAGCGTGGAGGGGCCGTTGTAGAAGGTGAGCATGGGCGGCATGATCATCACGCCCGGCACGCGGCACAGGCGCTGCATGTTATCGATATGGATGGGCGAGAACGGCGTCTCGCGGGCCATGAGTACCAGGCGGCGCTGCTCCTTCATCTGCACGTCGGCGGCGCGCAGCAGCAGATTCTCGGAGTAGCCGTTGGCGATGCCCGCAAGCGTCTTCATCGAGCAGGGCGCCACGATCATGCCCTCTACCGGGAAGGTTCCGCTGGCGATGGAGGCGCCGATGTTGCGGTTGTCGTAGACCACGTCGGCATGCGCGCAGAACTCGTCGAAGCCCATGTCGAGCTCCTGGTTGATGGTGATCTCGGCACCGCGGCTCACCACCAGGTGGCTCTCGGCCCCGGCCTCGCGCAGGCACTTCAGGCACTCGAGGCCCAAAAGCGAGCCGGACGCGCCCGAGACTCCGACAACAACACGTTTGCAAGAAGCCATGGCGACCTCCAGATAGCGTAAAACAGTACAAAACCACCGCTAACGGGCGGGAATCTTCTCCCTTATCGTAGCGCAGGCGACAAAGGCCACAGCGAGCCGTTTTTTCCACTCGCTAGTCCAAAAAGGAAAGGCGGCACGGCGCCTGCGTACGGGGTCGATAAAAACGGGCCCGAAGCGCACGGCTCCGGGCCCGATCTCGCGGCGAGAGGGGGCACCGCAAAGAGTTAGGGAGTGACAGCTTAGATGCTGAGCTCCTTGGCCCACTTATCCTTGTCGATCTCCATGAACTGGGAGCGGACGAAGCGGTCCTTGAGGGCAAACGGCACGGTAGCGTCGTAGATGACCTTGCAGGCAATGCCGTGCTCGCGGATGGAACCGGACATGGCGTTGTCGTTGGAGGGGTCGAGCACGTGGCAGTGGCAGCCCGGGATGGTGATGATGTCGGTGTCGGCCTGGAAGCGGGTGGTCATGGCCCACATGACGTCGCTCATGTCGAAGATGTCGACGTCCTCGTCAACCAGGATGACCTCCTTGAGCTCACCGAACGCGGAGAACGCGAGCATGGCCGCGTTGCGCTGACGGCCCTCGTCAGAGGCAGCGGACTTCTTGAACTGCAGGATGGCGCAGAACTTGCCGCCGCCGCAGGGGGCAGCGTGGACGTTCAGCAGACGGCCCGGCATGGCCTTGTTGACCATGTTGAAGATCGAGGCCTCGGTGGGGATACCGGCCATGGAGACGTGCTCGTGCGAAGGACCGATGCAGGACTCCATGATGGGGTGCTCGCGGGTGGTCACGGCCGTGACGTTGATGACCGGGCAGACCTTGGCGCCACCGGTGTAGCCGGGGAACTCAGGCATGGCCTTGCCGTAGCCGTTGGTGTCCTCGTTGACGGCCTCGGTGCAGGAGAGGGTGCCCTCGATGACGTACTCGGCGTTGGCGATGCACTTCTGGTCGACGGTCAGGCAGTTGGCGAGCTCGACCGGGCGGTTGCGCACGGCGCCGGCGATCTGCAGCTCGTTGAAGCCGAGCGGCGTGGTGGGAGCCTCAAAACCGCAAGCCATGTAGACGGCCGGGTCGAGACCGATGGAGATGGAGATCGGCATGTCCTCGCCGCGCTCCTTGTACATATCGAAGAAAGCGCCCAGGTGACGGGAACCCGGGGTGATGAACATCGTCAGCTTGGTCTTGTCCACGATGGCAAAGCGGTGGATGGTGACGTCGGACATGGTCTTGTCCGGGTCGTTACCCATAGCGAGGCCCATGGTGATGTAGGGGCCGCCGTCAACGGGGGTGTTGGTGGGGGCGGGAATCAGCTTGTGCAGGTCGAAGTCAGGATCGGTGGCCTTGTAGACGACCTCCTGGCAGTCGATGTGCTTGCCGTCCTCGATCATCTCGGGGGCGATGAGGTTGTCGAACATCTTGCCCATCTCGAGGCCAAGATGCTCTTCCTCAAGGTCGAGCATAGCGGCGACGCGCTTACGGCTGGCGAGCAGGCCGATGGCGACCTTCGCGTCGGGGTGACCCTTCACGTTGTTGAAGACCATCGCCGGGCCTTCCTTGGTCGGGCGCATAACGGTGCCGCCGGAGCCGACGTGACGATAGACGCCGGAGACCTCAGCCTTGGGATCGACCTCGGTGTCGGTCTCGAGGTACTGGCCGGGCATCTCCTTCAGGAAGTCGAGCGCGGAACGGAGGTCATGAATCTCGTTTGCCATTGTTAATACTCCTATTCTCTTCTGAGAACTTTACGGACTTGAATGTCCTTGTGTGCCCCGCTCCCAAGCCCCCGCGGGCGCCGTGGCCAGCATTTCCCTATCAGGCATTGGCTGGGAGGCACGACCGCGGCGCAACCGCGGCGAGCAGGAAGGAATGGGGCACGTGCACGAGGCGCGCGAGCGCTTGCGCCCAAGAGCGCCTCGTATCGTTGCCTACATCAGGCCGAGCATGCTGAACCAGAAGGCCTCGACAAGCACGACCAGGAAGGTGACCACGGTCAGGGGGATACCCATCTTCATGGCTTCCTTGGAGGAATAGCCACCGGCGTCCTTGCCCTCGCCGACGAGAATCGCCAGGTTATGGAAGGGCAGGATGTAGTGGAGGTTGATCGCGGTGAAGACGATCAGGGCGACGGCGATCGGGGTGACGCTGGTTCCCTGGATGAAGGTCAGGAACGCGGGCACGCAGATGCCGAGGCCGGCCATAACGGAGCCCATGAACATGTGGATGACCATGGTCAGGGCGCAGACCAGCAGCGCGAACAGATAGGGGTTGGCGGGCGCAGAGCTGGGGAGCACCACGTTGGCGATCCAGGCGTTCATACCGGTGGCGCCGCCGACGGTACCGATAGCCATAGCGGCGGTCAGGAACATGAGCGTCTTGATGTCGACGGAGTTCCAGGAAGCCGGGGTGAGGACCTCACCGATGACGGGCATGGCCATAAGCACGCCGATGACCAGGGTGACCCAAGCCAGGTAGTCGCCGGAGACGGTGAGCCACAAAACGATGGCGATGACCAGCCAGACGATGGTGCGGATCTCCTTCTCGGAAAGCTTGCCGAGGGCGGCCTGCTTGGCGAGAACCTCGTCGCGGTCGTAGACGAGCTCCTTGGAGGGCTTGAAGAGCACGAGAGCGAGGATCAGGGTGCAGGCGGTAGCCACAACCATGGGCACGCTCATGTAGATGAACCAGTCCACGAAGCCGATGGCGGTGCCACCGTCGCTGGCGCCATAGGAGGCGACGAGCGGGTTCAGGGTGGAGTCACCGGTCATGAAGAACATGGAGCAGGGCACCGCGGCGGCAAAGATCAGGAAGCCGAGCTTGCCACGATCCTCCTCGCCGTAACCGGCGGACTCGGCGATAACCGATACAACGGCCAGGATGAGGAAGGCACGGGGGAACGGGTGCGGAATGAGCAGGGCGAGGATGAAGGTCAGGGCGAAGATCGAGATGATCAGCGACTTGACGTTCTTCACGAACTTAAGCATGAACGCATAGGCGATGCGCTGGCCCAGGCCGGAGTCCTTCACGGCGCCAGCGATCAGATAGGCGCCGACGACGATCCACATCGTGCCCTTGGTCCAAGCGCTGAACGCGGAGGACACGGTGGCCGACATGCTGGGGTTGCCGGCGTCGTCGCAGACAACCTGGAAGAGCACGAGCAGCGCGCAGTACAGGATGCCGGTGTAGCCGGGCTGGGCGACACCGCAGGCCCACATGACCACGGCGCCAAGAGAGAGTGCCAGGCAGTCCTTGCCGCCCTGCGAGAGGGGGACGGTGCCTAGGCTATCCAGGGGAAGAACAAATTTGATCAGCAGAAAGACGACGATCGCCGCGAAGAAACCGATGTAGCGCTTCGTCAAAAACTTACTCTTTGCAGCTGCCATTTCTTCACCCTCCTTCCTTTTCTTGCACCCCCTACCTGATGGGGATGCTACGTACCAACAACCGGAAGCTTGGGCTGTGTTCTTGGAATACAGTCAAGAAAACTTCCGATTTTTGCCCGATGAACGGTGTGCGTCTTCGGGCAAACGGTTAGAGGCCTTCTTGCTCTACCGGCAGGTGAAAAACAAGAAAAGCGCTGGCAGTCGGAGTATTAGGTTTACTGCAAGGCATTTGTTGTTTCCCATCAGGCTGACAAGCGAGAACGGTCGCCGGCGCGCGGCGACCACATGCACTGGGCGGTGTCGCGACTTCAGGCATGTTCGCAAACTTGGCTCAGCGATGGGCTTCTAAGTTGAATTAATTGTACCAACCGAGCCGGCCGCCCGTCCCGTGTTTTGGGGCGAGCGGCCGGTATTTCTCCCCCGCCGCGATCGAGGCGGCAAGGGCTCATGCGCGCAGGGCTACCTCTTGCAGCAGAACTCGATCAGGGCATCGTCCTTGCGGGCAAACATCACGTCCTGCTCGGGCGTGTCCTCAAAGGGGCCGAGTACGACCTCGTCGCACCAGGCGGCGGCTTCTTCCAGGTTGTCGGTAGAAAAGGCCACGTGGCGATGGGTCTTCATGATCTCGGGCGCGGGCGAGCCCTCCTCAAAAAAGAGATACTCCACGCTATCGGGCGAATCGGCGGCGTTGGAGACCCACAGCTTCATGGGCGCGGCGTAGCGCATGCCCTCGCGCTTCTCGGAAACCGGAACACCGGAATGGTTGAATGCGAGCTTCATGGTTGGTACTCCCCTTCTTATCTATGCCTCGCAGAGCTCTGCGAGCTTCGCACGAATATCGGCGTCCTCGAGCGCCAGACGCGCCCAGGGGGCAAGCTGCTCGGGGCGGCCCTCAAGGTAACCGTCAAGCTCGGCCAGCCTCACGCGGCGCACCTCGGAGATTTCCTCTTCGTTGATATGCAGGGAGCCCGCTGCCACGCGCGCGGCAAAGACACCGCACCACTCGCACTCGCAGCGGCCGTCGCCGTGGTCCTCGCGGTACACGATATGGCCGAGCTGAGTAAGCGGGGCGTCCGTGGGATCTATGCCGCACTCCTCGGTAAGCCGGCGCGCCGCCGCCGCCTCGAGCGCCTCGCCCACATGGGGATGCCCGGCGCAGGTATCGGCCAGCACGCCGCCCCACAGGCGCTTGAGCGCGCTGCGGCGGCAGAGCAGCAGGCATGCGTCGTCGCCTACACCCTCTACCAGGAAGATCTCGAACGCCTGGTGCAGCAGGCCCTCGCCGGTGTGCGCCTCCACGCGCTCGGCCGTGCCGGTAGGCTCGCCCGCCTCCGTCACGCACACGACCTCGTCCGCATCGTCCCAACCGGCGCGCAGCACGCGGGCCACGCGCTCCTCCAGCGCCGCGATGAGTTCCTTGGTGGTATCGAGCACCGTCTGCAGGTCGTCTTTGCTGGCGTGCTCCACATGGAAGCCCGTCGAGCAGGTGCAGGGCATCTTGAACTTGGTGGCGAGCGCGGCGCAGATGTCGTGCGCGGGAATCTCGTCGCGATGGCACGGCACTGCCAGAATGCTCACCGTGGCGGTGCGCCCCTCCTCGGGGCGCGGGATGGCCTGTGCCGTGGCGCCCAGATGCGCATACTCGGGCGAGCAGGCGTAGACGATGATGCCGCGCGGCGTGACCGTGAGCACCGCCTGCAGGGTGAACTTGCCCTCGCCGACGGTTACGGTTGTGGTGTAGGGACCCATGGTCAATCTCCTTTGCACGCGCTGATTCACGGTTCTCAACTCTTGGCTATATACCAACTATACATTCAAGACTTCCCCGGTAGACGGCGCATTTTGGCATGCGAACATGCCGGGCACGCATAAGCCAAGGCCCCGCCTCCAAACAAAAAAGCCGGACGGTGTCAGGCTCACCGTCCGGCCCAGAGAGAAGGGGATGGGTTTTAATCAGCAGAGACCTACATGATGCCCATGGCGCTGAACCAAGCGGCCTCAACAAGAACAACGACAAACGTGAGAACCGTCATCGGGATGCCCATCTTTGTCGCCTCCTTTGAGGTGTAGCCGCCCGCATCCTTGCCCTCGCCGACGAGAATCGCCAGGTTATGGAAGGGCAGGATGTAATGGAGGTTGATGGCCGTGTACACGATCAGGGCCACCGCAAGGGGCGTTACGCTCGTCCCCTGGACAAAAGTAAGGAACGCCGGCACGCAGATACCGAGACCCGCCATAACCGAACCCATGAACATATGGATGACCATGGTGATGGCACATACCAGAAGCGCGAACAGGAACGGGTTGGCAGGAGCGGAGCTAGGAAGCACGACGTTGGCGATCCAGGCGTTCATGCCGGTGGCACCGCCCACAGTACCAATGGCCATGGCAGCGGTCAGGAACATAAGGGTCTTGATGTCCACCGCGGCCCAGGAAGCGGGGGTAAGAACCTCACCGATAACGGGCATGGCCATGAGAACGCCGATGACCAGGGTGACCCATGCCAGGTAGTCGCCAGGGACGATAAGCCACAAAACAATAGCAATGGCGAGCCAGACAAGTGTACGGATCTCACGCTCAGACAGCTTCCCAAGTGCCGCTTGCTTTGCAAGAACCTCGTCACGGTCGTACACGAGCTCACGGGAAGGCTTGAAAAGCAGCAGGCAGATGACGAGAACAAAAATCGTTGCGACCACCATGGGAACGCTCATGTAGATAAACCAGTCAACAAAGCCGATGGAGACACCGCCGTCAGCACCGTAAGAGGCGACAAGCGGGTTCAGGGTAGAATCGCCGGTCATAAAGAACATAGAGCACGGAATGGCAGCGGCAAAGATGATGAAGCCGAGCTTGCCTCGATCTTCTTCGTTGTACCCGGCAGACTTTGCGATAACGGAGACAACGGCCAGAATCAGGAAGCAACGCGGGAACGGATGGGGGATGAGAAGCGAGAGCACGAACGTCAGGGCGAAAATCGAGATGATGAGGGACTTGACGTTCCTTACGAACTTAAGCATGAAGGCATATGCGATGCGCTGGCCCAGGCCGGAATCCTTCACGGCTCCGGCAACCAGATACGCACCGACAACGATCCACATCGTGCCTTTGGTCCATCCACCGAACGCCGAGGCAACGGTCGCGTTCATGCTAGGGGCGCCCGTGTCGTCGGTCACCACCTGGAAAAGCACGAGGAGCGCGCAGTACAGGATGCCGGTGTAGCCGGGCTGAGCGACACCGCAGGCCCACATGACCACGGCGCCGAGCGAAAGCGCCAGGCAGTTCTTGCCGCCCTCGGTTAGCTCAACGGTTCCCAAACTGTCGAGAGGCAAAACGAACTTGATCAGCAAAAAGACGATGATAGCGGCCACAAAGCCTATGTAGCGCTTTGTGAGGTACTTGCTTTTGACGGCTTCTGCCATGCAAAAACACCTTCTTTCCTGCGTGGCGGGCACACAAGCGCTCGCCACCTCGAAGCATTACGGCAAGCGGCCATCGCACGGGCCGCACTACCGTTGAGGCGAAATTATCAACCCCCTAGCAGCTGCACGACTCAGCATCAACACGGCGTCAGGCACGACGTGATGACACCTTCTCGTATTCAGCTATAGGGCATCCCTAAATGCAGGCGGCCCGGCCTCACGGGCTCGCCTGCATCAACAGAGGGACCTATGCGCTAGACCTCCAGCGGGGGGATCGGGGGCATGATGGGAAGCTCGTCGATCTCTTCGGGCTTGATCTTAAAGCGGTCGTGTACCACGGGGTGCTCGGTGGAGCGCCAGGAATACTGGCAGGTGGTGCAGCCGTAGTACTCCCATACGCCGGGGATGGGGCTGGTCGAGATGGTCTTGATGGTTTCGCTATCGCAACGAGGGCACTTCATGTGCAGCTCCTTTCAATCGATGACGGACAAACGCGGGGCTGTTACTTCCTTGCGGCCCAGAGCTCGGCCAGAAGCTTGGTGTACTGCTCGGTCTCCTCAGGATCCTCGAGCATCTCCACCTCGCGCGGCATGCTCTCGGGCTCGACGGGCGTGGTGGCGTCGATGACGAGCTTGGCCGTCATGCCGGGAGTCTCCTCGGTGGGGTTCAGCGTCATGCCCGGGCAGTTGGGGATGACCTTGACGTCCTTGTCCGGGCGCACGCGGGTCGAGAGCGCCCACATGACCTGGTTGAGGTCGAACGGATCGACAAAATCGTCAACGATGATGACGTTGTGCGCGTACTGTGCGCCGTGCGGCGTCGACATGATGCGGAACGCGGCCGTTGCGGCCTGGCCGCCGTAGCGCGGCTTCATGGAGATGATCTCGGTCATGCCGTGGGTGTACATGGCGTTGACGGCCACGACCTCGGGGATATCCTTCTGAATCTGCTTGAACAGCGGCACCGAGGTGTTGAGGGCCACCAGGTAGTCGCACTCCGTCCAAGGCATGCCGATGTAGAGGCTCTCGAAGATGGGGTTGGTGCGGTAGGTGACGTGCGTGATCTTGGCCTCGAGCTGGCGGCGCGCACCGGAGACGGAGCCGGTGAACTCGCCGAACGGGCCCTCGATCTTACGCACACGAGGCTCGATATAGCCCTCAAGGATAACCTCGGAGCCGGCGGGCACAAAGAGATGCTCGTCGGTATCGGCGCGAACGATCTGGGCCGGGGTACCGTCGTTCAGGGCGCCCACGAACTCGTACTCGTTCTGCTCATGTCCGATGGGCGTGGAAGCCATAAAGGTCACGAGCGGCGCGTTGCCGAGCGCGATGGCGATAGGCAACGGCTTGTTCTTGGCCTCGCACTTCTT
>CAVGNZ010000049.1:0-25842 GCA_963630805.1 Bacteroidaceae bacterium
GACGACTGCCGCGCCCGCGGCCAACCGCGCCGCCCGCCGCGCCGCCAAGTTCGGCGAGGACGCGTCCCGTTCGCGCGATCCGCATCGCAGCAGTCGCGACGGCGGCCGCGGTTCCCGCAACGCGTCCGGCAAGCGCTCTGGCAACAGGTCGCGCCGCGATGGACGCCCGGGTGGCCGCGGGAGCGCCGAGGAGGAGGGCCGCACTCGCAACGGCGAGCGCGTGCGCTTCAACGACAGCGGCCGCCGCGAGGGCTGGCGCAACTTTGACGAGGCCGATTACGGCCGCGGTCGCAACGGCAGTCGTGGCGGCCGTGACAACCGCGGCTCCAGCGCGAACAACGGCTCCCGTCCCGGCCGTAACGGCGGTCGCGGCACGCGCGGCGGCTCGCGTCGCGTAGGCGATCGCGGCGGCAAGCGCTAACGCCCCCACCTCAAAGCTCGTGTCTTGGTTTGAACGCTGACGCCCCGCTCGCAGCTCATCGTGCTGCGAGCGGGGCGCTTTGTTTAAAGGTGTGATGAGGGTCGCGGCCGGGTATCGGGTGCCTTCCAGCTCTTCCGCGACGTAGGCAGCGGCTAGGGGTTAGGAGCTCGCCAGTTCCTCCGGGCTGAGGGACTTATTCGTCCAGACGATCTCGGTGATCTCTTGCGGCGACTCGGGGCAGCCCTTTGAGAGCCACAGCCAGAACACCGAGGTTATGCCCGAGAGCAGCATCTCGCGGCCGTAATCGTTGCTCTCGAAGCACAGCTCCACCCCGCGCGCAGCCGCGCTCTGTTCAAACAGGGCGCCGATCAGGTCCTTCACATAGTCTTTCAGCTGGGTGTCACTGCCGTTGCCCGTGATGGCCGCGATAAAGCCGTAGTTCTCGTATACGTATTCGAGGCAGGCCGTAACGCGTTCCTTGGCGAATAGCTCGCAGCCGTCTTCTGCGGGGGCATCGGAGGGTTCATCTCCCAAAAGGATATTGGAGAGATCTTGCGCCAGGCGGTCGACCTGCTTTGCCATCAGGTCGAATTTGTCGGTGTAGTGGCTGTAGAACGTGCCCCGGTTGATGCCCGCGGTGCGGCAGATGTCGCTGACGGTGATGCCGGCGAGCCCCTTGTTGGGCAGGAGCTCAGTCAGGGCTTCGCGGATCTTTGTTTCCGTCTTAGTGTTTCGCGTGGGCGTCATTAAACTTCACATACCTTTCTACCTGCGGGAATGTGCTTAAATCAACAACTTGTTCAAAATTGATTATTGCTCTGTCCCTTCTTGATTCTACACTGTTCTTCAGCTAAATCAACAACGTGTTGTTTTAAGGAGAGGGCGAAACGCCATGCCATATATCGAGATGAGAGACGAGTGTAAGCGCTACCACATGGGCGAGAGCACCATCGTGGCCAACGACCATGTGAGCTTTTCGATCGAGCGCGGCGAGCTCGCCATCGTGCTGGGTACCTCCGGTGCGGGCAAGTCGACCGTGCTGAACATTCTGGGCGGCATGGATACTTGCGATGAGGGCAGCGTGCTGATCGACGGGCACGACATCGCCCGGGAGGACGCGCGCGGCCTGACCAAGTACCGCCGCGACGACGTGGGCTTCGTGTTCCAGTTCTACAACCTGGTGCAAAACCTCACCGCCAAGGAGAACGTCGAACTCGCGAGCGAGATCGTGCCGGACGCCGCCGATCCCGTGGGCGTGCTTGAGATGGTGGGCCTCTCTCACCGCATCAACAACTTCCCGGCGCAGCTCTCGGGCGGCGAGCAGCAGCGCGTGGCCATCGCCCGCGCCGTTGCCAAGAACCCCAAGATCCTGCTGTGCGACGAGCCCACGGGCGCACTCGACTACAATACCGGCAAGCAGATCCTGCAGCTTCTCCAGGACATGAGCCGCAAGCGCGGGTCGACCGTCGTGATCGTGACGCACAACTCCGCGATCGCGCCTATCGCAGATCGCGTGATCCACATGCACGACGGCCGTGTGACGAGCATCGACGTGAATCCGCACCCGCAGGCCATCGCCGATATCGAGTGGTAGGGGACACGACATGGCACGTACCACTAAAAAGATGCTGTGGAGAGACATCTTTCACACGTTCAAGAAATCGCGCGGGCGATTCCTGTCCATCGTCGCCCTGATCGCCCTGGGCTCGTTTGCGCTCGTGGGCCTGAAGGTTGCCGGCCCCGATATGCGCATCACCGCCGAGCACTACGTGACGGGGCTCTCGTCCGCGGACGTCACCGTCATCGGCTCCATGGGTATCGACGATGACGACGAGGAGCAGATTGCGCAGGCGAGCGGGATCGATACCGTTGAGTTCGGCTATCTCAAGGACGTTTCGATCAAGGGAACCGACGACGCCGTGCGCGTGTATTCGAGACCGGAGAAGATCTCTGAGTTCGAGCTCGCAGAGGGCCGTATGCCCGAGAGCGACGACGAGATCGCGGTGGATGCCGAGACGGCGGGGGAGTACCCCATCGGCTCGACCATCACGTTCTCGGAGAAGGCTGCTGCGGACGGCAGCGAGTCGATGACGCGCCATGCGTTCACGGTGGTGGGCATCGTCAACTCGTCCGAGATCCTCTCGAACCTCAACCGCGGCATGACGCAGGCCGCCTCGGGCGATCTCAAGGGCTACGCCGTGGTCTCGGCCGACGTGTTCGACACCGACTACCGCATGGTCGCGCGTCTCTCCTATGCCGACACGCAGGGCCTCGATCCCTTTGGCGACGAGTACCTGAGCCGCGTGGCCGCCCACAAGGAGGAGCTTGAGGACCTGCTGGCAGACCAGCCGCAGCATCGCCTGGATGTCGTGCGCGCCCAGTACCAGGACACTATCGACGAGGGTCAGGCAAAGATCGACGACGCCAAACAGCAGCTTGCGGATGCCAAGACGACGCTCGACGACGCCGCAGTGCAGATCGCCTCGGCAAAAGAGACGATCGCCGACTCGGAGGACCAGCTTGCAGACGCGGCCGACCAGCTTGCAGACGGCCAGGCTCAGCTCGATGCCTCATGGAGCAAGCTCGTCTCTGCAAAGGAGACGCTCGATGCGAGCCGCTCCAAGATCGCGGCGAGCGAGAACCAGCTGAAAAGCGCCAAGTCGCAGCTTGCCGCAGGGTGGTCGGAATACAACGCCAAGTCCGCCGAGCTTGCCTCTGCCCGTGAGCAGTATGCCGCCAAGCAGGCCGAGTACGAGGCCGCCGTGGAGGCCGCGCCGGCGCAAAAGCAGCAGCTTCAGGCCGGCATCGACCAGTGCGACGCGACGCTTTCCGACCTGAACGCCAAGCTCGAGACCGTTACCGCGGGGCTCGAGCAGGTGAACGCTGCCATCAAGGCCGCCCAGGAGTCGCCCGACTTCGATGAGGACAACCCCTCCGAGGCCTACCAGGCGCTGCTTACCCAGAAGAGCCAGCTGGAGGCCCAGGAGGCTCAGATCGAGGCGGGCATTCAGACGGCTACCGACAAAAAGACCGAGCTTCAGGCCACGCTCGAGAGCATCGATGCGCAGCTCGCCACGGCAAGGCAGCAGCTCGAGGAGGCGGCACAGACCATCGAGGCCTCTGCCCAGCAGCTCGCCGCGGCCAAGCAGACGCTCGATGCCAAGCAGGCCGAGTATGACCAGGGCTATGCCTCCTACCAGGCGGGAGTGGCCGCGTACAACGAGGGGCTCTCCATCTACTACACGGGCCTCGACGGCTGGCAGGCAGCTGCAGCGACGCTTGAGGCCAAGACCGGCGAGTACAGCTCCGCCAAGGAGAAGATCGAGTCCGCTAAGGCCGAGCTCGCTGAGAAGGAGGCCGAGTACGAGGACGGTCTTGCCGAGTACAACGATGCCCTGCCCGACGCCGAGCAAGAGATCGCCGACGGCGAGGCCGACCTGGCGGACGCCAAGGAGACCCTGGCCGAGCTCGAGACGCCCACCTACAGCGTCTACAACCGCCGCGAGATCCCGGGCGCCGAGGGCTACAAGACCTACGACTCGGTCTCTGAGATCGTCGACTCGCTCGCGAACATCTTCCCGTATTTCCTGTACCTGGTGGCGGCGCTCGTAGCTTCCACGACGATGACGCGCATGGTCGACGAGGAGCGCATCAACGCGGGTACCCTCAAGGCGCTCGGCTACAGCGATTCGGACATCGAGAAGAAGTTCGTGGTCTACGGCGCCGCCGCGGGCGTGCTCGGCTGCACGCTGGGCGTGATCTTGGGACATACCCTGCTGCCCTACATCGTCTACAACGCATACGGGGCCAAGTTCACCATGCCGCCGCTCGAGCTGCACTTCTATCCGCTCGTGACTCTTGCCTGCTATGCGCTGGCCATGCTCGTGGCCGTGGTTCCCGCCTGGCTTGCGGCCAAGAGCGAGGTCTCCGAGAAGCCGGCGGCTCTGCTACTGCCCAAGCCTCCGGCGAACGGCTCAAAGGTCCTGCTCGAGCGTGTGGGCTTCATTTGGCGCCGTCTGAGCTTTACCGGCAAGGTCACCGTGCGCAACCTCTTCCGCTACAAAAAGCGCGCGGCCATGACGATCTTTGGCGTCGCGGGCGCGGTCGCCATGCTCTTTGCGGGTTTCTCGGTCCAGCACTCCATCAGCGGCATCTCGCAAAAGCAGTTCGGCGAGATCATCGGCTACGACCTGATTGTCGCCGAGGGGAGCCACGTTAACGACTCCGTGCGTGCCGACATCGATGTCCTGCTCGCAGACGACGCCGTGGCGAGCTACACCTCGGCCACCTACGAGTCGCTGACCCGCGCGGCCGGCTCCAAGGGCGACGAGCAGGAGATCACGCTGCTCGTGCCCGATGACGACGAGACGTTCGCCCAGTATATGGACCTACGTGAGCGCGAGAGCGGCGAGAGCCTCTCGCTGGACGGCGACGGCGCGATCATCTCCGAGCGCTTGGCGACCCTCTGCGGCGTATCGGTGGGCGACACCTTTACGTTCAAGGACTCCGATGGAACCGAGCGTTCCGTGTGCGTGGACGGCATCTGCGAGATGTACATGAACCACTTCATGTTCATGGGCAAAAAGGCCTACCGCGAGGTCTTTGGCAAGGACGCTTCTGCAAACGCACAGCTCGTTAGCCTAAAGGACAACTCGCTCGCGAACACGCAACATATGTCGGCCCGGTTTGTCGCGCTTGATGGCGTGGAGGGCGCGGTGCAGTCCACGATGATCATCAACCAGGTGGACGTGGTCGTGGCCTCGCTCAACAAGATCATGGGCATCCTGATTCTCATCGCCGCACTGCTTGCCATCGTGATCCTATTCAACCTCGTGACCATCAACGTGAGCGAGCGCATCCGCGAGCTCTCCACCATCAAGGTGCTGGGCTTTTATCCGGGCGAGGTCTCGATGTACATCTACCGCGAGACGATCATCCTTTCGATCATCGGTGTGCCTGCCGGTTGGGCGTTCGGGCGCTTCCTTCAGCTCTACATTATCAACGCTGTGCCGCCTGAGCAGGTCATGTTTAGCCCGGAGTGCGGATGGGCCTGCTTTATCGTGCCTGCGGTGGTGATCGCAGTCGTGGTCACGCTGCTCTACTTTGTGGTCAAGCGCCGCCTGCGCAAGGTCGACATGCTCGAGGCGCTTAAATCGGTGGATTAGGCACGGCTGAGGGCTCTCGAAATCAAAAAAAGTCGAAATCTGGAAGCAATATCGGCGTTTGTCGAGTAGTCAGAACAAAACCCCAGGAAAGGAAAAATCCCTTTCCTGGGGTTTTGTCGTTCCTACTCTTGATGACGGGATATTGCTTCCAGATTTCGTAACTTTCGTTCAGCCGGCAAGCAGTACGGCGCCGTTACGGTCCGCCTCGGCGATGATGCGGCGCAGTTCGGTGAGATAGCGGGCGAGAATCTCGGTCTCGCGGCGTTCGCGATGCATGATGTAGCCCACGCGCATACGCGCCTCCTCCGCGAGCGGGATGCTCGCCATGCCCGATTGCATCTCGCTCGAGAGCACGCCGGTCGAGAGCGTGTAGCCGTTGGAGGTCGTGAGCAGGTTGGTGAGCGTGCCGCGGTCGGAGATGCGGATGCTGCGCGCGCAGGGGATATAGGAGAACGGCTCCTCTGAAAAGTAGAACGAGTTGGATGTTCCCTGTTCAAAGCTGTAGCGGGTATAGGGTGTGAGCTCATCGAGTGCGATGGAATCGCGTTGCGCGAGCGGGTGGCTCTCGCTCAAAAAGACGTGCGCCTGCGCCTCGAAGAGGGGATGGAACTCGACGCGTGCATCCGCGAATGCCTTCTCGAGCACGCGGCGATTGAAGTCGTCGAGGTAGAGGATGCCGACCTCGCTGCGAAACGCGCGCACGTCGTCGATGATCTGCGCGGTGGTGGTTTCGCGCATGGTGAACTCGTACTTCTCGTCCTCGCAGGCCTCAACCACGTTGATGAAGGCCTGCACCGAGAACGCGTAGTGCTGCGCCGAGACAGCGAGCCTCGCCTGCGGGGCCTCGCTGTTCTCGTATCGCGCTTCCAGCATGTTGGCTTGCTCGACCACCTGTCGCGCGTAGCCCAAAAGCTCGGTGCCGTCGTTGGTGAGCATCACGCCGCGGCTGCTGCGCGTAAAGATGCGGATACCGAGTTCATCTTCGAGGGTATGAATGGCGCTTGAGACGTTCGACTGAGCGGTATAGAGTCTCTGAGCTGCGGCGTTGATGGATCCAGATTCTGCAACGGCGATCAGGAACCGGAGTTGCTGGAGCGTCATGGTGCCTCCCTGGGTGCGCGGGCGAGCAATAGTTATCTGCATTATAGATAACTGGCTACCATATTTTACTGATTGACTGAGCATGTGCGCCACCGTACTATGCTTATCAGACAAAGCCGGTAGGGAAATTGAAAGGAGGCCCGGCGATGACTTCGATGCGGCGAATGATGAAGCTCTCGGCAGCACCGATTGCGGTTGCCGGGAGCTTCGCCACCGGGTGCTGAGGCGCCCTTTCCCTCGTCTAGTTTTTACCATTAAGGAGAACATCATGTCCCAGTTCGTTAACAACCCCGAGCACACCTTTGGCTTCGATACCCTGCAGCTGCACGTTGGCCAGGAGAGCGCCGATCCCGCTTCCGATGCCCGCGCCGTGCCTATCTACCAGACCACGAGCTACGTCTTCCGCAACTCCCAGCACGCCGCCGACCGCTTTGGCCTGGCCGACGCCGGCAACATTTACGGCCGTCTGACCAACTCTACCCAGGGCGTCTTTGAGGACCGCATCGCCGCGCTCGAGGGCGGCGTGGCCGGCCTCGCCGTCGCCTCCGGCGCCGCTGCCATCACCTACACGCTGCAGGCGCTCGCCCAGAAGGGCGACCACGTCGTGGCCCAGAAGACCATCTACGGCGGCTCCTACAACCTGCTTGCCCACACGCTCTCGCAGTTCGGCGTGACCACCACCTTCGTGGACGCTCACAACCTGGAGGAGGTCGAGGGCGCCATTCAGGACAACACCACCGTCATCTACCTCGAGACCCTCGGCAACCCCAACTCCGACATCCCCAACATCGACGCGATCTCCGAGATCGCCAAGAAGCACGGCCTGCCCGTCGTCGTCGACAACACCTTCGGCACGCCGTATCTCTTCCGTCCGCTCGAGCACGGCGCGAACATCGTCGTTCACTCCGCCACCAAGTTCATCGGCGGCCACGGCAGCTCCCTGGGCGGCGTGATCGTCGACGGCGGCAACTTTGACTGGAAGGCCTCCGGCAAGTACGCCGAGATCGCCGACGCCAACCCGAGCTACCACGGCGTGAGCTTCGTTGACGCCGCGGGCCCGGCCGCGTTCGCCACCTATGTCCGCGCCATCCTGCTGCGCGATGAGGGCGCCTGCATCAGCCCGTTCAACGCCTGGATCCTGCTCCAGGGCACCGAGACCCTGTCTCTGCGTCTCGACCGTCATGCCGAGAACACCAAGAAGGTCGTCGAGTTCCTCCAGAACGATCCGCACGTCGCCAAGGTCAACCACCCGAGCCTGCCCGATCACCCCGATCACGAGCTGTACGCCAAGTACTTCCCCAACGGCGGTGCCTCGATCTTCACCTTCGAGATCGAGGGTGGCAAGGACGCGGCTTGGAAGTTCATTGACAACCTGCAGATCTTCTCGCTGCTCGCCAACGTCGCTGACGTGAAGAGCCTGGCCATCCACCCGGCCACGACCACGCACTCCCAGCTCACCGACGAGGAGCTCGCCGATCAGGGCATCACCCAGTCCACGATCCGCCTCTCCATCGGTACCGAGAACGCCGAGGACATCATCTGGGACCTCAAGCAGGCGTTCGACAAGCTGGACTAGTTCAGCACTTTCGCGGCGGCAGTCCGCAAGCCGCAACCGGTAGGTTTTCCTCTAGGCCGTGCCCGAACATCTCGGGTGCGGCCTTTTTCTGTGGCACCCTACTTGCTTACGGGCAGGTAGACGTGGAGATAGCGGTGGTAGCCGTCTTGGCCGTGGACACGGGCGACGAGGTCGGCGCAGAGCTCGCCGCGCACCTGCAGGCCGCTCCTTTTGGCTTGGCTTTTCTTTGTCTCGCCGCCCGCTCGGGGCACTCTGCGGTCCGAGCGGGCCCTCGCGCTGCCCAAAATCGACGGAAAACGTTAAGTAAATCGCCGTCGGGGAAGTAGACGTCGCTTTTACCCGACGTTTCCGCAGGATAGCGGGGTCCAAAATGGGGCTCTACTCGGGTGAAGTGAATTTACCTGACGTTTTCCGCCGATTTTGGGCACGAGACGCGTGCTTGGCGCGCGATGGGCCCTCGGGCCTATGCCCAGCTGGCCTCAATCTCGCGGACGCGTTGGTAAAGCCAGCGATTTTGCGGCACGAGGATGCCGTGGCGTTCTGCGCGCTCGATGATGGTGCCGGCGAACAGCTCGACCTCGGTCCTTTTTCGGTTGATACGGTCCTGTGCCATCGAGGGCATACCCGCGGGGTCGAGCTCTGCGATCACGTTGACCATGGCGGCCAGGTCTTCCTCGGACAGGGGGATGCCTTCTGCGTTCGCGACGGCCCTGGCCTCGCGCATGGCGGCGATGAAGCAGCGGTTCTGCTCGCTGTTTGCGGCCATCGCGTCTCCGTAGGTGCTCCCGAAGACCATGCAGGTCTGGTTGATGCCCACGTTGAGCATGAGCTTGGTCCACATGCGCCGGCGGATATCCTGCTCGACCACGTGCGCGATCTGCGCCCGCTCAAGCAGCTTGGCGATGTCCTCGACGACGCCGGGCTCGGTTCCGGGCGCGTTGCCAAGGCGAATCTCGCCGGGATGGGAGAAGGTGAGCTTGCCGTCAATGAAGACGGCGTCCATGCCCTGCGTGATGGCGAGCACCAGGTGCTCCCAGCCATAGCGCGCGGCGATGTGCTCCTCGCTCGTGACGCCGTTCAAAAGCGAGATGATACGCGTCTGATGGCCCACGAGCGGTGCCATGCTCTCGATGGCGGCACCGAGCCCCGTGGCCTTGACGGCCACGATGACCAGGTCGACGGGTTCGCATGCGCTCATGGGTGCGCTCTCGATGGGGCAGGGCTCGCCGTTGATGAGCACCTCGTCGTCGCGGTGGCGCTCGAAGCGCGCATCGTCCATGGCGAACACTAGACGATCGAGGCCGGCGTTCTGCGCGATCTTGCTGCCGTGCAAAAGCCCCACGGCTCCCTTGCCGACGATGGCGACGCTCTTGATTTTCATGGCTTCTCTTTCCTATACGAGTGCTTGGACTGCCTCAATGGTAGCGCCGGCCGTTGCCTGCGCGAGGTCCGCGCCACGCTTGTTAACGGAGGTGCGACATTAGCGGGTCTCGTTGCGTTTGGCGCCATCGACCAGAAAGTCGATAAAGGTCTGCGCGAGCACCGAGATGCCCTCGCGCGGCAGCGATGCGATGCCGATGGTACGGTGGCGCGCGGGCCGAAGCGGCCGCGCCACGGGGCTGGACTTGCAGCTCCTGAGGATGAGCTCGGGCATGATGGCGACGCCCAGGCCGGCTTCGACCATGGAGAGCACCGAGAAGTCGTCGTTGAGCACATAACGGATGCGCGCGGGCCTCTCGGTGCTGGCGAGCACGGCGTTGATGTCGTTGTCCGAGCCCTGGGCGGGAATGATGAGCTCTTCTTCGAGCAGGTTCTCGAGCTTGAGCGAGCGTTTCTTCTCGAGCGCGTGCCCGTGCGGCAGCAGGGCGAGCATGGGGTCACGATAGAGCGGGGAGAAAGCAAGGCCGTCTGCCACCGGGTCGACCAAAAAGCCGCAGTCGACGCGGCCGGCGCGCAGCATCTCGTTGATCTGGTCGTAGTCGCCCGCCTGCAGGTCGAACTCCACATCGGGGTAGCGGGCGCTAAAAGCCTTGATGATGCGGGGGAGCCATTGCACGGAGACGCTGGTGAACGTGCCGATGCGCAGCGTGCCCGCCACCGTTCCGCCGATCTGGTTGATGCTTTGGGCGAGGGCATGCTGGTCGTTGACGAGCGCCTGGATGGGGGCGACCAGGCGCCGCCCGTTCTCGGTGAGCGTCACGCCGGAGGCGCTGCGCGCGAACAGGGCGAATCCCGCCTCTTTCTCCAGTGCCGCGATGGCATGGCTCACGCCCGCCTGCGTGTAGTGCACGGCCTCGGCGCACTTGGTGATGTTGCCCGTCTCGACCACCTTGAGGAACAGCTCGTAGCGATTCATCGCGCCCTTCCAGCCCCATAACAAACCTGAATGGCTTCGATAATAAACATTCGCTTTTCAAATGGAAAGCCGGGCGATAAAACTATTGCGTCATGAACGGAGCAGACGAGGCCGACGAGGGGAGAGGCTCATGGAAAACGGTGGCAAGCGCGCGTTCGCATGGACCCAGGGCAAGGCTGATATTGTCTTGGGGCTGGTCGCCGTGGCCTGGGGCAGCTCCTACCTGCTTATGAAAATCGGCCTTGAGGGCATGGGGCCTTTCACGGTGATCGCGATGCGTTTCCTGATAGCGTTCGGCATCGTGGGGGTCCTTTCCTTCCGCAAGATCGCCCATACCGATCTGGCCATCCTCAAGCGGGCCGCCGTCCTCGGGCTGCTCCTGTTCGGACTCTTCGCGTTTCTCATGCACGGCCTGCAAAGCACGACGGCTTCCAACGGGGGCTTTCTGACTGCTATGTCGGTGGTCTTCGTGCCACTGCTCAACGCGCTGCTCAAGCGCGTCGTGCCCGCGCGCTCGGTTCTCGTGGGCTGCGCCGTCACCGTCTGCGGCATCGCCATGCTCTCGCTGCAGGGCCCGCTCGCGCTGCATCCCGGCGACGCGCTGTGCCTTGCGGGCGCGGTGGTCTATGCGGCCTTCATCGTGCTTACCGACCGCTTGGCCCCCGGGCAGGACGGCTTTTTGCTGGGCCTCTGGCAGCTGGGCTTTGCCGGCCTCTACGGCCTGGTCTGCTCGTTTCTGTTCGAGACCCCCGTGCTGCCCGCTTCGCCCGCCCAATGGGGCGCGATCATCGGACTTGCGCTTGTCTGCAGCGCCTTCGGCTTCGTGATGCAGCCCGTGGCGCAGCCGCACACCACGCCCGAGCACACGGCGCTGCTCTTCTCGCTCGAGCCCATCGCTTCGGCCGTCCTGGCGTTCTTCGCGCTGGGCGAGACCCTGAGCACGCAGGGCTACATCGGCGCCGCGCTGGTCGTGGCCGGCGTGGTTGTGGCCTCGGTGATCAAGGATGAGGACCCGGTCCCTGCGTCCGAGGGCGATACCTCGTTTATCCCCGTGTAACGCGCGTAGCCGCCTCGCGGCTCATAGCAACAAAATAAGCGCCCGGTCGCGTGCACATCGTCAAACGATGCATGCGGCCGGGCGCTTTTCGCTATCCGTGCGTGCGTTGCCTACTTAGGGCGCAGGGACGTATCGAAGCCCCTGCCGCGCGCTACTCCTTTTTGCCCCTGGCCGTGCGCATCACCAGGCGCACGAGCTCGGAGAGCACGATGACGCTGAACGAGCAGGCAAAGATCTTTGCCCACATGTCGAGCGGCAGGGGGACGGTGCCAAAGAACGCGCCGGCGAACTGGATGATGAGGACCTGCAGCACGAAGGTGCCGCCTACCACGCCGAGCATCAGGCGGTTGCCCAAGATATGGCGGAAGATGCTCTCGGTGTGCAGCTCTCGGCAGTTAAAGGCGTTGAACAGCTGGAACAGCGTGAATAGCGTGAACAGCACCGTGCTCGCCTGCTCGGGCGCGGCGCCCAGGAAGTTCCACACGTGCTGCGCGAGGAACACGCACGAGATGTAGACGCCCGTCACGATGATGCGCGTGAGCAGGACGCGGTCGACGATGTTCTCGTCGCGACGTACGGGTTTCTGCTTCATCAGGTCGCTGTAACTCGGCTCCAAACCCAGGGTGAGCGCCGGGGGCCCGTCCATGATGATGTTCACCCACAGCAGCTGCAGCGCAGTGAACGGCGCGTCAAAGCCGAGAAGGATGGAGACGAACACTGTGATGACCGAGGCGATGTTCACCGTGAGCTGGAAGCTGATAAAGCGCTTGAAGTTCTCGTAGATGCCGCGGCCCCAGCGGATAGCGTTGACGATGGCCGAGAACGCGTCGTCGAGCAGCACGATGTCGCTCGCCTCTTTGGCCACGCCCGTGCCCGAGACGCCCATGGCGATGCCCACGTCGGCGTTCTTGAGCGCCGGGGCGTCGTTGATGCCGTCGCCCGTGACGGCCACGACCTCGCCGGCGGCCTTCAGGAGCTTGACCACGCGCATCTTCACGACGGGCGTGGAGCGTGCGATGACGGCGATGCCCGGCAGCTCGCGCGAGAGCTCCTCATCGTCCATGTGCTGGATATCGCGGGCGTCCACGGCGCGCTTGCCGGAGTCGAGCATGCCGAGCTCGCGCGCAATCGCGGTGGCGGTGACCAGGTTGTCGCCGGTGAGCATCTTGAGCTCGACGCCGGCGCGGCGGCACTCCTGCACGGCGTCGAAGACGTCGGGGCGCAGCGGGTCGGAGATGCAGACAAAGCCGTCGAAGGCCATAGCCTGCTCGGCCGCCTCGTGCGTGGCCTGGACGGCATCGTCAAAGCGCTTGTGCGCAAAGGCGAGCACGCGGTAGGCCTTGTCCTCGCTGGCGTGGATGGCGCGCTCGACGGCCGCGCGCAGGCCGTCCTCCATCTCGCACATGGCGAGGACGCGCTCGGGGCTGCCCTTCACGTAGGCCACGGCGCCCGCGCCCTCGCGCACGATGGTGGTCATGTGCTTCTCCTCGGAGGAGAAGGGGATAACCTCCAAGGTCTCGACGGCTTCGCGCGCCTCCGTGTAGCTGCGGCCCGCGACGCCGGCGGCGACGAGCAGCGCGCCCTCCGTCGGGTTGCCGATAAACGAGCCGTCCTCGGCGATATCCGCCGTGCCGTTGATGCAGAAGTTCGCGAGCAGGTGCTCGTCGTCGATCTGCGCGGCCTCGACGCGCGTGAGCGGCTCGCGCCCGCAAGCGCGCGGCAGCCAGCACTCCAGCACCGTCATCTTGTTCTCGGTGAGGGTGCCGGTCTTGTCCGAACAGATCACGTTCACGCAGCCGATGGTCTCTGCGGCGATCATCTTCTTGACCAGGGCGTTTTCGCGCGAGAGCTTGATTACGGAAAGAGAGAGCGAGACGGCGACGATGGTGGGCAGGCCCTCGGGCACGGCGGCCACGATAAGCACGATGCTCGTGACGAATGCCTCCATGACGTGCTCGATCTCGAGCGTACCGGCCAGGGCGTAGGAGGCGACCTCGCAGCCAAAGACGATGGCCGCGGCGATGATGCCCAGCACGGTGATGAGCTTGCCCAGGCGCGCGAGCTTCTCCTGCAGGGGCGTGGAGCCGTTGTCGGTGCGCGAGAGCTCGCGCGCGATGGCGCCGAACTGCGTGGCGTCGCCCACGGATGTGACGACCATGGAGCCAAAGCCCGAGGCGATGCTCGTGCCCGAGAAGAGCATGTTGGCCTGCTCCGCTACCGGGGTCTCCGGGTCGGTGAGGCGTACCTGTGCGTCCTTTTTGGCCGGGACGCTCTCGCCGGTGAGCGCAGACTCGTCGGCTGTGAGGTCGCGGCTCTCAACCAGGCGGCCGTCTGCCGGCACGCGGTCTCCGCAGGCGAGCGAGAGCAGGTCGCCGCAGACGATCTCCGACTGCGGGATCATGACGGCGCGCCCGTCGCGCACGACCTTGACCTGCGCGTTCTCGCTGATGGCGTTCAGCGCCTCAAAGGCCTTCTGACTGCGGTCCTCCATCACCACAGTGATGACAACCGAGAGCGAGATGGCCACAAACACGCCGATGACTTCGAAGAAGTCCGCCTCGCGCCCGGTGACGAGGCGGAAGACGTTAACGGCCAGCGCGATGAGCCCGGCTGCGATGAGCATCAAGATCATGGGCTCGGTCGCGGCATGCCAGATGCGCAGCCATACCGGCTCGGCCTTCTCTTTGGTAAAGGTGTTGGAGCCGTGGGCCCGGCGCATCTCGGGTACCCGGCTCGAATCGAGGCCCCGCACGGCGTCGGTTGAGAATCGCTCCACAACCTCCTGCGCGCTCGACAAAAAGGTCTGCATATGTCCCCTCTGATCGACATGAATCGGTCATGCCAACAAAAAGCCCGCGTACCGAACGGTGCGCGGGCCATGCAGATCGGGGTAGGACCATGTGGCGGCGCGCGGGCACCGTAGCACATGAGTCTCGTTAATTAAGACATGCCAGGATCGCGATACAGGCGAGCGTCGCGGCTCCAGTATGTTGACATGTCGCGCCTAAAGCGGCGCCAACTACTCCCTCACGGGTTTTCAATTGACGCAGTGCAGTATAGGGCAGGTGCGTCTCTCGCACAAGCCGTCGGCTTTGCGCCCGGGCGCGGTGCAACCGGCGCGTTGTCCGGGCGCGTCTAAGGCACCAGCACGTTCCAGAGCAGCACAAGCAGGATGACGATCAGGATAACGATGGCGAGCGCTCCGGTGAAGCGCAGGCGCGAGGCGCGCGTGCGCTCGCGGATGTCCTGCTCGGTCTCGGCGAGCGACTCGACCTTCTGCAGCTGCTCGGCGCGGTAGGCGCGGTCGGAGGCGATACGCGCCGCGAGCTGCTCGGTGATCTCGGGGTGGGCGTGGATATCCGCCATATCCTCAAGCGCGAGGGCGGCGTCGTCCGCCTCGGCCTGGGCGTTCTGCTCGGCCTTCTCCTGTTCCCGGCGCGCCTTCTCCTGCTCGTTAATCTGGGAGCGAAGCGACTTCTGGCGGCCCTCGGCGTCCTTGCGGGCCTCGTCGAGCGCATCGCGAGCGCTATCGGTGGTGTCAGAGACCTCGCGGAACGCGGAGCGGGCCTCGTCGATGGGCTTGTTGACGGCTGCGAGCACGGCCTCGGCGTCGGCTATGGACTGGTTGCCCTCGGCCGTCACGCGGGGCAGCACCTCCTGTGCCGCGCGCAGGCGCTCGGTGGCATCGGAGATATCTGCCTGCAGCTGGCCTCCACGCACGCTGTAGGCGGCGGAGTTCGCGGAGGGGTTGCGCTGGATGCCGGCGAACTCCTCGCGCAGGGCGCGCAGACGCGTCTGGGCGGTGTCGATCTCTGCCTGGGCGGCGGCGATCTGCTCGTCGCGCTTGGCCTTGGCGGCATCGAGCGCGCGCTGGGCATCGGTCACGCGGCGGACCAGGCGATTCGCCCCCTCGCGCGCCGTGGCCTCCTTGGCCTCGGCCTCCTCGACGGCGGCCTTGAGGCGTTTCTCGGTGGCGGAGTCCTGCTCCTTCATCTGGTCGAGCTGGGCTTTGAGGTCGCTTATCGCGGCGGAGATGGCCTCCTGTGCGGCCTTGGTGGAGGAGACGACGCCGAGCGCCTTCTCGCGGCGCTCGGTCTGCTGCTCGAGCAGCTCGTCGTAGCGCATCTCCACGTCGCGACGGTGGTTGAGCTCCTCCTCGTTCTCGCCGATGACACGGGAGAGCTCGTCGAGCGTCTCGCGGGCCTCGCTGTGCGCGCGCTTGGCGGCGTTCACCTCACGCACGGCTCCCATGCCCTGGGAGAGCATCGAGCCCACACTCGATGCGGCGCCCGCCACGGCGGCGCCGGCGCGCGCGATGTTCTGCGTGAGGTCGGGCTTGTGCTCGGCATCTGTCTCGATCTCGGTTGCGCCTGCGGGCGAGACGTCCTCGGCGCTGATGACGGGCAGCGGCTCGGCTCCCGCTGCGGCGCCACCGTCGATGACCTCAAAGCCTGCGGGTAGGGGCTCGGGATCGTCGCCCACCTGCTCGTACTGCTCGCGGGTCAAAAAGCGCGGGATGCCCTGCGTGTCGGAGACGGTGGTGGAGACATCCTCGAGTACGGGGATCTCGGGTGCGGCCGGCTCCTCGCCTGCCGCCGCCTCGGGCTCATCTTCTTCGGGGCTGTCGGTGCCGCCGATGACGCCGGTCGGCTCGTCCTCAGGCTCGTCAGCGCTGTCCGTTGCGGATGAACCCTCTCTCTCAAGCTCGGCGGCGCTGCCCGCCGCGGCTTCGCTTCCGTCCTCGGCAGGCGCCTGCGCCTTGTCGGTGTCAGCGGTTCCTTCCGGCTCGGGTTCCGGTGCGACCTCGGACTTCTCCAGGGCCTCGGCCTCGTTTTGCTCGGTGTTGTTCGTTGCGTCTTCAGCGGGGGACGTCGTCAGCTCGTCGTCGCTCATGATGCTCCTATTCCGTGCGCGCCGCACCCGGGCACGCCTGACTTCGTTTTCCCCATGATATACCCGCCTGCGTACACCTGCCGCCGATTACGTCTCGCCGTTCACCCGCGAAAGAGACGCTTGCGCCGAGCGTCTGTCAAAGGCTCAGCTAGATTGATGGCTTGCATCGTTCCGCCCGCCCCGTGGTTTTTTGGGGCGACAATGCGTGAGGAGTTCATATGGGTCTGTTCGACGGAAAGACGGTTATCGTCACCGGTGGCGGCAAGGCCACGCTCAAGGACGGCAGCGCCGGCTCCATCGGCTACGGCATCGACATCGCTTTTGCCAAGGAGGGCGCGAACCTCGTCATCACCGGCCGCAACGTGGCCAAGCTCGAGGCCGCCAAGGAGTCGCTCGAGGCCGAGTACGGCGTGCGCGTGCTGCCCGTGCAGGCTGACGTTTCTGCCGGCGCGGATAACGAGGCCGTGGTGCAGAACGTCATCGACCAGGCGATCGCCGAGTTCGGTCGCATCGACGCCGTGGTCAATAACGCTCAGGCCAGCGCTTCGGGCGTGACCATCGCCGATCACACCATGGACCAGTTCAACCTGGCCATCTACTCGGGCCTCTACGCCACCTACCTGTACATGCAGAAGGCCTACCCGCATCTCAAGGAGACCCATGGCTCCGTGGTGAACTTCGCCTCCGGTGCCGGTCTGTTCGGCAACTTCGGCCAGTGCTCCTACGCCGCCGCAAAGGAGGGCATCCGCGGCCTCTCCCGCGTGGCCGCCAACGAGTGGGGCAAGGACGGCATCAACGTGAACGTCGTGTGCCCGCTTGCCTGGACGGCACAGCTCGAGAACTTCGAGGCCGCCTATCCCGAGGCCTTCAAGGCCAACGTCCACATGCCGCCGGCGGGCCACTACGGCGACGTGGAGAAGGAGATTGGCCGCGTTGTGGTGCAGCTCTGCGGCCCCGACTTCAAGTACATGAACGGCGAGACCGTCACCCTTGAGGGCGGCATGGGCCAGCGTCCGTAAGACAAGCACCGTATTTCTTGCTCACCAAGCAGGCCGTGGGAACAAAGCCCGCGGCCTGCTTTTTACCGTAGCGAATCTATAGCGCTATGCAGCATGGGCTCTGTTAGTGCTAATCAAGAGCAATTCTCGATTGTGCTGCACGGTTGCAGGGCGGCTGCTACAATGGGCGCATCCGTAAGCTCCGGGAGGGGAGTGCTATGTACATTTCTGAGGACATTCGCTACATCGGCGTCAACGACCACGATATCGACCTGTTCGAGGGCCAGTACGACGTCTCTGAGAACGGCATGGCGTACAACAGCTATGTCATCTTGGGCGAGAAGGTCGCCGTTTGCGACGCCGTGGACGTGAACTTCATCGATGAGTGGCTCGGCAACCTGGAGACCGTGCTCGCGGGCCGCACGCCGGATTACCTGATCGTGCACCATATGGAGCCCGATCACTCCGCCGGCATCGCCGCCTTTATGGAGCGCTATCCCGAGGCGCGCGTTGTCTCCTCCACGATGGCCTTCAAGATGATGGGCAGCTACTTTGGCACCGACTTCGCCGACCGTCGTATCGTGGTGAACGAGGGCTATGTTCTCGATCTGGGCGGCCATACGCTCACCTTTGTGGCGGCTCCCAACGTGCACTGGCCGGAGGTCTTCTTCTCCTACGAGGCGACCGACAAGGTGCTGTTCTCGGCCGACGGTTTTGGCAAGTTCGGCGCCAACGACGTGGAGGACCCGGAGGGCTGGGCCTGCGAGGCGCGCCGCTACTACTTTGGCATCGTGGGCAAGTTCGGCAAGAACGTGCAGGCCGTTCTCAAGAAGGCGGCCGGCCTGGACATTCAGGTCATCTGCCCGCTGCACGGACCTGTGCTCTCCGAGAACCTTGGCTACTACCTTGAGACCTACAGCACCTGGTCGAGCTATGAGCCCGAGGACGCCGGCGTCACCATCGCCTACGCGAGCGTGTACGGCCACATGAAGCGGGCCGCCGAGGAGCTGGCCCGCGCCCTGGAGGCTCGCGGCCAGAAGGCATCGCTGTTCGACCTGGCCCGCGACGACATGGCCGAGGCCGTGGAGGACGCCTTCCGCTACGACCGCCTGGTGCTCGCGAGCATCACCTATGCGGGCGGCATCTTCCCGTATATGAGCACGTTCATCCACACGCTTGCCGAGCACGCCTATCAGAACCGCACGGTGGCGCTCATGGAGGGCGGCTCGTGGGGCCCGCTCGCCGCAAAGGTCATGACGCGCGAGCTCGAGGGCATGAAGGACATCACGCTCGCTGAGCACAAGGTCACGGTGCTGGGCGCCCTCGACGGCACCTCGCGTGCACAGATCGAGGCGCTCGCCGACGAGCTCTCCGCATAAAGGTTTTCCAAAAGCCGGCAAGCAGGGGCCGCATCCGCGCGATGCGGCCTTTTTCGTGCCGAATTGTAGGTTTTTCGCCAGCCGTGCCGCCGTGTGCGAAACTGATTAGGTTACATGCACCACAGCCAAGGAGACCCATAGCCGATGGATCAATCTTTGTTTACCTACGATATCGTGGCCGAGGACCCCAAGACCCACGCGCGCGCGGGCGTGCTGCACACCCCGCACGGCGATGTGGAGACGCCCATCTTCATGCCGGTGGGCACCAAGGCCAACGTGAAGGGCATTCCCACCGAGACGGTGAAGGCCCTGGGCGCGCAGATCGTGCTTGCCAACACCTACCATCTCTCCATGCGCCCCGGCGAGGACACGGTCGCCGAGCTGGGCGGCCTGCACAAGTTCATGAACTGGCACGGTCCCATCCTCACCGACTCGGGCGGCTTCCAGGTGTTCAGCCACGGTGACGCCGTGAAGCTTACCGACGACGGCGTGCGCTTTATCGCAACCGACTACGACGGCAGCCATGTGTTCTGGACGCCCGAGGACAACATGGAGATCGCCCAGAAGCTCGGTAGCGACATCTGCATGCAGCTCGACCAGTGCCCCGGCTACCCGGCTACGCGCCAGTTCGTGGAGCGCGCCGTTGAGCTCTCGAGTATGTGGGCCGAGCGCTGCTATGCGGCGCATACGCGCCCCGACCAGGCGCTGTTCGGCATCGTGCAGGGCGGCATGCATCTGGACCTGCGCCTGCGCTCCCTCAAGCATCTCGAGGAGTGCGGCGACTTTCCGGGCTACGGCATCGGCGGCTACTCGGTGGGCGAGGACCACGAGACCATGTTCGAGACCTTGACGCCGCTCGCCTCGGAGTACATGCCGCGTCACAAGCCGCGCTACCTGATGGGCGTGGGCAACCCCACCACGCTCGTGCGCGGCGTGGGCATCGGTATCGACATGTTCGACTGCGTGCTGCCCACCCGTACCGGTCGTATGGGCACCGCCTTTTCCAGCACGGGGCGCCTGAACTTCCGCAACGCACGCTTCGCGCACGACGACGGCCCCATCGACCCCGCCTGCACCTGCCCGGTATGCACCGGCGGCTACAGCCGTGCGCTCATCCGCCACATGGTGACCCAGCGCGAGATGCTCGGCGGCATCCTGCTCTCGCAGCACAACATCTACTTCCTGCTCGACCTGATGCGCCGCGCGCGCCAGGCGATCATCGAGGGCCGCTATGCCGAGTTCCAAAGCGACTGGATGGCGAGCGAGGCCGCGGCCGACTACTAACCCGTACCGAGAGCCAACGACAAGGAGCTTTTCATGGGCAAGCTTGGATATATCTGCCGCTGCATCGTCCACATGGACTACGGCGCGCTGTTCGAGACGGTGGGGGAGTGCCACCAGAAGAGCGGCAAGAACCGCGTGTGGCTCTTCGCCGACGTGGTGAAGTGCGGCTTCAAGTTCGGTGCCGGCTACAAGGACTACTCGCTGCTCGAGTTCTACAACATGACGGACGCGCAGCGCGCAACCTTTGTGACCCGCGGCGTGAACAACACCATCGTGCGCCGCCTCAACAACCCCGAGTACTACCACCTGGTGGACAACAAGAACGAGTTCTACGAGCTCTTCGCCGACGAGCTTCACCGCGGCTGGCTGCACTTCTCCAGCGCCTCCAAGGAGGACTTCCTGGCCTTCATGCAGGGCCGCGAGCAGATCATCGCCAAGCCGAGCGATGCGTGCTGCGGCCAGGGCGTGGAGAAGCTCAAAGTCGCTGACTTCGATTCGCTCGAAGCGATGTATGCCTATCTCAAGAACTCCGGTGCCGACCTGATCGAGGACGTGGTGGTGCAGCACCCCGATATGGCAAAGATCTTCCCCGGCTCGGTGAACACCATCCGTGTCTACACGGTGCGCCCGGAGGGCGAGGACGCCCACGTCATCTACGCCTGCATCCGCATGGGCAACAGCGACCGCCCGGTGGACAACATCAACGCCGGCGGCATGTACGCCGTCGTGGACTTGGAGACCGGAAAGATCGCCGGTCCCGCCTGCGACAAGGAGTTCCACGTCTTCGAGCGCCATCCGCGTTCCGGCACCGAGCTGCCCGGCTACCAGATCCCGCTGTGGGATCAGGTCATGGCGCTCACCGAGCGCGCCGCGGCCAAGATTCCCGGCATGGGCTACGTGGGCTGGGACGTCGCGATCACCGAGGACGGCCCGCTGTTCATCGAGGCCAACAACCTTCCCGGCCACGATGCCTTCCCGCAGATGCCCTCGCAGGCGCCCGACCATATCGGCTTCAAGCCGCAGTTCGAGAAGTACCTGGGCCGTCTGTAGTTTTCGCTGGGAGGTCGTTGCATGAGGCTCGTCAACCGTCTAGGGAGTCTGCTGCGCAGCAATAAGCGCCTGGCCATCTCGCTCGTGTGCGCCGCCGTCTTCCTGTTCCTGCTCGGCGAGGTCTTCGAGGGTGAGATCATGCGCATCGATACGCTGGCCTACAAGCTCATCGTCGAGAAGATGCGCAGCGACGCGATCACGCCCTTCATGGAGGGGCTGTCTGCCTTGGCCACACCGGTGGTGCTGGTTGTGGTGGTGCTGGTGGTCGCCGCCTTTGCGCCGGGCAGGCGCCCGGGCTGGTGCCTTGCGGTAAACCTGGCGCTCGTGGCCGCGCTGAACGTGATTCTCAAATCGATCGTGCAGCGCCCTCGTCCCGAGGGCTTCCGTCTGGCGGTGGAGACCGGCTTCAGCTTTCCCTCTGGGCATTCTATGGCGGCGATGGCCTTCTACGGCCTGATCGCGTGGTTCATCTGGCACTACGAGAAGGACCGCGTGCAGCGCAATCTCTTCACCCTTGTTTTTGCCTTTGTGATCGTCATGGTCGGCGTCAGCCGTATCTATCTGGGCGTGCATTACGCCTCGGACGTCATCGGCGGCTTCTGTGTTTCGCTCATCTGGCTTGCCTTCTATACGCATTTCATCGCGCCGCTGTTCCTTGGTGAGCCTGGTGGGGAGGCGCCTGCGGAGAACGAGCCGGAGCGGGCCGCATAAAGCGCAGTCGCGCATCCTGAGTCTCCAGGGTCAACGCCCCAGGGTTACCCTTGGTTAACTTATGGAGGGAGTGTGGAGCGCCAGATTGATAGGTGCGCCGCTCTAATAGTTTACTATAGTTAACTCAACGACGGAGCAGGTCACAGGCGATATAAGATCTCTTCGTTGTAGTTTGATTGCATCCCTCCCCTCTGTGCGATCAACGGTGTACTAAGAATGGTCCCCGCTGTCGGTTTTGGCAGCGGGGACCATTCGTTTATTACTGGGTTGCAGCTTGGGCAGGCTGGCAGGCAGGGAAGGAGCCGGGGGCCTTTAAGGCTCCAGGAAGCGCTCCACCAGCTCGGGCAGGGCACCATCGTAGCCGGTGGTCTTAAGCACCGCATCGCAGTGCGCACGCGCCTCGTCGGTCACGTTGGCGACGCCGACGCCCAGGCCCGCCGCATCGAGCATCGAGATGTCGTTCTCGGAGTCGCCGAGCGCGATGGTCTCGGAGATGTCGATTCCTAGCATGTCGCACAGACGCGCCAGGCCGCCCGCCTTGGTCACGCCCGTGGGCATGAACTCCATGTAGCGGTTGGAAGAGAAGGTGACCTCGGCGCCGCACTCGCGCGCAAAGGCGCGCTGCGTCTCGCCGAACTCGCGCAGCCACGTAAAGTCATCGCTCATATAGAGAACCTTGACGATATCGTGGCTCTCCAGAAAATCGATGTCCGCGTGTTCGCTCTTCTCGTAATAGCTGATGCTGGGATAGGGGGCGAGATAGGCACGTTCCCTCTCGGTGGGGCTAAAGACGTTGTACGTGCCGTCGCTAAAGCATACGTGGATGCATACGGGCAGATCGAGACCGTGCTGGTAGATGCGTGTGGCCGCATCGAAATCAAGACCGCAGCGCACGATGGGCTCGGGGTTTCCGTAGCGCTGGATGAACCCTCCGTTGAAGGAGACGATGTAGGTGCCGTCCAGAATCGAGGGGTCGATCGTCTCGAGGTTCGCGGCGATCGAGTTGTAGGCGCGTCCCGAGCAGGGTGCAAACAGCACGCCCAGTTCCTTCATGCGCGCGAGCGCGCGGACGTTGGGTTCGGGGACACCGCAGCTGCTCTGCAGGAAGGTGTCGTCCATGTCGCAGGCGACGAGCTTGTACATGGTTAGTACACCATCCCCATGGCCTCGCGGACCTCGGAGAGGGTCTCCTCGGCGATCTCGTTGGCGCGGCGGTTGCCCTCGGCGAGCACGTCCTTCACGTATGCGAGGTCGTTCTCAAAGGCATGGCGGCGCTCGCGGATGGGGGCGAAGTACTCGTTCACGCTCTCGGTGACGTAGCTCTTGAGTGCGCCGGAGCCGCCCATGCCGATCTCCTCGGCGATCTCGGTCTCGGAGCGACCGGTGCAGATGGCGGCGGTGGAGAGCAGGCCGGAGACGCCGGGACGGTTCTCGGGGTCAAAGGTGATCATGCGCTCGGAGTCGGTCTGGCTCTTCTTGATGCGCTTGGCCGTCTCCTCCGCCGTCATGGAGATGTTGATGGCGTTGCCGTAGCTCTTGGACATCTTGCGGCCGTCGAGGCCCGGCAGAAGCGGCGTCTCGGAGAGCAGGGCGTCAACCTCGGGGAAGACCTTGCCGTAGCGGTTGTTGAAGCGGCGCGCGATGGTGCGCGTGAGCTCGATATGCGGCAGCTGGTCGCGGCCGACGGGCACCACGTTGCCCTTGCAGAACAGGATGTCGCAGGCCTGGTGCACGGGGTAGGTGAGCAAAAGGCCGGTGAGCTCATGGCCGCTCGCCTCCTGCTCGGCCTTGACGGTGGGGTTGCGCAGCAGCTCGGCCTCGCTCACCAGCGAGAGGAACGGCAGCATGAGCTGGTTGGCGGCGGGCACCGCGGAATGCGCGTAGATCATGGTCTTGTCGGGGTCGATGCCGCAGGCAAGGTAGTCCATGACCATGTTGTAGACGTTGTCCTGGATATGCTCGGTGGTGTCGCGGTCAGTGATCACCTGGTAGTCGGCGATGAGCACGTTGGTGGGGCAGCCCATGTTCTGCAGCTCCACGCGGCCGCGCAGGGTGCCAAAGTAGTGTCCCAGGTGCAGGCGGCCGGTGGGACGGTCGCCGGTGAGCATGGTGTAGTTCTGGGGGTGCTCGGCAAGGTCGGCGCGAATCTGCTCGCTGCGCTGCAGGGCGGTCTCGTAGCTGTGCACGTTGGGCATGGGGTCGGTCTCCTAACGGTTTGTCTGGTCGGTGTCGTGTTCGGCCTGATGATGGCGCTTCTGCTCCAGGCGCGCCTCCTCTGCGGCGAAGGCGGGGTCGTCGGGCGTGACGATCTCGTCCTCGTGCGTGCGGGAGTTGTAGTGGTGGAGCAGGACGGGCTCAAAGAGATGCAGGTGCTGCGCGAAGGCGGCCGAGCCGGCGAGCAGCACGATGAAAATGACGATACGCCAGGCGATGTCTACCTGGTTGATGATCGCGGCACCGATCGAGAGCATGATGCACCAGGCGTAGATGAGCAGTACGGCCTGCTTCTGGTCGTAGCCCTCCTGGATCAGGCGGTGATGGATATGTCCCTTGTCGGCCTGCCCGATGCTCACGTGCGCGCGCGTGCGGCGGATGATGGCCGAGAGGGTGTCCAGGATGGGCACACCGGCCACGATGAGCGGGATGAGCATCGAGGTGAGGGCTGCGGTGCGCGTGACGTTGAGAAGCGAGATGACGCCCAGCCCGAACCCGAGCAGAAGGGAGCCCGAGTCGCCCAGAAAGATGCTTGCCGGGTGAAAGTTGTAGTGCAGGAAGGCCAGGCAGGCACCGGCGAGGGCCACGGCGAGCGCAGCGGCGTCCATGCGGTGGGCGAGCACGGCGAACGAGAACATCGAGAGCGCGGCGATGCACGAGATGCCCGACGCCAGGCCGTCCAGGCCGTCGATGAGGTTGATGATGTTGGTAAAGGCGACCAGGTAGATGATGGTGATGGGGTAGGCGACAAGCCCGATGTCGATGGGAGCGCCGCCGTCAAAGGGGTTGGCGACCTCGCGGATCACCAGGCCTCCCGCCACGGCCACGCCGGCCGCAAGGAGCTGTCCTGCGAACTTGGCCTTGGGCGAGAGCTGGTAGATATCGTCTGCCGTGCCGGTGGCGACCATGAGGACAAACGCCACGGCGAGGACGGGATAGTTGACGGCGAGACTGGGGTGCGAGACGAGCACGGGCGGCCAGCCCAGGTACCAGGTGCCCAAAAGGGCGACTGCGCAGGCGACGACGATGCCCGCAAAGACCGCCAGGCCGCCGAGGCGCGGCGTGGGCTTGGTGTTGATGCGTCTCTTGGAGGGGTAGTCCACGGCGTCTACGCGCAGGGCGAAGCGCTTTGCCAGCGGCGTGCAGACAAGCGTGGTGAGCGCGGCCGCGGCGGCGATGCAGATATATGGCAGGATATGACCCATATGTACGATGCGCGCCCATCTGATGGGGGACAGTTACGTATGCGCGCCCATGCGGGGGAGTCCGCCGTGAACACGCGATCCAACAATGATACTCGATGGACCGCCGCCCACGCGGCCGGTCGGCAACGAACATCATCATGCCAGATTCTTTGCGGTACCATGGACGGACGTTCATGCAGGCTTGTGCCCTGCCAAAAAAGTATCGAAAGGACTTGCTATGGCTTATACGGGTGGACGCTCGGACGGACGCGCGCCGCGTGCGCGCGGCGGTCGCCAGGACGGCCGTCGTGAGGAGCGCGCTCGCCGTCGCGAGGCGATGTGCGCTCAGGTCGAGGAGCGCTTTGCCGCAGAGATCGAGCGCTCGCTTGCGGGCGTGCAGGTGATCGACGGCATGCCGTCGGTTCCTGCCGCCGCGGTCGCGCCTGCGCCCGT
>CAVGNZ010000049.1:25963-59552 GCA_963630805.1 Bacteroidaceae bacterium
CCCGCACCCGAGGCGCCCGTCCCCAGCGTCCGCGTGGTGGACCAAAACGCCGTCTCCGCGATTTTGGAGACGGGTCGCGGCCGCGCGCAGTTCTGCGACCTCGCCGTTCTCGATTGTGCCTCGTTCACCAAGCCCGCAGGCGGCTTCGACGCGGGCTATATGGGTCAGGAGGCCGAGCTTTGCGACGAGTCCTATCTCTATAGCGTTCTCAAGCAAAAGCGCGACTGGTACGGCGAGAACCGCCGCCGCAACATCAACTGCGAGCTCTACCGCAACCGCGCGCTCGTGGTGCCCGCCGTGCGCTTCTCGCGCGGCAAGGTGCATGCGTACGCGGACGTGATCGTCGCCGCGGCCCCCAATGCAAAGCGCGCCCGCAGCGAGTACAACGTCAAGGACGAGACGCTTGCAGACGCCATGCGCGACCGTATCCGCTTCGTGCTGGCGGTGGCCGACAGCCTGGGCCACGAGAAGCTGATCCTGGGCGCCTTTGGCGTCGGGCAGTTTGGCTGGAGGGCCGATGAGGTGGCCGAGATGCTGCGCGAGGAGCTCGCGAGCGGCACGCATGTGGCCACGGACGTGATCATCGCGGTGAGGCGCGACCGCTTCAACGAGGATTTCGAGCGCTTCGAGCACGCCTTCGCGGCCTTCCCGGCTAAGAACGAGGAGCCTTACGAGGACGTCCGCGCCCGCCGCGCCGCCGCCCAGGTTGCGGCGGAGCCCGAGGACGACGAGGACGACGACTGGCGCAAGTACCTGTAGACGCAGCGTCACCCACCCAGGAGCTAAACAAGGGGCGGGAGGACTCGACCGTGAGTCCTCCCGCCCCTTTGCTACGCCAGGTTCTGCGCCGGCGCTAGCCGATCTTGCGCACGTTGATGGCCTGGGTCTCGCCGGGCTTCTTGCCGGGGCCGACCTCGAACTCCACGCGATCGCCCTCGTCGAGCGACTTGAAGCCGTCCATCTGGATGGCGCTGAAGTGAACAAAGATATCCGACTTGTTGCCCTCGGCGACGGGCTCGTCGGGGGCGATGAAGCCATAGCCCTTCTCGCGGAAGAACGACTTTTTAAGCGTACCGGTTGCCATGCTGACCCTTTCTTTCTCGCCCGTGCGCGGGCGTGCCGTGCGGCGACCGTTGCCGCGCGCTTGCGGGAATCATACAGCGGCGCCGCGCCCCGTCCGCCCGAGAACCCCGATTGCTAACAATCGATGACGCAGCAGGTTCTCGCGGACGCTACACTAGGTTGCGATAAGGAGCGGATCCGCCGGCATCCCGGCGGCGATAGGGAGGCAATATGCCCTGCACAACCATACTTGTGGGAAAAAACGCCAGCTACGACGGGTCGACTATCGTTGCTCGCAACGAGGACTCCTCTAACGGCGAGTTCGTGCCCAAGCGCATGACGGTGGTGGAGCCAAAAGACCAGCCCCGCCTGTACAGAAGTGAGATCTCGCACGTGCAGATCGAGCTGCCGGAAGAACCCATGCGCTACTCCGCGGTGCCCGACGCGGTGCCCAAGCACGGCATCTGGGCCGAGGCCGGTGTGAACGAGGCGAACGTCGCCATGAGCGCCACCGAGACCATCACCTCCAACGAGCGCGTGCTGGGCGCAGATCCCCTGGTCGAGCTCGTGGCCGCCCAGGGCAAGCCGGGCGAGGAGGGCTATGTGCCCGAGGTTGCCGGCGGTATCGGCGAGGAGGACATGGTCACGCTCGTTTTGCCCTATGCGACCTCGGCCCGCGACGGCGTGCGCCGCATGGGCGCGCTGCTCGAGCGCTTCGGCACCTACGAGATGAACGGTATCGCCTTCTCCGACCTCGACGAGATCTGGTGGCTCGAGACCATCGGCGGCCACCACTGGATCGCCAAGCGCGTGCCCGACGACTCGTACGTGACCATGCCCAACCAGCTGGGCATCGACTCGTTCGACCTGGCGGACGCCGAGGGCGCACAGGCCGATCACATGGCGAGCGCCGACCTGCGCGCATGGATGGCCGCAAACCATCTCGACCTCACGCCCGCGCGTGCGGCCGAGGATCCTGTCTCCGATGTGTTCAACCCGCGCGAGGCCTTTGGCTCCCACAGCGATTCGGACCACGTGTACAACACGCCGCGCGCCTGGTACATGCAGCGCCATCTCAACCCCGGCGACCGTGGCCAATGGGACGGCCCGCATGCCGAGTACACGCCGGAGTCCGACAACATCCCCTGGAGCCGCAGGCCCGAGCGCAAGATCACGATCGAGGACGTGCGCTACGTTTTGGGATCGCACTATCAGGGCACGCCGTTCGACCCGTACGGCAGGCGCGGCGACGACGCCTCGCGCACCGCGTACCGCCCTATCGGCATCAACCGCAACTCGCATCTGGCGGTGCTGCAGCTGCGCCCCTACGTTCCGGCGCAGCTCGCCGCGGTGCAGTGGATGTCCTTCTCCTCCAACGCCTTCAACGCGCTCGTGCCCTTCTACGCGCGCGTGAGCACGTTCCCGGAGTATCTCTCCAACACCGGCAAGCAGGTCACGACGGAGAGCTTCTACTGGGCGAACCGCCTGATCGCGGCGCTTGCCGACGCGCGCTTCAACGAGACCGCGAACGCCATCGAGCGCTACCGCGAGAAGGTCGGCGGGCTCGGCCACGCCATGCTGCGCGAGACCGATGCGCTCGCCGTCGAGCGCGCAGGTGACGTCACGGAGCTGCTTGAGCAGGCGAACCAGAAGATGGCCGACCGTCTGCGGGCCGAGACCGACGAGACCCTCGCGAGCGTGCTCGACACCACGAGCCTCGCGATGAAGAACCATTTTGCGATGTCTGACAATTAATCTGCCCGCAAGGGGTACAAGGGCACCAATGCAGCGCGGCTCCCGCGCGCCGTATCCAAGGAGGAACACATGGTTACCAAGCTCGAAGAACTCGCGCACGGCATGGTGAACGTCGGCTTTGGCGCCGCCGCCCTCACCGCCGAGAAGGGCCGCGAGGTCCTGGACACGCTGAACGCCAAGGGCGAGGAGGTGCGCGGCGACTCCACGACGCCCGACTTCGCGCGCTCCATGTCCGATGCCCTCGAGCAGGCGGGCGACACGTTCAACGACATCACCGAGCGCCTGGCCAACTCGGGCGAGGGCGTGGCCGAGCGTGTGCTCGACGAGATCATCCTGGCCCGCGTGCGCCTGCTCTCCAAGTCCGAGCGCACCGAGTTTCTGGCCCACGTGCGCGACCTGGTCGACTCCGTCGACGACGCCACCGTCACGGTGAAGGTCGAGACCGTCGAGGTCGAGACGGAGGCCGCACCCGAGGCCGAGGCCGCCGACGCTGCGGACGCCACCGAGGAGCAGGGCGAGTAGCAACGCGATGGCGACCGACGAGAAGGCCAACAACGCATACGATACGCTCGACGACGAGGTCGCGGCGATCATGGACGAGACGGAAGCCGCAGCGCCCCACACCAAGAGGCGCCCGCGCGCCGTCGACGTGTTCCCCGAAGGGCCCGAGGTCATGGCTCCCACCGAGGAGTACCAGCTCACCGCTCAGGGCCGCCGCAAGCGCATCGCCGAGATCATCCGCCTTGCACGCAAGTACGAGGTCTGGAACAACATCACGCCGGTGCGCCTGCGCTGCCTGATCGAGGAACTCGGCCCCATGTTCGTGAAGATGGGGCAGATCCTGGCGAACCGCTCGGAGATCTTGCCCCAGCGCTTCTGCGACGAGCTGCGCAGCCTGCGCTCGAATGTCGACCCGGTGCCCTACGAGGTGATGCTCGAGTGGCTCGAGGCCGAGTACGGGCATGCCCTGGGCGACATCTTCGACGCGATCGACCCCAAGCCCCTGGGCAGCGCCTCGCTCGCGCAGGTGCACCGCGCCCGCCTCACCACGGGCGAGGACGTGGCCGTCAAGGTCCAGCGCCCCGGTGCGCAGCAGGTCATGGCGCAAGACATCGACATCATGCGCTCGATCGTGCGCCATGCCTCCCGTTTTGTGAAAACCGACCAGTTCATCGATCTCAAGGCCGTGGTGGAAGAGCTCTGGCAGTCCTTCCGCGAGGAGACGAACTTCCTCATGGAGGCCCGTAACCTCGACGACTTCTACGCGTTCCACAAGGGCAAGCGCGGCATCTCCTGCCCGCGCTCGTACCTGGAGTTCTGCACCGAGCACGTCGTGGTCATGGACTACATCGACGGCATTTCCATCGGCGAGCCCGAGCGCCTGCGGGCAGAGGGCTACGACCTCGAGCGCGTGGGCGGGCAGATCGTCGAGGACTACTCGACGCAGGTGCTCGACGACGGCTTTTTCCACGCCGACCCGCATGCGGGCAACATCATCCTCAAGGACGGGACCATCTACTTTATCGACCTCGGGATGGTCGGCCGCATGTCGAGCCACGACCGCGGCATCGTGAAGGACATGATCTTCGCTGTGGCAGAAGGCGACGTGCCCAAGCTCAAGGACTCGCTTATGCGCTTCGCTGTGACGCGCGGCGACTCCTCTGAGCTCGACCACACGGCGTTTCTCTCCGACCTCGACTTCATCGTGGCCGATTTTGCGGGCCTTGACCTGCGCGATCTTAATATCGGCGAGTTCTTGACCTCGCTTGTGAACCTGGCGCGCAGAAACGACGTGGAGCTGCCGAGCGTGGTCACCATGTTCGCGCGCGGCATGGTGACGCTCGAGGGCCTGCTCACCGAGTACATGCCCGATGTGAACATGATCGAGATCATCCAGACGCACATCAAGAACGAGAAGAGCACCTACCAGCGCATGCGCGAGGCCACCGAGGAGCTCGCCGCGAGCACGTACCGTGCGGCGAAGGGCCAGCTCGAGGCCGCGGAGTACATGGGTCTGGCGGCCCGTATGCTCACGCGCGGCCAGCTCAAGGTGAACGCGCAGCTGCTGGGCTCCGATGCCGTGATGCGCAGGCTCGGCAGCATCGTGGACCGCATGTCGATGGCCATCGTGATCGCGGGCCTGTTCATCGGCTCGTCGGTCGTCTACTACGCAAAGATCGAGCCCGTGGTGTTCGGTATCCCGGTGATCGGTTTCATCGGCTATCTCTCCGCCCTGCTTTTGGCGCTCGGCCTGGGGCGCGAGATCTGGCGCAACTCCCATGGCAGGCGCAAGTAGCGCGTCTGTAGCCTTTCCGTTCTCAAAGACGGGGGCCTTGCCGAAAGCGATTCGGCAAGGCCCCCGTTCGCGTTTGCGCAGCTGTGCGCGGCCGTGCGCTAGAACTGGCTCGGGTGCTTCTCGAAGAAGTCGAAGCGCGGCGGCAGCGGTTTCACGCGGTGCTCGCCGGGCGTCTCGCCCAGGCTCTCGATGAGCGCATCGGTGGTATCGAAGATGTGCTCCCAGGAGAAGAAGACCGCGGGGTCGATGTCGAAGTGCTCGCAGATGAGCTCGCAGCCTGTGGGCACGATGCCGTGCATGAGCACGGTGCCCACGCGCAGCTCCTGGAACGCGTCGACGAGCGCCTGGGTCATGGCGGCATCGTCCCCGGCGTTCTTCGCGGCCTTGGAGGCGTCGCTCCAGCGCTTGTTGGCGGCGCGCAGGTACTCGTCGCACACGGAGAGCGCGCGGTGCGTCTCGAACTTGTACATGGCCTGCTCGAAGGCGAGGACGGCCTGCTCGGCGGCGGCCATGACCTCGGCGCTCGCGGAGCCTGCGGGGATGCAGCCGGTGCGGTAGGAGGCCTCGTCGCCCTCCTTTACGGCGACGCCGTAGAAGCAGGAGCGCGCCAGGCGGTTGAACACGCCGGTGAGCATGGCGCCCTCTTTGAGCGCCGGGTCGATCACGCGCTTGTCGTCGCGGGCGAGAATCTCCTCGCCGTCCTTGGTCTTGCCGGTCACGCGGACGTCGTAGGCCTTGGGGCTAAAGCTCACGGGCTTCTCGGAAAGGCCGAGCGAGAGCCAGTGCGCGCGCATCTGCTCGCAGGTGTAGTGGTTCAGCAGGTCGTCTGCGGGCGGCGGGGGCGTCTTGGAGGACGAGCTCGCCTTTTTGCCCATGTAGAGCAAGTGGTAGTTCGCACTCACCGTGGACTGGGTGAGATCCCAGCCGAGGGCCTCCCACATGGCCGTCTGGGCGATGCAGTAGAAGTAGATGTTGTCCTGGCCGATGAACTGGTAGATCGCGGCGTCGTCCGCGCACCACCAGTCGTGCCAGTCGAGCGATCCGTGCACATAGGTCGGCTCGGGCACCTGTGTGGAGTCGGCATCGGGCTCGCCCATGAGGGCGGCGTCCTGGGCGGCGATGCCCTCGGTGATACCTGCGCGCTTGGCGTCGCGGGCGAGCACGGTGCGCGTGTAGCTGATAGGCGCCCACAGGCTCTCGGGCCAGCACCAGCAGGTGACGTCTTGCACACCGTCGACCTCGGGCACGGGCACGCCCCACTCGATGTTGCCCGTGATGCGGAACGGCACGAGCGCCTTGCCTGAGCGGAAGCGCACGCCGCCGCGCGCGAGCACGGCATGGGCCTCGTCGCGCTCCTTCCAGCTGGGGAAGGTCACGGTGAACGAGGTCTTGTTGCCCTCGGCCTCGGTTACGGTGTGCTCGGGCAGCTCGGCCTCGACGGCATCGAAGGCCTCGCGGAATTTCTCCTGGATATAGAGCTGCGCGGGCAGCAGCCACTCCTCCATGGTCTTGGAGACCACGGAGCGCACCTGCTCGTTCTCGGCGAGCTTGGCGGTGTACTCCTTCATGAAGTCGAGATAGGCGGGCAGGTCGAAATAGAGGTTGTCCACCGGGCGAAGTTCCGGCACCTCGCCGGTGAGCTGGCTTTTGGGAGCGATGAGCTCCTCGGGCTCGAACTGGTGTCCCAGATCGCACTCGTCGGCATAGGCCTTATCGGACTTGCAGCCCTGGATGGGGCAGTGGCCGATAACCTGGCGGCCGTTCAGGAACGTGTGCGCGTGCGCATCGTAGAACTGCAGCGTGCTGCGCTTGGAGAGCGTGCCGCGCTCGTGCAGGCGCTCGATGATCTCTGCGGTCATCTTCTCGTGTACATGCACCGCCGGCTCAAGGCCGCTGCCGCCGTAGATGTCGCACGAGATGCCAAAGCTGTTGAGGGTCGCGGCCTGACGGCTGTGGTTGCCCTCGACGTACTCGGAGATGCTCTTCTCGTAGCCCTCGTTCTCGCGCAGCTTGCGGTAGCTCTCCATGATGGGGGAGCCGTAGCAATCGGTGCCCGAGGTGAAGATCACGTTCTCGCGGCCCAGCAGATCGCGCAGGAAGCGCGCGTAGAAGTCTGCGGGAACAAAGACGCCGCCTACATGTCCAAAGTGCAGGCCCTTGTTGCCGTAGGGCTCGCCTGCGGTGACGATGGCGCGGCGCGGCCAGGCGGGGCGCTGCGAGCGGTCGAAAGTTTTAGCCATGGGGCTCCTATCCGGGCCGTCGCCCGTTGCGGGCGGGGCCGTATCATCGGTTTCGCAAGCATTATCGCACATGCGCCCGGGCGCGGCGCAAATTGCGTGTATGCTGGAGCGCATGCATGAAATCGGTAACATACGCACCTTTGAGGACGAGGCGTTCCTGCACTCCGTGAGCCGTGTCTCCGCCGCCGTCATGGCGGTGGGCATCGCGGGCGCGTTCGTGCTCTTCGAGGTGCTCTTTCCCGGTGCGGCAGAACTCAGGCGCCTGCACGGGTGGGGCGCTATGGTCGCCTGGGTCGCGGCGCTGCTCGCCGGAACGGCCGCCTCTCTCGTGGTCCACGAGGGCGTGCACGGCCTGTTCTTCAAGCTGTTCGCCCCGCGCGGCGCGCGCGTGAGCTTTGGGGCCAACTGGAAGCTCGGGATGCTCTACGCCTGCGCCGAGGGCATCGTGTACGCACGGCGGCACTACCTGGTGATCATCCTCGCGCCTACCGTGGCGGTGACCGTGCTGCTTGCCTTGGCGGGCGCGCTCACTGGCTGGCCGTTTTGCTGCTATGTGATCGCCGGGGCGCATCTGGCGGGATGCGTGGGCGACTGGAAGTATGCCCTCGCCGTGCTGCGCGACCCAAAGATCACGCACTGCGAGGATACGAGCTGGGGCGTCCGCTTTCTTAGCGATGCGCCCGCAGCGGACGGGGAGAGCGAGGCGCGATGACGACCCCGCTTTTGCTGCATGCCTGCTGCGCCCCGTGCTCGCTCGAGCCGGTGCGCCTGCTTGCGGACGAGGGCTTTGTGCCCACGATCTGCTGGACCAACCCCAATATCCAGCCCGCCGAGGAGCGCGATCGCCGCCTGTCCGAGTTGCGCCGCTGGTGCGCGTCCGAGGGAATCGCGCTTATCGAGGCCGAGGAGGATACCGCCCTGTGGGAGCGGGCCGTGGCGCCCGTAGGCGCGCTCGATCGCGAGCGCCGCTGCCGCGCCTGCTACGGTTTGCGTCTTGCCGAGGCGTGCCGTGTGGCCGAGCGCGAGGGATTCGACCACGTGGCTACCACGCTCGCCGTCTCGCCCTACCAGCTGTTCGACACCTGCAACGAGGTGCTCGAGCGCCTGTGCGCCGCGCGCGGGCTCACCCCGGTGATTCGTGACTTTCGCCCTTGGTATCCGCAGGCGACGGAGCGCTCGCGCGAGCTGGGGATGTACCGGCAGAAGTACTGCGGATGCCGCTTCTCTGCCGCCGAGGCGGCACTCGACCGCGCGCGTATCCGCGACGAGCGCCGTGCCGCCAAGCGGGCTTAGGCGAGCTTTGCGCCGCACGTGCGCGTCGCGGTTGTGTGGCGATGCACCCGCATGCCGCCGCACCTGCTAGGATAGGCAAGTTGGAACTGAACGTGCGGGCCCGCGCGGCCTGCACGATGCGATTTTGGAGCTACGCTCATGTCCATGAGAACCGATGACTTTGATTACAACCTGCCCGAGGAGCTGATCGCACAGGCTCCCGCCGAGCCGCGCGATTCCTGTCGCCTGCTCGTGCTCAACCGCAAGGGCGAGGCGGCAAGCGGTGCCGACGCCGTGACCCTGACGCACGGCGGTACCGTGGAGCACCGCATCTTCCGCGATGTGATTGACTACATCGAGCCCGGTGACCTTTTGGTCATCAATAAGACCCGCGTGATGCCGGCGCGCCTGGTGGGCCGCAAGCCCACGGGCGGTGTGGCCGAGACCCTGCTGCTCAACCGCCGTGAGGACATCGACCCCATGGGACACGTGTGGGAGTGTCTGGTCAACCCCGGCAAGCGCCTGAAGCCGGGCGCGAAGATTGAGTACCGCGCGGGCGGCCTGCACGCGCCGGAGGGTTCCCCCGTCGTTTTGCGTGCCGAGATCCTCGAGTTCGTGGACGACAGCCGCGGCGGCCGCCTGGTGCGTTTCGAGGCGCAGGGCGAGAACGCCCAGGGCGAGCCCCGTACGCTCGATGAGGCGATCCATGCCGCGGGGCACGTGCCGCTGCCGCCCTACATCACTGACTACGAGGGTGACCCGGAGAAGTACCAGACGGTCTACGCCATGCCCGAGGAGCACTCCGCTGCGGCGCCTACGGCGGGCCTGCACTTCACGCCCGAGCTCATGGCTGCCATCGAGGCCAAGGGCGCGCGCTTCGCCGCCGTGGAGCTCGAGGTGGGCATCGACACCTTCCGTCTGGTGGAGGAGGACGACCCCACCCAACACGTGATGCACACCGAGCGCTACCACGTTCCCCAGGAGGTCGTGGACGCCGTGCACGCCACCAAGGCCGCCGGCCACCGCGTGATCGCCGTGGGCACCACCGCCGTCCGTTCCCTCGAGAGCGCCTACGACAAGGACGCCCCCGCGTTCGAGCCTCCTGTGACGGCCCGCTACTTCGAGGGCCGCCCCGACGGTGCCGACACGCTGGGCTGCGGCGACATCGTTGCCCGCGAGAACGCCGCGACGAACCTCTATCTGATGCCCGGCTCCACGTATCACGTAGTAGATGCCCTGATCACCAATTTCCACGTTCCTCGCTCGACGTTGATGATGCTCGTGAGCGCGCTCGCTACCCGCGACCAGGTCATGGATGCCTACGAGGAAGCCATCAAGGAGAGCTACCGCTTCTTCAGCTTCGGCGATGCCATGCTGATTGAGTAGCCGCTGAAGCCATCTGTTCAACCGGCTCCACCTCGCCAGGAGAAGCCCCTATATATCCCCTCACGCGCAGTTACGCAGAAAGCCCGGCCTAGCCGGGCTTTCGAGTATGTTTGAGCATGAGGGGATATATAGGGGATTCTCCCTGTAGCGGGCGCAAGCCAAATAAAAGAAGGGCACCCGTAGGCGCCCTTCCAAAAGAAGATATGCGAGCGAGGCTCGGCAGCTACTTCTTGATCCAGGAGAACATGGAACGGATCTTCTCGCCCGTCTTCTCGATGGGGTGCTCGTTGATGGCCTCGCGCTGCTCGAGGAGCCACTTGTGGCCGTTGTTGCAGTCGTCCACGAACTCCTGCGCGAACTCGCCGTTCTGGATGCGCTTGAGGATGAGCTTCATGGCCTCGCGCGACTCGTCGTTGATGACCTTGGGGCCGGCGTAGTACTCGCCGTACTCGGCGGTGTTGGAGATGGAGTAGTTCATGAAGTGGATGCCGGACTCGTACATGAGGTCGACGATCATCTTCATCTCGTGGTAGCACTCAAAGTAGGCGAGCTCCTCGGGGTAGCCGGCCTCGGTCAGGGTCTCAAAGCCGGCCTTGACGAGCTCGACCAGACCGCCGCAGAGCACGGCCTGCTCGCCGAACAGGTCCTCTTCGGTCTCCTCGGCGAAGGTGGCCTTGATGATGCCGGAGCGGGCACCGCCCACGCCCCAGCAGTAGGAGAGCGCGATGTCCCAAGCGTCGCCGGTGGCGTCCTGGGCCACGCAGGCCAGGTCGGGCACACCGGAGCCCTCGGTGAACTGACGGCGCACGATGTGGCCGGGGCCCTTGGGGGCGCACATGATGACGTTGACGTCCTCGGGGGCCTTGATGTAGCCGAAGTGGATGTTGAAGCCGTGGGCGAAGGCCAGGGTGTCGCCGGCCTTGAGGTTGGGGGCGATGAACTCCTCGTAGACCTTGGGCTGGGTCTCGTCGGGGGTGAGGATCATGATGACGTCGGCCTCGGCGGCAGCCTCAGCCATGCCCATGACCTTGAGGCCGGCCTCGGCGGCCTTCTGGGCGGAGGCGGAACCCTCGCGCAGGCCCACGCGGACGTCGCAGCCGGAGTCCATGAGGTTCAGCGCATGGGCATGGCCCTGCGAGCCGTAGCCGATGATGGCGATCTTCTTGTTCTGAATGATTTCAGGGTTGCAGTCGTTCTCGTAGTAGATCGTTACTGCCATGTCGTGGTCTCCTTTGATCGTTGGTTGCGGATTGACATGTTTGTCCGGATAGGACTATCTATTCGCCGTATGGCGGATAAACCAGGTAGTGGGGCGGGCCGCCCCGGCGCGTGCTATTTAAGAATCGTGGCCGCGGCCCATGGCCACCATGCCGGTGCGCGTGAGTTGGCGGATTCCGTAGCTGCGGAAGAGGTTCTCCATCGCGTCGAGCTTACTCGTGGTACCGGTCGCCTCGATCGTGAGCGTACTTTTGCCCACGTCGACGACCTTGGCGCGAAAGACGTTCGCGATCTCGATGATCTCGTGGCGCTTCTCGGGCGGGGCGGCCACCTTGAAGAGCACGAGCTCGCGCTCGATGGCGTCCTCGTCGGTGAAGTCGGAGATCTTGAAGACGGCCACGAGCTTGTGCAGCTGCTTCTCGATCTGCTCGAAGGCGACCTCGTCGGCCTCGACGATGATCGTCATGCGCGAGAGGCTCTCGTCCTCGGTGGGGGCGACGGTGAGCGACTCGATGTTGAAGCCGCGGCGGGTGATGAGGCCGGTGACGCGCGAGAGCACGCCCGGCTTGTTCTCCACCAGGACAGACAGGATATGGCGCATTAGAGCTCGCCTCCCTTCTTGTGGGTGGCTTCGGGCGCAGGCGTGCCAAAGCCCTTCTCTGAGACGCGCACGCCGCCGAGCGTCACGTCGAGCGCACCGATGATGTCGTCGATGGGGGCGCCGGGGGCGACCATCGGGTAGACGGTCTGGTCGCGCGGGATCATCACGTCGAGCAGATAGGGCTCTTCGGAGGCGAGCATCTCGTCGAGGGCCGCATCGATCTCCTCGGGCTTGGTGATGCGGCGCGCGCGCCAGCCGTAGGCGTCAGCGAGCTTCACGAAGTCGGGGTTGTCGGCCAGCTCGGTGAACGAGTAGCGCTTGTGGTAAAAGAGACTCTGCCACTGGTGCACCATGCCGAGCGCGCGGTTGTCGATGATCATGACCTTCACGGGCACGCCGTTGATGGCGGCGGTGGCCATCTCCTGGCTGTTCATCTGGAACGAGCCGTCGCCCGCCACGCAGACCACCTGAGCCTCGGGGCAGCCGATCTTGGCGCCGATGGAGGCGGGGAAGCCGAAGCCCATGGTGCCCAGGCCGCCGGAGCTGATAAAGGTGCGCGCGTGCTCGCGGCTGATGTTCTGGTGCGCCCACATCTGGTGCTGGCCCACCTCGGTGGTGACGATGGAGGCCTCCGGATCGAGTCGCTCGGAGAGGCGGTGCAGCACGACCTCGGGGGCGATCGAGTCGGGGTAATCGGCAAACTCGGGCGTGTAGAACGGCCAGCGCTCGCGCCACTCGCTCACGGTCGCCACCCAGCGCGTGCCCACGGGCTTGGCGTCGGTCTTCTCCAGGCGGTCGTTGATGGCGCCGAGCACCACCTTCGCATCGCCCACGATGGGCACTGCCGGGTCGATGATCTTGCCGATCTCTGCCGGGTCGATGTCGATGTGGATGATCTTGGCGTGCGGGGCGAACTCCGACACCTTGCCGGTCACGCGGTCGGAGAAGCGCGCGCCCACGGCGATGAGCAGGTCGCACTCGGTGACCGCCATGTTGGCGTACTTGGAGCCGTGCATGCCCACGGGGCCTAGGTTGAGCGGGTTGGAGCAGGGCATGGCGCCCTTGCCCATGAGCGTGGTGACCACGGGGATCTGCATGCGCTCGGCAAGCGCCACGAGCTCCTGGCAGGCGTGGCTCGTCACGATGCCGCCGCCGGCGTAGATGAGCGGACGCGTGGACTCCTGGATGCACTGCACCGCCTGGCGCACCTGCTTGGCGTTGCCCTTGTAGGTGGGGCGGTAGCTCGGCAGGCTGATCTTGTCGGGGTAGTGGAACTCGATGTTCATGCCGCACAGGTCGCTGGGGATATCGATCAGCACGGGGCCGGGACGGCCGGTGGAGGCGATGTAGAAGGCCTCGCGGAACGTGTGCGCAAGGTCGTCGATGGACTGCAGCAAGAAGCTGTGCTTCACCACGGGCATGGTGATGCCCACGATGTCGGACTCTTGGAAGCTGTCGGTGCCGATGACGCCGCGCGTGACCTGGCCGGTGATGACCACCAGCGGCACGGAGTCCATGTAGGCCGTGGCGATGCCCGTCACGGTGTTGGTAGCGCCGGGGCCGGAGGTGACGAGCACCACGCCCACCTTGCCGGTGGCGCGGGCGTAGCCGTCTGCCATGTGCGTGGCGCCCTGCTCGTGGCGGGCCAGCACATGGTGGATCTTCTTGCTGTCGTACAGGGCGTCGTAGATCTTGATGGCCTGACCGCCGGGGTAGCCGAAGATCGTGTCCACGCCCTCGGCCTCGAGCGAGGCGATGATGGCCTGGGCGCCCGTGAGCGTCTTGCCCTCGTGCTCGGTATGGCTACCGGGGCCGAACGGCTTGCCCTCCACGGCGCGCTTGCGCATCGCGAGCTTTTCCTCGAGCGTCATCATGAGAGATAGGCCCCCTTGTCTGCGCTGGTGACCAGGCGTGCGTAGCGCGAGAGCACGCCCGTGGTGTACTTGGGCGCGGGAGGCTCCCACGCGGCGCGGCGGCTCTCGAGCTCCTCATCGGAGACCTCGAGCTCGAGCACGCCGGCATCGATGTCGATGTTGATGATGTCGCCCTCGTGCACAAGGGCGATGGGGCCGCCGGCTGCGGCCTCGGGCGAGACGTGCCCGATGCAGGGGCCCTTGGTGGCGCCGGAGAAGCGGCCGTCGGTGATGAGCGCGCAGGACTTGTCCAGGCCCATGCCGCAGATGGCCGAGGTGGGCGTGAGCATCTCGCGCATGCCCGGGCCGCCGGCCGGACCCTCGTAGCGGATCACCAAAACGTCGCCGGCGTTGATCTTGCCGCCGAAGATCGCCTGGCAGGCGGCCTCTTCGGAGTCAAAGACGCGGGCCGGGCCGCGGTGGGCGCGCATATCGGGCCCCACGGCGCTTTTCTTCACCACGCCGCAGTTGGGGGCGAGGTTGCCGCGCAGGACCTTCAGTCCGCCGTCGGGGGAGTAGGGGTTGTCGACGGTGCGCACGATCTCGCCGTCGGCCGCCGGCTGCTCGGCCACCCACTCGGCCACGGTGCCGTGGCAGGTGAGGGCATCGAGCTCCAGGTGCCCGGTGCGGCCGAGCTCGCCCACGATGGCACCCACGCCGCCCACGGCGTTCAGGTCCTCGATATGCAGGGGGCCGGCGGGCGCGATGCGCACGATGTTGGGGGTGGCGGCGCAGACGTCGTCCCAGTCCTGCATGGTGACGGGGCAGCCGGCCGCCTGCGCGATGGCCGTGAGATGCAGCATGGTGTTGGTGGAGCCGCCGAAGGCCATGTCGAGCGCCATGCCGTTTTTGATCGACTTCTCGTTGATGAGGTCGAGCGCGCAGATGCCCTGCTCAAGGAGCTCCATGACCTTCATGCCGGCGTGCTTGGCCAGGCGGATGCGCTCGGAGTAGACGGCCGGCACGGTGCCGTTGCCGGGAAGGGCGATGCCCAGCGCCTCGGAAAGGCAGCAGATGGAGTTGGCGGTGAACATGCCGGAGCACGAGCCGCAGGTGGGGCAGGCGGTGTTCTCGAGCCATGCGCACTCCTGCTCGGTCATGGTGCCGGCGGTTACCTGGCCCACGGCGTCGAACAGCGAGTTCAGGTCGGTCTGCTTGCCGTCGCGGCCGCGGCCGGCGAGCATCGGGCCACCCGAGACGAGCACGGTGGGGATGTTCAGGCGGCACGCCGCGATGAGCATGCCGGGCACGATCTTGTCGCAGGAGGGGATGAGCACCATGGCGTCGAACTGGTGGCCCTGCACGGCGCACTCGACGGAGTCGGCGATGACCTCGCGGCTGGTGAGCGAGTACTTCATGCCCTCGTGGTTCATAGCGATACCGTCGCACACGCCGATGGTGTTGACCTGCAGGGGGGTACCGCCCGCCATGCGCACGCCGGCCTTGACGGCATCGGCGATCTGCTGCAGGTGAAGGTGGCCGGGGATGACCTCGTTTTGCGCGGAGACGACCGCGACCAGGGGCCTATCGAGCTCCTCGTCGGTCAGGCCGTCGGCCTTAAGGAGGCTTCTGTGGGGGGCTCGGGCCAGGCCGCGCTTGATGGCATCGCTGCGAAGCTGCATGCTGTTCTCCCTTTCTCGCTGGCTCACGAAAGATACGGTGCACGTGAGAAAACGCGAGAGAGAAGGCGGGCCTTTCGCTCGATGCCTGTAACGGGAGGCGGCCGGCTCCGAGGTACTTGCCTATCCGGTTTCCTGCGGGGTCTCCGCCGGTCCGGTGGCGTTTTCTGCGGAGCTGCTCGAGGGAATGTTCGAAGCCGTCCACCGCGGGGTCTCAGCCTTCCCGCTTGCTGTGGGGTGGATGGGGCCTCTACTCGCCCTGTCATCGCATTTGCTCAGTGGGTCGCACTATAGCGTATGCGCGCCGCGGACGGTAGGGGTTTATCCGTAAACGGAGGGAAGGCCGGGGCGTAGCGTCCCGGCCTTCCATCGTTTTGGCTGATATGCGGCGCATTCGCGCGCCTGTCTGCTTTTGCTTGTGCCCTAGAGCGAGGTCTGCACGAGCTGGGGATCGAAGCCCGCCGCGCTGATGGCGTTCACGATCTGGTGCTTGTGCACCTCGCCGTAGGCCTCGATGGTCACGCGCAGCTCCACCGCGGCGTTGCGGTTGGTGGTCACGAACTGGTTGTGCTCGAGCTTGATGACGTTTCCGTTCTGCTCGGCCACCACGCTCGCCACCTTGAGCAGCATGCCGGGGCGGTCGGGGAGCATCACGGAGACGGTGAAGATGCGTCCGCGCTGGATAAGGCCGTGCTGCACCACGCTCGCCATGGTGATGACGTCCATGTTGCCGCCCGAGAGGATGCTGACGACGCGCTTGTTCTCGGCGGGCAGGTGCTTCAGGGCCGCCACGGTGAGCAGGCCGGAGTTCTCCACGACCATCTTGTGGTTCTCCACCATGTCGAGGAAGCAGCCGATGAGCTCGGAGTCGGGCACGCAGATCACGTCGTCGAGGTTTGCCTGCAGGTAGGGGAAGACCTTGTCGCCCACCTCGAGCACGGCGGTGCCGTCGGCGATGGTGTTGGCGCTCGGGAGCTTGACGGGGTGGCCCGCCTCGAGCGCGCGGGTGAGGCTCGGCGCGCCCTCGGGCTCGACGCCGATCACGCGGATCTTGGGGTTGTAGAGCTTGGCGAACGTGGAGACGCCGCAGGCGAGGCCGCCGCCGCCCACGGGGACCAGGATGGTGTCGACGAGCGGCAGCTCCTGGATGATCTCCATGGCGATGGTGCCCTGGCCGGTGGCCACGGTCTCGTCGTTGAAGGGCGGGATGTAGGTGAGGCCCTGCGACTCGGCGAGCTCGATGGCGTGCGCCTGGGCCTCGTCGAACACGTCTCCGTGCAGCACGACCTCGGCGCCGTAGCCCTTGGTGCGCTCGACCTTGATGAGCGGGGTGGTGGTGGGCATGACGACGATGGAGCGCGCGCCGGCGTGCGTGGCGGCGTAGGCCACGCCCTGCGCGTGGTTGCCCGCGCTCGCGGTGATGACGCCGCGGTCGAGCTCCTCCTGCGAGAGCTTGGAGATCTTGTAGTAGGCGCCGCGCAGCTTGTATGCGCCGGTGCGCTGCATGTTTTCGGGCTTGAGCCACACGCGGTTGCCGCAGCTCGACGAGAGGCTGGGGCTCTCCATCAGCTCGGTGGCCTGGGTGACCTCTTTGACCTTGATCGAGGCCTCTTCGAACGCCTCGAGGGTGAGCATATCTGCCATGTGCACTTCCTTTATCTTCCGCGCGTGCCCGCTGAATCGATTTTGCCTATAGTAAGGCAACCGACTGTAATTTTCGACCCGCTCAAGGTGAACGGCCTTGGGCAAAAGGGGAGTTCGCATGGCTGATACGGCACGCATCGCAACGACGCCCGGGGGCGGCGTACCCCTGTTTTCCATCCATGACGCGCAGGTGGCGCGCGCCGGCAAGACCATCTTGCAGGTGGGCGACTTCGAGCTCGCCGAGGGCGAGTCGGTGGCGCTGCTCGGCCCCAACGGCGCGGGCAAATCGACCTTCATCCAGCTGCTCACGCGCGAGGTGTTCCCGATGTACCGCGACGAGGCTCCGGTGCGCTTCCGTGGCCAGGACCGTCCGCTTCTGGGGGATATCAAAAGCGCGTTGGGCGTCGTGAGCTCAACCATGCACGAGCAGGTGCGCGTGCACCTGCCGGCGCTCGAGATCGTGGTGGGCGGCCTGTTCGGCACGCTCGGCCTGCCCATGCGCCGCGAGGTGAGCGAGCGGGAGTTCGACCTGGCGCGCGACGCCATGGGGCGCCTGCACATCGAGGCGCTGGCCGACCGGGACATCATGACGCTCTCCACCGGGCAGGCCAGGCGCGTGCTGGTGGCGCGCGAGCTGGTGCGGGACCCGTCGGTGCTCGTGTTCGACGAGCCCTGCACGGGCCTCGACCCGCAGGGCATGTACCACGTGCGCGAGACCATGCGCACGCTTGCCGCCGAGGGCCGCTCTGTCATCCTCGTCACGCACTACCCCGAGGACATCATCCCAGCGATCGAGCGCGTGCTGCTCATCAAGGACGCCGCGATCTTCGCCGACGGCCCCAAGGCCGAGCTTCTGCGAGACGACGTGATGAGCGATCTGTTCGATGTGCCGTTGACGGTGGCGGAGCACGACGGCTGGTATTCACTCTACGGTGCTCACGGGCGCTAGGGCGCTGCGTTCCGCACGCGTCGTTTTGCCCGTCCGCACCTCGCTTTTGAATAGAATTCGTTTCTGCATGAATATAAGTCCATTCTGTTTCGAGAGCACTTTTTCTGGGTCTATATATGCACGGAAGAGCATAATGACCCCTGGTTTTATGCGTTCCGATCAAGAGGGGCGCGTGGAAGGAGAAATGCTATGAAGAAGTTCAAGAATCTGGGCGCGGTCGCCGCTACGGGCGCCTTCGCTGCCGTGCTGGCACTCGCCGGTTGCTCGGGCACCAGCTCCAGCACCGCTGCCGGCAGCTCCACCGACGAGGGCTCTGCCACCACCGCCTCCTCTGAGGTGAAGCTCGTCACCGACGGCACGCTCACCGTCGGCACCTCTGCCGAGTACGAGCCGTTCGAGTACATGGAGGACGGCGAGTACAAGGGCTTCGACCTTGAGCTCATCGCCGATATCGCCGAAGAGCTCGGCCTTGAGGTCGAGTACAAGAACGTCGACTTCGACTCCCTGGTCGCCGGTGTCTCCAGCGGCACCAAGTACGACTGCTCCATCGCGGCCATGACCGTGACGCCCGAGCGCAAGAAGGAGGTCGACTTCTCCGACTCCTACTACATGGACGACCAGGCCATCGTCACCACCACCGATAACGAGACCATCACCGGCGACAACTACGCCGACGAGCTCAACAAGGAGGGCGTGAAGATCGCCGTCCAGTCCGGCTCCACCGCCGAGGCCTTTGCCGAGGAGAACTTCCCCAACGCCGAGCTCGTTTCCTTCAAGAACGCCGTGGACTGCTTCTCTGCGCTCCAGGCTTCTAAGGCCGACGCCCTGGTGACCAACCGCTCCGTCGCCGCTCAGCTCACCGCGAGCTCCTTCGACAACTGCCAGGTCATCAAGATGATCAGCACCGGCGAGGAGTACGCCATCGCGATCAGCAAGGACAACCCCGCTCTGACCGAGCAGGTCAACGAGGCCCTCAAGAAGCTCACCGACGACGGTACCGTCGACGCGCTGATGGAGAAGTACAACATCAAGTAGTCCAGAGCGACTGCTCGGCACACGGCCCCTTTCGCCCGTCGCGGCGGGAGGGGCCTTGCGCATATTGATGTGAGGAGATGGACTTGATTAGGAACGCAGAAACCCCCGTGCGCGCCCGCTCGCTGAGTGCGATGCTGGTCGCCCTGTTCGCGCTGTTCGCCTGCGCACTCGCCGTGCCCGCGCCCGCCCGCGCGCTCGAGGTGGAGAAGCTGACGGCACAGCCTAACGCCGAGGCCGGAAGCGATGTCCTGGGCGGCTCTGAGACGCGTCTGACCTGGGAGATCCAGGCAGATGACGACGAGGCGCTCACCGGGTTCACCATGACCCTGCCCGCGGGCACCACGTTCGACACCGAGGACGCGCGCGTGACCATGCTCACGGGCGACGACCTTATGGAACGTACCTTTATCAAGCCCACCTACAAGGTCGACGGGCAGACGGTGGAGGTCGTCTTCCCCGAGGCGGCCGAGGCGGGAAAGTACTTCCGCTTCGAGCTCTACCACGTGGTCTTCCCGGCAGACGGCGGCGAGCAGCAGGTGACGGCAACCTACGAGCTTGCCGACGGCTCCTCGCACGAGGCCGATGGCATCCCCGCGCTCACCATCAAGGGCGTGGGCGTGCTCGATCAGATCGAGGCGTTCCTCGAGGCCCAGCCCTGGGTGGAGGCATGGAACTCCAACCGCTTCTTGCGCCTGTTCTTCAACCCCGTGGTGATCGTCTCGAGCCTGCCCATCGTCTTCACGGGCTTTCTGATGGCGCTCGCCATCGTCCTCGTGGCGTTTCCGCTGGCCATCCCCTTTGGTTTCCTGCTTGCGCTCATGCGTATCTCCAAGTCGCGCGTCCTGCGCGGCATCGCGGGCTTCTACGTGAACATCATCCGCGGCACGCCGGCGTTCCTGCAGATCTACATCGCGTTTTTCGGCCTGCCGCTCGCGGGCGTGAACATCGGTAACTACCCGCTGGGCGTCATCGTGATGGCCATGAACTCCGCGGCCTATCTCTGCGAGATCTTCCGCGCGGGCATCCAGTCCATCCCCGCCGGTCAAAACGAGGCCGCGCGCTCCCTTGGCATGAACGCCGTGCAGACGATGCTCTTCATCATCATCCCGCAGACGTTCCGCAACGTGCTGCCCACCATGACCAGCGAGTTCATCTTGCTGTACAAGGACACCTCGCTGCTCGCCGCGGTCGGCGTGATGGAGATCATCATGTACGCCAAGACGATCGTGGCCACCACCGGATCCATCACGCCCTACGTGGTCGCGGCCCTGTTCTACCTGCTGATCACCCTGCCGCTCGCGCGCCTGGTTGCGAACCTCGAGAACAAGCTCGCGGGCAAGGTCCCTGCAAAGAAGAAGCGCAAGCTCGCGCGCGGCGCCAAGGCCGCGGCTTAGCGATAAGGAGCATTTGACATGAGCGAAACCACCGCAGCCGTGCAGACCGCGGATACCGCAGCGGGCGAGCCCATCGTTCGCATCCAGGGGCTCGAGAAGTCCTTTGGCGACCTGACCGTTCTGCGCAATATCGACCTGGACGTCCATAAGGGCGAGGTGGTCGTGGTGCTCGGGCCCTCCGGCTCCGGCAAGTCCACGATGCTTCGCTGCGTGAACCTGCTCGAGCGCCCCACCGGCGGCAAGATCTTGTTCGAGGGCGAGGACATCACGGCCAAGGGCGTGGATATCAACGCCGTGCGCGCTAAACTCGGCATGGTGTTCCAGCAGTTCAACCTGTTCCCGCATCTCTCCGTCAAGAAGAACGTCATGATTGCCCAGCAAAAGGTGCTCAAGCGCTCTAAGGAAGAGGCGGAAGAGATCGCCATCAAGGAGCTCGAGAAGGTCGGTCTGGGCGAGCGCATCGACTTTATGCCCAACCAGCTCTCGGGCGGCCAGCAGCAGCGCGTGGCCATCGCCCGCGCCCTTGCCATGAACCCGCATGTGATGCTGTTCGACGAGGCCACCTCGGCGCTCGATCCCGAGCTGGTGCGCGACGTTCTGGCCGTTATGCGCAGCCTGGCGCAGGACGGCATGACCATGATCGTGGTGACGCACGAGATGAAGTTCGCGCGCGACGTGGCCGACCGCGTGGTCTTTATGGACGGCGGCGTGATTGTGGAGGAGGGCACCCCCTCCGAGGTGTTCGACCACCCCAAGAGCGAGAGGACCAAGGAGTTCTTGGGCCACATTGCCTAGGCCAGCGCTGGCGCTCTCGCCGGGCGGACCCCGGCAGGTTTCCTTCATGCTCAAACATACTCGAACGCCCGGTTCAGCTTTGCTGAGCCGGGCGTTCTGCGTAACTGCGCGTGAAGGAAACATGCCGGGGTCCGCCCTACGCTGCCATCGTTGAGGGTCCTCAGCGGGGGATTGTGTTCTTGCAGCGTTTTGCCTGACTGCGTGTGTGGGCGGATGTAGAGCGGATCCTCACGCGTTAAAACCGTTGAAGGTCCCCAACTGCGGGGAGGTTGTTGTAAGGGTGCTTTTACCGCCAGTGGCGGTAAAAGCCTGGCGGTAAAAAGCAGTCCCCGCCTTACAGGGCGCTTTTGTAGATCGCGCGGGCGTCGTCGAGGGTGAGGGGCTTGAAGCTGCCGAAGTTTTCGCCGCGGCTGTGGCGCAGGCCGGGAATCAAGCTCTCGATGTCCTCCTCATGAACGCCGAGCTCGCCCAGGGTTGCGGGCATGCCGAGGGAGACAAAGAACTGCTGCAGCTCGTCGATGGTTTCAAGAACGGCGTCCTCGACGGCCTGCTCGCGGGTCACGTCCACGCCGTCTGCCTCGGGGTCCACGGGCTCGATGCCAAAGAGCTCGCGGCCGAACTCCAAGAAGCGCTCGGGGTGCTCACGCCATACGTAGCGCATCCAGGCGGGGAAGAGCACGGCCAGGCCGGCGCCGTGGGTGATGTTGGTGTCGAGGGCCGAGAGCTCGTGCTCCATGCCGTGGCAGGTCCAGTCGCCATCGCGGTTGCCGACCTTCATGCCCAGACCGGCGATGCCGTTGTGCGCGAGCGTACCCGCCCACATGATGTTCGCACGCGCCTCGTAATCCTCGGGGTTTTCCATCACACGCGGGGCGTTCTCCATGATGGCGCGCAGGAGGCCCAAAGAGATGTTATCGGTCACGGCCACGCGCGGCGCACCGGAGAAGAAGCGCTCCATGATGTGGGCGCACATGTCCGTGATGCCCGCGGCCGTCTGGTAGGGCGGCAGGGTGAAGGTGAGCTCGGGGTCCATGAACGAGACGACGGGGCGGTTGAGTTCGGTGCCGCATCCGCACTTGAGATGCTCGGCGTCGTTGCTGATCACGCTGGAACTCGAGGCCTCGGAGCCGGAGGCGGGAATGGTGAGCACGCAGGCGACGGGCACGCTGGTCACAGGCTTCGCGCGCTTGAGGAAGAAGTCCCATACATCGCCCTCGTAGGGAATGCCGAGGGCGATCGCCTTGGCGCAGTCGATGACCGAGCCGCCGCCCACGGGGAGAATCAGATCGACGTTCGCCTTGCGCGCGAGCTCGATGCCCTCGCGTACCGAGGCGACCTCGGGGTTGGGGCGCACGCCGCCGAGCTCCACGTGCTTGATGCCGGCTGCCTCGAGCGAGGCCGTAACGCGATCGAGCAGTCCGCTGCGCACTACCGAGCCGCCGCCGTAGACCACGAGCGCCGAGGTGTAGCCGTACTGCGAGAGCTCGGCACCCACGGTATCCACAACGCCGCGTCCAAAGACGATGCGGGTGGGGGAGTTGAAGATGAAGTCGTTCATGAGTCTCCTCTCATGCGGGTGATTTTTGGCTTCACCTTAGCGCATGCACGGGCAAATAAAAACCCGGAAGTGCGGGGCTTCCGGGTCGCGTGCTCGGGTGTGCAGCTGATGGGCGTGGGCTCGTTAGACGAGCTGTGCACCGAGCGCCTGGCAAGAGGAGATGCCTTCGTCGTCGGGCTCCTCGTTCACGATGAGCGCGTCCACGACGTTCACGCCGGCATCCTCCGCATCGGCCTTCCAGGCGTCCATCCACTCGCCGGAGCCCCAGCCGTAGGAACCGAAGAGTACGACCTTCTTCTCGCCCAGGGTTTCCTTGACCTCGTCCCACATGGGCTGGAACTCGCCGTCCTCGAGCTCCTCGGCGCCCATGGCCGGGCAGCCGAATGCGAAGGCGTCAAAGCCCTCGGCGGCAGCGCTCGAGAAGTCGGCGGCCTGAATCACCTCGGCGGTGGCGCCCTTGTCGGCGGCACCCTCTGCCACGGCGTTTGCCATGGCCTCGGTGTTGCCGGTTCCGGTCCAGTACACGACTGCTACTTTGCTCATTGCTTTCCCTTCTATCGATGCCCGCGGGTGCGGACAGGTTTACCGTGTGTCAGCGCGGCCTTACGGCCAGACGGGAGAGGTTGCTTCCGTGGCGGTACGCGCGTGCATAGGCCTGCGTGCAGCGGCGATAGCGCACGAATGTCTGCAGGGCCTGGTCCTTGTTCGTATAGACCTTCCAGGGCCCGCACGCGATGGAGTTCTTGCCCCGGTTCTCGATAAAGCCGATCACGTCCGCTGCGGGGTAGCCCAAAAAGAAACCGATCTCGTGGGGGAACTCGTTTGTACAGGAACGCTGTTCACAGGGGCAGGGTTTGGCTGCTTGCGCAGGGCTTGCCTTGTGCCATGACTCACCAAGACGCTCGCTCAGGAATTTCAGGCAGGCCTCTGTGTCCCCCGTGCGGTACCCGGCGCGTGCGAGGGCGTGTACGGCCTGAGGTTGCGAGAGCGTGCAGGTGAGCGATTGCGGACGATAGATGTACACGAGCGCCCCGCAGCGCTTCCAAGCGAGGACGCGGATGTCCAGGCCGGCTCCCACAATCTGGTGGCGGCAGAACTCCGCTGCTCTAGAGAGCGCTTCGCGGTGTCGCGCTGCACAGGCGGCATCTTCGGGCCCTTTTTCTACAAAGTTCCCCGGAAAAGTGAAGAGGCTCGCCGGCTTGAGCCCGGCCAGGGTGGGGGAGCAGTGCCGCACGATGGCGCCTTCGAGCTCGGAGGCGTCTATGGTCCACGTCATGCTTCCCTCGTTCCTGTTGCGGATGCGCCGCGGGGCACATCCAGAAGTTAACTAAGGGGAACTTATAACGCACCCGCACCCCGGTCAAGAGAAAAAGTCAACTTAATGAAACTTTTGAATTAGGCGGCGGAATCGGCTTTGCGTTCCTCGCCCTTCTTCAACGTCAACGGGCTATGCTTTAAGCGTAAAAATCACGGCAGAGAATCGAGGATTCCATGTCTTCCACTACCATCACCGATCCTGCAGAGGCAGCCGCCGAGCTGGCGGCTCGCGTCGAGGCACATAAACGCATCGTCTTCTTTGGCGGGGCGGGCGTCTCCACGGCAAGCGGCATCCCGGATTTCCGCAGCGTGGACGGCCTGTACCACCAGAAGTTCGCCTATCCGCCCGAGACCATGCTCAGCCACGACTTCTACGTGACCCACACGCCCGAGTTCTACGAGTTCTATCGCACCAAGATGATCGCCCTCGGCGCCAAGCCCAACCAGGCGCATCTCAAGCTGGCCGAGCTGGAGCGCGCCGGCAAGCTCACGGCCGTCATCACGCAGAACATCGACGGTCTGCACCAGGCGGCCGGCTCCAAAAATGTCCTCGAGCTGCACGGCTCGGTCCACCGAAACATTTGCCGCGCGTGCGGCGCCGTCTATTCTGCCGAGTGGATCATGGCGCGCGAGCATGAGGACGAGCGCGGCGTGCCCGTGTGCCCGGAGTGTGGCGGCCCCATCAAGCCCGATGTGGTCCTCTACGGCGAGGGGCTCGACAACCAGACGGTCAACGACTCGGTGCGCGCCATCGAGGAGGCAGACATGCTCATCGTGGGCGGCACGAGCCTCGTGGTCTATCCGGCTGCGGGCCTGGTGGATTACTTCCGCGGCGACGAGCTCGTTGTGGTGAACCGCGATCCCATCCCCGTGAGCTCGCGCGCCGGCCTCGTCATCCAGGCCGACATCGCCAAAGCCTTCGACTTCTAGACCCCAAACGCACGCGCCAGCGCGTCGCAACGCGCCTCGACCGCGGCTGCAAGCAGTTTGATTTCAGACTGCTTGCAGCCGTTCTTTTTCGCGATGGAGCTGCATTCTCGCGCAGCCCGGACGGTTGACTTCACGATGGCGCGTGCTTTCTCGGGGGTAAGCGCGCAGGCCTCTGCTAGCTCATGGAGCGCGTCGGTCGCATCCTCCCCGGTCTCGCCGTACACTGCGGTCACGCGTGGATGTTTCAGGTCGGGATTGATGTTTATGTCAAAGACCGGCGAAAGACGCCAGGACTTGTCAACGCGCAGCAAGCCAAGGTTCCTCAGGTGGTCATCGGTATTGTTGATGGCTACAGAAAGTGTCACTCGGCGAAACAGCTCTTCGAGTTCGATCGCTGCGTTTCTAGACCAGTCCACAAGGGCTTCCGCCACTTCAACGTAGTCGCACGACACGCCATCCTGGCCCCCTACAAGACTTATACCGCTCAGGTAGGGAATCCTTGCTCCGTCGTAGAGAGACCCCTTGCGGTCGAATCGTTCGAGCAAAAGGACGCTGCTGTCACCGATCTTGACAAGGCGTGCGCACGGCGTGTTTATGCCAGCGGCCGCAGCGATCCCCAGGGCGACTTTTTCCCAAGCCATGACATCCCACTCGTCTCCGGGGTGAGAGAACTTTGCAAGAAGGATTTTGCCTTCGTCCAAAACCGAGGCCTTGGGACGCGCACCTCCAAGTGAAGCGGATCCCGCTTCAAGAAGCTCCTTTACCTGCTGCTTTCCGTCGTTGCCAAGAGCAATCTCGTTTGCAGAACGGAGTAGGCGCTTCAGCTCCAGTATCGGCGGCACCTCGCCGTCCGGGGAAAGGAATTCGTCGGCGCCGGGAAGCGCATATCTAAGCGCTCCTTGACGGGACGCATCGCAAACCCCGGTGAGGTAGTCGAGTTCGTCAAGATGACGTGTCCCGGCATTGTTCTGCTCACTGCCGTAAAGCGCTCGACGATCGATGAGGTGCCTGCCCCATCGATCGGGAGCCGAATCTCGAAAGGCGCCGGGCATTCCATTGCAGTGATAGGAGTGTGATCTGAGTGGAAGGGCGGGGTCAATCGCATAGGCCTCGGGCAGGGCGAGGTACGTGTCCACATAAGCGAAGGAACAGGATATCTGGCCGCGCCTAAGGCTGAAGCGGCATGTGCCGACCTTGCATTCTTCGTGGTCAGAAAGGTCTGTATACACGTCGAGAGCGGGAATCATCGCTAGCTCCTTACGCGCTGAGGGAGGTTCTGGTCTGCTCGGATACGGCCATAGTCGGTCTCGTAGGGGTCGGTGGCATCTATGACCGCGTCAAGGGAGCCGAGCGCTTTGCAGGCGTTGAGAAACGTCTCGAGGCTCACCGTGGGGTCTCCGTTTTCGAGCCGGGAGATTGTGGAGCGAGAGACAGCCGCCTTGTCGGCGAGCTGTTGAGACGTGAGATTGTAGAGTCTCCTCCACGTTGAGATGTTCTCGCCTATCTGGCGTGCAGCGAGTTTGGTCTTTGCTGGAGTAGGGCGTTTCATTGAAATCCTAACGTAGTATATTTACGACATTATACTGACTTACGTCTGATATTTAGGACGTTATCGTATTGTTCAGACAATTCTTCCCACTTTTAAGAAGTAAACGCCGTGAAACCTTTATGCGACAAAGGGGGAGGGGGACCCGGTGGGGGTATAGTGAACGGTGAATGCACGCGCCGTAGAAAGGCTCCCTCATGTCCGTATCGACTGTCGTCGTTGTCGTCATCGTGGCCATCGGCCTGTTCTTCGGCTTTCGCCGCATCGCCGCCAGCATGAGCGGGAAGAGCTGCTGCTCGGACGGCGGCACCGTGCACAAGGTCAAGAAGGTCACGGTGGAGGACACCGACCCCTCCCATTACCCGTACGAGACAAACCTGCTCATCGGTGGCATGAGCTGCGAGGGGTGCGCCCAAAACGTCACGCACGCGCTTAACGGCGTGGGCGGCACCCTGGCTGAGGTCGACCTGCACAGCCGTATCGCCACGGTGCGCTCAAAGCAGCCCATCGAGCAGGCCGTGCTCGAGCAGGCCGTAAAGGATGCCGGTTACTTCGTGATGCAGCCCTAGGGCTTTTCTGAAGGCTCTCCTAAATTCGCGCCGAACCTATCGCATGCGCTCCTTGCTGGGTACAAGGAGCGCATGTTTTGTATCGCCCCAGATTCAAGGAGTGTTTGAACGCCGATGTACGGATACGGTTATGGCTATGGGTACGGTTACGGGATGAACGTCTCCTATATCGCGCTCGTCGTGGTCTCGCTGCTGTTGGGCCTGGCGACGCAGGCCTACATCAACGCCACCTATAAGAAGTGGTCGCGCATCAAGTCCGACGGCGCCTCCGGTTCCGAGGTCGCGCGCCGCATGCTCAACGCCAACGGGTGCAACGCGGTGGGCATCAAGTCGGTCGCGGGCACTCTGACCGACCACTACGACCCGCGCGACAACAACCTGTATCTCTCGCAGGACAACCTGAGCGGCGGCTCGGTGGCGAGCGTCGCCGTGGCCTGTCACGAGGCGGGTCATGCCGCCCAGCGCGAAAAGGGCTACTTCATGATGAAGGTCCGCACGGCGCTCGTTCCTGTGGTGAACGTCTCGCAGAACCTGTGGATGATCGTCTTTTGCGCCGGCGTGGCCATGAACCTGGCCGGCCTCACGCAGCTCGCTATCTTCCTTTTTGCGTTCTCGGTGATCTTCCAGCTGGTCACGCTGCCGGTGGAGTTCGACGCCTCGCGTCGCGCGGTCGCCTATATCCGCGACTCCGGCATGAGCGAGGTCAACGTGCGCGGCGCCCGCCAAGTGCTCACCGCCGCGGCGCTCACCTACGTGGCGGCCGCCCTCACCTCGATCCTGCAGCTTCTGTACCTGCTCGGTCAGAGCCGGAGCCGAGACTAGCCGGATTCCGCGCGAGCCGGCAAGCCGAATATCGCGACCTATGCGGGGCGGGTTTGATGCTCGCCCCGCATGTGTGTCCGCACGGCCGCATATACTGTCGAGCGTATGAATTAGTTTGAGCGAATAAGAAGGGAGGCATGCATGAGCGGTTGGAACCTGACGGGCACGAGCGCGCCTGCTGCGGATGCGGACCCGGACGTCCTTTCCGTATCGCAGGCCGCCGAGCTTGCGGCCGGTGCGCTTAGCGCGATACCGCAGCTCACCGTGCTGGGCGAGGTAACAGGTTTTCGCGGGCCCAACGCACGCAGCGGTCACTGCTACTTCCAGATCAAGGACGATTCCGCCGTTGTGGACTGCATCATCTGGCGCGGGAGCTACTCCAAGCGCACGTTCGAGCTGCGCGATGGCATGCAGGTCCAGTTCACCGGCGCGTTCAATCTCTATAAAGCCACCGGGCGCATGAGCTTTGTGGCCAAGAGCTTCTCGCTTGCGGGCGAGGGCCTCTTGCGTCAGCAGGTGGCCCAGCTTGCCGAGAAGCTGCGCCGCGAGGGCCTGATGGAGGAGTCGCGCCGACGGCATATCCCGGTGTTCTGCACGCGCGTAGCAGTGGTCACCTCGCTTTCCGGCGCGGTGATCGACGACGTCAAGCGCACGCTGCGGCGCAGGAACCCGCTGGTAGAGATCGTCTGCGTGGGTGCCAAGGTCCAAGGGGACGGCGCGCCGGCCGAGCTGATAGAGGGGCTCTCCCGCGCCGCGGCGATCGAGCCCGCGCCCGACTGCATCCTGCTGGTGCGCGGCGGCGGCTCCTTTGAGGACCTGATGACCTTCAACGACGAGTTCCTGGCCCGTGCCGTGGCCGCCTGCCCCGTGCCCGTGGTCACGGGTATCGGGCACGAGCCGGATACCTCCATCTGCGACATGGTGAGCGACCGCCGTTGCTCCACGCCCACCGCGGCGGCGGAGTCGGTGGCGCCCGCCTTGGCCGATCTGCAGAATGCTACAGACGACCGTGCCCACCGCCTGGTGACGGCCATGGAGTCTCGTGTGTCGCGCGAGCGCGATGCCGAGTCCGCGCAGGTCGAGAGGCTTAAGCGCGCCATTTCTGCTCGCCTGGAGCTGCTCCGTTCGCGCCTCGAGGTGCTCGCAGACCGCTCCTGCCTGAACGACCCCACGAGCATCGTCGATCGTCGCCGTACCGATCTGACCATGACGGCCGAGCGCCTGGCCACCGCCATTGAGCGCTCGCAGAACCGTTTTGCAGCGGAGTTCGCCGAGCTCCCCGGCCGCCTTGCGGCGAGCACCTCGGGCTTTGACTCCAAGCGCAGTGCGCTCGAGATGCAGACCACCAAACTGCGGCATGTCGGCTTTACGTTGCTCTCCGGGGAGCAGGCGCAGCTGCGCGCGGCGGCGGCCTCTCTCGAGGCACTCTCGCCGCTCAAGGTCCTGGCGCGCGGCTACTCTATCGCCTACGGGCCGGACGGTGTGGTGACAAGCGCCTCCCAGCTGCAGAAGGGCGACGCCGTGCGCATCGCCTTGGCAGACGGCAACGTGAACGCGACCGTCGATTCCGCAATCCCGCAAGATAACCTCGCCGCGACTCGGCGATAACGACGAAAGGATACGAACATGGCCGAAGAGAAGAAGATCGAGGACCTGACCTACCTGGAGGCCTCCAAGGAGCTCGAGCGCATCATCCGCAGCCTGGAGTCGGGCGACATGGAGCTCGAGGACTCGCTGAAGAGCTATGCCCGCGGCGTGGAGCTGCTGGGCAGCCTGCGCGAGCGCTTGGCCAACGCCGAGCAGAAGGTCTCGGTGCTGCTGACCGATATCGACGGCAACGACGTGCTCGCCCCGGGCGAGGCCGCGGACACAAGCGACCAGCTGCGCCTCTAGGGCGGCAGGGGAGTACAATCGCTTGAGGGCGCATGCCCGCATAGCCACAACGAAAGGTGTTCTGCCATGGACGACTGCATCTTCTGCAAGATCGCTGCTCACGAGATCCCCTCCACTACGGTGTACGAGGACGACGAGGTCATCGCGTTTGACGACCTGAACCCCCAGGCCCCCGTGCACACGCTGGTTATCCCCAAGAAGCACTACGCCAACATCTGCGACGGCGTGCCCGCCGAGACGCTCGCCGCCATGGCACATGCGGTGGATGAGGTCGCGCAGGCCAAGGGCCTCGAGGGCGGCTTCCGCGTGATCTCCAACACCGGTCACGATGCCGGCCAGACGGTCCTGCACTTCCATATGCACGTGCTGGGCGGCCGCGACCTGGGCGAGGGCCTCGTCTAGAGTCGGGCGAACCTTGCCGTAGCGGCAGGCCAGCTCACCATAGAAATACCGCATAAAAGCGATGCTTTTTGCCCATCGTGCGCCCGGTGGTGGCGTATGATGGGCAAGTTGCGTTTCGGGCACCGGGTGCCCGCAAAATATATTGAACATTCAGATAGGAGACACATGAACGTTCTTGTTATCAACGCAGGTAGCTCGAGCCTTAAGTACCAGCTGCTCGACACCGACACGCGCGAGGTCTTTGCCAAGGGCAACTGCGAGCGCATCGGCATCGACGGTTCCTTTATCGGTCACGAGGAGTTCGGCAAGAAGGACACCCTCGAGGTGGCCCTGCCTGATCACAAGACGGCCATCAAGCACGTCTTCGACATCCTGAGCGCCGTGGACAAGCCCGTCGAGGGCATCGGCCACCGCGTGGTCCAGGGCGGTTGGTACTTCCCCGAGTCCGCCGTGGTGGACGACGAGGTGCTCGCCAAGGTCCGCGAGGTCGCCCCGCTGGCCCCGCTGCACAACTACGCCGAGGCCGACGTCGTCGAGATCTGCCGCGAGCTCTTCCCCGAGCTCGGCAACGTGATCGTCCCCGACACCGCCTTCCACTACAACATGCCCGAGCACGCCTGGCGCTATGCCCTGCCGCGCGACGTGGTGGAGAAGTACCACGTTCGCAAGTACGGCGCCCACGGCACCAGCCACCGCTACATCTGGCGTGCCACCAACGAGTTCCTGGGCGGCGACGTCCACAAGCTCGTGAGCTGCCACCTGGGTTCCGGCGCCTCCCTGTGCGCCATCGAGGACGGCCACTGCATGGACACCACCATGGGCCTCACCCCGCTCGACGGCCTCGTCATGGGCACTCGCTGCGGCACCGTCGACCCGGCTACCGTGTTCTTCCTGAACCGCGTGGGCGGCTACTCCATCGACGAGATCGACACCATGATGAACAAGCAGTCCGGCATGCTCGCCGTTTCTGCCAAGTCCTCTGACTCCCGCGACATCGAGTCCGGCGCCAACGAGGGCGACGAGAAGTGCGCCATGGCTCTCGAGATGTTCTACTATCGCACCGCTCAGCTCTTCGCCGAGATGGCCGCTTCCATGGAGGGCGTGGACACCATGGCCTTCACCGCCGGCATCGGCGAGAACTCTGTGACCATGCGCCAGGGCGTTGCCGACCGTCTGGCCTGGATGGGCGTCAAGATCGACCCCGAGCTGAACGCCATCCGCTCCGACGATCCGCGCGTCATCTCCACCCCGGATTCCAAGATCCGCTGCCTCGTGGTTCCCACCAACGAGGAGTACATGATCGCCCTCGACGTCGAGGAGCTCCTGGGCAAGTAAGTCGCGGCTACAAGCTGACTGTTTGCAGGGAAGCGGGGAGACCGGGCATGCGTCCGGTCTCCCTTTTTCTGTGTCGATGGGGGCGGATGGTTTGAGGGGCTCCCTTCGCTGCTCCTCGCCGCGCCGCGTCGCGGAATCGCTTAGGGGAACGTGTTGATAACTGTCTCTCGGCCAGCATCCCTAAAGGTTGACAATACGTGCAGGTAGATGGTACAAAGCGGTTGGTCGTTCGGAAACGAAGGGCTATCAAGGGCCGGGGGATCCCCCCGGCATTTTTTATTTAGAGCCGCATACAGCCCTGCTACTCCTGTGGCCCCATAGGGTAGGTTGCCGTGAAGCTGCGGAAGCGCTCGTAGAACGTGGAAAGTAGGGCGGTGACACGATGCCTCTTTTCGCTCTGCGGGTTGCCCTTGGCAAAGCGGGAGACCGGCGGCAGGATCTTTGCCACGGCGGTGCCCTCTTGAGGTACATAGCCGGCCTCGAAAGCCTCACTAATCAAAGCACGAGTCGCTTCTGGCTTGAGCTTTTCGGCTTCGATGATGCTTTGGAGCTCATCCTCCATGGAGTGCGCGATGTGCTGTTTCCACTGCTCGCTCACGACGGCGTGGCGCTCCTCCGCGCTGGCGGTAGGGTCGATATCGAACGTCGCCGGCAGGTCGCTAAAGCCCGCCATCTCCAGGAAGCGATCGATGAGGTCCTGCTTGTCGCGCAGCTCGGGCGAGGCGGCCACGGAGCTACGGATGCGCTCGGAAATCTCGCGGTCGGCCACGTTGTCACCGTGGCGTTGCTCCACGAGCATGAGGATATAGTCGATATTGACCTCGATCTGGCGGACGAGCTCCATCTCGAACACGAGGTCTTCGGCGATGGACTCCTTTTCGGCGCCGTCGCGGTCGCGGTACTTATCGCGCAGGTCCAGGTAGACGCTCTGGTAATCCTGGAGCTCCCAGTCACCGAGCTCGTCATCGCCTGTAAAGCCATCAAAGCTTGTAAGGATGTTGCGCAGGCGCAGGATCGCCGAGAAGGTCTTGATGAAGTCGCGCTCGGCTTCCTCACCCATCGGCTCATCGAGCACGTCGAACGAGAACGCCTCGCGCAGGTGGGCGAGCTTGCTCGTATATTCCTCAAAGTAGACCTCGTAGGGCTTGAGCAGCACGATGCCGCCCGCCTCGGCGTCGCCGAAAAGTCCGATTGCCTCGTCGACGTTCTCCTGTAGATTACGGAAGCAAACGATGTTGCCGAAGGACTTGATCGAGTTAAGGATGCGGTTGGTGCGGCTGAACGCCTGGATGAGCCCGTGCATGCGCAGGTTCTTGTCGACCCACAGGGTGTTCAGGGTCTTGGCGTCAAAGCCCGTGAGGAACATGTCCACCACGATGAGGAGGTCGAGGCACTCGGCTTGCGGGAGCGGCTTGCCGTCAACATCCTCGCCCTTCATGCGGCGGCTTACGTCCTTGTAGTAGCCGTCGAAGCCCGCCGCGTCGGTGCCAAAGCTCGTAGAGAACATGGCGTTGTAGTTGGCGATGGCGTTGTCCAGGAAATCGCGATCGGCCTGGGGCATGCCCTCGCAGTCGAGTTCCTCGTCATCGATGAACCCGTTAGGGTCTTCTTCGCCGTTGGGGGCATACGAGAAGATGGTTGCGATCTTGAGGTTGCAGCCCTCGCGCTGGCCGATCATCTCGCGCAGCACGCGGTAGTACGACTCCGCCGACTTGATGGAGTCGCAGGCCAGGATCGCGTTGAAGCCGCGCCGGGCCGTGCCTTTGATGGAGTACATCTGGCCGCGCCGCTTGGTCTTGGTGTCAAAGTTGTCCAGGATATAGGTGGCCACGTTGGCAAGGCGCTCGGGCTTCTGCCAGGCGGAGTCGGTGTCGATGCCCTCGACCTTGACCTTGGTGTCGTCGCCCTTGCGGCGGAAGGTGCTCACGTAGTCCACTTTGAACGGCAGCACGTTCTGGTCATCGATGGCGTTGATCACGGCGTAGGTGTGCAGGCAGTCGCCGAAGGCCTGCGCCGTGGTGCGCAGGTTGGGGTCTTT
>CAVGNZ010000050.1:0-13842 GCA_963630805.1 Bacteroidaceae bacterium
GTCGAGGACTCGCCCTTCATGGCGGGCGCCGTGCACGGCGGCGGCGAGGCCGATGCCGTCATCAACGTGGGCGTCTCCGGCCCGGGCGTCATGGCCGCCGCCCTCGAGCAGCTGCCCGACACCGCCTCGATGATGGAAGTCGCCGAGAAGATCAAGCAGACCGCCTTCAAGATCACCCGTGCCGGCGAGCTCATGAGCCGCGAGGCCGCCCGCCGTCTGGGTGTCGAGAAGGGCATCGTCGACCTCTCGCTCGCCCCCACCCCCGCCGTGGGCGACTCCGTGGCCCGCATCCTCGAGATCATCGGCGTGGGCCAGTGCGGCGGTCCCGGCACCACCTGCGCGCTCGCGATGCTCAACGATGCCGTCAAGAAGGGCGGCGTCATGGCAAGCTCCAGCGTGGGCGGCCTGTCCGGCGCCTTCATCCCCGTCTCCGAGGACGCCGGCATGATCGCCGCCGTCGAGGCAGGCGCCCTCTCGCTCGAGAAGCTCGAGGCCATGACCTGCGTCTGCTCGGTCGGCCTCGACATGATCGCCATCCCTGGCGACACCTCTGTGGAGACCATCGCCGGCATCATCGCCGACGAGATGGCCATCGGTGTCATCAACAACAAGACCACCGCCGTGCGCATCATCCCTGCCATCGGCAAGGGCGTCGGCGACTGCGTGAACTACGGAGGCCTGTTCGGCCGCGCGCCCATCATGCCGGTAAACCCCAACGCCGGCACCGTGCTCGCCCACCGCGGCGGTCGCTTCCCCGCCCCGCTCAACTCGCTTAAGAACTAGGCGGGCCGATGAAGCTTTTCAGCAAGGCACTTGCGGGCACGCTCATGAGCATCGTGGTGCTCCTGGGCGTGCTTTCCGCCCTCTGCCAGGGCGCGCTCTCGGGAACCCCGCTCGCCTCCGCCCTCATGAGCCTGGGTGGCGGCGCGGGCACCGCAGCGGCCAACGCCGCGCTCGACGCCTCCGGCCTCAAAGGCCGTGCCGAGAACGCTCTGCGCGAAAACGCCTCCAAGATCGCCGCCAAGACCGGTATGAGCGAGGAAGAGATCAACAGCGCGATCGACCAGCTGGACATCTCCTCATGGAGCGTTACGACGCTGCCTTCTGACGCCTCGGCCACCGGCAGCTTTCAGACCACCTATGCAGGCACCTCGGCCACGGTGACCACCTACGCGGATCCCTCGTACGTGACCGTCAACGCAATGGGCCAAGACGTCACGCTCGCGGTGCCTGAAAGCGCCCAGAGCTACGCCTGGTATCTCTCCTACCTCTAGCGATATCGGGCAAAGCCCCGCGGCCTGCCCGCACAATCTTGCTGGTTTTGCAAGAAGGCCGCCCGGATTTCTCGCGTCGATACGGTATCGTATTGCACGCAACAAGACACACAGCAGAAAGCGAAGACCGCCCATGGCACTCTCCGGAAAACAAGTACGCCAGCTGCGCGCTTTGGCGCACCATCTCAATCCCGTCATCTACGTCGGCCGCGGGGACGTCAACGACGGCGTCGTCCAGCAGACCGAGGAGTGCCTCGAGGCCCACGAGCTCATCAAATGCGCTCTCCAGGACGGCAGCAACCTCACCGTACGCGAAGCGGCCTCCGAGCTGGCAGAGCGCACCGGAGCCGACGTTGTGCAGATTATCGGGCACCGCTTCTCCCTGTATCGTGCCAGCTCGCGCGACGATATCGAGAAGATCAAGCTCGCCTAGCGCCGACTACAGCATCACCGTGCTTTTCGACCGGTTGATGATGCGCTCGTACGCCATGCGCGTCTCGGCCTCCGGAAGCCCCTTGAGCTCATGCTCCAGGTAGTGCAGATGGCTGTTGTAGAGCTCCACCACCTCACGCCTGCGACCGCACAGGTCAAAGACCGTCATAGCGCGCCGGATTACATCCTCACGCGTAGCAGCCTGTCGTAGCGCCGCCTCTGCCAACCACGTGGCGGAGGCGGTGTTTTCGCTTTCTATGGCCACATCTATCCCACGAATCATGCAGTCGACGAACTTCGACAGGTACATGCGGCGCATCTGCACAAAGAACTGCGGGTTGCCCACATCGGGAATAAAGAGCGGACCGGTATAGATCTGCTCGAGCTTGAGACAGTCCTCGATGACGTCCTGGGCGCTCTTTCCCGTCTTCTTGAGCAGCACCTCGCGTGCCAGCAGGTCAAACCTGCGTACATCGCAGGCAACGTAGTCGGCGTTCAAGCACATCCCGTCCGCTTGGGTCACCACGTACTGTGGGCCGCCCTTCTGCTGCTGCAGGGCAGAGCGCAACGACGACAGCGTGACGTACAGGCTCTTTCGGGCTCTTGCGTACTCCACATCGGGCCACATCTCTTCTGTTACCGTCTTGCGGTCGATAAACGAGTCCATCGAGAGCGCCAGACGCGCCGCGAGGGCACTCGCCCGCTTACGGCGCCAAACCTCATCGGTCAACGTGTGGCCGTTGCGCATAACGCGAAAACCGCCAAAGAGATTGATCGTCACCTGGCCGATGTCGCCAACCTCGTTAAGCGGGATCAGTACGCCGAGCTCTTCCGGTTCGCTCGTTGCACGTACGCGGTAGCTCGAACTTCTCGAGCGCGGAATCAGCTGCAAAAGCGGCTGCGCCCGATCTCCCAGAACCGCCATGGCGAGTCTCGCGATGGGCGCGAACACAGGCTCGAGCAGTGCTTTCTTGTGCAGCGAGTACCAAGCGGAGAGCTCTGAATCAAAGCGGGCGGCAGAAAGATGCAGGGCCGTGCACCAGATACGAGCCATATCCTGCTCGGAATCGGAGAGATCGAGCATGTCAGCCTGCTCGCGCACGCCGATCATCGAAGCGCTTTGCAGCATGGCGCAGTATTCGAGCATCGTTGCCCATATGCGCAGGAACTCGGCACCCTGCGGGGCCAGCCTGAGCACCTGCTGCCCTCGGAACTGCGCGTTCACCGCCTGGCCTAGGCTTAGCTCCTGCCATCCTTCTGCCGCCATGCAAAGCAGCTGCGTGCTCAGGTCAGACTCCCGAACCGCCAGGGTATTGGCATCGGTGAAGGCTCTCTCATCACTCACCGGGTCACCGGCCATCAACCGCCCGATTCCATCGACCATGCGCACGCGAATCACAACCGGCAAGAGCCTGCGCTCCGTCAGCACGCGCTTAAGGGCCTCGATCTCTCCTGTATCCACACCCGGAGCATCCCCGTGGCCCCGCAGTGCCAAAGTGAGACGCTGTACGCACCGCTCCGCGATCACAAGCAGGTCAAGTTGGTCGGGTTGATCCTTCCGAGCGCTCGCATCCTGCGTGGGGTCCGAGTGCGAAATGTCGATCTCGCCCGAGCCGCCCACAAGTTCCTCGTAGTCGATACGGCATCTCATCAATCTCGCTGCCGCACTTGAATGCCCGGCGTCCTCGTACTCATCCGACATGCGCGGAAGGGCCAGGGCGGAGCGCGATGCCCAAAACTCACTGAACGCCTTTGCACGGCCCCATTCTTTGGGATCGACATCGCGCTCCACCTCGTCGGCCCGATGCCTGAGCTCGGCCAAGGCTGATCGCGCCAAGCGATACTCCCCCATGCTCAAGGCTGCAAGATAGGTAGCAAGGAGCACGCCCGCCTCGAGGGGCGCAGCACCCGCCTCGGCAGAATCGAGACGCGACACCAGTCGGCTCACAAACAGACCGTGCCCGGCCATCACGAACCCGCACGGACTCATAGCGACCATCGCGGCCGCGTCCGCATCGTCCAAGGCCTGCTCGCACAGCAGCACGGCATCGTCGTAGCGTCCCGCCTTGACCAGCATACGCGCCGAATGAGCAACGATGTGCCCGCTGAACTGGACGACCGCTCTGCGCACCGCACAGCCCGCTGAACCCGCAGCGCCGAGGCAGTGAAACTCGCGTGTGTGCGGGGCGTAGTTAAACAAAGGCCAGTCCCGCTCAAGACGCATCAGGCTCTCGGATCGAACACGGACCCCGCAGCGCTCCAGATCGCCGATGTTGCCATGCCCCAATACCACCATAAACGCCGCGATCCTGAACAACGGATCCCGTGCGGAGCGCAGGTCGTTAAGCATGGCCAGATAGAGCCCGACGATGCTTCTCTCGAGCATCTCTGCATCGGGCTCCTGCCCGCTCACGCTCTGCAGCATGGCGATGAGTGCCGGCACGCCCTGCGTAAGGTGGTACACATCCAGGGAGGTCGAGATGGAATACAGCCGGGCCCACTGCGCATACTCCTTCGGCTTCACAACCAAGGCCTTTGCATAGATGCACGCGGCCTCACCCATGGAGGCCATCAGGGCGCGATTGGTGGGCAGACAGGACAAGATAACCTCTGCCCCTTCCTCGCACGCAAGCCTGATGCCGCCTACTAGGGCGTTGTGATCGCTTTCAGTAAGTCGCGGCACGTTGTCCACAACGACAACCGGGTGTAGCGCCTGCGGGGTCTCAGCAAGGTAGCTCTCGATACGGGCGGCAATCTCGGTGCCCAGCATGCCCGACGCGTCTATAACGAGCACATGACCGTAAGACGGATCCTCCTGAACCGCGGCAGCATACTGCAGCAGCAATGCCGTCTTTCCAAAGCCAGCCGGAGCCGAAATAAGCGCCACACCGCCCTCGCGGCACCGGCGCACCACATCGCGCAGTAACCGATCGCGCCGCGCCGTGAATCCACTGGGGACCCTGCAAAAGTCCACCTCGCGGTCACGCTCATCAAGCGCTACGGTTCCGGACACAGCAACCTGCCCAGACTCCAACATATGCCTCACTCCCCCACTTGTGAGCTTTTGAATACACCCTATAAAGCAAATGCATTGGGGAGTTGGTAAATTCGCCCATCGAAACACGTTTTGTTCGATGCGCGAGAAGAGGGTCGCCCTTTTACGGAAAGGCCGGTCTCGACCCTTCGCGTTGCCATGTCTCACCTGTATGTACCTGCTGTTTAGCTTGCAATACAGGCCAATTCTTACAGATAGCTGGCGCCGGGGTGTCAACTATACTTTACGTCTTGATGCCCTTTACGCACCCGATCCGCACATGCACCGGATTCATTTTGTCTACCCCAATAAAATCTGATACGCACCGCATGGACGTAAACGTGCCCTGCGTGTTAGATTTCTGTTGGAACCCGGTAATAAAACTGAAAGATTCGCGCCTGCATGTTGAAAACCCGGCGCACAAATAAGGCTCCGGGATCACTCCCGGAGCCTTGCTCTTCAATCTGTCGCTACGCGCCTACGCGAGCTTATCCGCGCAGAGGGCAAGCGCCTCCTCGTCGGCAACGACGGTAACGTTGGTGTGCAGCTGCAGAATAGAAGCCGGGCACTTGGGCGTAACCGGGCCAAAGCACATGTCGTAGACGGCCTGGGCCTTCTTGTCGCCGTTGGCAACAACCAGGATGGAGCGGGCGTTCATGATGGTCTGTACACCCATGGTGTAGGCGCGACGCGGCACGTCCTCCTCGCGCTCGAACAGGCGGCTGTTGGCCTCGATTGTGCTCTCGGTAAGGTCGACGCAGTGCGTACCCTTGGAGAACACGTCATCGGGCTCGTTGAAGCCGATATGGCCGTTGCGACCAATGCCCAGAAGCTGCAGGTCGCAGAAGCCGGCCTCGGCCACCATCTTGTCAAAGGAGGAGCAGGCGTCCTCGATATCGGTGTTCGAACCGGCGGGAACGTGAACGTTGACAGGATCGATGTTCACCTGGCTAAAGAAGTACTTGTTCATGAAGTAGTGATAGCTCTGCGGATCGTCATCGGCAATGCCGTAGTACTCGTCCAGGTTATAGGTGCGCACCTGCGAAAAGTCGACGTCGCCCTTGTTGTACCAATCGATCAGCTGCTGATACGTGCCGATGGGAGAGTCGCCCGTAGCAAGACCAAGCACGCAATCGGGCTTGAGGATCACCTGAGCAGAGATGATGTTTGCCGCCTTGCGGCTCATGTCCTTGTAGTCGCGTGCGCGGACGATCTTGATCATGAACGGCCCCTTTCAAAAGCCTCTTACAAAACAAACCCTTCGTAGCATACCGCTGCGAAGGGTGTATAGCAGAAAGAAAATGTCTAGCGTTCCCGAGCGGTAATCAGCTCGTCCAGCTCCGCCACCGTGGAGTCCACGTTGCCCTTGATGCTGGCAAACTCCACCGAGTTGCAGATCAGGATCGGCACGGTCACGTCGTAGCCGGCCTCGACGATAGCGTTGCGGTCAAACTCGATCAGCACGTCGCCCTTTTTGACCGACTGCCCAATCTCGGCATGAACATGAAAGTACTTACCGTCCAGGCGCTCGGTGTCCAGGCCCACGTGGATTAGGACGTCCATACCCTCATCGGTGTGAAGCGCAACAGCGTGACCGGTAGGAAAAATCGCCTCGACCTTGGAATCGGAGGGGGCAACAACCTGGTTGCCCGTGGGCTCGATAGCCACGCCCTGACCCAACAGGCCGTTGGCAAACGTCTGGTCGTTAACCTCAGACAGCGGGATGACTCTTCCAGCCAGAGGAGACAGCAGCGTATTTCGCTTTGATCTCAGACCAAACGGCTTTAAAAGAGCGCCCAGCATGATCCTCCTAGGTCCCGTTCTAAAACGATATAAATCGTAGCGCTAGCACACGCTCACCGCAATGGAAATCGAAAAACCGCCTGCGGGGGCGTGAATCGGCGTGCGCGTGTTCAGCATGCGCTTATGTGCAAAAGGCATGAAAAAACGGAGCCCACCGGTAACGGCAGGCTCCGTTTGGTTCCAAAAACGAAGCGATAAAGCTTAGCGCTTGGAGAACTGCGGAGCGCGACGAGCCTTCTTCAGACCGTACTTCTTGCGCTCGACCACACGAGCGTCGCGGGTCAGGAAACCGGCCTTCTTGAGGTCGGCACGGTAATCGCCAGCGTTCAGAAGAGCGCGGGCGATGCCCAGACGAAGGGCACCAGCCTGGCCGGAGATGCCGCCGCCATCAAGGAGGGCGATGACATCAAAGCTACCGGCGGTATCGGTGACCTTGAAGGGGGCAAGAGCGTCCTCGAGGAGCTGCTTGCGACCAAAGTACTCAACAGCGTCACGCTTGTTGACGGTGACCTTGCCGGTACCGGGAACGATACGGACGCGGGCAACGGCGTTCTTACGACGGCCGGTGCCGTAATAAACAACGGTGTTCTCAGCCATCTTTAAGCCTCCAGGTCAATCTTGGTCGGGTTCTGAGCAGCGTGCGGGTGCTCGGCGCCAGCGTAGACCTTCAGCTTCTTGAGCTGCTGACGGCCAAGCGTGGTCTTGGGCAGCATGCCGCGAACGGCGCGCTCGATGACCTGCTCGGGGTGCTTCTCCATGGCCTGGACAAACGTCTCAGCCTTGAGGCCGCCATTGTAGCCGGTGTGACGGTAGTAAACCTTCTGGTTCGCCTTGTTGCCGGTAAGCTGGACCTTGTCGGCATTGATGACGACCACGAAGTCACCGCAGTCAGAGTTGGGCGTGTACTGCGGCTTGTTCTTGCCGCGCAGGATCATGGCGACCTGGGTGGCGAGACGGCCGAGCACTGCACCCTCGGCATCGACGAGCACCCAGTTGCGCTGGACCTCGCCCTGCTTGGCGTAGTGAGTCGATTTCTGAATCACTTGACTCCTCCATGTACATTACGTGTCTTAACAGAGATTCACGGGGCTCTGCAAAGTAACTTGTCGAGTATACCGCGCGAATGCCCAAAGTCAACGATTTCTCGGTGTCCTATCAAGGTTTCTGCACATGCGGTTCTCGGCTCTCCGGCAGCTTATCACTTACCGATTTCCCCGCCGAAGAACGCTTGGCTCCGGCAACCCCGACAACCCGCATGCCCACTAGATTCCGAGCGGCTGCTGCCTTTCGATGAGCGAGACCATCTTGCGGTCGGTGACCTTGTCCTGCGCGCCGATGGCCCCGCACAGGATGGGCGAGTCCGGGTCGTACGCCGCGCACGAACGGGCCACGGCGCCTGCATTATGGTTGGCATAGCAGTAGGTGCAGCCATGACGGCACGTGTTGTATGCCCCCACCTCCACACTCGCCATGCAGCCGCACTCGATACGCTGGGACGGGTCTTTCTTGACAGCAAGTTTGTATCCCAGCAGGCGTTCGATAAGCGCACCGTCGATGCACGCGTTGTGCTCGATGCCGCAGGCCGCGAGGTCGATCTTCTCTGCACACGAGGCGGTGACCATACCGTGTTCGCGCGTGATGGAGGCGAGCTTGCCGGCGAACTCCTCAAGCTCGGCGCGCGGCAGCTCGTACGCATGTAGGCGCTCCATGTTCTTGCGGTTCTTGGCATAGGTGTCCACAAAGCTGATTACGCACTTCTCGGTGCAGCCCTCAAGCTCTTGCGCAATAGAGCGCACGGCGCGCAGATGGTACTCGGGCGTGTAGCGCTCGTTGAAGAGAATGGGGTCGTAGCGCCAGACTACGCGCTCGGGGCCTATGGCGGCGGCCAGCTGCTTGAACGCGGGCAGCAGTACCTCGTGCTTGTCCGGCACGTTACCCTCCACATCGCGCCCGTAGCCGGTGAGCGTCACCTGGAAGTAATACTGATAGGCGGCGAGCTCCCCCAAGCGCTCCAGCATGGGTGCCGGGTTCTTGGTCCAAAAGACGATGCAGTCCACCACGGCGGGATCGAGCGAGACCCTACTGACCTGGTGGGCGTTCATGGGGTTGCGCACGCACAGGTACCCTGCACGCACGCGCCTGCAGAACCACTCGCTGTAGTAGGCGGGTATGTCGGTGCGGCGGCTTGCCGAAAGAATCATCGAGCACTCCCCCGCCCTGAGGAGCACAGCCCCTGGCGCCTACGCAGCCTACGCATGGGCGGACTTCCGTTCGAGCTTGTAGACCTCGTACGAAAGACGGCCGGCCATCACGATCGGCGCGCGATGGAGCTTGGGCTCCACGTCAACGCCCTCCCAGCAAGAGCACGACTCGCCGCACGTATGCCGGCAGAGAGCACGAAGCTTTTCGACCTGGTACCGAGGGAAGACCTGCTTGAAGTTCCCCTCAAAGCGGCTCGTTTTAAAGCAGTTGCCAAATGCCCACGGCAACGACTTCGCCTTGAACTCCTCGTCGCCCGGCGCGCGATCCTCTTCATCGTGCTGGATGCCCTCGAACAGGGGCGTCGGCTCTTGCGCGAGATCGTAGCTCTCACGCAGGGCATCAAATAGGAGCCCGCGCTTGCGCTCGATGTCCGGCCGATTCGTCCACGGGTCGCTGTTGTTGCCCCCTGCATAGAGGCGCTTTCCGCACGGCGGAACGTTGCACAGGTAGAACGTTTGGGGCCCGTGGCTCGCCAGGGCATGTGCGATGCAGCGGACGGCCTCGTCCGGCAGGTCGCCGAGCGACTTGGGGAACACAAGGACGTCAAGGGCGCCCAGACGCGCCAGCGCGACCTTGGAGGCAAGATATTCGACGATATCGGTTGAGGTGGCGATTCTAAAACAATCGAACGGAAGCCCGCGGACCAGCAGATCTTTATCCCACGGAGCAAGGTCGACGCCCATGTAGTCCACGGACAGGTGCGCCGCCTTAGGCCACGCCAACTCGTTGCGGGCATACTGAAGTCCGCGATAATCAACCCCCACGCCGCATCCGATGGAAAGGACATTAAGCAGGCTCGGCGAGGATTCCTCAAGATCTTTGAGCACGTCGGTGTACATATGGGCGTACTCGTAGATATAGGCTATGTAGTAGCGCCACACGTACCAGCGCTGAAACAGCTTGCCGTCGTAGTTGACCCCCGGTTCTCCGGTGAAGTCGGAGAGATAGCGGCAGAGCTCCTGGCCGCGATAGGGCTCGCCCTCTGCAAACTCAACAAGCTCCTTGAACACCTTGGTGCGCTTCTCGACATCCTTGTTCAGAAGCTTCACCGCGCTCGGAACAAAAGCCATGGCGCCGTCCTCCCCGTCCTGGTACACACGTACGAATCGTCCCGTAGATCGTCCTCGCATTATATATCGCATGCGACCGGCTCGAACGAGGGCTCGCCGCAAGAGCGCGCGGCAGCCTCCCCCTCCGGCAGCTCGGAATAGCACGGATGGTCCTCGAGGCGATAGCGCTCCACCTGTTCGCCCTTGCTGCCGCGTACAAAGAGCCATGCGCGGTCGAGCGGAGAGAACAGCAGGCTCCCCGGAAGCCGGTCAGCCTTGGCGGCGAAATACTGCGCCGTGTCGGCATCCTGAAAGCCCAGCACCAGCTGGCTGTCGCAGTTGCCCACAATGGTCGAGGCACCTGCCTCGCCGTACTTCTGCACCAGCTGCGCGTAGGTCTGCAGCAGCAGCGTGCACCAGATCTCGCGGCTGCGCACGACCCCGATAGCATCGACAAAGTCGGGGATGGAGAGATTCGAGAAGTCGTCCAGGAACAGGCGCACGGCCACCGGCAAACGACCCTGCGGACACCGGTCGGCCTCATGCATGAGCTCGTGGAGCGCCTGCGTCACAAACAGGCTCGTAAGCGGGTCGAGACTGCGGTCGATGTCGTCAACGGTAACAAAGAGCGCCACCCGCGTGTGCCCCATGGCGGCAAAGTCCACCTTGCGCGGCTCCTCGTACAGCCGGTAGGCCGAATCGAACGTGAGGCACATGAGCTTTTCCGACAAGATGCCCAGGATCGACGCGTGCATCTTGGGAGCGCCGGCGGTGACCTTGGCGCGGCGCCAGATGTTGACGGCAAAACTCTGCGGATTCTGCCTCGCCAGGTTCTCGATCAGCATGTCGGTCTCGCCCGTGGCGATAGCCTCGATCAGCTTTACCACAGAGCGGAGCGTCTGCTCTTCACGCGGGAGCTTTTCGAGCGTATAGGCGACGCAGGCCGCAAGGTAGTTGGCTGCCGCATGGTCCCAGAACGGGTCGTCGTGGTTCTCCACCGCGCAGATAGCGTTGCAGACCGACAGGATATCCTGCTGGTTGGGGCGCCCCTGCGCATCGCGGCGAATGTGGTCGAGCGGGTTGTAGCCCACACGATGTGCCCCCGGCAAACGATCACTGCGTGCCAGATCGGCAAAGTTGACGACCTGCACCTCGTAGCCGTAGGCGGCAAGCGTCGGCCCCACCTCGCGGGCAAGCAGGCCCTTGGTATCGACAACCAAATAGCTCGCGTTCATCTGCAGCAGGTTCGGCTTGAGCACATGACGCGTCTTGCCGGAACCGGAAGGACCGAGCACCAGCATGTTGTTGTTGAGCCCGGTCGCACGGGTGTCGCACGAAAGGGTACGCTCGTGAGCCAGGATCGTCTTGCCCACAGTCGAGGCGGTAAGACACGGAGGGACCATCTGGGTGCTGTTCATGCTAGTTCTCCTTCTTTGCTGCGGCGATAACGTTCGTTGCAAACCCAAGCTCCACGGCGCGCTCGGCCGAGAGATAGGTGTCCTTGCCCGTGAGCTGCTGCACACGCTTGAGCGAAAGGCCGCTGCGTTCGGCCAGGATGGTGTTGAGCTGTTTGCGCGTAGACATGAGGCGGCGGCTTGTCTCCTGCACGGAAAGCGCGCTACCTCCCGCACCCCTCGAGATGAGCGGATCGTGCACCATGAGCTCGGCATGCGGATACATCTCGCGGACGTCGCCCGCCATGAAGATGATCGAGCCCATGGACGCCGCGAGCTCCGTGCAGACGGTCTTGACCGGACAGCTCACGCTGCGCAGTGCGTCGTAGATGGCAAGCCCTGCGCTCACCGCACCACCGGGGCTGCTCACAAACACCGTGATGGGATCGGCGGGGCCCTCGGCTGCCAAGCGGCGGATATGCTGGCACAGGCTAAAGGCCATCTCTTGGGCCACCTCGCCCACAACGGCCAGCTCGCGCCGGGCGAGCATGTCGTCATAGATGCTCACGGCCTGAATGCCATTGCTGGATTCGTGCAGGATATAGGGGGCAGACGAGGGATTCATGTGGGGTTCCTTTCGGTCGGTTCGTTCGAGTGAGGCGCGTTCCTATGCGGCCGGCTGCCGCCTTGCAAGCTCGGCGCGGGCGGTCTGCAGGAGACCGTCGAGACGGCTGTCCGGCACGATGGGGTCTGCCGGCGCTTTGCGGCGCACCGCCATCAACGCGCCCGATTCCCACAAGGCAGCGAACGGTTTGATAAAGACAAGGCGCAGCGCCTGGGCAAGATCCGCTCCATCGAGTTCCCGATATGCCCGCTGCAGATGACCCGCGAGGCAGCGGTCGCCAAAACCGGGACTCAGCTCCTCCACAGCCATGGAGTCAACCCGGAAGGCGGACCTGCCCAAGCCGTAACGTCTGCGCACCTCCGGCGCGGCATCTCCGCAGCCGATCGCGTTCGATACAGCGTCATAGAAGCCCTGCGGCTTCATGATGGCAACGCGGTAGAAAGCCTCTATCTGGTCTTGCGGCCCCTCGAGGTGCAACCCCTGATGATTCAGCCAAAGCGGGTTCAGATCCCACAGGTCGCCCAGGATGCTCACGTCCACCGCGACCGGCTCGTCCTCGCAGCCCTCGCAATCGATAAGCTCGCGAGCGGCGCGGGCCAGCAGCGCATGAAGCGACGTCATGCACGAGAGCAGGCAAGACATGTAGTACGCAGCCTCGTCGTTGAGCTCAAGGGCTGCAGCCGTATCGCCAGCGCGTTCGGCCGCAACAAAGAGCTGCTCGATCTGCCAGGCAGCCGTTGCATAACAGGGAGTGGCCGCGCCTCGGCCAAAACTAGAAGCAGGACTTCCCTGCCCGAGCGGCTGCTTCTTTACCAGCTCCAGAAGATTCCTGTACGCATAGCGCTCCTTTTGCAGCAGGAACTGCAACGGAAGAGCTCCAAAGAAGAGCACGTAGCGAACGTGCGGGGAGCGGATGGCGGCATTCGGCCGCACCACGGCAAACAGGTCCTCGAGCGAAACGCGCTGAGACCCCACGAATGCAGGATGGATGAGTTCAAAGGCGTCCATAGCGGTCCTTTCCGGCGAGTCAACAAGACGATGCGTCGACAGCAGCAAGCATCGCCGCGCATCGAGAACGCAGCGTCTCAGCCGTGCCGAATCAGGGCGCAGCAGAGCCAGCAGCAGCCAAGGCCTGCGCTCTACAAAATCCCTGAATCCTTATTTGGTTAGATGTGTCTTGTTGTTCCGGTTACGAACGAACCGCTCTGTGAATACGTGCGACCAACCATCTGATGTGCTCCCAACAATCGAACATGCTACTTACAACCCATACGCTAAAAAGGGCTCTCGAGGCATAAAGGCGAACCGCCCGCGCTTCTCGAGCCGATTCGCATAGTACCCCGCCGCCCGGACACCGTATACATCTTTTTTGAAAAATCTTGCCAGCGGTCGTGCCGAGCCGTGGCCAATTAGCATCGCTCGCACCGTTTAAAACCGGGCATTACGTGGTAGAATAGCCATCCGCGCTCAGCGCGATGTACTTTGACAGGTCGGGCCGTGCATACGGCCGTCAGCGACCCTTTCACAAGGGGGTGACTGGTTTCGACACGATAGTTCTGAGAGAGGAAGCAAGCCGAGGTCTCCTTGCCTCGTTAAACAGGGGTACCGTCAAATTGAATTGACAACAACTCTTCTTATGAGCCTCTGGCTCTCGCTGCTTAATTTATAAGCTGGCGCGTCAACCCGATGATTTCCCCGCCATCGGTGCGACGTCATTTTAGGGGAATGCTCCCGCGCACGTAATCGGTATGGCGCGGGCTAAGACCGAACCGGTTGGGAAGCCGCGAGCGTGTCGCTGCGCGCAAGGCCTCCGAGACTAAACCAGCGACTGAGCTTGGAGATGCCAATCAGGGAGCTTTCGTGGACCGGAGTTCGATTCTCCGCACCTCCACCAACTAGAATGCGCAGGTAGACACATGTGCCTACCTGCGTTTTTTATTGCAGAAACGTCCTGCGGAGAATCGAACTC
>CAVGNZ010000051.1:0-38228 GCA_963630805.1 Bacteroidaceae bacterium
AGGCCGAGCTGGCCGACGCCGAGGGCGCCCTTACCGGCACCATCCGCATAGGCGCCGGGGAGACCCAGGCAATGCGGCTGGTGCTTTCGACCTTTGCCGCGCTGCACCGCGACCACCCCGGTGTGACCGTTGAGCTCTACACGGGAAACGCCGATGCCGTCGAAGAGCGCCTGGAGCGCGGGCTTTTGGACTTTGGCCTGCTCATCGAGCCGGTTAACCTAGAGAAGTACGAGTGGCTGCGCATGCCCGATGCCGATCGCGTGGGTGTGGCGGTTGCAGCCGATGGGCCATGGGGGAACCTAGCGGCCGCGAGCCCGGAAGATGTAGCGCAGATGCCGCTGCTCTTGAGCTCGCGCACATCGAACAAGGCCGTCGATCTTGCCAAGTGGTCCGGTGGACGTCTTGCGCCAGAGGACCTTAACGTCGTGGGGCGCTTTGACCTTATCGGCAACGCGGCGCATCTCGTGCGCACCGGCGAGGCGTGCGCGATGGGAATCGATCACTTGCTGCAGCTTGGTGCATCTGGTTTGCGGTTTATTCCTCTTGATCCACCGATGGAGATCGGCTCGTATTTGGTGTGGAAGAAGTACCGCTTGCGCAGCCGTGCCTGCGATGGGTTCCTGCGCCGGTTGCGTGCGGCCACCGCAGACTGACTACAGATGCTTCTCGCGCCATGAGGTGGGGGAGATGCCGCAGGCCTGTTTGAATGCTTGGGAGAAGGCGGATTGGCGGCGGTATCCCAGACGCATCGCGATTTCTGCAACGGACAGGCTACGGTCTGTGAGCAGTTCGTGCGCCCGTTCGAGTCGGCGTCTTCGTGCGTAGGCGGCGAATCCTTCGCCTGTCTCGCGCTTAAAGACGGCACAGAGCTTTGAGCGGCTCACGTAGAGGCGCGCTGCGGCATCGTCTATACCGAGCTGCTTGCCGGTGTCGAGTCCGCGCTCGATGAGCGCTATGGCCTGGGAGGCTAGCTGAACAGATTCCTGGCTTTCCCGTGCACGCGCGGCACTTGCCTCGGCCGCGTGCGCCGATGCGAGATCTGCAACCATGGCGTCGACGAGGGAGCGCATGAACAGCGTGGCGCCGGGACGTAGGCTGCGCGCATATGAGAGCTGATGGATGGTTTTTGCCATGGTGCCGAGCGTTTCTTCGGACCAGGCCCCTCCAAAGGCTTCGAAGAGCCCGGTGAACTCGTTTGGCCATTGGTGCTCGAGCTCGTCAAAGAACCCTGAGAGGAAGAGCACCGAGCGTGAGCAATAGGTCACCCCGGCTTTAAGCGGGGAGTACTGGTCGTGAAGGTTGCTCTGTACGAACGTGCAGACGTTCCCCGTGGGCCACAGGCCGCGGCTCTCGCCAAGGCAACCGGGCGCAATCCCGTTTTCGGGCATGCACGAGAGCGTGCTGGCGTTCATCTCCGATACGCATGCATACGGTTCAAAAGTTTGTTCAAGCAGCCGCATGTCTCGCGCGGGCGTAACGGTGTGCTCCATAACTAGACACGTGTCGGAGAGCGGCATGACCCATGCGCTGCCGGCTCCAATCTCGTTGACGGTCTGGGTATGCGCGGCGCCGCCGCCGGACTGAAGGTGCAGGCCGAACTGTTCGAACTGCGGCAGGTAGAGTTGCTCGATATGGGAGCTTGCGGTGCGCGCCATGTGCGAAACCGTCCTTTTCGTGTACGTAAACGTCCACGCATTGCCTATGCGTGCGGGTGTCCCGCTTCCACCATGATAAGTTCGCAAGGGTTAACTCTCAAGTTCGGGCATACGGTGGGAAAGGATGCGAATGGAAAAGGAAAAGAAGGATGGCGGCATTGGCGAACTGCTCGCCTTTGCGGGCAATCGCCGCTCCCTGAGTTATCTGGGCTGCGCCCTCTCTGCCGTCTCGCAGCTGCTTGGTTTTGGCCCCTATGTGTGCATCTGGCTGGCGGCACGCGACCTCATTGCCGTGGCGCCCAACTGGAGTGAGGCCGCGGGGCTGGCCGCCTATGGCTGGTGGGCCGTGGGCCTTGCCGCGGCGGGAATCGCGTTCTACTTCTTGGCGCTCATGTGCTGCCATCTGGCGGCCTTTCGATGCGCCTCCAACATGCGCAAGCAGGTGACAGAGCGCCTGCTCAAACTGCCGCTCGGCTACTTTGATTCGCATGCAACCGGCGAGCTGCGCCGCATCGTAGATGGCTGCGCCGCCTCTACCGAGACGCTGCTTGCCCATATGCTGCCAGACGTTTCGGGCTCTATCGCTATGGTGGCGGGCATGATCGTCATGCTGGTTGCCTTCGACTGGCGCCTGGGGGCGGCCTGCCTTGTGTCTGTGGTCGTAAGCATCGCCGCGCTCGCCACCATGATGAGCGGTAAGGGCATGGAGTTCATGAAGAGCTACATGGCGGCCGCGGTGCGCATGAACAAGACGGGCACCGAGTACGTGCGCGGCATCCCCGTGGTCAAGGTGTTCCAGCAGACGGTCTATTCGTTCAAGGCCTTCCACGACAGCATCGTCGATTACGCGCGCATGGCGCAGGACTATGCGGGAACCTTCTGCCGCGTTCCTCAGGTGACGAATCTCACGGCGCTTAACGGTCTCGTGATGTTCCTGCTGCCCGTGGCCCTGCTGCTTGCTCCCGGCGAGAAGGACTTCACACATTTCATGGCCAACTTCGCTTTCTATGCGATCTTCTCGGCGGTGATCCCGACGGCCATGGCCAAGCTGATGTTTGTCAGCGAGGCCTCGCAGATGGCGGGAGACTCGCTCGGGCGCGTTCGAAGCGTGCTTGCTGAAAAGCCGCTGTCTGTGCCCGCGACGCCCAGGCACCCGGCTGGAAACGATGTCGTGTTCAGGGACGTGACCTTTACCTATGCCGCCGCCGAGTCTCCGGCTATCGACCGCGTGAGCTTTGAGGTCCCGGCGGGTACCACGCTTGCGCTCGTGGGCCCCTCAGGCGGCGGTAAGTCCACCTGCGCCCAGCTCATCCCGCGCTTTTGGGACGCTGATTCCGGCTCCGTGCTAGTGGGAAGGGTCGATGTGCGCGAGATGGATCCGCACGAGCTCATGGAGCAGGTGGCCTTTGTTTTCCAGACGAACCGTCTCTTTAGGCGGAGCCTGGCCGATAACGTCCGCGCTGCCCGTCCCGATGCCACGGACGAGGAGGTGGCGGCTGCACTTCACGCTGCCCAGTGCGACGACATCGTGGAGAAGCTCCCGCAGGGCGCAGACACCATGCTCGGGGCCGGCGGAGCGTATCTCTCTGGCGGAGAGATACAGCGCGTGGCCCTGGCGCGCGCGATTCTAAAGGACGCGCCCATCGTGGTGCTCGACGAGGCCACGGCCTTTGCGGACCCCGAGAACGAGGCGCTTATCCAGCGCGCCTTCACGCGCCTGGCTGCCGGCCGCACGGTCATCATGATCGCGCACCGTCTCTCTACCGTCGTCGGTGCCGACAAGATCGTGGTGCTCGATCGCGGGCGGGTAGTCGAGCAGGGCTGCCACAAGGAGCTTCTGGCTGCCGGCGGGCTCTACGCGCGCATGTGGGCCGATTACGAGCGCGCCGCCAGCTGGAAAATCGAAAGCTCGAACAAAGGGGGCGAGGCCTGATGTTCGCCTCACTTAAAGAGAAGTACTTCCTGTCCGACAAGGCCGTCTCCGGCGTGCGCCGCGGCATCTTCTGGACTACCGTGACCAACATCGCGATTATGGGCGGTATGGCGTTTCTCTATTGCGCCATGGCCGGCTTTGTCGCGCACCTGACGCAAGGCGCCGCTCTTCCTGATGCCGCGCCCCTCTGCACGGGCCTCCTCGTCTTTGCCGTTCTGCTCTTCATGTCCAACATGCAGCAGTACCTCAATACCTATTGCGTCTTCTACGAGGAGTCCGGCAACCAGCGCATCGCCATCGCCGAGCACCTGCGGCGCCTGCCGCTCTCGTTCTTTGGCCGCCGTGACCTCGCCGACCTTACCGAGACCATCATGGGCGACGTTCAGACCATGGAGCACGCCTACAGCCACGTGCTGGGCGAGCTGTGGGGCGCCGTTGTTGCGAGCGGCATCGTGTTTGTGGGGTCGCTCTTTTTCTGCTGGCAGCTCTCGCTTGCGGCGTTTTGGAGCGTGCCCGTGGCGTTTGCCCTGCTCTTTGCCACGCGCGGGCCTATGGCTCCTCTTGTCGACGCCGTGCGCGCGTCCAAAGTGGGTGTGACCGAGGGCATTCAAGAGACCCTTGAGTGCGCGCGGGAGATTCGCGCTACCAATCAAGAGACCCACTATCTGGCCGGTCTTGCCGCCGTGATCGATGCGTCCGAGCGCGAGACCGCCCGCGGCGAGCTGATCAACGGCCTTATCGTCAACTCCGCCTACGCTATTTTGCGCCTTGGTATCGCGACCACGCTGGTGACAGGAGCATCTATGGTGGCCGCGGGGCAGATCGATTTCATGGTCATGTTTGCCTATCTGCTTATGGTGAGCCGCATCTACGCGCCGTTCGACCAGGCGTTGGTGCTTATATCGGAGCTCTTCATGGCTGAGGGCTCGGCCAAGCGCATGCGCTCCATCATGGAGGAGCCGCTGGCCAAGGGGGCCTCGGAGTTCGCGCCCGCTGGCCACGACGTCGTCTTTGACCACGTGGCCTTTGGATACGGCGCGGGCCCGGACGGCCGAGCCGGCGAGGAGGTCCTGCGTGATGTGAGCTTCACGGCCAGGGAGGGTGAGGTCACGGCGCTTGTCGGGCCGTCTGGTTCTGGCAAATCCACGGTGAGCCGCCTGGCTGCGCGCTTCTGGGACGCTACGGCGGGTACGGTACGCGCGTGCGGCGTGGACATCGCCACCGTGGATCCGGAGGTGCTGCTGCGCGACTACGCCATCGTGTTTCAGGATGTGCTTCTTTTCGATGACACCGTGATGGGCAACATCCGTCTGGGCCGCCGCGACGCCACGGACGAGGAGGTGCTCGCCGCCGCGCGCGCGGCCAACTGCGATGAGTTCGTAGACCGCATGCCGCAAGGCTTTGACACTATGATCGGCGAGAACGGCTCTAAGCTTTCGGGCGGCGAGCGGCAGCGCATCTCCATTGCGCGAGCCCTTCTCAAGGACGCCCCGATTGTGCTTCTCGACGAGGCGACTGCGAGCCTGGATGTGGAGAGCGAGACGCAGGTGCAGGAGGCCTTGAGCCGCCTGCTTGTGGGAAAGACCGTTATCGTGATCGCTCATCGCATGCGCACTGTGGAGAATGCAGACAAAGTCGTTGTTCTCAAGGACGGCGTGGTTGCCGAGCAGGGGAGCCCCGCCGAGCTCATGGCCGCGGGCGGTGAGTTTGCCCGTATGGTTGCGCTCCAAAAGGAGTCTGCCGACTGGAAGCTGTAGGGCTGCCCGCTTTATAAGAGGCCAAGAAACGTCCGGTTGCAGATGAAGCGCCCTTTCGAGATTTGCTCTCGGAAGGGCGCCTTGCTGATAGAGGCCGGGGCTGGTCACGCCGGGGAATTCCGGCTCGTATGCCTTACGGTCATCGTCTTTCTTCTGCATCGCTTAAGGGGATTCTTGAAATAAGCGATACGGTGGTGCAAAAGAAATAGAATACGGCAAGGCGCCCGCGGCTTTTGCTAGAGCTCGCGGGACGGCAACCATCCATGAGCGTGGAAAGTGACCATGAGAAGAAAGACATTGCTGCATCTGATTTGCGTGCTGCTGACGGCAGTGCTTGTTGTTTCGTCGCAGGTCAGTGCCTATGCTGCCGAGCGGAGCGCGGTCGACACCGAGAAGCTTACATCGCTTTCGGGCAAGACGGCGGGCGTCATGACGGGAACCCCGCAGGACTCCATCGTGAAGGAGAACGTGAGCGACGCGGAGATCCTCTACTTCAACTCGCTGACCGATCTGGTTCTTGCCCTGCGGGCGGGCAAGGTGGACTTTCTTTGCCTGTCCTCGGTCAACTACTACACCCTGGCCGAGGAGTATTCCGACCTGGCCTACCTGGACGTAGCCCTCAGAACATATGACGTGGGCTCGATCTTCCCCATGAACAGCGATGGAGAGGCCCTTAAGGCCCAGTTCGATGAGTACATCGCCAAGATCACTAAGAGCGGGGAGCTTTCTCGCCTGCAGGAGTACTGGCTCAAGCCGAATAACTGGGAAAACGTCGACATCCCTGCAACCGGTAAGAACGGTGTTTTGCACATGGCGACGTCGAACACTATGAAGCCCTTCTCCATGGACCTGAACGGCGAGGACGCGGGCTTCGATATCGCCATCGCGGCAGGCTTCTGCAAAGCGTACGGCTACGGCCTCCATATCGATAACGTGGACTTTGCCGGCACACTCACCGGTATCGCCGCCGGAACGTACGACTTTGCCGCCGGGCAGATCTCTTGGACCGAGGAGCGCGCACAGAGCGTGCTTTTCTCGAGCTTCTACTACACGCAGGAGATGGTGCCGATCGTTCGCGCCGCTGATTACGCGACCGGCGAGGTGGTGCGCGCGAGCGATTCGGGCGATTCCAGCGCGGAGGGCACCGCGGGCGCACCGACGGCGCGGGCGGAGGACAAGACCCTTTGGACCAGTATCCGCCGTACGCTTTTGGACCAGGACCGTTGGAAGAGCGTTCTTGCGGGCCTTGGGACTACGCTTGTCATTACGCTTGCGGGCTTTGCCCTGGCCAACGCGCTCGGTGCCCTGCTCTGCGCGATGTCGCTTTCGCGCAGCCGCGTGCCTAGGGTCATCGCGCGCGTCTACTCGGGCTTTATGCAGGGACTTCCCAATGTCGTGGTCCTCATGGTCCTCTACTACGTGGTGCTGGCGAGTGCGCGTCTCCATGGCGTCGTGGTGGCCTCTATCGGCTTTGGCATGATATATGCCGCCAACATGGCGCAGCTCTTTGAGGGCGGAATCCGCGGGGTCGAGATGGGGCAGTGGGAAGCCGCTCTTTCCTCCGGCCTCACCAAGCGCCAGGCATTTCGCGGCATCATTTTTCCCCAGGCGGCGCGCGCCTCGCTCACCTCGTACTTCGCGAACCTCATAGGCCTGATGAAGGGCACGGCCGTGGTGGGCTACATCGCGGTCTCCGACCTCACGCAGGTGGGCGACATCATTCGCAGCTCGACGTACGAGGCGTTTGTCCCCATCCTTACGGTGGCTGCGATCTACCTTGTTGTAACCTGTCTGATCCTGCTGGTCATGACGCTTGCCAAGCGGGCCATCGCACGCCCACGCGGCGGAAAGGTTGGTGTTCGCGCATGAGCTTGATCAGGATCGATCATCTCTCGAAAAGCTATGGAGACGTCACGCCGCTCAGGGACATCAACGCCGAGGTAAACAAGGGCGACGTGATCGCCATCATCGGTCCCTCGGGTACGGGCAAGTCGACGCTTTTGCGCTGTCTCAATCGTCTTGAAGAGCCCACCTCCGGCACCGTTTTTCTCGATGGGCAGGACCTGGGTGCGGCGGGCTGCGACCTGGCGCAGATGCGCCGCCGCATGGGCATGGTCTTTCAGTCGTTCAACCTGTACCACCATATGAACGTCATCGAGAACATCATGTATGCCCCGGTAAAGGCGTTGGGCCTTTCGCGCGCCGAGGCGTACGAGCGCGGCATGCGCCTGCTGCGCGCGGTGGGCCTCTCCGACAAGGAGCGCTGCATGCCCGACGAGCTCTCGGGCGGGCAGAAGCAGCGCGTGGCCATCGTGCGCACGCTCGCCATGGAGCCCGAGGTTATCCTGTTCGACGAGCCTACGAGTGCGCTGGACCCCACGATGGTCGGTGAGGTCCTGGCCGTTATCAAAAAGCTCGCGCAGGACGGCATGACGATGCTCATCGTGACGCACGAGATGCGCCTTGCCCGTACCGTTTCCAATCGCGTTTTCTACCTTGATCAGGGGGTCGTCTACGAGGAGGGCACGCCGGAAGAGATCTTTGGGCATCCGCGCGGCGAGCGCACCCGGCGCTTTATCAACCAACTCGATGGCGTCAAGAAGAGCTTTGTCGTGGGCAGCTTCGACTACCTGGGCTTTATTACCGAGATCCGGGAGTTCTCGCTCAAAAAGATGTTCACGCCGGTCTATGTGAACCGCATCGAGATGGTGATCGAGGAGGTCTATCTGCAGACCATTCTGCCCACGCTGCCTGCGGGCACGTGCGTGGATTTCGCGCTCGAGCATTCTGACAAACTCGGTTCGTGCACGATCGAGTTCTCGTGGGCCGGTGAGGCGGCCAACCCGTTGCTCGACATGGACGAGCTCTCGCGCAAGCTTGCCGAGTACGCCGCGGAGGATATCGCCTACAGTCGCGAGGCGGGCGTCAATACCGTAACGGTTCGCGTGCGAGAGTAGGTGCGCGGGACGGTACAATGACGGCCATGGAACCCATTGCACACATACGTACCGACCTGCCGCAGAAGTTCGGCATTCCCCGCAACAGCTTTTTGGCCCCGCATCTGCAGGGGCAGATTGTGTTTGAGCCTGAGTTCGCCTGTGCGGACGCCGTTCGCGGCTTGGAGGAGTTCTCGCATCTCTGGTTGCTGTGGCGTTTTGAGAACGGGACACCGGGCGGTACGGCGGGGGACATCGCCGCCGATGCCGCGGCGCGCGATCGCTCGGGAACCCGGGCAGACTGGTCGCCTACGGTGCGCCCGCCACGCCTGGGCGGCAGCGAGCGGGTAGGAGTGTTCGCCACGCGCAGCCCCTTCCGGCCCAATCCCATAGGCCTTACCTGTGTTGAGCTTGAGCGTGTCGAGCTTTGCGAGCACGGCCCGGTCATTCACGTGCTGGGTGCCGACCTACGCGACCGCACGCCCATCTACGATATCAAGCCCTACATTCCTTTTGCCGACTGCCATCCGGACGCCACGGGCGGCTGGATCGAGCGTGCGCCGTGGGCGGAGCTTGAAGTCGAGTTTCCAGAAGCACTGCAGGCCCTTGTGGGGGAGGGCAAGCTTGCGGGCCTTGTTGAGGTTCTGCGCCAAGATCCCCGCCGGGCCGGTAGCAAGCATGAGCCCGAGCGCATCTACCATCTGGCCTACGCCGGGCACGATGTCTCCTTCACCGTCGACGGTCGCGCTTTGCGCGTTGTGGGGATCGACTAGCTCTGCTCCGTCGCGGGGGGGGGCGAGCTATCCGGAGCCTTACGGCCCGGCTGCGTTATTCCGGCCGCTGCACCGGTGCGGACGGCGAGCTATTTGCAGCCCTAAGCTGTTGTATTCATTTTTAGCCTTAAATCGAGCCGTTTTATGCACTGAAAATCACATGTCGGCGCACTGTGCCGGAAGCACCGTGCAAATATTGCGTTTGTGCACGGTCGGGCGATGATGAGCAGCGTTCATATCCTAAAAATTCCCCGTGCGCCGGTCGTTTTGAGGCCTTGCGGGGCTTAAAGTGCCCTTTGCGCCCATGCATACCGTGCACAGACGAAAAAAATGTACGGCGCCCTCTGCTACACTCCTTGCTTTAACCGATGCACCGAGTGGGGAGACGGCCATGAGCGACATAGCGATCCGGCATATCACGCCGGCAGACGACGAGGCTATGGGCACAATCGTCCGCGAGAACCTCAAAGCGTTCGGCTTGGACGTTCCCGGTACGGCCTACTTCGATTCCGAGATCATGCACCTGAGCGGCTACTACGACGCCGCGCCCGGGCGCCGGAGCTACTTTGTCGCAACCGATGCGGACGGCACGCTGCTCGGCGGCGGAGGCCTGGCCGAGTTCAAGCCTCTGGAAAACACTGCCGAGCTGCAGAAGCTCTATCTGAGCGATGCCGCCAAGGGGCATGGTCTCGGCACGCGCCTTGTGAGCGACATCGAGGATCGCGCCCGCGAGCTTGGCTATACGCATCTCTACCTCGAGACGCACTCTGCGCTCAAGGCCGCGATTCACCTCTATGAGAAGCTCGGCTACGTGGCGGTCGAGCCCGTGGCCGCCAATCACACAACGATGGACCACTTCTACATCAAGGACCTCTAGACCGCGGCCCTGCCCCCGGGCCGCCCCGCGCCGCAACGCGCTGCAGCAGGCGATTTCTCCCCGCATGTGTTTACCTTGGCCTTGCCTAAAAGATGCTAGAATCATCGGGCTATGACAACTGCAAGCACCGCCAGATACCGGCGAGGGTGCTATGAGCTAAGGAGGATGCCATGCTGCCTGTTGACGAGCAGATGCGTATCATCACCTCGGGAGCCGCTCAGATCGTGCCCGAGGCCGACCTCAAGAAGAAGCTCGAGCGCGGCGAGGCGCTCAACATCAAGCTGGGCGTGGACCCCACGAGTCCCGACCTGCACCTTGGTCATGCCGTGCCCCTGCGCAAGATGCGTCAGTTCCAGGACCTGGGCCACAAGGTGACCCTCATCATCGGCAACGGCACCGCGCTGATCGGCGACCCGTCGGGCAAGAACTCCACGCGCCCGCAGCTCTCGCAGGAGCAGATCGAGGCCAACGCCGAGACCTACGTCAACCAGGCCATGAAGATCCTCGACCCCGAGAAGACCACCATCGTGCACAACGGCGACTGGATCTTGTCGCTGAACCTCAAGGGCATGCTCGAGCTGTGCTCCAAGTTCACCGTGGCGCGCATCCTGGAGCGCGACGACTTCACCAAGCGCTACCAGTCTCAGACGCCTATCGCCCTGCACGAGTTCCTGTACCCCGTGATGCAGGCCTTCGACTCCGTCCAGATCAAGGCGGACGTCGAGATGGGCGGCACCGACCAGCTCTTCAACCTGCTCGCCGGCCGCGAGCTCATGGAGAAGATGGGCATGGAGCCCCAGGTGGCGCTCACCATGCCGCTGCTTGAGGGCACCGACGGCGTGCGCAAGATGAGCAAGTCCTACGGCAACTACATCGGCCTTACCGACGAGCCGGCCGACATGTTTGGCAAGACCATGAGCATCCCCGACGAGATGATCGGCAAGTACTACCGCCTGGCGAGCTCCCTTGCTCCGGAGGAGGTCGACAAGATCGACGCCGCCCTCGCGGACGGCTCGGCCGACCCCTACGAGCTCAAGCGCGCCCTTGGCCGCGACCTGTGCGACACCTACCACGGCGCCGGCGCGGGCGACGAGGCCCAGGCCGCCTTTGACCGCGTGTTCAAGGAGGGCCAGCTGGCCGACTTCCCCGAGGCCCACGCGGACCTCAGCCTGAACGACGACGGCAAGATCTACCTCGCAGGACTCCTTAAGGACCTGGGCCTTTCTGCCTCTGCCGGCCAGGCGCGCCGCGATATCGACGGCGGCGGCGTCAAGATCAACGGCGTGGCCGTGGAAAAGGGCGCCTACAATATCGAGGCTGACGCGCTCAAGGTGGGCGACGTGCTCTCCGTGGGCAAGCGCAAGGGTTTCAAGCTGGTTTAGCCGAATCGTGATGCGGGAGGCGCCAGGCGCTTCCCGCATATGCTTTTAACAAAGAGGGATGAAAGTTCTCATGAGTGAGATGCGGGAGTCTGCCGCCGAGTCCGCACGCCGCTGCCCGCGGCTGTGCGTGGTCGTGCCCTGTTACAACGAAGAAGAGGTTCTGCCTGAGACCTGCCGCCGTCTGGGCTCCAAGCTCGTGGCGCTCAAGGCCATGGAGAGGATCGCTCAGGACAGCCGCGTGCTCTTTGTGAACGACGGCAGCCGCGACGCCACCTGGCAGATTATCCGTACGATGGCCACCGAACCCGCCGTCTACGCCGTGGACGCACCTGCCGAGACCTTCTCCGGCATCTGCTTCGCGCACAACCGGGGACATCAAAACGCGCTGCTGGCGGGTCTCATGCAGGCGCTCGAGCGCGGGTATGACTGCGCCGTCTCGCTCGACGCCGACCTGCAGGACGATATCGACGCTATCGACCAGATGCTCGTGGAGTACGCGGCCGGAGCAGAGATCGTCTACGGCGTGCGCAGCAGCCGCGACACCGATACCGCCTTCAAGCGCACCACGGCCGAGGCCTTCTACGGCTTTATGCGCTGGCTGGGCGTGGAGATGGTCTCGAACTCCGCCGACTACCGCCTGATGGGCCGCCGCGCCCTGCGCGCACTCTCCGAATACCGCGAGGTCAACCTGTTCCTGCGCGGCATCGTGCCCACGCTGGGCTTTAAGACGGCTGAGGTCTATTACAAGCGCGCCGAGCGCTTTGCAGGCGAGTCCAAGTACCCGTTGGGCAAGATGATCTCCTTCGCGCTCGAGGGCATCACCTCGTTTTCGGTCAAGCCGATCCGCTGGGTTACGGCCCTGGGCGGCATCTCCATCCTGGTGAGCATCGCGATGATGATCTATGCCCTGGTGAGCGCCGTTACCGGACACGTGGTGGCCGGCTGGTCGAGCCTCATGATCTCCATCTGGCTCGTGGGCGGCTTTATCATGGTGTCACTGGGCATCGTCGGCGAGTACGTGGGGCGCATCTATCTTGAGGCGAAGCAGCGCCCGCGCTACGTGATCGCGGAGTGCGTGCCGGAAGACGAAGACAGCGAATACTAGGGCTGTGCAAGCTAGGGGGAGCCACCATGGCCGCTGAGTTCAAGACCGTTCCTGGCTACGAGAAGGATGCGGAGCGTGGCGAGGGCGCGGGGGTGTTTTCCCGTCTGCGCGCGCAGGGCGCTCTGCCCCTGATCTGCCTGCTGGCTGCCTTGGTGCCGGTGGTGGCGATCTTTGTGCTCGCCACGCCCAAGTACGCTATGAACCCGGATGACCATATTCAGCAGCTCTATGCGAGCGGCCGCTTTCTGGGCGCGAGTGCGGGTTGGCTTATGCCCTACAGCCTGCTCCCGGTAAGCGCTCCGCTCTCGGCTCTCTATCGCGTGCTGCCGGGCGTGCCCTGGTACCCGCTCATGCTTGCGGGCGGCATCGTGGTCTCCTATGCGATCGCCGCGGTGCAGGCCCTGCGCTCGCGCCTGAGCGATGCGATGGTCAAGGTCGCCTGCATCCTGCTGCTCATGTTCGAGATCCTCACGACCTTCTATCTCACCTATACCGTGGTGGCATTTCTTGTGTTCGGCGCGGGCCTTGTGCTGGTGCTGCGCCATGCGGCCTTTGAGCGCCGCGCGGGTCTTGCCGCCTCGGACGTCCTCGGATGCCTGCTGGTGGTTTTTGGCTATGCACTGCGCCCCGAGTCCGGTCTGGCGGCGCTTGTGGTCTTTTGCCCCTTTGCCGGCTGGGTGCTCATTAAGAACCGCAACGTCGCCTCTATCGTGCGCGGCGTGGTGGTGCTCGCGTTGATCGCGCTCACCGCCGTGGGTTCGAATTTCGCCTACAACTCCACGCCCGGCTGGGAGGGCTATACCGCCTATCTCGATGCCGGCCGCGACGTGATGGACTTCCCCATAAGCACCACTGAGCGCCTGCAGGCGGCGGACCCCGATATGTCCGAAAACGACATCGATATGCTCTACGACTGGTTGTTTATCGATAAGGACGTTTTCAACACCGAGTCGTTTGAGGAGCTCGGGCAGGGCGTGGACCACTATGCGCTGGGCAACCTTGTCTCTGCGCTCAAGGCAAAGCGCACTTACCCGGTCTTTGCGGTCATCGGCGTGGTGGCACTGGCCGCATGGGCCGTGGCGGCAGATCTCAAACGCCGCGGCTCTCGTGCGGGAGGCCTGGCTGCAGCCATCGCGGTGGCCTTTGCGGCGAGCTGCGCCCTGCTCATCATCCGCGCGCGCGTGCGCACCCACGTGCTGCTTCCGTTGATCGTCATGGCCCTGTTCGCGCTCATCGCGTGCGCCCATGCGCCCAAGCGCACGGCCGGCGGCAGTCATGCCCGCGTGGACGCCTCGACGGGTTCGGCGGGTCTCTTGCGCGGGTCTGCACGCATCGCGGTACCGGCGCTCACCTGCGTGTTCGCCCTCGGTGTCTGCGGCGGTTTTTGGTACAAGGAGATTCGCTCCCTTAACGCCGAGACCTCGGCCGCAACGGTAAAGGCCGTGAACGCCTATATCGAGGAGAATCCTGACGAGCTGATCGTTTTTGGTGGTAACGCCACGCTCATGTACACCTCGCAAAACGCGTTGAGCTTTGAGAGCTGGGACTGCCCGGACAATGTCTTGCCCGCGGGCTCCGTCTGGGGCACCTACACGGCCCCCTGGCAGGAGTTCTGCGCGCACTGGGGCATCACCAACGAGGACACGTTCTCGCAGCTGGCCGCGCTCGACAACGCCGTGTGCATCGGTGTGCCCGAGAAGATGGAGCACCTGCGCACCTATATCGAGGAGCATACGGGCAAAAGCGTCGAGCTCGAGCTTGTCCGCGAGCTTGGCCCGGGCCTGGTGGACACCAGCGTGAACCTAGGCGTCTACCGCTTCAGCTTTACGGAGTAGACGGGGGCACAGGCCGGGGAGCACGGACGCATGCCGCCGGTGCGGTGACGCGTTCGCTTGCACCCGCGTGTCCGGGCGCCCGCGCTACAGCACGTCGGCATCCGCCGCACGGCAGCGCTCGATAAACTCCTGCGGCATGTTGCCGTCGGTCACCACCACATCAAACTGGTCCACATCGCAGATGGAGAAGGTTGAGGCCTTGCCCACCTTGGTGGAGTCGATGAGCAGGATCTTCTGCTCCGCTTGTTCCAGGCAGCAACGCTTGAGCTCCGCCTCTTCGTCCGAGCCGCAGGAGAGACCCGTTTCCTTGCTGTAGGACGCCGCTCCGATGAACACCTGGTCGAAGCGCAGCTTGCGGATCTCGCGGATGGCGCGGCTGCCGTGTAGGCACATGTTGTAGCGGTTGAGCGCGCCGCCCGGCACGATAACATCGATGTTCTCAAAGCGCCCGAGCTCCATGACGTTGTAGATGCCGCAGGTGAACACCATGAGACGCTCGTCGGGCAGGCTGCCGGCAAACTTTGCGAGCGTGCTGCCCGAGTCCAGGTAGACAGTGGTGTTGGGGCGCACAAGGCCTGCCGCCTTGGCGGCGATTGCGGCCTTGGCGTCCACATTCTGGTTGCGGCGGATATCGAACAGCCCGTCTGCGCCCACGGCGCACTCGAGCGAGCGCACGCCGCCGTAGACGCGCACGAGCTTGTGCTCGCGGTCGAGTGCCTTGATGTCGTTTCTGATGGTCATCTCCGAGACCTCGGGGAAGGCCTCTTTTAGCTGGGCGATTGAGACGCTGCTCATCTTGTTGACCAGCTCGACGATGGCGTTGCGGCGCTCTTTCATGGGACTCTCCGTCTTTAGAAACTAAAGGTTTTGTTCGCTGTAAGTATAGAACCGAAAGTCTAAACCTCTCTATATAAAGAGTTTCTACAAGCTACATTTATAGAAATAACCGTTTGCAGGACGATTTAAACCGTTTGCAGGGCCTAGTTTTACAGTTTCTACAATCAGAACTATATATTTCTATAGCAAACGGTAGCGGACCGGTTCCGCTGCGCCCATGTGAGATTGAGGGGACTGATTCGCATGCTCGAGCCCATGAAGGACCTGCTGGTGGAGGCGAAGCGCGGCGGCTACGCGGTACCGGCGCCCAACGTCTTTGACAAAGAGACCGTTGAGGCCGCGTTCAACGCCGCAGAGGAGCTCGATTCGCCGGTGATCCTGGACGTGGGCTACGCCATGGGCATCGAGGAGACGGGCGAGATCGCCAAGTACTACGGTTCTCGTCACCCGCGCATTCCCTGGGCGCTCAATCTAGACCACGGCGGTCCCTTTGAGCACGTCATCCTGGCCATCCGCTCAGGCTACAGCTCGGTGATGGTCGACCGCTCCACGCTTTCTTTCGAGGAGAACGTGGCCCAGACGGCAGACGTGGTGCGCATCGCGCACGCCGTGGGCGTCTCGGTGGAGGCGGAGCTGGGCCATGTGGGCCAGGGCGTGGAGTACGAGGCTACGCGCGACGCCGGCCTGACGCATCCCGAGGAGGCCGCCGAGTTTGTGGAGCGCACGGGCGTCGATTGCCTGGCCGTGGCCGTGGGTACCTCGCACGGCGTCTACAAGGGCACGCCGCACCTGGAGTTCGACCTACTGGAGACCTTGGCGCACGATCTTGAGATCCCGCTCGTGCTCCACGGCGGCTCCGGTACCGGTGACGAGAACCTGCACCACGCCGTGAAGTGCGGCATCCAGAAGGTGAATCTCTACACCGACCTGGGCGAGGCCTGGCTGCAGGCCCTCAAGCGCGAGATCGCCATTCACGAGGGCACGGCCGAGGAGATCACCGAGGACGAGTTCAAGAACGCCAAGAAAAAGATCACCCAGCTCATGGAGGACAGCTGCCGCAACGGCTATCAGGCAAAGCTCATGCACTACATGGAGCTGTTCGAGTCTGCCGGCCGCCTGTAGGCCTCGTTACCTATCGTCACCCAACCCAGAGGAGAGAGCATCATGAAACCCATCGTCACCGAAACCCGCACCGCCATCATCAACGCTGCGCACGATGCGCAGATCGTCACCCGTGCTATCCACGACCTCGGCGAGCACGACGTGCTCATCAAGATTCTCTCCTGCAACCTGTGCACCTCGGAGTACGGCCTGTGGAGCGGTGCACGCACCAACAAGCCGCTGCCCATGACCTTTGGCCATGAGTGGGCCGGTGAGATCATCCAGGTGGGCGAGAAGGTCTCGGGTCTGGCCGTCGGTGACTTTGTGGGCGGCTCCTACACCTTTGACCCGTATTCCGTCGAGGCGCTCGAGGGCCGCACCTCCGAGGCGCCGGGCGTGAAACCTTACGACACCCAGTGGCCCGACGGCTATTACGGCCGCTACGACGGCTGCGCGGAGTATCTGGTGCAGTCCCAAGAGTCTATCTACAAGTTCGAGCAGCGCATCCGTCCTTCCGAGGCGGGCTTCCTGGAGCCGCTCGCCACGGTTATCAACGGCATCAAGAAGCTCGACATCAAGCGCGGCGAGACCGTTGTGGTTATCGGCGGCGGCACCATGGGCGTGCTGAACGCGTTGGTGGCCAAGCAGAAGGGCGCCCGCGTCATCGTCTCCGAGCTTATGGAGAAAAAGCTCCAGGTGGCACGCGACATGGGGCTCGAGGTCATTGACGGTTCCCAGGTCGATCCGGTGGAGGAGGTCAAGGCCCGCACCGATGGCCGCGGCGCCGACACCGTGATCCTGGCCGTGGCCGCCACCGCCGCGAACAAGCAGGGATTCGCCATGCTCAAGAAGCTCCATGGCAAGGTGCTCATGTTCGCCGCCGGCTACCCGGCGCCCGAGCTGGGTGTGGACGCCAACAAGATCCACTACGGCAAGATGCAGATCTTCGGCACCTTCCTGGGTGAGTTCGCCGACTTCAAGGAGTCCTGCCACATGCTGGCTACCGGCGAGGTGGACGTCTCGCGCCTGGTGGACAAGGAGTACCCGTTCGACCAGATTCAGGAGGCGTTCGAGAACGCCATCATCCCGGGTGGCTACCGCACCACCGTCGTTATGCATCAGGAGGGCTAGGGCATGGCACGTCAGTTTTTAACCCCGTCGCGCATCGTCACGGGCGAGGGCGCGCTGGAGGGCTCCGTCGAGCTGCTGGGCAGCCTGGGTACGCGCGCCTTTGTGGTGACCGGCCCCGTGATGGTCAAGCTCGGCAACTGCAAGAAGGTCACCGATGTCCTTGAGCAGGCAGGTCTTGGGTTTGAGGTTTTTGACCAGATCACGGACGAGCCCTCTGACACGATGATCGAGGCGGGCGTCGCCGCGTTCAAGGCCTCGGGCTGCGATATGTTTGTGGGCCTGGGCGGTGGCAGCCCCATCGACGCCGTTAAGGCCATCGCCATGATGGCTGCCTGTGATGGCGATATCGATGAGCAGATGGGCAAGAAGCTCGACTTTGACCGTCCGCCCCTGGTGGCCATCCCCACCACGGCGGGTACGGGCTCTGAGGTCACGCAGTTCACGATCATCAACAACACGCGTGCGGGCATCAAGATGCTGCTCGCGGGTGCCAAGGTGCTGCCCGACGTGGCGATCGTCGACCCTCAGTTCACCGCTACGACACCTGCGAGCGTGACGGCGAACACCGGCGTGGACGCCTTGTGCCATGCGCTCGAGTCGGCCACGTCGCGCAAGGCGCAGCCCATGAGCTACACGTTCTCCATCAGTGCCATCAAGCGCATCCTGGCGAATCTCCTCACCTGCTATACCGAGCCGGACAACATGGAAGCGCGTACGCAGATGGCCATCGCCGCCACCGAGGCGGGCATCGCGTTCAACAACGCCAGCGTGACGATCATCCACGGCATGAGCCGCCCCATCGGCGCGCTCTTCCACGTGCCGCACGGCCTGTCCAACGCCATGATCATGCTGGAGTGCCTGCGCTACGTGGTAGACGGGGCCTATCCCGAGTTCGCCGCCGTGGCGCGCGAGGTGGGCGCCTCTGCCTCGACCGATGACAAGACGGCCGCGACCGAGCTGCTCGATGTGATAGAGGGCCTGCTGCGCGACCTCAACATCCCCACGCTGCGTGCCTACGGCATCGATGCGGACGAGTTCCGCGCGCAGATCCCCAAGATGGCGCATGACGCCATCGAGTCGGGGAGCCCGGCGAACACCATCAAGCCCCTTGAGGCTGCAGATCTCGAGACGATTTACGAACGCTTGATTTCTGCTTAGCGCTTGCGGCGAATAGCCGCCGTATATGCCCCTTTTCATGTGTGCCCGCTTGTGACGAAACATCGCAAGCGGGCCATTTGCTTACGTGGCCGTTGCATGATTCGGGTATGCTTTCGGGGAATAAGAGATGTGTTGGTACGTACAGCAAGGAGGCTGTAGCGCATGATCAAACTGATTGCCTCTGACATGGACGGAACGCTGCTGAACGAGCACAGCGAGGTGCCGCCCGAGACCTACGAGCTCATTATCGCCCTGCGCGAGAAGGGCGTTCACTTCGCCGCATCGTCCGGCCGTCGCTATGACCGTCTCTGCACCTTTTTCGAGCCCGTGGTGGACAAGATGGACTTTGTGGCGTCCAACGGCGCGCAGGTCTATGCCGAGGGCGAGCAGATCGACCGCGAGGTGTACTCGCATCTGGCCATCCGCGACCTGGCGCGCGTGATCGGCATGTTCGACAACCTGCACCTGGCGCTCTTTGACCGCACCAAGTCGTTTTTGATGGACGACGAGGGCAAGTTCGTGCGCGAGGTGGACAAGGACCTGCCCAACGCCGAGCGCATCTGGGAGCTTCCCGACCCCGAGGTGAACATCCTTAAGGCCTCGATCTTCTGCGACGACGGCAACGTGATGGACAACGCCTACGTGCTCCAGCGCGAGCTGGGCGAGAAGTTCGTGTTCGCGCCGTCCGGCAACTGCTGGATCGATGCGCTGCAGGTAGGGGTTACCAAGGCGAGCGGCATCGCGCAGATCATGGACCACTACGGCATCGCGGCCGATGAGGTCATGGCCTTTGGCGACTCCATGAACGATTACGAGATCATCCGCATGGTGGGCTGCGGCTGCGCCATGGCAAACGGCCGCCCTGCGCTCAAGGCCGTGGCCGACCGCGTGGTGGGCTACAACTACGAGCAGGCGGTGCAGGCCGAGATGAGGCGGATTCTGCTCGAACAGAAGTAAGAGGAGGGCCTTGGGGGAGCGGGGAGAACTCTTATACCTCCATGCTCAAACATACTCGAGAGGGGTCCTGGCGCTTGCGCCAGGACCCCTCTCTGCGTAACTGCGCGTGGAGGTATAAGGGTTCTCCTTGCTCCTCGCATGGGGGACTTGCTTGACTTCTTCTGTTTGTGCAGCTGGTTCCGGGGGCTTCAAGGTTTGAATGCGGTGGGCACTTTGCTTTGGCGGCGACTTTGGGGGTGTGGCGAAGCTGCTGGCCGATGGGGGATTGCCGCTGGCAGGGGCTTTGTGCAGGGTGCTCATGGGCCGCGTGCGGAGGCTGCTAGCGTTTGCGCTGACTGCGAGTTTAAGGCGGTATGGGCGTATGAGTGAATTCCTGGATCGCGTGCGAGAGATGGTCGCCGACTCATGAAGGGGCTCCACCTGATGCATGTGCAGGCGAGGCCACGAGAAGCGTGAGGGGCCTGCTGGGGGCCGGATGGGAGCAAGCTATGTCAAAGATGGAACTGGTCGATACGATTGTGCGGCACGAGTGGGAGGACTTCTCGAACGTGAACAACGAGGGCGGCGCCGCATGGTGCCAAGAGAGCCCTGAGACGTTCAAGCGCTTTCGCCATGCGTTGCTCGAGACCTACTCAAACGAGCTACTCGAGTCCTATCTCGAGGACGTCTCGACTGCCCGTGCGTGCCACCGCTCGCTCATGACCGAGAAGTACGCTTGGATGATGGAGGGCACCGACTACGATCGCTTTCAGGAGGTCGCGGCCAGCCTGCCGCTCATCGGATACGAGACTTGTGAGCGCATCGAGCACATCATCAAGTTCTTCCTAATCTGGCAGGCGCAGGCGCACGTGCTGTTCCCCAACGTCACCCGCGGGGGCCGGCCGCTTGTTTCGGAGAACGACCAGCCGGGCGACACCTCGTTCGAGACCTATCTCCGCGGTGAACTCAAGAGCTACTCGGCGCGCACCGTTGCCATCTACGACCGCTACGTGGTCCAGTGCTGGCAGGCTAACGTGAACCTGGCCATCGCCAATCTCGACAACATAGCCCGCTCCTACGGCTACGCCAACGCCACTGACGCCGAGCGCCGCGCAGGGTAGGGAAAACGCTTCAAGCAAAACCCTCGCCAGAAGCTCTCTGGGGGTTAACGGTGCGGGTGGGGCGGTATATCCCTCCACGCGCAGTTACGCAGGAAGGGGTCCCGGCGCCAAGCGCCGAGACCCCTTCCGAGTATGTTTGAGCATGGGGGGGATATACCGCCCCGCCCCCGGGAACCTACGCCCCCAGCTTCGCCATGATGACCTTGGCCACACCGTCGTTGTCGTTGGTGTCGGCGATGAGGTCGGCCGCGGCCAGGTTCTCGGGCTCGGAGTTTTTCATGGCAACTCCGCAGCCGGCCGTCTCGATCATCGAGATGTCGTTGATGTTGTCGCCAAAGGACACGGCGCCGGCCACGTCCTCGCCCAGATAGCCGCACAGCCACGTGAGCGCGCCGCCCTTGGTGGCTGTGATGTCCGAGACCTCGATGTTGTTGGGCGCCGAGCGCACGATCGCGAGCGTGGGGTCCTGCGCGAGCGCGGCGCGGATCTTGGCCGCGTCCTCCTCGTGCTTCCAGTACATGGTGATGCGCTCGTAGTTGTCGTGCGCGGCGATGAACTCGTCGGTGCTCTCGTCGTAGGGCGTGCGGTTTGCCTGCAGCGATTCCAGGGTGGAGAGCACGCCGGCAAACTCGTCTAGACGGTTGTAGCGCTCGCGCTGGGCGTAGCAGGCGCCATCGGAGAAGACGTCGAACGTGATGTCGTCAAAGTTGCGCGCGATCTCCCATACCTGCCGCACACGTTCGCGCGAGAGATGTACGGCGTGAAGCTGTGTCTCGGTCTCAAGGTCCACGACGGAGGCACCGTTCGAGGCCACCACGTAGCGCACGGAAGGGTGCGCGAGCAGCTCGGCGGGCACGCCGTTAAAGGCGCGTGCCGTGCAGGGCACGAACTGCATGCCGGCCGCGTGCACGGCGTCGAGTGCCGCCCAGGTGGCCGCGCTCACGCTTTTGTCGGTGGCGAGCAGGGTTCCGTCCATATCGGAAAAGAAGATCACGGCTGTCTCCAGGATTTATCGCTCGGCGAGCGGCAGGTAGGTCTCGTTGTCCATGACGGACTGGTAGGCGGGGCGGATGATGCGGTGCGCGCAGAAGAGCTCCTCCATGCGGTGGGCCGACCAGCCGGCCATGCGCGCCACAGCGAACATGGGCGTGAACAGCGCCTCGGGCACGCCGAGCATCTTGTAGATAAAGCCGGTGTACAGGTCGATGTTCGCGCAGATGGGCTTGGTGATGCCCGAGACGTCGCGCATCACCTGCGGGGCCAGCTCCTCGATGCTCTCGATGAGGGCGAACTCCGCGCCCAGGCCCTTGGCCTGCGCAAGGGAGCGCGCGTAGGTGCGGCACAGCTCGGCGCGTGGGTCCGAGAGCGTGTAGACGGCGTGGCCCATGCCGTAGATGAGGCCGGTTCCGTCAAAGGCCTCGCGGCGCAGGATCTTGGCGAGATAGGCCGCGAGCTCGTCCTCGTCCTCCCAGTTGGAGACATGCGTGCGGATGTCCTCGTGCATCGAGACCACCTTGGCGTTCGCGCCGCCGTGACGCGGGCCCTTGAGCGATCCGATGGCCGCCGCGTAGGCCGAGTACGGGTCGGTCGCCGAGGACGAGAGCACGCGGCAGGCGAAGGTCGAGTTGTTGCCGCCGCCGTGCTCGGCGTGCAGCATGAGCATGACGTCGAGCAGCATCGCCTCATCGCGCGTGAAGTCGTCTCCGCCGCGCAGCACCTGCAGCACGGCCTCGGCGGTGGAAAGGCCGGGGGAGGGCTGCGGGATCTGCGGCATGCGGCCCTCGTTTTGGGCCACGCGCGCCATGTGCGCCAGCGCGGCGATGCGCGGCAGACGCGCGATCATGGACATGGCGACGTCGATCTCGTGCTCGGGCGATATCTCGTCCGGCTCGGCATCGAAGCGGTAGAGCAGCAAGACGGCGCGCGCCAGCGTGTTCATGATGCTCTTGGAGGGAGTGGTGAGCGGGAACTCGTGCACGTAGTCACCGGAGAGATGGCGGAAGGCCACCAGGCGCTCGCAGAAGCCGTCGAGCTCCTCCTTGTTGGGCAACGAGCCGGTGAGCAGCAGGTAAGCGACTTCCTCGTAGCCAAAGCGGTCCTCGGCCTGCGCGTGGTTCACCAGGTCCTCGATGTTGTAGCCGCGCAGCATCAGGCGGCCGCGGTCGGGCACAACGTGGCCGTCCACACGGTTGTAGCCGTGGACGTCCGAGATGCGCGTAAGGCCTGCAACCACGCCCGAGCCGTCGGCGTTGCGCAGGCCGCGCTTGACGTTGTGCTCCTCAAAGAGGCGCTCGTCGTAGGGCTCGTTGGGAAAACCGTGGTACAGGCGCTCGCTGTCGGCCTCGATCTGGCGGCTGGCCTCGTAGTCGAGTACCAGGCGGCTCAGGTAGTCGTCAAAGCGGTAGTAGATCTTTTTCGCGTCGTAGGCCACGGTTGCCCCTTTCTTCCAAACTACAGGCGGTACATGAAGTTGAAGACGTCCTCGCGCTGGATGCTCACCTTCACGCCGGAAAGCTCGCCAGCGTGCGCCAGGGCCTCCTGCAGCTCGGTGAAGCCGAGGTTCGACTCGGAAGTGTCGGCGAGCATCGTCATGGTGAAGATACCCTCGAGGATCGACTGCGTGATGTCCTGAATGTCGACGTTGGCCTCGCCCAGCACGCGGGTGACGCCGGCGACGATGCCGGGGCGGTTCTTGCCCAGGACGGTGATGACGATACGGTTGGATGCGGTCTCTGCCATGGGTGTCCCTTCGGTAGGGCTCGGATAGATATTGGTGCCTGACATTGTAGCCTGTCGGGTCCCGGCGGGGCAGCGCTTCACGGGGGTAACACGGCCGAAACCCACGCTTCGGGGACGCGATTGCCGCCAAGCGTCGGGCCCCACGTGGTGCTTTTGTGGGATTCGAAGCGCTTTTCTGACCCGTGGTAGACTAGGCAGGCTGTTTTGTCTTGGTCGGAAACCAAGACACCCCTAGTTCTGGTCGGAAACCAGAACGCGATCTATAGAGGAGCCCTGCCATGAAACAAGGAATCCATCCCGAGTACGTTGAGTGCACCGTCCGCTGCAGCTGCGGCAACGTGTTCACCACCCGCTCCACCAAGTCCGAGATCTCCGTCGAGCTCTGCAACGAGTGCCACCCGTTCTACACCGGCCAGCAGAAGTTCGTCGACAACGCCGGCCGCGTCCAGCGCTTCGCCGACAAGTTCGGTGGCGCCGCCGCTGCCCAGCTTAAGCGCGCCGAGGAGGCCAAGGCTGCCAAGGCCGCCAAGGCTGCTGAGGCCGAGGCTGCCCGTAAGGCCGCCGCTGAGGCCAAGGCCGCCGAGAAGGCCAAGCGCGCTGAGAAGTTCGCTGCCGAGGCCGCCAAGAAGGCCGCTGAGGCTCCCGTGGAGGAGGCTCCCGTCGAGGAGGCCGCCGCTGAGACCGAGGCCACCGAGGCTGCTGCCGAGTAACGCACTCGCGCACATCGCATAGAGCGATCGAGACCCCGTAGCCGATGGCTACGGGGTTTTGCGTTCGGAGCCTTTTTGGAACCTAGGGCCGTACCGAACCGGGCCTCTTGCGGGCTTATGCATTTTCAGACCACGATAGCCCGGTTTTATTCACAAAAAATCGCCCAATCGACTCATCGCCGTTGTGCACCGTACATATTTTGCGTCTGTGCACGATTGCTCTGGATATGAACAGCGCTCAGAAAACCCCAGGATGTCAAAACCGGCTCAGCGGCGCCTTCAGACGACCCAGTCGTGGTCAAAAGTGCGTCGTTGCGTTATGCATACCGTGCACAGACGCAAAAAATGTACGCCGCGCTTCCCAGCCGGAACCCCTACGCCTTGGGGGCGCGTTCTTTGGCGGTGAGGTGGGTGGCGTCGAGACGGAAGATGGCTACCCGGGCCATGCCCTCGGGCGAGAATGTGGGCGCCGGGGCGCCGGGTGCCGCGTGGGCCATGAGCAGCTCGAGGGCATGCGTGCGCTCGGCCTCGTCCTCAACGAGACGAATGGTTCCCTCGCCCATGATGCTGCGGTAGGAGCGCGACCATGCGCAGGAGTAGGAGCCTGTAATGTTCCCGCGGTCCTCGTCCATCTCAAAGGCGACCTTTGTGCCTGCCGCGCCGCCGGCGCAAAACGCCTCGGCCTTGCGGCCCTCGCGCGCGGAGTGCAGATAGAACGTGGGCAGCTGCGTCTCATCGTCCCAGGTGTAGCCATAGTTTAGGGGCACGATGAACATGCCGTCCGCATCCTGAGCGCCCACACGCAGCACCTGCGCGTCTTCTACAATCTGGCGAATGGCCGCGGAATCGGTGATCTGGCGTTTGGAAAGTCGCATCTCGTGCATGGCTACCCCTTAGTAAACCTGAGCTGTTTCTTGTTTTGGCATTGTAGCCCTTTGCTGGTGGGCGGGCCCGCTGCCGGGCGGGGCGCGAAACAAAAGCGCCTCCCGGTTCACGCGAGAAACCGGGAGGCGCCAGACCGTCTGTAACAGGCGAACTCACATTGTTGGAGGCCGTTAGGCGGCAATCGCCTTCTTGCCCTTGTTGCGGGCAGCGATGAAGAGGCCAAAGATGCCCACGACGATAAAGCCGGCGCCGAAGATCCACCAGACGCTTGCGGCGGTACCGTTGGTAGCGCTGATAAGACCCATCAGCACGTAGGAGCAGCCAAAGTTGCCCATGGCTTCGCAGAAGCCGATCAGGCCGCCGGCAACGCCGATCTTATCGGCCGGGACCACCTCTGCGTACGCGGAGTAGTAGTGGGAGTAGAAGCACATGTTGCCCATGCCGATAAGGAAGCTGAACACCAGGCAGCCCAGCTGCGAGGGGAAGAACGCCATGAGGAGGAAGCAGACGGCCTCGAGCACGATGCCGGGCAGGAATGCGAAGTCGAGTCCGAGCTTCTTCTTGAGAACGGGGTAGAGCGGGGCGCCCACCATGCCGCCGAGCGTCAGGAACGAGATCATCGTGCCCGAGTACGTGGAGTCGCCGATGCCGGCCGCCTCGACGTAGAGGGAGCCCATGTACTGAACCTCGTAGAAGCAGCAGCAGCCTACGATGACCATGATCAGCAAGGGCAGCAGGCGGCCCATCCAGCCCTTCGACTCGGTCGCGGCAGCGGCCTCATCAGTCTCCTCGGCGCTAGCGGTGTGCGCCGGGAAGGAGGGCAGGAAGATGAGGAGCAGGATAAAGACGGGGATGGATGCCCAGTAGCCCTGGTAGACGGCCGACCAGCCGTTCTGGGCAAGCACGCCGCCCAGGAAAGCCAGCAGGGAGCCCACGACGGAGATGGCGATGCTGTAGCCGGCGACGGCGGAGCTGTGCACCAGCGGGTCGTCATTGAAGAAGTCGGAAAGAATCGCGAACGCGGCGGAGTTGGTGACGCCCCATGCCACACCGACCAGCAGGCGCATGGCGACCCAGTAGTAGACGTTCTCCACGGCGGCGCCAAACAGGCCGGCCACCATGTAGATCGCAAAGCCAACGACCATCATCGTCTTCTTGTTGAAGTGGTCGCACATCCAGCCCGAGAGCAGCATGAACGGCATGGCGGAAAGGCACGTGCCCGTGACGCCCAGGCTCACGATGGCGGAGGGGGCATCGGCGTACAGGGTGTAGAACTCGTTTGCGATGGGGGTGATGAGCATATCGGCCATGGTGCACATGACGCTGAGGTACAGCGCCAGAAGCATCATGATCACGCGGCCCTTTGAGAGGCCGTTTCGCTCTTGCAGCAATGCCATGATTGTTGTCAGTCCTTTCTGATGGATGAATTTGCGCGCGACATGATGTCACTCGAGATGCGGCCGGCCCGCAGCTGCCCGGGCGCGCGGGCCGGCCTGAAGCCCTAGCGGTTCCAGCTCTCCTGGAGCTCGGCGCTGTTCATGAAGTTGTAGGAGCCGATGCGCGTGATGGCGCTGTAGGTATCGGGGCGACGGTCCTTGTGCATCAGGGCGCCGTACATCACGTAGCTGCGGTCATGGGCGTTTTTGCTCTCGACGCTGTCGCCCAGGTCGGCGATGGAGACGCGTTCGCCAAAGCCGGTGTTCGCCAGAATCTTGCCCATGCCGTCCACGACCATACCGTGCGAGGAATAGAACAGGTCGGAGGGCTGGGACGTCACGACGACGACGCCGTTTTCCAGCGCGCGCGAGCGCGTCCAGGTGACGAGCAGGTCGAGCGAACGGTCGTCCTCGTTCTCGTCGGAGGCAAAGCTCTCGAGCAGCGGCCAGCCCGTGGGACACAGGATGATCTGGGCGCCGTTTACCGCAAGCGAGCGCGCGGCCTCGGGGAAGGAAAGGTCATAGCAGCACATCAGGCCAACCTTGCCGAACTTGGTGTCAAAGACCGGCCACTCGTTGCCCATGACGGTGTTGAGCTGCTCGCACATCGGAAGGTGTACCTTGTGGTACTTGCCCACAAAGCCCTCGGGGCCAACGAGCACGACGGTGTTCCACACGAGCTCGGGGTGGCCCGGGCATTTTTCGTTCATCGACCAGCAGATGTAGATGTCGCGCTCGGCGGCCTTCTGGATCATGGCCTGCGTGGAGGGACCGCAGGGAACCTCCTCGGCGCCGGCCAGGTAGAAGTTGACAACCTCGGCGTTAAAAGCGCCGAGCATCTCATCGGGGTTCTCCGAGCCGCCCAGGCCGGCGACAGCGCTTTCGGGGAACACGATGAAGTTGGCCCCCTGGTCAGCCGCCTCGTCCACGAAGCTCAGCATGCGGGGGACATTGTTGCCGCCCTTCTCGTGATGCTCGACCTCAAGGGTACACGTTGCGATTTTTGGCATGTCAGTTCCTTTCTGGCGGGGCCTGGCCGCGATTGGCCGGGCGGATGCCAATAGAGCGGGCGCCCGGAGCCTTGCGAGGAGAGACGGTCCCGGGCGTTGGACGATAGGGGTCTCACGACCCCTGCGACACTGCCAAATGTAGGTTGCGTGCGATGCGCGAAAAACACCACAGGAGGGTGATTTTTACGAGAAAAGCCGCCTCACGCAAACGGGATGAGGCGGCTTTTTCTGCAGGTATTTACTGCTGTTTATGGATTGTGCCGAATGGCCGCGCTTTTCGGCGCGACCTCGCGCCCATGCGAGTCCACGAGGTCTATGAGTTCTTGCTGGGAATGGATGCAGAGCTTCTCGTAGATGTGCTTTACGTGCGTGCGCACCGTGTTACGCGAGATGCAGAGCTCTTTCTCGATCACGCCGCAGTTTCGCCCGCGCGCGAGGTATACGAGTACCTCGCTTTCCCTCTTGGTGAGGCCGAAGCGCAGCGCCACGTCTTGACAGAGGTTCTCCAGCCCTGCGCCGCTCGACTGCACCACGGGCTTCTCGGCCTCGATTCCCATAACGGTGGCTTCGAGGCTGAACGATCGCAAGCCAAGAAGGACATATCCCACGAACATGACGACAAGGACGGAGAACACGGCGAACCCGAGGTTTGGATCGTCGCCGTACAGCGTGTTCATCCCTGCGCGCAGAAGGCAGCCGATGACGTTACCGCCGATGCACAAGACGTTGCCCCAGGCAACGAGGGGCAGCGCCGATTGCCGGTTGCGCTGGGCGATGGTGCCCCAGGTGATGATCTGCAGCAGGTAGAAACAGATTGCGGCGAGACGAAACGCAATGGTGGCTATGGTCTCGTACGGCATGCCGCCGACGGGCGAAAGCATCGCTCCCAGCAGCGCGAGCAGGGTGGACACCAGATACATCGTGTCGAGGCTGACGGCGCCGGCAAAAACCAGGGCAACGGGGGCTGCAGCAAAAACGATTGTGGAGATGTCTGCCACGATGCCAGCGCTTACAACTTCTGAACAGCCATAACCGTAGAAAACCATCAGGACGAGCATGCAGACGAACAGTCCGCTCAAGAGCGGTACCCAGGTCTTGGGTTGCGTGATGCGCAGCTCGTCGGGCGGCGTGGCGGATCTGAGCTCTTCGAGCAGGGGCTTTGTAGGGCGAAGCACCGGCAGAAGGGTAAGCAGGGCGCTGAGAAGGAGCGCCGCGAGCATGCATGCAAAGGGCAGGAGCTCCAAGACGAGATAAGAGACGTAGGCGAGCGCGATGGCGATGCACGCGAGCTTTATGATCTGCCGCCGTTCGAGCGTGCTGAGCGCCAAAAAGGCGACGGTGAGGCTCCAATCGAATCCGACTTCGACAAGCGCCAGCCCTGCCGTGAAGGACAGGCTTTGGGCGGTGACCTCGGACACGATGATGAGCAGCGCTCCCAAAAGGATGCAGAGCGCGGCAGCGGTGCTGAGCCTGGTGCCGGAGAGCGCCGCGGGGTTTCTTGTCGCTACGAATACGATGGCGGCAAGAAAGGCGACCCCTATGAGCGAAGCGACGGTGGCCTGCGCGAACAGGTCGCCGAAGTGTGCGGAATAGGCGAGCCCGTCGTAGGTGAAGGTGTAGAGAAACGCGAAAAAGGTCGATGCCAGAATCCGGATTCGCGTGCGTGCTGTGGTCGTGTCCATGGCACCCTGTCTCCTCGTTGGGCCCTTGTCTGCGTATGGCCGCCCGGCGCCGCGGGCGCGCCTGCACACTTTACCGGTTGTCGTCGCTGGAAAGAAGCAAGCACAGCTGGACGCGGTTGTTCACATCCAGCTTGCGGTAGGCGTTGTAGACGTGCTTTTTCAGCGTGGAGACCGAGATGCACAGCATATCGGCCGCTTCGCTATCCTCGATGCCTTCGGCCACCAGATGAACCACCTCGCGTTCGCGCGGGGTGAGGTTGCAGCTTTCCATGATCTCTTCCTGACGCGACCTTGCGGGCGAAGCGTTCTGGGCCTGCTCTCGCAGGCGGCCCAGCGCAAGTGCGATATGCGGCGCGAAGGTCTCGAATACCTGTAGGTCGCGGTCGGAGAAATCGCCTTCTTCCTTGGAGCGGAACAGCTCGATGTTGCCCACAAGCTTTCGCTTGTGCACGAGGTACGTGCGCAGCGCATAGTAGACGCCCATCTCGCTGTAGGCCTTCTTTACGAGGCCGGTGCGTTCGCGATACGTTGCCGGCATGAGATCGGAGTCGCGGTAGCTTTCTGTGACCAGGCTCAAGCCCATCCCGCGGTAGTACTGATCGTGGTCGTACGCGCCGGCAAGGTAATCGCTCATGCTCTCGGTCTCGTCGCCGAAGACGAGCGGTTCGCTAAACGTCATGTCGCCGTCGTCTTCCGTTGAGGCCAGGAAAAACACGCCTTTGGTGGACGGGATGAGCACCTTGAGACACTCGAGCGCCTCGCGCCTGAACGTGTCGATGCACTCGACGCTGTTGATGCGGTAGACGGCGTCGAACATGAATCGCCAGTCGCGCTCGAAGAGTTCTCCCTGCATCTCATCCCTCCTTTAGCCGTCTCGTTGGATCGGATTGCTGGGTGTTCAAAAGTATACGATTGGACGAACTTCGCCTTCGACCACTCGAAGCGGTAATTTCCTACCGCATTTACGGTACGGATCTACCGTTTTGCCTAGGCAATCGGTGTCTTTCGACCATTGAAGGCCGGCCCGCAAACTCGTTAGCGTGGTGAGTGGTGGCGCGGTGCTCCTCATCCCCCTACGCATCGCGTCGCCATCTTCTCGATACATCAGTTCAATAGAAAAGGGAGCGTGATCTTGTATGAGATCGCAGACGAAGTCCGGCGCGCTGATCGGGTCGGTCGCGGCGCTCGCGGCGGGCGCGTCGTATGGTTTGGGCGGTACGATCTGTCAGATTATCGAGGCGGGCGGGTTCGCCACGTCCCATATCGTGGCTGCCGAGTACCTGATGAGTCTTGTTGCCTTTGCCGCCCTGATGGTACTTTGCCGCAAGCGTCTTCCGCGCGGCAAGGCCGCGCTCGGGCTTGTTCTCACGGGCATGCTGCTCGCTGCGGCGTCGATCACCTACTTCATGGCGATCGACCGCCTCTCCGTCTCGCGCGCGGTGGCCATCCAGTTCCAGTACGTGTGGATTGCCGTTATCTTCGAGCATCTTTTTTCGCGCCGGCGTCCCGGTGTGCGTACGGTCGTGGCGAGCCTGGCCGTCGTCGCGGGCGCGGTGCTCGGGAGCGGCTTTGCCGACGAGATCGTTGCGGGCTCGCTTGCCGGGATCGATCCGGTGGGCATCATGCTTGGGCTGGCGTGCGCGGCGTTTCAGGCGGGCTATTTGTTTCTCAACGGTCATGTGGCAAAGGGGGAGAACCCGCTGCCGCGCACGACGCTTATCGCCGCGGGCGGTGCTCTGCTCGCGTTAATCGTGTGCCCCGAGTTCCTGACCTCGCCGGCTGAGGTTGCGGCCCTCGCCCCGGGCGGGGCCGCGCTGGGCGCCTCGATGTGCCTTGCGCCCTGCATCCTGTTTGCTCTGGCCGGCCGCTATGTCTCGGGCGACACCGTGGCCATGCTTTCGGCCTCTGAGCTGCCCTGCGCGGTTCTGACGGGTTTCTTGGTGCTTGGTGAGCCGGTGACCCCGCTCATGGCCCTCGGCGTGGTTGTTATCTGCGCTGGCGCAGTCTTTTCGGGCGAGAAATCCGGCGATTGCGAGCAGGATGCGCAGAGGGTCTCGGACGTGTGCTGCGCCGATTCCGTGGAATAAAGGGCCGAGGCCCTCTTAACGCCTGCTGCGGCCGGTGTTTTCTCCGTGGTGGAGCCGTATGTGCACCGGGTCATCAAATTTAGCCGTTACAGTCGAATGCAACTGTGTATTCATCGGGCGCTCGCCCGATTAGGCGTAAGGGAAACCACATGGGATTCATGTCCAAGCTGCTCTCGTTCGGTTCCGATAAGGACCTCAAGCGCTACGAGAAGACGGTCCAGAAGATCAACGAGCTGGAGCCTACGTTCGTCAAGATGACAGACGAGGAGCTCAGCGGCCAGACCGAGGTCTTCCGCAAGCGCTACGAGGACGGCGAGTCGCTCGACGACCTGCTCCCCGAGGCCTTCGCCGCCGTACGCGAGGCTTCCAAGCGCACCGTCGGTATGCGCCACTTCGATGTGCAGCTCGTGGGCGCCATGGCTCTGCACGACGGCAACATCGCCGAGATGAAGACCGGCGAGGGCAAGACGCTCGTCTCCACGCTCGCGGGCTACCTTAACGCCATTCCCGCCAAGGGCGTGCACGTGGTCACGGTCAACGACTACCTGGCCAAGCGTGACTCCGAGTGGATGGGCAAGATCTATCGCTTTATGGGCATGAGCGTGGGCCTGCTGCAAAACGGCATGCCGCTCGAGGGCAAGCTGCCGGCCTATGCCGCAGACGTCACCTACGGCACCAACTCCGAGTTCGGCTTCGACTACCTGCGCGACAACATGGTCGTGCGCGCCGGCCAGCGCGTGCAGCGTGGCCACGCCTACGCCATCGTCGACGAGGTCGACTCCATCCTGATCGACGAGGCCCGCACCCCGCTGATCATCTCCGGCGCGGGTACCAAGTCTGCCGGCACCTACAAGGACTTCGCGCGCGCCGTGCGCGGCCTTGAGCGCGGCGAGGAGGTCCAGCACGACATGCTGGCCGCTTCCGAGCCCCAGGAAGAGACCGGCGACTACGTGATGGACGAGGCCAAGCACACCATCGCGTGCACCGAGCGCGGCTTGAAGAAGATCGAGCAGCGCCTGGGCATCGAGGACATCTACGCCGACCTCTCCGGCCAGCTGGTGAACCATCTTCAGCAGGCGCTCAAGGCCCAGTACATGTTCCACCGCGACAAGCAGTACGTGGTGCAGAACGGCGAGGTCAAGATCGTCGATGAGTTCACCGGCCGCATCATGGAGGGCCGTCGCTACTCCGAGGGCCTGCACCAGGCCATCGAGGCGAAAGAGGGCGTGCTCGTGCGCGAGGAGAACCAGACGCTCGCCACCATCACGCTGCAGAACTACTTCCGCCTGTACGACAAGCTCTCCGGCATGACCGGTACCGCCCTTACCGAGGACGCCGAGTTCCGCGAGATCTACAAGCTGCCCGTCCAGGTGATCCCCTCCAACAAGCCCGTGATCCGTAAGGACCACGAGGACCTGGTCTACCGCACCGTCTCCGCCAAGTTCAACGCCGTGGCCGACGAGGTCGAGGCTCGCCATGCCAAGGGCCAGCCCGTGCTGGTGGGCACCGTCTCCATCGAGAGCTCCGAGCGCCTGTCGCGCTTGCTCGATCGCCGCGGCATCAAGCACGCCATCCTGAACGCGAAGTTCCATGAGCACGAGGCGCACATCGTGGCCCAGGCCGGCCGCTTTGGCGCCGTGACCATCGCCACCAACATGGCCGGCCGCGGTACCGACATCCTGCTCGGCGGCAATCCCGACGAGCTGGTGCGCGAGATGCTCGACAACGCCGGCATCGAGATGGCCGACGCCACCCTCGAGCAGCTCGAGGAGGCCCGCGAGAAGGCCGTTGCCATCTGCAAGGACGAGCGCGAGCGCGTGCTGGCCGCCGGCGGCCTGACGGTCATCGGCACCGAGCGTCACGAGTCGCGCCGTATCGATAACCAGCTGCGCGGCCGCTCCGGCCGTCAGGGCGACCCGGGCGAGACCCAGTTCTATCTCTCCCTCGAGGACGACCTGATGCGCCTGTTCGGCGGCGACAAGATGGACCGCATCTCCAACATGATGGTCGCGGCCGACATGCCCGACAACGAGCCCATCCAGCACAAGTTTGTCTCCAAGGCCGTCGAGAGCGCCCAGCGCAAGGTTGAGAACATCAACTTCTCCATGCGTAAGAACGTGCTTGAGTACGACGACGTCATGAACAAGCAGCGCCAGGTCATCTACGCCGAGCGCAACAAGATTCTGGACGGCAAGGACCTGGCCGAGCACGTCTCCGAGGTCATCACCGATACCGTGGCCCGCTGTGTGCAGGAGTTCTGCGCCAAGGACAGCCACGACGGCGAGCGCGACCTCGAGGGCCTGCACAAGTGGGTCGTGGAGCTTACCGGCAACGTCGACGCCCCGCAGTTCGCCGACGAGTCCTACGATGAGCTCAAGGACGAGGTGCTCGCCTACGTGCAGAAGTGCTACGACGAGAAGGCCGAGCGCCTGGGCGAGGAGCTCATGCGCGAGCTCAACTGCCAGGTCATGCTGCGCGTGATCGACACCCGCTGGATGAACTACCTGCAGGAGATGGACTATCTCAAGACCGGTATCGGCCTGCGCGGCTTTGGTCAGCGCGACCCGCTGGTCGAGTACAAGTCCGAGGCCTTCGCCGCCTTCCAGACGCTTGTCGACACCATGTACGAGGACTACCTGCGCACCGTGCTGCGCATCGAGGTCAAGCGCGCTCCCGCTCCCGTGGAGGCTCCCGAGCAGCCCGAGCAGCTCGAGGGCGCCACGTACTCCGGTCCGGCCGATGTGGACGGCGAGGCCGCGGGCGACACCGTGCGCCGCGAGGCCGCTGCCCGCGCCCGCGCCGCCGTCTCCGGTGGTAACGGCTCCGCGGACTCCTTCGGCCACGTGCAGACCTACCGCAAGGCCGAGTCCGACGACCCCTACGTCAACGTGGGCCGCAACGAGCCGTGCCCCTGCGGTAGCGGCAAGAAGTTCAAGAACTGCCACGGCAGGAATCGCTAGGTTCCCTCCATGGAGTTGAAGACGATCGCTCCCGAGGCGCTCGACGCCTTGGAGGCTCGCCTTGCCGAGGTCGAGTCGTATTTCCATCTGGACGAGAAGCGCGCCCGCGTCGGCGCGCTCGAGGCTGCGAGCGCCGCGCCCGACTTTTGGAACGATGCCGAGGCCGCGCGCAAGGTGATGGCCGAGCTCTCCTCCTGCAAAGAGGATATCCAGACCGTGGAGTCTGCCCGTGCGGGGCTGGCCGATGCGCGCGCCGCCCTCGAACTCGCCTCCGAAATGGGCGGGGACGAGGACCTGGTTGCCGAGGCCGCCCAGACCGCGCAGGAGCTTGAGCGCAAGATCGACGAGATGGAGCTCTCGAGCTGGTTTACCGGTGAGTTCGACCACGGTAACGCCATCGTGAGCATCAAGCCCGGGCAGGGCGGCCTGGAGGCCCAGGACTGGACCTTCATGCTGTTCAAGATGTACATGAAGTACTGCGCCCGCCGCGGTTGGAAGGTCATCATCAACGACTGCCCCGCGGCAGAGGTCATCGGCATCGACCGCGCCACGTTCACCGTTGAGGGCAAGAACGCTTTCGGCATGCTGCGCGCCGAGGCCGGCGTTCACCGTCTGGTGCGCATCTCGCCCACGGACGACAAGAAGCGTCGTCAGACCACTTTCGCGGGCGTCGAGGTCATCCCCGTGCTGCCCGACGACATCGAGATCGAGGTCGACCCCGGCGACATCCGCGTGGACGTCTACCATGCGAGCGGTCCGGGCGGCCAGGGCGTCAACACCACCGACTCCGCCGTGCGCGTGACGCATATCCCCACGGGCATCGTGGTCACCTGTCAAAATGAGCGCAGCCAGATCCAGAACAAGGCCGCGTGCATGCAGATCCTTAAGGCTCACCTCTACGAGCTGGAGCTGCAGAAGCGCGAGGATGCCCTGGACGAGATTCGCGGTCCCAAGCACACCATCGGCTTTGGCAACCAGATCCGCAGCTATGTGCTCTATCCCTACCAGATGGTGAAGGACCTGCGCAGCGGCGTGGAGACCGGCAATCCCGATTCGGTGCTCGAGGACGGTGACCTGGACCCGTTCATCTTTGGCTACCATCGCTGGGCCACCGGCAATGCCGAGGGTGTAGACCCCGCCGAGGCTTCGGAGGACTAGGTCCGTCTAGGTCTGCAACGACCTTCCCGTGCTAGACTGCGGGAGGTTATTAAATTCGATATCGCGCCTGTTTGGGCACGGCGCCCGGTGCGGCAAAAGACTGCTCCGGTCGTGCGCGGTGAGGAGGAAGCATGGCGCGACGCGTCGATTTTGAGCGGCTTATCAGGTCGAATTTTGTGCGCGACCTTCCCATGGTCGTAGTGGGCTGCGCGCTCGCGGCCTTTGCCACCGATACGTTCATGATTCCCAACGGCCTGGCTGCCGGCGGCGTGACGGGTCTGGCCACCATCGTGCAGGAGCTTGCCGCCCGCGCTGGGTTCTCGCTTCCCGTCGGTGTGCAGACCATCGTTATCAACGCGCTGCTGCTGCTTGTGGTGGCACGCGAGGGCGGCCTGCTCTACGTGGTGCAGACTGTCACGGGCTTTGTGCTGCTGGGCGTCTTCTGCGACCTGTTCGCGCTTATCGACAACCCGTTTGCGGGGCAGGACCTGATGCTTTCCGCGCTGTGGGGTTCCATCCTTTCCGGCATCGGTTACGGCCTGGTGCTCCGTAGCGGCGCCAACACCGGCGGCTCCGACACCATAGGCCAGATCGTCTCGCGCAAGACCTCGCTTTCCGTGGGCTCTACCACCATGGCGATCGATGTCGCCATCTGTGCGCTTTCCGCCCCGGTCTTCTCGCTTAAGAACGCCCTGTACGCGGCGCTCGGCATGGTGCTTTTAGGCTACGTGGTCGACGCCGTGGTCGACGGCGCCAATCGCCGCCGTGTGGCCTACATCATCTCGACCGAGTTCTCCGACATCGCGGAAGACGTCATGCACGGCATGGACCGCGGCTGCACCAGGCTCTCCGCCACGGGAATGTGGAGCGGGGAGGAGCGTCCGATGCTCATGGTGATCTTGGAGCGCCGTGAACTCGCGACGCTCAAGGCCATCGTGGCCGAGCACGACCGCGACGCCATCGTCATCATCGCAGACGTCACCGAGGCCTTCGGCGAGGGCTTCAAGGAGCTCGGCGCGTAAGGTCGGGCGCGCGAGGCGACGGTTGCTCCCATGGCAAAACGTTTGCGCCCGCTGGCCGAATAACGGTTACGAGGGTGTGTCGATGCGCCTTGAGGCAACAACATCATTCATAATGGAGCGCGTGCGTGCGTATACCCTGACTGGGCAGCGCCGCGCCTGCATTGACATCGCATAACCTGAAAGGAAGGCATGATGAGCGACGAGGAGCTCAAAAACCTTGCCAACGAGGTCAGAAAGGGAATCGTGACGGGCGTTCACGCGGCCAAGTCGGGGCACCCCGGCGGCTCGCTCGGTGCGGCCGAGATCATGACCTACCTTTACTTTGAAGAGATGAACATCGATCCGGCCGACCCGCGCCGTGCCGACCGCGACCGCTTTGTGCTCTCTAAGGGCCACTGCGCGCCCGCGCTTTACGCTGTGCTCGCCGAGCGCGGCTACTTCCCCAAGGAGGACCTGCTTACGCTGCGCCATATCGGCAGCCATCTGCAGGGACACCCCAACATGAACGACACCCCCGGCGTGGACATGAGCACCGGCTCGCTCGGTCAGGGCGTCTCCGCCGCCGTGGGCATGGCTCTTGCGGCCCAGCACTGGGGCGACACCTACCGCACCTATGCGCTTCTTGGCGACGGCGAGGTAGAGGAGGGCCAGGTGTGGGAGGCCGCGATGTTTGCCGGCAACCACGCGCTCGACAACCTTTGCGTGATCGTGGACCACAACGGCCTGCAGATCGACGGCAGCATCGAGGAGGTCAACTCCGCGATGCCCATCGCCGACAAGTTCCGCGCGTTCAAGTTCCATGTGGTTGAGGTGACAGACGGCAACGACTTCGCTCAGCTGCGAGCCGCGTTTGCCGAGGCGCGCGAGACCAAGGGCGCGCCCACGTGCATCGTCTGCGAGACGGTGAAGGGCAAGGGCGTCTCCTTTATGGAGAACCAGGTCGGCTGGCACGGCAAGGCCCCCAACGACGAACAGTATGCCCAGGCCATGGCCGAGCTCGAGAAGGAGGGCAAATAATGTCCGAGGTGAAAAAGATCGCCACCCGCGCGAGCTACGGTGAAGCGCTGGTCGAGCTGGGCGCCGAGCACGATGACTTTGTGGTCTTCGACGCCGACCTTGCGGCCGCAACCCAGACGGGCAAGTTTAAGGCCGCCTATCCGGAGCGCTTCTTCGATGCGGGCATCGCCGAGTCGAACCTGATGGGCATGGCCGCAGGCGTGGCCACCACCGGTCGCGTCGCCTTTGCGAGCACCTTTGCCATGTTCGCCGCCGGCCGCGCCTATGAGCAGGTGCGCAACTCCATCGGCTATCCGCACCTGAACGTCAAGATTGGCGCCACGCATGCGGGCATCTCGGTGGGCGAGGACGGTGCGACCCACCAGTGCAACGAGGACATCGCGCTCATGCGCGTGATTCCCGGCATGACGGTCATCGTTCCTTCCGACGACGTTGAGGCCAAGGCCTGCGTGCGCGCGGCCTACGAGATGGACGGCCCCGTGTACATGCGCTTTGGCCGTCTGGCCGCGCCGGTGATCAACGACCGCCCGGACTACAAGTTCGAGCTCGGTCGCGGTGTCCTGATGCGCGAGGGCTCGGACGTGACCATCGTCGCCTGCGGCCTTATGGTCGCGTCTGCGCTCGAAGCGGCCGAGACGCTTGCCGCCGAGGGCATCGATGCGGAGGTCATCAACATTCATACCATCAAGCCGCTCGACAGCGAGATCATCCTTGCAAGCGCGTCTAAGACCGGCCGCGTAGTCACGGTGGAGGAACACTCCGTGATCGGTGGCCTGGGCGACGCCGTGGCCGACGCGCTGGTGCAGAATCACCCCGTCCCCATGAAGAAGATCGGCGTGGAGGATGTCTTTGGCTACTCCGGCCCCGCGCTCGACCTGCTGCACGAGTTCGGCTTGGATGCCGAGGGCGTGGCTGCCAAGGTCAAGGCCTTCATGGCATAACGCCCGCGCGCGAACGCATCGTCCCGCCTGGACCCCGTCTGCTT
>CAVGNZ010000051.1:39135-115816 GCA_963630805.1 Bacteroidaceae bacterium
ATCGACTGGATGAGCGACGATGAGTACGTCGAGGCGTTCGGTTCTCTTCCTGAACGCGAAAAGTAGGCAGCTGGGCTCCGACATGTATTGTATTGCGTGTCGGGGCCCAGTGCTTGATGTGCCCCTTTGGTGTCGCACGCGCAACATTGCTACAATACGAGAGCATATGTAGTTTAAACGCACGACACGAAGGAGCTCCAGTGGGTAACCACTTCCGTAAGCCCGGAGACGGGCAGGCGGCGCCGCGGGTAGAAGACCCCCGGCTGTCGGTTGTCTCGGATGACGTGAGCGTCGCTCCGGAAGATGCGGGCACCGCACCCGTTTCCGATCCCTTTGAATACACAACGGCACCTGTCGCGGCCCCCGAGGCCGACGTACCCGAGGTTGCCCCGGCGGCCGAGCCCGCCGAGGCTCAGCCTGAGGCTGCTGACGTTACGGTGGCGTCTGTGCCCGAGCCGGCCACGACTCAGGTCGACCTGTTGAACATTCCGTCGCCTGCCGAGCCCGCCTCGCCGGCCGACACCGGTGCCTTTGTGGCCTCCGCTGCGGCCGACCTTGCCGCGTCCGACGCCGCCGAGCAGCGTCAGGTCGCCTCGCTTGACGAGGCCCTGCAGAACCCGGACTTCACTTCGGTGTTCGCGCCCGTGGGAGATTCGCGCAAGAAGATGGCCCGTGAGGCCGGTGTGGAGCCCGTCATTCTGATGGAGCACCTCACCAAGATCTACGACGCGCAGCCCAACAAGCCCGCTCTCGACGATATCAACATCGAGATCTATCCCGGTGAGTTCGTCTTCTTGGTCGGTCACTCCGGTTCCGGCAAGACCACGCTGCTCTCTACGATGATGCGCGACGTCAAGCCCACCTCCGGTCGCGTGCTGGTTGCCGGCCAGGACCTGATGCGCATCAAGAACCGCAAGGTCCCGTTCCTGCGCCGCCAGATCGGCGCCGTGTTCCAGGACTTCAAACTGCTTCCCAACAAGACCGCCTATGAGAACGTCGCCTTCGCACTCGAGTGCATCGGCAAGCCCAAGGGTGTTATCCGCAGCCAGGTTCCCGAGGTGCTGCGCCTGGTGGGCCTGGCCGACCAGATGGACTCCATGCCTGATCAGCTCTCCGGTGGCGAGCAGCAGCGCGTTGCCGTCGCCCGCGCCATGGTGAACCGCCCGCCGCTGCTGATCTGCGACGAGCCTACCGGCAACCTGGACCCCGCCATCTCGCTTGGCATCATGAAGCTGCTCGAGCGCATCAACCGTACGGGCACCACGGTGATCGTGGCTACGCATGACCGCGAGATGGTCGACTCCATGCACCGTCGTGTTATCGCTTTGGAAGCCGGTCACGTGATCCGCGACCAGGAGAGGGGAGGTTACGGCAACTATGGCGCCTAGTAATCTGGGTTACTCCATCAAAGAGGCTAACAGCCACTTCTTCCGCAACCTGACAACGTCTCTGGGTGCGGTCATCACCATCTTCTTGTCCCTGTTCATCATCGGTCTGTTCATCGTGGGCTCCGCCATGGTGAACGCCGCCATCGGCACCGTGGAGCAGGAGGTGACCATCAACGCGTTCATCTCCGACGATGCGACCGACGAGCAAATCGAGTCGTTCCAGAGCGAGCTCGAGGGCTGGGACAACGTCAAGAGCGTGACCTTTAAGACCAAGGAAGACGCACTGGCCGACTACAAGAGCAAGGTCTCCAACAACGCCGACGCCACCATGTCTGCACTCGACGGCGAGAACCCGCTGCCGCGCTCCTTCGTGATCGAGATGGAGGACCCCTCCCAGGTCGCCGATACGGCAGAGAAGATCAAGGAGAGCTCCTCGTTCCGTCGGATCGTGGACGATGCCGATCCCAACGTGGACGATAAGGATACCGATGTCGACGAGAGCGTGCTCTACGGCAAGGAGGAGGTGGGCCGCCTGTTCCAGGTGACCAACTACATCCGCATCGCCGCTATTGTGGTCGTTGCGCTCCTCACGTTCATCGCGTTCATCTTCATCAACAACACGATTCGCCTTTCCATCACCGCGCGCCGTCGTGAGATCGCGATCATGCGCCTGGTGGGTGCCTCAAACGGCTTCATCCGCGGGCCGTTCATCACCGAGGGCGTCATCCAGGCAATCCTGGGCTCGCTGATCGCCATCGGCGTGCTCGAGCTGATTCGCAACTTTGGCGTGCCTGCGTTGCAGAACAGCGTCAAGTTCCTCTCGTTCACCCTGCCGCTCGAGATGTATCTGGTCACGTACGCCGCCCTGCTCATCGTGGGCATCGTGATCGGCCTGTTCGGCTCCGCCATCGCCATGAGGCGCTATCTCAAGGTGTAGGAATAAAGCCGATTCAAAACGCAAATGGGACGAGCCGCTCTGCGATTCGTCCCATTTTTGGTTAGGTCAATGCAGTGAAAGGAGGCCTCATGGGGCGTAAGCGGGGACGCGGGGGACATCGCAAGCCGACGCGTACGGAGCGGCGGCCGCAGCTTTTGGGCACGGTGCGCATGACGCCTGCCGGTGCCTTTGTAGAGACAGCTGAGGGCTCGTTCAAGCTCACCCAGCGCGGCATGCGCGAGGCCATGGCGGGCGACACCGTGGCGGTGAGTCTGCATCGCGGGCCGGGCGGCGAGCGCCGGGCGCAGGTGGAGTCGGTGGAGGAGCGCTCGCAGCTCTCCATTGTGGGCACCTACTCTCAGGCGGGGCCGCTCGGTGTGGTGCGTCCCTTGGGCGGTCGCGCCAAGCAGGACTTTTTTGTGCCGCCGCGCGACACCTCGCCGCAGAGGCTCGGCGTAGGCGAGGGCGATATCGTCTCTGCGCGCATCGTGAGCTACCCCTCGCGCATGGAGTCGGGTGTGGTGACCATCGAGCGGCGTATCGGCGCCTCGGACGCGCCGGACCTGGGCGTGCAGGCCGTGATGGCTCGCTACGACCTGACGGACGAATATCCCGAGCGCGCGCTGGCAGAGGCAGAAGGGCTGCAGCTCGATGTGGAGGCCGCGCTTGCCGACCCGCTGCGCCGCGACATCCGCGATCGCTTTGTGTTCACGATCGACCCGGTGGACGCACGCGATTTTGACGACGCCATCTCGATCTCCCGTACGTCGACGGGTGGCTGGAACCTGGGCGTGCATATCGCGGACGTCTCGCACTACGTGACCTGGGAGAGCTCGATCGACTTGGAGGCTCGTTCGCGTGCGACGAGCGTCTATCTGGCCGACCGCGTGCTGCCCATGCTGCCCGAGCGCCTCTCCAACAACCTGTGCTCGCTCGTGCCCGATGAGGACCGCCTGGCTTTTACCGTAGACATCGAGCTCGACTCCCGCGGCCGGGTGAAGGGGAGCCGCGCCTATCCGAGCGCGATTCGCTCGCGCGTGCGCCTGGACTACCAGGCGGCCGACTACCTGCTTGCCTCCGATGCCGAGGCCGCCTCCGAGCTTGCGCAGAAAGACCCCGGCTGTGCCGAGCGCGCCGAGGCAGCTCGTACCGCCGCTGCCGCGCACGGCGTGGACGTCGCGGCCTTCCTGCACGATGCGGACGCGCTTGCCGCCGCTCGTAGGGAGATCCGCCGCCGCCGGGGCGCCATCGACTTCGAGACCTCCGAGACCCATGTGCGCCTGGACGCGCAGGGCCTGCCCGTCTCGATCGAGCAGCGCCGGCGCACCGCCGCGACCTCGCTTATCGAGGAGGCCATGTTGCTTGCCAACGAGTGCGTGGCCAAAAAGCTCGCGGCGCACGACGTGCCCGCGGCTTTCCGCGTGCACGAGGCGCCCTCGCCCGATGAGCTCACCGCCGCGGCGCATGTACTGCTCGAGACGGGCGCCATCGACCACGACGCGGCCTGCGCCATCATGGCGGCAGAGCCCCGCCGCATCGAGCGCGTGATCGAGGAGGCCTCCGGTACGCCCTCGGCCGCGCTTGTGAACGCCCTGCTGCTGCGCGCCATGCAGCGCGCCGTGTACCGCCCGCACAACCTGGGCCACTATGCCCTGGGGGCAGACGCCTACTGTCACTTTACGAGCCCCATCCGCCGCTATCCCGACCTGCTGGTGCACCGTGCGCTCAAGCTTCAGCTTGCGCGCGAGCGCCTGGGCCGGCGCGAGGCGGAGGCGCGCATGCACGAGCTTGCGGGCGTGGGCCAGCAGTCCATGGGCGCCATCATGCCCGAGCTCTGCCGCCAGGCCTCTACGCGCGAGCGCGTGGCGGACGCCGCGGCCTCGGCCACGCAGAAGGTGAAGGTCGCCCAGTTCTACGCCGAGCGCATCGGCGAGCGCTTCGCGGGCACCGTGGTCTGGATTGATACCATGGGCATGTTCGTGCGCCTGGACGAGACGGGCGCCGAGGGCCTGGTGCGCATGAAGGCGCTGGGCGGTGGCGAGTGGTGGGACTTCGATGAGCCTCGCATGATGCTCATCGGCGAGGAGACGGGCCGGCTCATCCGCATGGGCCAGCGCGTGATTGTGGAGCTTGCCCGTACTGATGCGGTGCGAGGGCACGTGGACTTCAAGCTCGTCCAGATACTGGGCATATAGGCTACACTGGTAGCCTGAAAAACCGAGCATTGGGAGGAACCGTGGAAGAGGCCCCTATCTCTCTTCAAGATATCGAGTACGCCGAGACCTATCTGGCGGCGGGCGACCTGTCTGCCGCGCAGCAGATGCTCGCGCGCTATATCGAGCTTGCCGAGGAGTACATCGTCGAGAACTGCGAGTCTACGGACAAGGTGCAGTACTTTAGCTTTGCCGACCCGTTCGAGCGCCTGTGCTATCGCCGGGTGGAGCGCGACCCGCGCCAGCTTGTGCAGGTGGACGTGCCGTTTGATCGCCTGTACTCAGACATGGCCTTTGTCTATATCCGCGAGCAGGAGTACGAGTCTGCCCGCGATGCGCTCATCCAGGCCGTGCGCTGGGATCCCATGAACTGCAACTACCGTCTGGACCTGGCGGAGCTCTTCCGCGCGCTGGGCGACGTGCAGGAGTGGGCGGCCCTTTCCAACTCCGTGCTCGAGCGTGCTTCAGACGCTCGCGTCGCGGCTCGCGCCTACGCCAACCTGGGCCAGCTCTTTTTGGACCAGGGCAACCCGAGCGCGGCCTCGGCCTGCGCCCGCCTGGCTCAGCGCCTGGCCCCGACCGACCCGCGCACCGGCAAGCTTTTGGACCGCATGGCCAAAGAGCAGCCCGAGGCGGCGCAGGAGACCGACGACCACGTGATGGGCGAGCTCTCGCTGCAGGGAATCCCCACGAGCCCCTCTGCCGATGTGGCCGTGTGCCTGCTCATGTGCGCGACCGATGCCGCCTCTGCGGGCGACACCAACGCGGCGACCGACTACACCGTGCGCGCCAACGGGCTGATCGGCAAGGAGGCATGCGCTGCGCTCATCAAGCTGATCCGCGAGTCCGACGAGGAGCTCGCTGCCGAGAAGGATTCCGCTGCCGGCGCCGACTCCGACTCCGCCGGGGCGGACGCTGTGGAAGTCACGGAGGGGGAGTAGGCCATGCCCTCCAAGCGAGACTACAAGCTCATCTCCAAGAACCGCTCGGCGCACCACGAGTACTTTATCGACGAGACCTTTGAGTGCGGCGTGGAGCTCTCCGGCGCCGAGGTGAAGAGCATCCGCGAGCGCGCGTGCCAGATCACCGACACCTTTGCGCTGATCCGCCAGGGGGAGTGCTGGCTGGTGGGCGTGCATATCCACCCGTACTCCAACGGCGGCGTGTGGAACCGCGACCCGGATCGTCGCCGCAAGCTTCTGCTCCATCGCAAGGAGATTGACTACCTGGACGGCAAGCTGCGCAACCGCGGCTATGCCCTGGTGCCGCTGGAGCTCTACTTTAACGAGCAGGGCCGCGTAAAGCTCAAGCTGGGCCTCGGCCGTGGCAAGAAGCTCTACGACAAGCGCGAGGACATGGCCAAGCGCGACGTTCAGCGCGAGATCGAGCGCGCCCTCAAGAGCCGCAGCCGTTAGGGCTGCCGAGCCGGACGTGCGGACGTGTGCCCGCAAGCATTCGCTTGCCTGTTTGACGTCCGCCCGCCCGTTCGGAGCCCGCCTGGCTGCCCGCGCCTTTCCGTCCGCCCCGCATCTGCGTTATCTGTCGTGCGCGCGTTACGCGTCTGTTACGAAATCGCGGCGAAACAAAGAGCGCCCCTCCACGCCGTACCATGAAACACCCGCGCTTTATCGCGCTGGAGCTTGTGAGTACACGTTACCGGGGAGGTAAACGATGCAGGAGCAGACCTTGTCCGCAGACCCTGCGCAGTGCGAGCGTGACGCCGCACCGCGAGGGCTGTATCGTCCGGAGTTCGAACACGACGCATGCGGCATCGGCGCGCTTGCGAACCTTCATGGACAAAAGAGCCATCAGATCCTGGACGACGCCCTGTCGGTCCTGGTGAACCTTGAGCACCGTGGCGGCACGGGCCTGGAGAAGAACACCGGCGACGGCGCCGGCATCCTGTTCCAGGTGCCGCACCACTTCTTCCGCAAAGAGGCGCAGAAGTGCGGCCAGATCCTGCCCGCCGAGGGAGACTACGGCGTGGCGATGCTGTTCTTCCCGCAGGACGAGCGCGGCGTGGCCGATGCCCGTCGTGTCTTTGAGGAGGGCTGCGCCGAGGCCGGTGTGCCCCTGCTGTTCTGGCGCCGCGTGCCGGTGGACCCGCACGACCTGGGCGAGACGGCCCGCGCATGCATGCCCACCATCCTGCAGGCGTTCCTGGGCCGCCCCGAGGGCGTTGAGTCCGGCGACGACTTTGAGCGCCGTCTGTACGTGTGCCGCCGCACCGTGGAGAAGCGTGCCGACGCCGAGCACGCGCTTGGCGGCAAGATCTTCTACGTGTGCTCGATGAGCTCGCGCACCATCGTGTACAAGGGCATGCTCGTGGCCACGCAGATGCGCCGCTTCTTTACCGACCTGAACGACGCTGCGGTCAAGACGGCCGTCGCGCTCGTGCACTCGCGCTACTCCACCAACACCACGCCCAGCTGGGAGCGTGCACACCCCAACCGCTACATCATCCACAACGGCGAGATCAACACGCTCAAGGGCAACGTGAACTGGATCCGCGCCCGCGAACCGAACCTCTACTCGCCGATCCTGCAGCACGACCTCGAGCGTGTGCTGCCCATCATCAACCGCGAGGGCTCCGACTCCGCGATCCTCGACAACGTGCTCGAGTTTTTGGTCATGAACGGCCGCTCCATGACGCGCGCCGCCTCGATGCTTCTGCCCGAGCCCTGGGACCACAACGAGAACCTCTCCGAGGCCCGTCGCGCCTACGATGCCTACCAGTCCATGCTCATGGAGCCCTGGGACGGCCCGGCCGCCATCGCGTTCAGCGACGGCCGCACGCTGGGTGCCGCGCTCGACCGCAACGGCCTGCGCCCCGCCCGCTACTACGTGACGCGCGATGACCGCTTCCTGCTCTCCTCCGAGGTGGGCACCATCGAGATCGAGCCCTCCAACGTGCTCACGGCCGGCTGCCTGGGCCCGGGCGAGATGCTCGAGGTCGACTTCTCGCAGGGCCGTGTGATCTACAACGACGAGATCCGCCGCGCCTTTGCCATGCAGAAGCCCTATCGCGACTGGATCGCCGACGAGACGCTCGACGTGGACGATCTGGACGAGGCCACCTCGCCCGCGCCCGCCGAGGACGCCGAGGTTCCCACCGTTGTGCGCATGGCCCGTCTGGGCTACCACTGGGACGACGTGGACGAGGTCGTGCGCCCCATGGCGCAGGCCGGCAAGGTGCCTTTGGCCTCTATGGGCATCGACGCGCCGCTCGCCGTGCTCTCCAAGAAGAACCGCTCGTTCTTCGACTACTTCTACCAGCTCTTCGCGCAGGTTACCAACCCGCCTATCGACGCTTTGCGCGAGAACTTCGTGACCTCCACCAAGCTCTACCTGGGCAACCACGGCAACCTTTTGGAGGACTCCCGCAACGCCTGCCAGCTCGTGCGCCTGCCGCGCCCGCTGCTGGACCGCAAGCAGTTCGAGGCCATCTGCGCCATCGACCGTGTGGGCTTCAAGACGGCGCGCTTCCGTGCCGTGTACCGCCGCGATGCGGGCGAGGGCGCCCTTGAGGCCGCGCTCGATGCGCTGGCGGCTGACGTTGAGGCTGCCGTGCGCGACGGCGCGAACATCGTGGTGCTCTCCGATCGCGCGGCGGCCGGCGAGGTGCCCATCCCGTCGCTTCTGGCCACCGGCGCCGTGCACAACCACCTGATCCGCGCGGGCGTGCGTACCTTCGCCGATCTGGTGATCGAGTGCGGCGACGCTCTGAGCGCGCACGACTTCGCGACGCTCGTGGGCTACTCCGCCAGCGGCATCTACCCCTACATGGCGCACGACTGCATCGAGGCGCTCGCCGAGCGCGGCGACCTGGACGTCACCGCCGAGGAGGGCATCGCCAACTACAACCGCGCCGTCACGGCGGGCATCGTCTCCATCATGTCCAAGATGGGCATCTCCACGGTGCAGAGCTACCACTCCGCGCAGATCTTCGAGGCCGTGGGCTTTAACGACGAGTTCATCGAGAAGTACTTTGCGGGCACCGTCTCGCGCGTGGGCGGCATGGGTGTTGCCGACGTGCAGCGCGAGGAGAACAAGCGCTACGACGACGCGCTCGCCATCCTCAAGACGGCGGCTCCCAACCAGCTGCCTACGCTCGGCCTGACCAAGTGGCGCCCGGTTACCGGTGAGGATCACCTGATCGACCCGCAGACCATCTACCTGCTGCAGAAGGCCTGCCAGCAGGGCGACTACGACATCTTCCGCGAGTACAGCGACATGGTGCACCGTCCCGGCCGCGCCGTTCGCCTGCGCGACCTGCTCGACTTCGACGCGAGCGGCCGCGCCCCGGTCGCGCTCGAGGAGGTGGAGAGCGCGCGCGAGATCGTGCGCCGCTTCAACACCGGCGCCATGAGCTTCGGCTCCATCAGCCGCGAGGCCCACGAGTGCATGGCCATCGCCATGAACCGCCTGCACGGCCGCTCCAACTCGGGCGAGGGCGGCGAGGACCCCACCCGCGAGACGCCGCTTCCCAACGGCGACTCCAAGAACTCCGCCATCAAGCAGATCGCTTCGGGCCGCTTTGGCGTGACGAGCCGCTATCTGTGCTCGGCCGTCGAGCTGCAGATCAAGATGGCTCAGGGCGCCAAGCCCGGCGAGGGCGGCCACCTGCCCGGCAAGAAGGTCTACCCCTGGATCGCCGAGGTGCGCCAGTCCACGCCCGGCATCGGCCTCATCTCGCCTCCGCCTCACCACGACATCTACTCCATCGAGGACCTGGCCGAGCTGATCTTTGACCTCAAGAACGCCAATCCCGGCGCGCGCGTCTCGGTCAAGCTCTGCTCTGAGGCCGGCGTGGGCACCATCGCCACCGGCGTCGCCAAGGGCGCGGCCAACAAGATCTTGATCTCTGGCCACAACGGCGGCACCGGCGCCGCCCCGCGCGACTCCATCTGGCACGCGGGCCTGCCGCTGGAGCTCGGCCTTGCCGAGGCCCAGCAGACACTGCTGCAAAACGGCCTGCGCTCCCGCGTGGTGCTCGAGGCCGACGGCAAGCTCATGGACGGTACCGACGTGGCCGTGGCGTGTCTTCTGGGCGCCGAGGAGTTCGGCTTTGCCACCATGCCGCTCATCACCATGGGCTGCCTGATGCAGCGCGACTGCCAACAGGACACCTGCCCGGCCGGCATCGCCACGCAGAACTGCCGCCTGCGCCGCGGCTTCAAGGGCAAGCCGGAGTACGTAGAGAACTTCATGCTGTTCGTGGCCGAGCAGATGCGCGAGGTCATGGCGCGCCTGGGCTTCCGCACCGTCGATGAGATGGTGGGTCACCCCGAGTGCCTGCGTCAGGTTGAGGTTCCGGGCAACTGGAAGGCCAACCTGCTCGATCTCTCCGCTGTGCTCGCTCCTGGCGAGTGCACCTTCGGTGCGCATATCGAGGGCGCCGACGGGCGTCACTATCTGCCCGAGATGGCTGCCGACTCCGCGCTCGAGCGCACACTCGACTCCACGCTGTTCGTACCGTTCACGGCCGATGCCCGCGCGCATCTGCGCCCGGTGCACTTCCGCGCCGATATTGCCAACGTCAACCGCTGCGTGGGCACGATCCTGGGCAGCGAGGTCACCCGTGCGCACCCCGAGGGCCTGCCCGAGGGCTCCATCACCATCGACTGCGACGGTTCGGCCGGCCAGAGCTTCGGCGCCTTCCTGCCGGCGGGCATCACGCTGAACGTGCGCGGCGACGCGAACGACTACTTTGGCAAGGGCCTTTCCGGCGGCATCGTCTCGGTGTTCCCCAACGAGACCGCTACCTACAAGTTCGACGAGAATATCATCGTGGGCAACGTGGCTTTCTTTGGCGCCACTTCGGGCCGCGGCTTTATCAACGGCCTGGCCGCCCAGCGCTTCGCCGTGCGCAACTCCGGCGCCACGGTGGTTGTGGAGGGCTGCGGCAACCACGGCTGCGAGTACATGACGGGCGGTACCGCCCTGGTGCTCGGCGAGGTGGGCCAGAACTTCGCGGCCGGCATGACCGGCGGCGTGGCCTACGTCTTTGACGAGTACGGCACGCTGGCATCGCGCTGCAACATGGAGAGCGTCGAGCTCAAGAAGCCCACCGAGGCCGACCTGGCGCTGATCCGCGAGCTGATCGAGGAGCACGTGCGCTACACGGCGAGCCCGCGCGGCATCAAGCTGCTCTATCGCTTTGCGCTGCTCTCGCGCCACTTTGTGAAGGTGATCCCCACCGAGTACGAGCGCGTGCTCAAGATCGTGGCCGACGCCGAGCGTGCGGGCAAGTCGCACGCCGAGGCCGAAGAGATCGCGTTCGAGACCGTTACCCGCGGGGCCGCCGCACCGGCGCCTGCCCCCGCTCCCTGCGCCGCGTGCGCTACGACCGAGAAGGAGGCCTGCTAACCATGGGTAAGCCAGGAGCATTCCTCGAGCACGACCGCGTGGCCCACGAGCTGCGTCCGGTCGCGGAGCGCACGAAGGACTACAACGAGCTCTACACCGAGCTCACCGACGAGGCCCGCCGTGTGCAGGCCAGCCGCTGCATGATGTGCGGCGTGGCGTTTTGCCAGGTAGGCGCCTCGTTTGGCAAGGCGCGTCCCTCGGGCTGCCCTCTGCACAACCTGATTCCCGAGTGGAACGAGCTGGTGTACCGCGGCCGCTGGGAAGAGGCCGCCGAGCGCCTGTCGATCACGAGCCCCATGCCGGAGTTCACGAGCCGCGTGTGCCCCGCCCTCTGCGAGGCCGCGTGCAACCTGGGCTCCGTGGACGGCGAGCCCACGACCATCCATGACAACGAGCGCGCCATCTCCGACCACGAGTGGGCATCCGGCGGCCCGCGCCGCTTTGAGCCTGCGGGCGAGGACGCACCCCGCGTGGCCGTGGTGGGCTCCGGCCCTGCCGGCCTGGTGGCCGCCTGGGAGCTCGCGCGCCGCGGTGCGCGCGTGGACGTACTTGAGCGCGACGACCGCGCCGGCGGCCTGCTCATGTACGGCATTCCCAACATGAAGCTCGAGAAGAACGTGGTGACGCGCCGCACCGACCTTATGGCCGAGCTGGGCATCAACTTCCGCTGCGGCGTGGACGCGGCTGACCCCGCCGTTTCCGCTGAACTCGCTGCCGAGTTCGACGCCGTGGTGGTCGCTGCAGGTGCCCGTGCGGCCCGCGGCCTTGCTGCCGCGAACGTCGACGCGCCGGGTGTGGTGTACGCGGTGGACTATCTCACGGCGAGCACCAAGGGCGTGCTCGACGGGGGAGCGCCCGCCATCTCTGCCGAGGGCCTGGACGTCATCGTCATCGGCGGCGGCGACACCGGTAACGACTGTGTGGGCACGGCGGTGCGTCAGGGTGCCAAGAGCGTGCGCCAGTTCGAGTTCATGCCCGCAGCGCCCGAGAAGCCCCTGCCCAACAACCCCTGGCCCGAGTGGCCCAACGTCAAGAAGACCGACTACGGCCAGGCCGAGGCGATCGAGCTCATGGGTGGCGAGATGCGCGAGTGGGCCATCGATACGCTCGAGGTCGAGATCGATGAGTCCGGTGCCGCCCGCGCCCTGCGCGTGGTGGACCTCGACTGGAGTCACGGCAAGCCGGAGCGCCTAGACGGCACCGAGCGCGAGTACCCCGCGCAGCTGGTGCTCATCGCGTGTGGCTTCACCGGTCCCGAGAAGGACGTCTTTGACGCCCTGGGCGTGCAGATGCCCGAGACCGGCCGTCCGCTGCCCGTGATGCAGGAGGCTGCGGCGCACCTGGCTGCACGTACTGCAGGAGCGGCCGACGTGCCCGTCTACGTGGCCGGCGACGCCCGCAACGGCAGCTCCCTTGTGGTTTCCGCCATGGCAGATGCCCTGGCCTGCGTCTCCGAGGTTGCCGAAGCGCTTAAGCTGTAGGCTCAGCCCTAGGAGCCCGCTTTCCGGGGCTCCAACCCTTACGCCTCCCTGAGCGCCCCCGCATGCGAGTCACATTGCATGCGGGGGCGCTCTTTACGTTTGTGCAAACATGTCTGCTATGACATATCAAACGGCAGCCGATGCTGCATGCGCAGGATGCAGAAGGTGATCTGGATATTCGTTATGGTCTGCGCGTCGTGCAGATCGCAGTCCATGATCTCGCGTATGCGCTCCAGGCGGTAGTACAGCGTGTTCTTGTGGATAAACAGCAGCGCTGCCACCTCGGCGGGTTTGTTTGGGCGGAGAAGGTGCTCGTAGAGCGTGCGTGTGAGATTCGAGCCCTCCTGCTCGTCATGGTCCAGCAGACGCATGACCGGAGGAAAGCAGCTCAGTTCGAGCACGTCGCCATCGCTTACGTTGAGCAGCAGGTCAAAGAGGCGCCAACGAGTATACGTCGCGACCTTTTCCGTTGAGCTCAGATGCGCTGCGGCTGCCAGCGCGTGCTTTGCCTGCGTGAGGTGCATGGGCGTTGAGTGCGGATCGATAAACACCTCGCTCATGCCCATGCGCGCGCTTGTCCCCTTGAGTACCTGCGCGATCGCCGCCTTGTCGCATGGGGCCTCATCGTGCGGCTCGTCGGCAGAGGCGAGATAGGTCACGCCCGTCTGGTTTACCGTGTAGATGCTGTTGGGGATATGAGCGTGTACGCGCTGCGCCAGCAGCTGCAGCTGTTCGAGCGGCAGGAACTCCTGGGAGACATCGATAAAGAGAATGTGCATGTAGGGGCGCAGACGGTAGCCGAACAGCGAAAAGTTGGCCTTGATCTGTTCAAGATCGCGCGAAAGCGTGCCCTCCTGCATCTGTTGGAACAGGTGAGCGTAATACAGCGTTTTGTTGAGCAGGAAGGAATCGCTGCGCTGCATCTGGATCGAGAGGATCTGCGCGATGGCAGGCATCATGTCCATGCGGCTCTTTTTGAGATGGCCTCCCTTGGTGAGAAAACTGATGGAGCCCACGATGGTGTCTTGGCTGTGGATGAGCGCGAAGTGGTTGGTGTAGACCTGCCCGTCGTCGCCGGTCCAGTCAAAGATAAACAGGTCAAAGGGCTTTTTGGGGTTGATGAGCCCCTTGGCCTTAAGGAGCGGCCAGGCGTCATCGGGAAGGGTCTTGGAAGCGTTTTCCTGACCATGCGCCACAAAGAAGGGAAAGTTCTCTGAGACGGCCAGAAAGCCCATGGCATTGTCCATAACCGAGGCCGGGGCGCCGATGATGCGCGCGGCGTCGTTCACCACGTGCTCCAGCGTTGCGCCGCGGTTCACGAGCTCGGTGAGCTTGAGGATCTCGACCTTGCAGCGCTCCACATGGCGAAACTGCGAGGCAAAGTGCTCGAGTACGAGCATCCATTCCTGGGGCGACTTGACGAGCGCGACGTAGGTGGGCGAGGGCACCGGCTTGAGCGGCGTATCGATCAACAGGAAGAACGCGCGGCCGCGGCACAGCTCCTCGGGCAGTTTGTTGAACAGGGTCGCCTGCGCGAAGTAGATGACGCCCGGCTCGTTCAAGGCTTCTGTAGCAGAGGCGCCAAGCACCGACACGCCGTTGAATTCTTGGGCTGCGATATTGTCTTGGAGCACACTGATTGTGTCAGGGTCCAGTTCTTCGACAAGTTCGCTTAAGAGCATGAGCACTCCCTCTTTGAGCTGCGGTTTGATTAGAAGTATACAGGTTACTGCGCAAAAAGAACGTAAAACACCCCGTATGTTTGACACACCGTTCATGTCCAGATGGCTGCCGTTTGCGCGTAGGTGCACGAGGATGCTTTGTATCGCAGTCCAATGCGCATGGGGAAGAGCAGCCCGATACTTCAAGCCATGGAACAACCGGGGCGAGGCTCCGGAACAACTCACGAGAGGAGTTTTCATGGCCGAAGAGGAGTACAAGGGCATCTACAAGAAGATGACCTTTGACGGCGAGGAGTTCGAGGTGCCCTTTGCCAAGGGCAACCCCGGCAAGTCCCGCGAGGAGCTTGAGGAGATCAAGCGCCGTCTGGCCGAGGATCCCGAGGCCGGCGACGGCGAGATGGTCGCCACCATGGGCTTCTGCGCCAAGTACAACCCGCACACCTACATGACCAACATCGACGGCATCATGTGCGAGCGCGACGTGGCCTGCGTTCTGCGCGATGGCACCACCATCTACGCGGACGTCTACCGTCCCGCCAACACCACCCAGAAGGTGCCCGTCATCTGCGTCTTCGCCCCGTTTGGCAAGAACCCTTCCGAGGGCATGGACTCCTGGCAGCTCATGGGCGTGCCGCCTAAGACCGTCTCCGAGTACGCCAAGTTCGAGGCGCCCGACCCCGGCTACTGGTGCCACTACGGTTACGCGGTGGCCAACGTCGACCCGCGCGGCGTGGGCAACTCCGAGGGCGACGTGTACCTGTGGGGCTCCCAGGACGCCCAGGACGGCTATGACTTCATCGAGTGGATCACCGCTCAGGAGTGGTGCAACGGCCACGCCACGATGATCGGCAACTCCGGCGTCTGCATGGCCCACTGGCGCATCGCGGCCCAGCGTCCGCCGCACCTGTCCTGCCTTGCCGCCTGGGAGGGTCAGGGTGACCTCTACCGCGAGTCCTACTTCTGCGGCGGTATCCCCAACCCCGACTACGAGACCCACATCATCCAGGCGCTCGCCGTCAACAACTACATCGAGGACACCCCCAAGATGGTGGCCGAGAACCCGCTGATGAACGCCTACTACAAGGACAAGATCGTCGACTGGAACAAGATTCGCATCCCGACCTACGTCACCGCCGGCTGGGTGCACCATCACCTGCGCGGCGCCTTCGAGGGCTTCCGTCGCATCCGTTCGCCCAAGAAGTGGATGCGCGCCCACCGCGACTTCGAGTGGCCCGACACCTACACCCCGGCGAACCTCGACGACGTGCGTCGCTTCTTCGACCGCTATTGCAAAGAGATCCACAACGGCTGGGAGATGACCCCGCGTGTGCGCATCGACGTCATGGACGCCTATGACTACGACTACGCCTCCAAGCGCGCCGAGGACACCTTCCCGCTCAAGCGCACCGAGTACAAGAAGCTCTATCTCGACGCTGCCAACGGCGAGGCCGGCTTCGAGGAGTACGCCAACGAGGCCGAGGTCGTCTACGACCCCAAGACCGAGACCACCACGTTCACCTACGAGTTCACCGAGGACACCGAGATCACCGGTTTCATGAAGCTGCACCTGAACGTCGAGTGCCGCGGCTACGACAACATGGACCTGTTCCCCTGGGTCATCAAGCTCGATCACGAGGGCAACTACGTGCCCATCCGCGTCATGGGTAACCCCTTCCGCGGCGCCTGGGGCTTCCTGCGCTGCAGCCACCGCGACCTCGATCCCAAGTACGCATCCGACTTCCAGCCCGTGCACAGCCACGAGAAGGAGGAGCGCATGCAGCCCGGCGAGATCGTGCCCGTGGACGTCGAGATGTACCCGCACTCCCGCTTCTGGCACAAGGGCGAGAAGCTCCAGGTGGTCATCGCCGGCCGCTTTATCAAGACCGAGTGGTTCCATGACAACGACATGAACCACAAGACCGACAACGGCGACGGTATGCACGTCATCCACACCGGCGGCGAGCACCAGTCCTATCTGCAGATCCCCGTTGTTCCGCCTAAGTACCAGGTGGGCGACTACATCTGGCGCGGTGACTGCTGCTAGGCAGGCACCCGTGCACCCGGGGGCGGACACGCGCCGCTCCCGGCGGGGTCGCTCCACGTGGACCCCGTACCCGCTCGAATCCGAGCGTATCCGCTAGGCGGGAGGTCTCTCCTCTCTCTGCGCCTCCCGCCCTCTTTTGGGAGTTCACATGTCTGAACAAAAGAAATTCAACGCCTGGCTGCCCAACTTCGGCGCCAAGGGTTGGGGCATCACCATTGCCTGCTTTGTCTTCTTCTACTTCTATTCCTTCTGGAACGCGGCCACCAACACGCTGTTCGGCCTGTACACCGATATGTACGGCTGGCAGCAGACCGACATGTCCTACGTCATCACCGTGGCCGGCTGGATCAGCCTGATCGCCGTGGTGCTGTTCGGCACGCTCGGCCGCAAGATCGGCGCCAAGATGGTTTCGGTCATCGGCCTTGCGGGATCTGCCGTGGGCTTTGCGATCCTCGCAATGGCCTCAACGTTCGAGCTGTTCGTGGCCGGTGTCGTGGTGTTCAACTTCGCCATGGTCGCCTATGCCACCATCGGCGTGGGCCTGCTCGGTTCCAGCTGGTTCCCGCGCACCAAGGGCGCGTTCATGGGCATCGCCACCATGGGCATGACCATCTCCTCCGCCACGCTGAACCCCATCATCTTGGGTTTTGCGGGCAGCGCCATGGGCGTCTCTGGGTTCTTCTGGGCCATGGCCGCCATCGTCGCCGTGACCGCCGTCGCGGTGTTCCTCTTCGTGAAGAACAACCCCGAGGAGGCAGGCGCCTATCCCGATAACGATCAGTCCGTTTCCCGCGAGGAGCTCGAGGCAGAGTTCCATGCCGCCATGGAGTACAAGAAGACGAGCCCGTGGACCACGGCGCGCGTCCTCAAGACTCCGCAGACCTGGCTTATCGGCCTGGGTACCGGCCTGCCCATGATGGTCGGCGCCGGCACCATCGCGCTGCTCGTCCCCACGCTGGCCGCCTACGGCCAGGACCCGATGTTCGGCGTCGTGCTGCTTTCTTCCATGTGGCCGATCGGCCTGCTTGGGCACTATCTCATCGGCGTGCTCGACCAAAAGCTCGGCACCAAGAAGACCACGCTCATCGTTATCTGCGTGCTCGGTCTGGGCGGCCTGCTCGTCAAGCTCGGCGGCACCAGCTCCGTGGTCTGCGCCGTCGCGACCGGCATGTTCATGTTCGGCCTGTCCGGCGCCGCGAACGTCTGCATGTCGCTTACGGCCTCTATCTACGGCCGCGCCGACTTCGACGTAGCCTACACGCCCATCCAGGTCATCTTCAACGTCCTGAACTTTGCCGGCGTCTCCGTCATGTCCACCGTCTCTGCAACCTTTGGCCCCGCCAACGTGATGCTCGCCGTGTTCATCATCTGCGTGGTGGCACTGGTGCCCGTGATCGCGCTGCCCTATAAGCAGATCGCGTCCAACATCAACGGGCAGAACTAGCCGTCCAGCAGCTGCGCACCCATTGAGCCGGAGCGTCGCAGCCGCCAGACAGACCTTCTGTAACGTAGCCGAGCGAGCGCCCGGCAGCAACCAACCGATCGAAAGGATCACATCATGAACGAATTCCAGGAAGAAGTAGTCGAGATCCTGAAGGACAAGGCCGTCGACATCTTTGGCGTCGACCGCGACAGCCTTTCTGCCGACACCCGTTTTGCCGAGGACCTGCACTGCAAGTCCGTGAACATCGTCCAGTTCGCCTCTGCACTCGAGGACGAGTACGAGGTCGAGGTGCCCTTCATGGAGCTTAACAAGAAGGCCACCTTCGCCGAGGCCGCCCAGTTCGTGGACGACGTCCTCTCTATGTAGCAACCGCCGCGGGCCCGTGCGCGCCAGACGCCGCGGGCCCGCTTTCACTTCGCAGAAGAAAGGATCCAACCGATGGCAACGCTCATCGAAAAGCTTATCGCCGACGCCAAGGGCACGCCCAAGCGCGTGGCGCTTCCCGAGTGCGAGGCGGCAAACACCCTGCTCGCCGCCCGCCGCGTGGCCGACGAGGGCATCGGCACCCCGGTTCTCGTGAGCCCGCGCGACGTGATCGAGGCCACGGCCAAGGAGGCCGGCGTCTCGCTCGAGGGCATGGAGATCGTCGACAGCACCGACGAGGCCGCGGCCGACGCGCTTGCCGAGCGCTACATGGCCTGCGGCACCCCGCGCCTGATCTCTGCCAAGGGTGCGCGCCGCAAGATCAAGAACCCCATGTACTTCGCCATGATGATGGAGGAGCTGGGCGACGTTGACTGCACGTTCTGCGGCCATACCAACACCACCGGCGACGTGCTCATGTGCGCACAGACCATCATCGGCCTGGCCGAGGGCGTCGACGTGCCGAGCATCTTCGCGCTCGTGGAGACCGAGGGCTTCGAGGGCCCTGAGGGCAACGTCATCGCCTTTACCGACTGCGGTCTGAACCCCGAGCCCACCGCCGAGGAGCTGGCCTCCATCGCCATCTCCGCCGCCGACAACGTGCGCTCCATCATGGCTTGGGAGCCCCGCGTGGCGTTCCTCTCGTTCTCCACGGACGGCTCGGGCGCCGGCGTCTCCGTCGATCGCGTGAAGCAGGCCATCGAGCTTGTGCACGAGCGCCGCGCCGACCTGGCCGTCGACGGTGAGTTTCAGCTCGATACTGCCATCGACCCCAAGGTCGCCGCCAAGAAGGTCAAGCGCGAAAGCGACGTCGCCGGACGCGCCAACGTGCTGGTGTTCCCCGATCTCAACGCCGCGAACATCGCCGTCAAGCTTATCCAGTGCTTCGCTCACGGCGCGGCCTACGGCCATAACCTCTCGGGCTTCAAGTGCCCCGTGGCCGACTCGAGCCGCGGCGCCACGGTGGACGAGATCGTGGGCGACATCGCGATGCTCGTGCTCTCCGCGCGCTAGGCCCCGCATATGACTAAGTGGTCTTTGGAGGTCGTGCTGTGCGACCTGGTGCTCGCGCTCGTGATCAACACGTCGGCTATGCTCATCTCGGGTGCGGCCATCACGTTCCAGACCTGGTACCCGGGCGTGGCGAGCGCGTTTTTCACCAATGCGCTGCTGCAGCTCGTGCTGCCGGTGCCGGCCTGGGGGCAGCTACTGAGCCGCCCGCTTGCCGCCTCGCGCATCCGCCCCGTTCTCTCGGTCTTTGTGGAGAACCTCGTCTTTGTGACCTGCATCTCCTTCACCATGGCGTGCATCCAGGCGCCGAGTGCGGCCCAGATCGTGCCCACGTGGCTTGCCACCTATGTCTACCTGGTGGGAATCGGCTACGTCACCTCGCTTGTCCTGTTTGCCGCCACGCACGGCGGTCACCTTCTGCTCGCACCCGCGGCGGGCGCTATCGATTACTAACTGCTTTTGAAGGGATATCCCATGGCATACAAGATCTTGACCCTCTCTCCGGGTTCTACCTCCACCAAGGTGGCCGTGTTCGATGGCACCGAGGCACTCTTCCGTCTGAACGTCACGCACCCGGCAGACGAGCTTGCCAGCTTTGACCAGGCGGCCGACCAGTTCGAGTACCGCAAGAAGACCATCCTCGCGGCCCTTGATGAGCAGGGTCTGAAGCTTGAGGACATCGATGCGTTCTCCGGCTACTGCGGCTCCATGGGCCCCACCGTGGGCGGCATCTTCGCTATCGACGACACCGTCTGCGAGCACGTGCTCAACGCCGGCGTGAACCACCCCGCTATTCTGGGCGCTCCGCTGCTGCACGCCTTTGCGCAGCAGACCGGTAAGCCCGCCTTTGCCGTGAACCAGCCCGACACCGACGAGCTCGAGGACGTGGCGCGCATCACCGGTTGGCCCGGCGTGTACCGCAAGAGCCATGTGCACTGCCTGAACCAGAAGGAGTGCGCGATTCGCTGCGCCGCAGAGCAGGGCAAGACCTACGAGACCGGCAACTATATCGTTGCGCATGTGGGCGGCGGCCTTTCCGTGGCCTGCCACAACCATGGCCGCATGATCGACACCAACGATGTGCTCGAGGGCGCAGGCCCCTTCGCCCCCAACCGCTGCGGCGACGTGCCCGCCAAGCCGGTGGTCAAGATGGCGTTTGCCGAGGGCGCGGACCAGAAGACCATGAACGCCGTAATCGGTAAGACCGGCGGCCTGGTGGGCCTGTGCGGTACCGACGACGCGCGCATCATCTGCGAGCGTATCGAGAACGGCGACGAGTGGGCGCGCGTGGTCTACGACGCCATGGCCTACCAGGTGGCTAAGTACATCGCGGGCTTTGCCGCGGTGCTTAAGGGCCAAGTGGACGGCATCGTGCTTACCGGTGGCGTCTCGCACGACCCGCACTTTGTCTCCTATGTCTCCGAGCGCGTCGAGTGGATCGCGCCCGTGCACGTCTACGCCGGCGACTTCGAGATGGACGCTCTCGCTTCCGGCGCCATCCGCGCGCTCGACGGCGAGGAGGCCGTGATGACCTACACCGGCGAGCCCTCCTGGAAGGGCTTCACGATGCCCGGCGCCTTTGCCGACGTGATGGCGTAAGTTGGGCTGCCGATCATGAGTTTTACCGATACCGCTCTTCAGATGGTGGTGCTCGCCATCCCCATCCTCATCGGCTACATCGCCCACAAGCTCGGCTTTATGGGTGGCGACTTTGACTCGGGTGTCTCCAAACTCGTTGTCAACGTCACCCTGCCGTGCATGATCGTGGCCTCCATCTGCGGTCGCGACCTGCCCGATGCCGGCGTGCTCGTGCGGCTGCTCGCGTTCTCATTCGTGGGCTATGTCATCGCTACCGCCATTGCGCTCGTGGTGCCGCGCCTGATGGGAACCGACCGGGCCCTGCGCGGCGCGTACAGCTTTATCGTTGCGTACGGCAACGTGGGGCTTATCGGCTTCCCCGTGCTCTCCGCAGTGCTGGGCAGCGAGGCCGTCCTTTACGCCGCCATCGCGAACATCCCCTGGAACATCTTTGTGTTCAGCGTGGGCATGATCTTGATCTCCGGCGTGCCCGAGGGCGGTATCGGCACGGTGGCGAAGAGCTGCGGCAAGCAGCTGCTCTCGCCGGTGCTCATCGCGAGCGTGCTGGTCTTGGTGCTGGTCCTGCTTGGCGTGAACGACCTGGGTGTGCTCGGCAGCGGCCTTTCCACCTGCGGCGCGTTCACCACACCCGCGGCGCTTTTGCTCTCCGGGTCTTCGCTGGCCAACTATTCGGCACGCGAGATGGTCAACAACTGGCGCGCCTACGTGGCCGTGGCCTTTCGCCTGGTGGGCGTGCCCTTGGTGCTGCTGCTCGTGATGCGCCTGTTCGTGAACGACCCGTTTACGCTTGCCATCATCGTACTGGGGCAGGCCATGCCCGTGGCCACCAACGGCATCCTTTACTGCCTTTTGTACGGCGTTGACGCCAAGCCCATGACGCAGGGCACCTTCATCTCGATCGTGGCCTCGATCCTTACCATCCCGCTCATGGCCATGCTCGTGATGGCCTAACAGCGCGCTTTCTATCCGGGTTCCGGCGCGTTTGTCTCCCGCGCTGCGGCCGTATACCTCGCCCCCTCTACCGTCTGAGCCTTTGGTAGAGGGGGCTTAGCTGTTTGCTGGTACCGTAGGCTCATGAGCGATGTTTTGTGCGACATATCGGCTTTCAAGTACCACCGTGTTCCGCCTCAGGTTCTGATGCAGCTGCCCATGGTTCCTACCCCGGAGCTCGACCCCAACCGGAGCCAGTTGCTGGAGACGCCGTTGGTATCCGAGGTCCTCGGTGCGCCGGTGCACTTGCTGTCCGAGCGGGCGGGGCATTCGCGCGGCGGAAAGCGTGTGGTATGGCATGCGTGGACTGCAGGCAGGCCCGTTGATGCGATATGGGAAACGCCTTTTGGGCTAGAGACCGCCTCGCCTCTGTTTTCGCTCCTTACCATGGCGTCTTCGTGCCCTGCTGTTCAGCTTGCAATGGCGATGTATGAGCTTTGCGGTACATTTGCCGTTTTTGAACCTTCCGAGAAAATCGAGGAGCTGCTGCGGCACGAGCGTGTCGACTGTCTATTTGGTACGGGATTTGGATGGCGGCGCATGGGGCCGCGGCCGGAGCGTCCCGGCAACCTTTGGGAACGCCCGCCGCTATTCGATCTTGGCGAGCTGCGCGATTATTGCAAGCGGATAGAAGGCATGCACGGAGCCAAGAATTTTACCAGCGCTGCACAGATGGTTACGGGTGTTACCGCCTCGCCCTTTGAGGCGCAGGCCTCTATGCTGCTGGGACTGCCAAGACGTTTGGGCGGCGAGGGGCTTCCAATCGAGAACAACGTTCCTCTTGACCTGAACCGTGCAGCGCGCCGCTTGTCTGGTATGGGAAAGCGCGTGGGCGACATCGTGGTTACAAGTGATGACGGTACGCGATGTGTGGTAGTTGAGTGCCAGGGTCGGGCGTTCCACGGTTCGGTCGAGTCCAAGATAGCAGATAGCGACAGGACCACCGCGTTGCAGGCCATGGGCTACGAGGTCATTCTCATGACGTACTCGCAGATTGCCGATCCGCAGAAATTCGATACCGTTGTCGAGCTTATCAAGCGCAAGCTGGGCATACGGCCGCGTGCAAAGAGCCCTGCACAAGAGCGGGCAGCCGAGCGGCTGCGCTCAGAGTTGTTTTGCGGGTGGATTTAGGGGTTCCGTTGGGGCGCTGTGCCCAAACTCGACGGAAAACGTCAGGTAAATCAAAGACGAACTGGTAGACAGTGTTTTTTTAGTGGCGTTTCCGCAGGATTCATGACACAAAAACTGCCCTATACTCTTCTGATCTGAATTTACCTGACGTTTTCCGTCGATTTTGGGCAACGGTGGGCCCGTGTAGGGGGAGCTTCGCCATTGCGGCCGGTGCCAATTCCTGCCCGATAAGGAAACGGAAGCAGATATTCTAGCGAAGTGCGCATTATGTCCTATAAGCCGCTTGTCCTACAAGCTGCCTGTCCTGTAAACCCCGCTTGTTCTATAGGCCATCGTGTAGGTTTATGCGCTGGGGTTTCTGATGGCGTTTCGAACTAAAAAGTACGGGGTGCGGGCATTGCCCGCACCCCGTACTTCGGTGTTTGAGCAGTGAACCGCTTCTAAGTTTTAAAGAGCATGAAAACGGGCACCGACTTGCGTCGATGCCCCTGAACCGGACACACATTTTGTCCTATAAGCCTTGAAGTGCTGCTGGCGCCGTGCCCACAGCCTACTTGATCACGCGCACGCGATAGATCGCGGGGATCTCCTTCAGTGCGGCGATGGTGGCGTCTTCCAGGTGCTCATCGGTGTCGAACATCGTGTAGGCGTTCTCGCCGGCGCTTTCGTTGACCATGCGCTGCACGTTGGCGTTGTCCTTGGCAAGGATGGCCGTGATCTGGCCGATCATGTTGGGGACGTTGGCGTGCAGGCACGCGATGCGGCTCGCGGCGCGCGCCTTGCCCATGCTGCAGGCAGGGTAGTTAACGGAGTGCGCGATGTTACCGTTCTCCAGGTAATCCTTGAGCTCGGAGATGGCCATGTCGGCACAGTTGGCCTCGGCCTCTCCTGTGCCCGCGCCGGAGTGCGTGGTGATAAACGTGTTGGGCATCTTGACCGTCTTGGGCGTGGCGAAGTCGGTGGAGAACCAGCTCAGCTTGCCTGCACGCAGCGCGGCGTCCACGGCGTCCTCGTCCACGATGGTCTCACGCGCGTAGTTGATAAGCACGGCGTCGGGCGCCAACAGGTCGATCTGCTCGGTCGAGATCATGCCGATGGTGTCAGCCTTGCTGGGTACGTGCACCGTCAGGTAGTCGCAGCCACGGCACAGGTCCTCAAGGGTGCCTACGCGCTGCACGCTCTGTGAGAGCGCCCATGCGTGCTCGACGGAGATGAACGGGTCGTAGCCGTAGACGTCCATACCCAGGTCGACGCACGCGTTGGCCACCTTGGAACCCACGTTGCCCAGACCCACCACGCCGATGCGCTTGCCCTTAAGCTCGCGGCCTACAAAGGCCTTCTTGGCCTTCTCGGCGTTGACCAGGATGTTCGGGTCTTCGGCGTTCGCGCGCACCCACTGCATGGACTGCACGATGCCGCGGCTCGAGAGGATCAGCGCGGCAAGCACGATCTCTTTCACAGCGTTGGCGTTCGCGCCCGGCGAGTTGAACACCACGACGCCCTGCTTGGCGTACTCCTCGATGGGGATGTTGTTCACGCCGGCGCCGCAGCGGGCGATCGCGCGGATGCCCTCGGGCAGCTCGTAGCCGTGCAGGTCCGTGGAGCGCATGAGGATGGCGTCGGCCTCCTCGACGGTGTCTACAAACTCGTAGCCGGCGCCGAACTCTACGCTGCCGTCTTTGGTGATGTCGTCGATGGTCTTGATCTTGCGCATGGGAATTCCTTTCCGCGCCGACCGCATTGCGCGCGGCGGCGTTGGGGCGATACGGGGAGGGGAGGAGGCGAGGAGCCGGCTCAAACGGGCCGAACCTCATCGGCAGGCCCTAAGATCGATGCCCCCGCTCGAAGTCCTCCATGTAGGAGGCCAGCGCTTCGACCGATTCCATGGGCACGGCGTTGTAGACGCTCGCGCGCATACCGCCCACCAGGCGGTGGCCCTTGACGTTCTCCATATGGCGCTCACGCGTGCCGGCGATGAACTCCGCGTCCAGCTCGGGCGAGCCGGTGCGGAAGGTGACGTTGGCGATGGAGCGGCTGCCCGGCTGGGCGGTGCCGTGGAAGACCTCGCTCGCATCGAGCAGGTTGTAGAGCAAGTTGGCCTTTTTCCAGTTGCGCTCGGCCATGGCCTCAAGGCCGCCCGTCTCCTCGACCCAGCGGAACACCTTGCCGCATACGTAGATGCCAAAGGTGTTGGGCGTGTTGAGCATGGAGCCCTTATCTGCCTCGAGCGCCAGGTCCATATACTGCGGAGTCTGGGCAAAGGCGGGGCCGTCGCCCAGCAGGTCATCACGCACGATGACCACGGTCACGCCCGCGGCGCCAGCGTTTTTCTGCGCGCCGGCGTAGATGAGGCCGTAGCGAGAGACATCGAGTGGCTGCGACAAAAAGCAGCTCGAGACATCGGCGAACAGCGGGGTGTTGCCGCACTCGGGCAGCTCGTGGAACATGGTGCCGAAGATGGTGTTGTTCTGGCAGATGTAGACGTAGTCCAGGTCGCCTGCGGCGGCGCGCTCGGCGACGGGGGCGAGGTCGGGAATGCGGTCGAACCCGGTCTCCTCGGAGCTTGCCAGACACACGGCGTCGCCGTACTTGGCAGCTTCCTTCCAGGCCTTCTTGGCAAAATTGCCCGACACCACGTAGCCCGCGCGGCCACGGCGCATGAAGTTCATGGGGATGCCGGCGAACTGCAGCGTGGCGCCGCCCTGCAAAAAGAGCACGCGGTAGTTATCGGGCACGCCCAGCACGCGGCGCAAGGTGGCCTCGGCGTCGTCGATGATCTGCTGGTACATGGGAGATCGGTGACTCATCTCCAGCACGGACATGCCGCACCCGCGGTAATCGAGCATCTCGCTTGCGATCTCTGCAAGCACGCTCTCGGGTAGCGCGGCGGGGCCGGCTGAAAAGTTATGGACACGAGCCATGTGGACCTCCAAACCCAGACTGAGGTTCCAACACTCTAGCACGTAAACCCGAGTGGTTTTCTATGTTTTACGATTCTGTTACACGCCTGTTGGGGCGTTGGGGTGCTGGGGCGGGGAGGGGCTGAATGGAAGTAGGGCACAGCCTGCTGCTTAGGGATCTTAAGTCGCTACATAAGCATGTCGATGACAGCGAGACGGCGCGCTAGCTTGCGTTACGGTAACTGACGATCGCGTCGTCATCGAGAGGGCGGGATTCATGCATGAACGCGAAGATGAGAATCTGGTTCTCTTCGGGTTTGACGCGGTAGATGAGCCGATACTTGCCGATTCGCACTCGGTAGACGGTTTCGCCAACAAGTTCACTGGCAGCGTGATCGACAATTCTAAAGCGCTCTTGTGTTTTGAGTTTCTCCAGGGTGCTGCTCACGGTGTTCAGGAGAGTTGCAGCGTAGGATCCGTTATTGCAAACGTATTGAATGTAATCGATGGTCTCGTTAAGTCGATGACGGGCATAGCCGGTCATTCTGACATCAAAGACTATGGGCGACTCGAATTTTCTCGATAGCAGCAAAGGCATCGATGCCCTCATCGTTAAGCGATTCGCTGTAAGCCTCGAGAATCGCTCTCTTCTGCTCGTCGGTTAGCTTCTCGGTCTTATCTTGTTCGAGGATTGCGGTTGCCATAACGTCTCCTCTCAAAGGGCTCAAACAAGCGCCTTGCTCAGGCGCGGTCTGCATTCGCGCGAAAATGCCGGGGGAGACACCTCGGCGGCCCTTTAGGAGTCTCTTTGCGGAATGTCTAGTCTCTTTATACCACGGTCGAGACGAGTCCAGCTAAGAGGTGATGGCACAAACATAAGTTCGATATATAGAAGATTGGATGCCTGGCCCCAGCACTACCGGCGTTTACCTGAAATGGGGGCGTGCATAGGCGGCGCGTGCCTCGCTGCTTTAGCCGTTTGACGTGGTTCTGCTACCATTGGACGGCGTCGGTTGAAGGGAAGGACGACTCATCATGCGGAATGTGACCGAAATGCTTCGGGGGGGGCTTCATAGGCTTCCGCCTTTCATTCTGAAGTTCTTCGGTTTCTATATTGCAGCGACCCTTGCCTGCGTGGTATTCATCGCTCCGTTCGTTGACTATTCTTGTGGCCGGTCCGACATCGTTTCTTACGGCGTCCCGCTGTTCTTGCTATCGTTGCTGGCCTGCTCGGTTGTTGTCGTGCTGTTCTCCTGCGTGCGGAGCAAGACGTCACAGCTAAAGCACTTCGGCCTTCTCGTGTTCGGCATGGGGATCGCCCTGTTGGCGGCACAACTTTACTTTGAGAAGTCGGCAGGCTTCATTACGGGCTGGGACGTAAGTGTGCTGACGCAAGTGGGGGATCGAGCGCCGGCCGACACAGAGTTCCTCTCGCGCTATTTTTCGATTTATCCCAACCAGGTCCTTCTGTATGGCCTGTTTCACAAGTTGGCCTCCGTGGCGTCTTTGTTTGGGCTGTCGTCCTATCGAGCGCTGGTCTACGGCAGCTGCTTCTGCGTGACCATCTCAATTGTCCTTGCGACCTTTGTGTGCCGACGCCTGTTTGGGGATGTTCGTGCGCTGATCTTCCAGGTGCTCGCTTCTCTTTTTATCGGAATCAATGGATGGATTCTCGTACCGTATTCTGACACCTATGGAATGCTGTTTACCTGCACGGCGCTCTGGTTCTATGTGATTCCTCGCCGACGCTCGGTGAGGCTGCTTGGCGTGACCGCGATCTCTCTTTTGGGCTATATGGTTAAGCCCACTGCAGTATTCCTTCTCTTTGCGATTGTGTGCCTTGATTGGATTCCGGCGGCGGTCCGCAGCTTTTCGCGTACCACGGTGCGGAATCTACTGTTTAAGGCATTGCCGGCTGCCGTGCCCGTCGTATTCGGCATAGTTCTCGCCTTGGGTGCTGGACAGCTCGTGAAGGGCAGCTACTTCACCATCAATGAGAACGCGTCTTACGGGATGACGCATTTTCTCGCCATGGGTATCAATCCGGAGAGAAAAGGCGTCTACTCGTTGGAGGAGAATGAGCTCTCGGGTTCCATCGCAGACCCGGACGAGCGCCGTGCCGCTCAGCTCGCCCTCTGGAAAGAGCATCTCTCTGAACTTGGACCGGTTGGTGTAGTCAAGATCTGGTTCCAGAAGAACCTCACCAATTACGCCGATGGAACGTTTGCATGGAAGATGGAGGGCGGCTTCATTCAGGAAATTACGGGAGACTCTCCTGCGGTCAAAAGCTGGCTGGGCATCGCGGCAGACGGTGAGACGGGAAGCTCGTCTACTGCGTATGGCTGGTACTGCCAGATTCTCTGGATCGCTGTGCTCATCGGTTGCGCCACTTCGGCAAGGCGCCGTGCGCGCTATCTTGGGCTGTCTGACCCAAGCGAGACGACGCGTTCGACGAATCACGTGTGTGCCGTCATAGCCCTTACGCTCATATTCCTCTCGGGCTTCCTGCTTATTTTTGAATGTCGCGCCCGGTACCTCTTCCTGTTCTCGCCCTTCTACGTGCCTCTTGCAATCGATGGACTTATCGGTAAGGGGTCCACGGGTGAGTTTATCGCGCGCAAGCTTGCGCTCTTACGTGAGGAGTGGAGCCGGCTTTAGAACCCGAGCCCCGTGGAGAGTTCGAGCACGTCACTGCTATGGGTCTGCGCTTGTGATACCATCACTCCTCGTATGTTTTAATTCTCAAAGGAGTATTCCGTGGGTCCTCTTCAGATCGTTCTCTTTACCGTCTGGGCAATTTCTGCCGTGGCGCTCATCGCGCTTGTCCTCATGCACTCCGGTAAGGGCACCGGCGTTTCCGACATGATTGCCAGTTCGCTCTACAACTCCAGCGCCGCAACCGGCGTTATGGAGCAAAACCTGGACAAGCTCACCGTCATCGTTGCCGTGGTCTTCGGCATCTGCGTGGTGCTTGCCATGTTCTTCTTCCCGCAGGGCATCTACGGCATCTAAGCCGGCGGCAAACACAGCGCGCTTAAACGCTTGAACGGCCATCCGCACGGGTGGCCGTTTTTTGTTCCGCGAGCGCCTGGCGCCCCGTGCGGGCGGTGGTAGAGTAGCAACCGCGCGGTACACTTCGCGCACCGCACCGCGCGCCCAGACCGGCAGGAGGCACCATGGCAGCAGACGAGTTCACCCTCTATGACCTCAAGGTCGAGGTCGTGCCCGGAGACAAGCCCTTTGTGTGCTCGCACCATGTGGGCGACAGCTTTCTGGTCGAGGGCGAAAACCTCGTTTTCCCTGCAGACGCGCGCTTCTCGCAGTACGCGCTGGCCGCGATCCTGCCTGTGCTTCCCGCCAAGCAGCGCCCGTGCGAGCCGGCCGACTGGATGGCTACCGACGCCCTTATCGCCTGTCCCGATCCCAACTGCGGCGCCCGCTTCAAGATCACGCGGATAGGGGAGCGCACCTTCCGCCACGGCGACTGCACCGTCGTCCCCCTCAACATCACCAAGGAGTAACACCCATGACTATATCCAACACCGATACCACAGCCCGCGCCGAGCGCATCGAGCTCGCGTCCGGCTACAGCGTGAGCCGCGTCATCAACGGCTGCTGGCAGCTTTCCGAGGGCCACTCCATCACGAGCGCAATCGACTTCAACGATGTAACGCGCGCCTTTCTCGAGCTCACTGCGCGCGGCTTCACCACCTTTGACTGCGGCGACATCTACACCGGCGTGGAGGAGTTCCTGGGCACCTTTGTGGATCGCCTGCGCGCGGGCGAGGGCGCCGTGGGCGCCGACGACATCCAGATCCACACCAAGTACGTGCCCGATCTGGACATACTCGCCAACGTGGACTTTGCGCACACCGAGTCGATCATCGACCGCAGCCTCTCCCGCCTGCACCGCGACGCCCTCGACCTCGTGCAGTTCCACTGGTGGGACTACGACGTTCCCGGCTACGTGGAGACGGCGCTCGACCTGGCCGAACTGCAGCGCCGCGGCAAGATCCGTCACATCGGCGTCACCAACTTCGACGCGCCGCATCTCAAAGAGATCGTGGACGCGGGCGTAAAGGTCGTCTCGTGCCAGAGCCAGTACTCGCTGTTCGACCGTCGCCCGGAGTACCGGCTCGCCGACTACTGCGAGCAGGCGGGCATCAAGCACGTGTGCTACGGCACGCTGGCCGGCGGCCTGCTCAGCTCCAAATGGATGGGTGTTGCGCACCCCGCGCCCGAGACGCGCTCGCAGGTCAAATACATGCAGGTGCTCGAGGACTCCGTGGGCTGGGAGGGCTATCAAAAGCTGCTTGAGCTGCTGAGCCAGATCGCTGCGCACTACGGCGTGCAGCCGAGCCACGTGGCCACGCGCTATATCCTTGCGCGCAAGAGCGTCGCCTGCGCCATCGTGGGCGTGCGCAACAGCCGCCACGTGGAGGACAACTGCAAGATCTTCAGCTTTGAGCTTACGCCCGAGGACGATGCGGCCATCACGGCGTTTTTGGACGCCTATCCGCGCCTCGAGGGCGACTGCTACACGCTCGAGCGCACCAGTCCGCGCTACCGCGGCATCATCCACATGAACGTGAACGAGGAGGAGCAGGGCGGAAACTAGGCCTCGCCGCAGGCCAGCGCTTCGGGGGATATCAAACGCGCCGGCCCGGCTCGTCCCGACCGCTCAACCGTTCGCCTTAAATTGTTTCAAAACCGTTTCGCCCAGCGCTATACTCATGCCCGTTGCGCGGACGGCGGATGGCATGGCTGCCCGTGCAAGCGCCCTTCGGGGCGCTTTGGTTTTTGGGCCCGCTGGGGCCCGGTTTGAAAGGAAGCTGCCATGACCAAGAACCTGATGATGGGTCGCCGCGCCTTTGTGGGCGGCACGCTCGCCACGAGTGCCCTTGCCACCCTTGCCGCCTGCGGCAAGAAGTCTGCCTCCGATGCCGGCTCCGCCTCCGGCGCCGAGGAAGGCGGCACCATCTACTTCTACATCAACAACCCTGCCTGCATCGACCCCTACGACACGCAGGAGTCCGAGGGCACGCAGGTCGAGTTCGAGCTGTTCGACGCCCTGACCCTCTATGACTTTGAGAAGAAGGAGCTCGTGGGCCTGGCCGCCGAGTCCTGGGAGCCCAACGACGACGCCACCCAGTTCACCTTCCATCTCAAGTCCGGCGCCAAGTTCCACAACGGCGAGACCGTGACCTCCGCGAGCTTCAAGTACGGCTTCGAGCGCATCTGCAACCCGGATACCAACCCCGGTTCGCCCTCCAACATCTCCTACCACCTGGCCTACGTTAAGGGCTACGACGAGATGCTCGACGGCACGGCCACCGAGCTCTCCGGCGTCACCTGCCCCGATGACGACACCCTCGTAATCGAGCTCACCTCGGCCTTTGCAGACTTCCCCTATGTTTGCAGCCACCCGGCGCTGGCCCCCATCCCCGAGGCCGCCAAGGACGACTTCCAGACCTTCTACCTGGCGCCCATCGGCAACGGCCCGTTCAAGATGAACGGCAAGTGGGAGGACGGCCAGGAGATCATCCTCGACCGCTTTGACGATTACTATGGCGAGAAGGCCAAGCTCAGCTCCATCGTCTTCAGCATCCAGAAGGACATGGAGACCGCCTACAAGGAGTTCCAGGCCGGTAACCTCGACGTCTGCGACGTGCCCGTGGCCCAGATCGACTCCGCTATCGAGGACCGCGGCGAGTCCGAGGACGGCTACACCATGTCCGAGGGCCATCACATGCTGCTCGGCGAGGAGATGTCGACCTACTACCTGATCATCAACAACACGGTTGAGCCGTTCAACAACCCCGAGTTCCGCCGCGCGCTCTCGCTCGCCATCAACCGCGAGGCCATCTGCGACACGCTCTTCAAGGGCACCCGCAAGCCCGCCGACGGCATCGTGCCGCCCGCCGTTGCCGGCTACGAGGAGCAGGCCTGGGCGGACTGCCGCTACGATGTGGACGCCGCCACCGAGCTGCTCGACAAGCTCTATCCGGCAGACTCCGACGGCTCTCGCGGCCTCAAGCTGACGCTCTCCTACAACCAGGACGGCGGCCACAAGGAGATCATGGAGTCCATCATCGGCGACCTGGCCAAGGTGGGCATCGAGGTTACCTCCGACACCCCCGAGTGGGCTGCCTACATCGACGAGCTGGATGCCAAGAACTACCAGTTTGGCCGCATGGGCTGGAGCGCCGATTACCCCATCCTCGACAACTTCCTGTTCCCGATGTTCAACTCCGCGAGCTCCGATAACAAGACCGGCTACAACGACCCCGAGGTCGACGCCGCCCTTACCGCCGCCCGCGCCATCGTGGACGATGACGAGCGCATCGCCGCGCTGCAGAAGATCAACCGCACCGTGGGCGACGCCATGCCCATCATCCCGCTGATGTTCTACGCGCACCAGATCTGCGGCTCCGACAACGTGAAGACGCTCTACGTCGACCCGTCCAAGCGTGCCGACCTCTCTACCGCTGAGCTCGCCTAACGCGAGGCGCCTACGGTTAGCTAGAGACAAAGTCAAAAGAGGGGACGCGACGGCTGCATACGGCCGGCGCGTCCCTTTGCGTATAAAGGTGTATGAAGGGAAGGGACCGTTATGGTCAAGATTCGCAGCGTGCGCGAGCGCTATGAGATTCAGGAGCGCTGCCTGCGCGAGCGCTTGGAGCAGATCGTGCCCGTGGCCATGGAGCGCAGCGGGGCCGATATCTGGCTGCACGTCTCGCGCGAGTACAACGAGGACCCGACCTTTCGCGCCCTCTTCCCGCCGACCTACCCCACGGCGCGCCGCCTGACCATCCTGGCCTTTGTGCGCACGGGGGAGGGCGTTCGCCGTTTCCACGTGGCCATGCCGGACGAGGACCTGGAGCGCTTCTACGAGCGCTGGTGGACCAACTGGCGCGAGGAGCCGCAGATGGCCGCGCTCACGCGCCTGTTCGAGGAGTACCGGCCGCGCACCATCGCGGTGAACCGCTCCCGGAACTTTGCCGTGGCAGACGGCCTTTCCGCCGGCTGCGATGCGCTTTTGCGCGAGGGCCTGGACGAGTGCTGGACGTCGCGCATGTACGCGGACGACACCTTGCCCTTAAAGGTGATGGAGCTGCGCACGCCCACCGAGATGGAGCTCATGCCCGAGGTAGCAGACGTCTCGTATTCCATCCTGGAGGAGATGTACACGGCCCAAAACGTGCGGCCCGGCATCACCACCACGCAGGACCTGGAGTTCTTCATGCGTCAGCGCGCCTGCGAGCTGGGCCTGGAGTACTGGTTCGAGCCCACGATGGACATCGAGCGCGCGGGTGTGGACGAGTCGCGCATCACCGGGGTGATCCAGGAGGGCGACCTGCTCCACTGCGACTTTGGCATCCGCTATATGAACATGATGACCGACAGCCAACGCCTGGCCTATGTCCCGCGGGCGGGGGAGAGCGAGCTGCCCGCCGAGCTCGTCCGCGCTATGGCGGTCAACAATCGCTTCCAGGATATCGTGCGCGAGAACATGGTGCCCGGCCGCACGGGCAACGAGGTGTTCGCCGCCTCGATCGCCGCGGCCGAGGCCGAGGGCATCGACGCGATGCTCTACTCGCACCCCTGCAACATGTACGGCCACGGCCCCGGGCCCACCATCGGCCTGTGGTCCAACCAGGGTGTCATCCCCGTGCACGGTGATGTGGTGGTGGACGAGAACACCTGCTGGGCGCTCGAGCTCAACGTGCGGGCTCCGGCGCAGGGCCGCGAGAAGTGCTTTATCTACACCGAGGAGACGGTCCTGCTCGATTCGCGCGGCGTGCACTTTTTACACGAGGGCCGCGACAAGATCACGTTCATCTCGTAGCCGCATGCGTGGAGCGCGCCTGCATCCGACCGTTCGCGGGTTTCACAATTGTTAACAAACATAAGCCCCCGTCTTGGCGCACCAGCGCGCAGGCGGGGGTTTATGCATATCTGAACAGCACTTATGCAGCGTTAACACAGTTGTAACTTTAGTATGGCGAAGAATCTCATGGCCGTTTGACAAATTCAGGCAACCGCGGCGCCCTCAAATCAAGTAAAGTGTCTCCCAATCGTTACCGTGGCCTTACAGCCAAGGCCGCAACGATATGCACTGAAGTGTTTTGCACTGAAGGAGGATGGCATGGCTGACATCAATTTCCATGAGCCCGTTGTGGGTCGTCGCGCCTTTGTGGGCGGCTCCCTTGCTGCGAGCTCCCTCGCGTTCCTTGCTGCCTGCGGCAAGAAGGGCGATTCCAGCGCTGCTGGTTCCAGCTCCGATTCTGCTGCCACTGCCGGCGGCACGCTGAGCTATTACATCAACAACCCCACCTGCATCGACCCCTACAATGTCCAGGAGGACCAGGGCACGCAGGTCTGCTTCCAGCTCTTTGACGCGCTGACCACCTATGACTACGACAAGGAGGCCATCGTCGGCCTGGCCGCCGAGAGCTTCAAGGCCAACGAGGACGCCACCGAGTTCACCTTCAAGCTGCGCGAGGGCGCTACCTTCCACAACGGCGACGCCGTTGACGCCGAGAGCTTCAAGCGCGCTTGGACCCGTGTCGTGAACGCCAAGAGCAAGGTTGCCGACGAGTACGGCCCCTCTGAGGTCTCCTATCACCTGTCCCTCGTCGAGGGCTATGACGAGCTCGCCGCTGGCGACACCGACGAGTTCTCCGGCCTTTCCTGCCCGGACGACCTCACCCTTGTGGTCAAGCTGAGCTCCGCCTACGCCGACTTCCCCTATGTGGCCAGCCACCCCGCCCTGTCGCCGGTGCCCGCCGCCGCCGAGGACGACGCCAAGAACTTCTATCTGGCGCCCATCGGTAACGGCCCGTTCCAGATGGACGGCAAGTGGGAGGACGGCCAGGAGATCAACCTGGTCAAGTACGACGATTACTATGGCGACAACAAGGCCAAGATCGACGGCATCCACTTCTCCATCCAGAAGGATGTCGAGACCGCGTACAAGGAGTTCCAGGCCGGCAACCTCGACATCTGCGACGTGCCCGTCGCCCAGATCGACGCCGCCGTCAAGGATCGCGGCGAGTCCGAGGACGGCTACACCATGTCTGAGGGCCACCACATGCTCCTCGGCTCCGAGCCTTCCACCTACTACCTGACCTGCAACAACACGGCCGAGCCGTTCAACAACGCCGACCTGCGCAGGGGCATCTCGCTTGCCATCAACCGCGAGGCCATCTGCACCACCCTCTTCAAGGGCACCCGCACGCCTGCCGACGGCATCATCCCGCCGGGCATCGCCGGTTACGAGGAAGGCGCTTGGGAGTTCGCCAAGTACGACGTCGACGCCGCTGCCGAGTACCTGGACAAGGCCGGCTACACCGCTGGCTCCGACGGTTCCCGTGGCCTCAAGCTGACCCTGTCCTACAACCAGGACGGCGGCCACAAGGAGATCATGGAGTCCATCATCGGCGACCTGGAGAAGGTCGGCATCGAGGTCGAGTCCGACACCCCCGAGTGGTCCGCGCTGCTCGACCAGTACCAGAGCTTCGACTATCAGTTCGGTCGCCTGGGCTGGATCGCCGACTATCCCATCATGGACAACTTCCTGTACCCGCTGTTCCATTCCGACTCCATCGGTGGCGACAACCGCTCCGGCTACAGCAACACCGAGGTCGACAAGGGCATCAACGAGGCCCGCGCTACCGTTGACGACGACGAGCGTCTCGAGAAGCTGCACGCTGTGGACAAGCAGATCGCTTCTGACTGCCCGATCATCCCGATCATGTTCTACACGCATGTCACCGCCGGCGCCGATCGCGTGAAGTCCTTCTACCTCGACCCGCAGAAGCACGCTCACATCCAGGATGCTGAGCTCTCTGCATAAATAGGGCGTTATTTGCTCCACTTCTGCATAATGTTACGGAGGTGGCGCAGGTCGAGATAAAAGTTTATACTTTTGCCTCATGTGACGGGATGTCAATCAATTGGTTGGCATCCCGTTTAGGTTGTTCCCACAGTAGGGGAGTTTTGTATGGGAAAGTACATCCTCAAGCGTGTGCTTCAATTCATCCCGGTGTTTCTTGGCGTGACGCTCATCCTGTTCGCGCTGCAGAACATCGTGCCGGGAGACCCGATCAAGCTGATCGGCGGCGAGAAGTCGCTCACCCCCGAGGTCGAGCTTCAGCTTCGCATCCGTTATCACTTGGTTCAGGTTGACGAAGAGGGCAACGCGATCCTGGACGAGAACGGCGACCCCGTTCCCGAGACGCTCTGGAACCGCTACGTCTACTACATGACAGGTCTGGTTCAGGGCGACCTTGGCAGCTCGTATCAGCGCAAGCTGCCGGTGACCGAGATCTTTGCGGCAAAGTATCCGTACACGGTGAAGCTCGCCGTGTGCGCCATCGTGCTCGAGGCCATCATGGGCATCGGCGCGGGTATCATCTCGGCCGTTAAACGATATTCCTTCTGGGATATCTTGGTCACGCTCACCACCTCGGTGCTCGTGGCCGTGCCCGCTTTCTGGCTGGGCATGCTGCTCCAGCTCTTCTTTGGCGTCTATCTGCACGTGCTCCCCATTTCGGGTGCCGGCGGCGCCTCCTCCCAGTTCCAGGACTGGGCGCACTACATTCTGCCCGCGATCACGCTGGCATCGGTCTCTACCGCCTATGCGGCGCGCATCATGCGCTCGCAGCTGCTGGATGTTATGAATCAGGACTACATCCGCACCGCCAAGGCCAAGGGCCTCTCCAACCGCGCCATCATCTGGAAGCACGCTCTTAAGAACGCGCTCATCCCGGTTGTCACCTATATCGGTGTCGACTTTGGCGCCATGCTTTCGGGCGCCATCCTTACCGAGACGGTCTTTAACTGGCCCGGTATCGGTTACGAGATGTACCGCGCTATCAGCAGTCGTGACTGGCCGATCGTCATGGGCGGCGTCACGCTCGTCGTCGTGGTCGTGATGGTCATCAACCTGATCGTCGACGTGAGCTACGCGTTCCTCGACCCGCGCATCCGCTTCGACTCGTCCAGCAAGAACGCCTAAGGGGAGGTAACAATGGCAGAAAACAACACCCCTCAGACGAACGAGGACGCCGTGGCGGCCAAGCCGGCATCCGAGCAGGCTTCTGGCAAGTCGCGCACCCTGTGGGGCGACGCCTTCAAGCGTCTTTCCAAGAACAAGCTCGCCATCATCGCGGTGGTCTGGATCATCTTCGTCATCGCGGTCGCGCTCACGGCCGACCTTTGGGCTCAGGACTGGCTCGGTTCGCCCACGGCCTCTGACTCCACCACCATGGCTCAGAACTCCACGCTCCCGCCCTCGGCTGAGCATCCCTTCGGTACCGACTCGCTCGGTCGCGACATCCTCGTGCGCGTCATCTACGGCTCGCGCGTGTCGCTCTCCGTCGGCGTGATGGCCACGGCCATCTCCACCGTTATCGGCCTGGTGCTGGGTGCACTGGCCGGTTTCTACGGCGGCATCTGGGACACGATCATCATGCGCCTGGCCGATATCTTCCTGGCCTTCCCGTACGTGCTGTTCGTGGTCTCGCTCATCGCTGTGCTCGGCCGCTCGCTCACCAACGTGTTCGTGGCTATCGGCATCCTGGGCTGGCCCTCCATCGCCCGCGTGTTCCGCTCGGCGATCCTGACCGTCAAGGAGAACGACTACGTCGATGCCGCCCGTGCCATGGGCGCCTCTGACGGCCGTATCATCCTGCGTCACATCCTGCCCAACTCCGTGGCCTCCATCGTCGTGTACGCCACCATGAACATTGGCGGCGCCATCCTCACCGAGTCCTCCCTGTCCTTCCTGGGCATGGGCGTGGTTCCGCCCACTCCCTCGTGGGGCTCTATGATCCAGGACGGCCAGGCGTATCTGCAGTCGGCCCCGTGGATGATGATCATGCCCGGTCTGGCCATCCTTTCGACCGTACTTGCGTTCACCTTGCTGGGCGACGGTCTGCGCGATGCGCTCGACGTCAAGATGAAGGATGCGTAAGAGATGAAGAAGAAGGATTTTAAGAACTACGTCGATCTTAAGACGCAGCCTATCCCTGAGGGCCACCACCTGCTCGAGGTGGACGACCTCAAGATGTACTTCCATACCGAGGACGGCATCGTGCATGCCGTCGACGGCGTGAGCTACACCCTCGACCGCGGTGAGACGCTGGGCGTGGTGGGCGAGTCCGGTTCCGGCAAGTCCGTGACCGCCATGACCATCATGGGCCTCATCTCCATGCCTCCGGGCAAGATTCACGGCGGCTCGGTGACCTACCGCGGCAAGTCCCTGCTCGACATGAGCGAAGAGGAGATGCAGCACATCCGCGGCAACGACATCGCCATGATCTTCCAGGATCCTATGACCTCGCTCAACCCGGTCTACAAGATCGGTAAGCAGGTGGGCGAGGGTCTGCGCCTGCACCGCGGCTACTCCAAGGCCGAGGCGCTCAAGCGCGCCACCGAGCTGCTCGACCTCGTGGGCATTCCCGAGCCCGAGAAGCGCGTGAACGAGTACCCGCACCAGTTCTCCGGCGGCATGCGTCAGCGCGTCATGATCGCTATGGCCCTTGCCTGCGACCCCGACATCCTGATCGCCGACGAGCCCACCACGGCCCTCGACGTGACCATCCAGGCGCAGATCATCGAGCTCATGCAGGAGATGCAGGAGAAGAACGGCAACGCCATCGTCATGATCACGCACGACCTGGGCGTCGTGGCAGACATTGCCGACAAGATCATGGTCATGTACGCCGGTCGCCCTGTCGAGTTCGGCACCGCCGACCAGATCTTCTATGAGAGCCGTCACCCCTACACCTGGGGCCTCATCCGCTCGATTCCCGAGCAGGCGATCGACGAGAAGAAGCCGCTCACGCCGATTCAGGGCAACCCGCCCTCTCTCGTGAACCTTCCCGAGGGCTGCTCCTTTGCGCCCCGCTGCCCCTATGCGACCGAGCTCTGCCACAAGCAGCGCCCCGAGCGCGTGGAGCTCTCCGGCGGCCACTATGCGGCCTGTCACTACGCGAGCGATGCCGAGTTCGCCCGTAAGAACGCCCCCGAGACGTCGCGCACCGCCGGCGCGCACGTGGCGACGGGCATGGACGATTCCCAGAACGGAGGCGAGGCGTAAACCATGGCAGAGCAGACACCGTTGCTCAAAGTCGAGCACCTCTCCAAGGAATTTCCCGCCAACTCCGGCGTTTTTGCCAGCCGCTTCTCTAAGCGTGTGGTCTCGGCCGTGAACGACGTTTCGTTCGAGATCATGCCCGGCGAGACGTTTGGTCTGGTAGGCGAGTCTGGCTGCGGCAAGTCCACCACGGGCCGCACCATCATGCATCTGAACCGCCCCACCGGCGGCAAGGTGTTCTTTGAGGGCCGCGACGTCTCCGCGATGAACAAGAAGGAACTCAAGGCCATGCGCCGCGAGATGCAGTTCATCTTCCAGGACCCGTACGCGAGCCTGAACCCGCGCATGACCATTGGCGAGATCGTCTCTGAGCCCATGACCATCCACGGCATCGGCACCAAGGCCGAGCGCATGGAGCGCGTCCGCGAGCTTCTGGACGTCGTCGGCCTGAACCCGGAGCACATCAACCGCTACCCGCACGAGTTCTCGGGCGGCCAGCGTCAGCGCGTGGGCATCGCCCGTGCGTTCATCCTGCGCCCCAAGCTCATCATCTGCGACGAGCCCGTCTCGGCACTCGACGTGTCGATCCAGGCGCAGGTGCTGAACCTGCTCAAGAAGCTGCAGGACAAGTACGGTACCGCCTACCTGTTCATCGCCCACGATCTCTCCGTCGTTCAGCACATCTCCGACCGCGTGGCCGTGATGTACCTGGGCAAGATGGTCGAGCTCTCCGACTGGAAGAGCCTCTATGCTCAGCCGCACCACCCCTACACGCAGTCGCTGCTGTCTGCCGTGCCGGTGCCCGACCCGGATATCCAGAAGACGCGCAAGCGCATCATTCTGGCCGGCGATCCGCCCTCGCCGCTCGATCCGCCCGCGGGCTGCCGCTTCCATACGCGCTGCCCGATCGCGCAGGAGATCTGCGGCCGCGAGCAGCCCGCCTTTAACGAGGTGGAGCCGGGGCACTTCTGCGCCTGCCACTTCGCCGAGGCGTTCCCCATCAAGGAGTCGCACATCGACCTGTAGGCTCTTGGCGGGAGCGGTGGGGGTTTGCCCCTTCGCTGGTCCTCGCCCTTCGGGCTGCGGAATCGCTCAGGCGCAAACCCCCGCCGCTCCCGGCACCTGCTTGTCGCGTGCTCAGCGAGGAAGTTACGTTGTTGGACCGGTACCTTCGGGTGCCGGTCTTTTTTTGTTGCAAGGAGGCCTTCTTTCTTGTGACGGGGACTTGTCCCGGGTGGCTCGCTCCCTTCGGGAGCGTCGCCCGTTCTGGTTGAGTTGTGCTTGCTGCTGGGATGGCTCGCTCCCTGCGGGAGCGTTGCCCGTTCTGGTTGAGTTTTGTCTGTTGCTGGGGTGGCTTGCCCCTGAGGGGCATCGCGCCTTCCGGTTGTGCTGCACCTGTTGCGAGGGGCCCTGTTTGACGCGTCGCATCGCCTTCCCGTGACCTCGCGTTACTCTGTCGGGCTGTACCCGCTGCCTCGGCCGTTCGCCCCTGAGGGGTATCGCTTTCAATTTGGGGCGTTGTCTGTGCTATTTCGCTCACGGTGGGGTAACATGTAAGGCTCTATAGGATGCTTTGAAAGTGGGTCAAGATGAACCAGGCACCCTGCAATCACGTTTTCAATCGTCGTAACCTAGCCCTCGGTCTCGCTGCGCTTGGCGTGGCCTGTACGCTTGCCGTGCCCGGGCAGGCCTTTGCCGCCAAGACCGCTACGGTCTCCTACGGTGCGAGCGCGCTTCGGCAGGTGAGCACCCGAACCGTGGGCACGAGCCTCGGTAGCGTGCTTGGGATGGGCGTCGCCTCTAGTGCCGCAACCCATGCGAGCTCCTTTACGGGAGAGACCTCTGTGATCCAGGCTCCTGAAGGCTCCACGGTGGACCTCAGGGCTCGCGATTACGTCAAGTACTCCAGGACCGTTTACGGGGCGAACATCATGTGGCGTCTTGTCTCCTGGACGCTGCAGATGCCGGACGGCACCACGCAGGTCTTAACTCCCAACAAGGGCGGCGCGGCCTCGTTTACCATGCCTGCCGGTGACGTCACGGTATGCCCGAACTATATGAGCCCGCTTGCCGGCGTCATCTTCAAGATCGGCGAGAAGACGCCGTTTGCGGACCTTGCGAGCGAGGTCGGTCAGGCCGAGGTCTTGTCCACCACGCTGGTCCGTGCCGACGACGGTCCCGAGTTCGTGCTTGACGGCGGCGGTGTCACCCTGACGGCCAAGACCGTGAAGGAAAACCGCGACGCTGCGGGCAAGGTCGAGTCCAAGGACGTCACCTATACGGTGAATATTTCCGCCGAGACGCTGGCGGCCGCCGGCATCTATACGGACCTGGACGCGTTCTACCGCTTCAACGGCGTCGTCGTGACGCTGGACGACTACGGCACGCCGAACAGCACGCGTCCCGACACGCTGCCTGTCATGGACGATGACGGCGACGCGACGTTCACGTTCACCGTGAACTTTGCGAACCCTGGGACCGATCAGTCCTAGAGTGCGATCCAAGTTCGCAGCAGGGGTCGGGGCGATCGCCTCGACCCCTTTTTGTTGCAGCGAGCTTTTCCCAGCTAGGAGAGGGGGTAATTATTCAATTGGTGCGGGCGCGGCCGCAAGCTCCAAAACTTTTTAAAATTCTTCTTGCAATGTCCGGCGCGGCTGGGTTATAGTAACCCCTGTCGAAAGTCGGAGTGGCGGAATTGGCAGACGCGCTAGCTTGAGGTGCTAGTGATCACTTTTCGATCATGCGGGTTCAAGTCCCGCCTCCGACACCATCGCATTTACGAGCCTCCTAGTGAGGCTTTTCTTTTACCCATTGGACCTGTTTCGGCCGATGGGACGTCGCTAGGCGGGGTGTCGACATGGAAGCTCTCGAGAAAAACGAACTGACAGAGGTCGCCCGGCTGGTAGAGGTCACGAGCGATGCCGTGGCCGTGTGCGGGGCCGAGGGTACCATCCTGCATGCCAACCGCCAGATGCTCTCGCTTGCCGCCCTTGCGCGCGAGCAGCTCGTGGGCGCCGACATCAAGGATTACCTGTACAGCAAGAGCTTTGAACGCGCCGAGCACCACCAGATGCCCTTTACGCTCGATGCAAAAGACTGCGACCTGATGTTCAAACTCGCCGACGGCTCCTTTGTGCCGGTGCGCGTGCGCGCGATCGAACTTGAGCGCGGCGTTCTGGGGCGGGAGGAAAAGGCCCGTGGCAAGATCCTCGTGGTGCTTCGCAGCCTGGAGGAGCAGTCGGCCTACGACCGGCAGACCCAGCGCCTGCTCTCGGAGCTTCAGGCGGCCAATAAGCGCCTTTCCGGTACCCTCTCGGTCATCATGTCAGCTGTGGGCTCCAAAGACCTGCCTGCGCTGCTCGACACCGTTCTCAACAAGCTGGCAGATGCCCTTTCTGCAGACGGGGCCTCCATCTACGTTGCCGAGAACGGCGGATTCAAGCTCCGCGGCTTTTCCAAGGGTCTGGCCAACTGCTATGTCCCGGACTTTATTCCATACGGTACGGGCGTGCCCACCTACGTTTTGCGCCGCTCGTGCGCCTGCCGTTTCCACATCGTTCCCGCTGCACCCGATGCGGCTGATGAGAGCCCGGCCGCCGGCGCCTTTTACGATATGGACGCGCGCTGCACGACGCGCTTGAGCACAGAGACCATGCCGCCATTCAGGACGATGATCGCTGTGCCCGTGTTCTTTGGCACCCAGGTGCTGGGCGTGATCGAGCTGGGTTGGATGCGCCCGAGCTTTCCGCGCGAGTACGACATGCGCGTGCTCGAGGTGGTGGGCGACTATCTCTCCATCGAGCTGGTGGGCCTGGCCAACAGCATGCGCTCGCGTCGCTCCGACGAACTCTCGCGCTCGCTCAATCGCGTGCGCGACGTCGCCTACACCAACGGCGAGCGCTGGCAGGCGACGTGGGCCCAGGCGACATCCGAGATGGTGCGCGTCTTGGGTTGTCGCCTCTGCCCGATCCTGCCCGACCGCCTGCACGGCGGCTACGTTCTCGATTACGAGGGCGGAAGCCAGGTGGCGCTTCCTGGCAGCCTGGAGGAGCTCTTCTTCGCCACGACGGCGCCTGTAGCGCGCGTGAACCCCATGGCGCAGGTGGATGCGCGCATTCGCCACGAGTCCTGGACCTACACCGCGGAGGACCTGATCGATGCCCGCGTGACGCGCATCGACGCCGCCTCGCGCGCGAGCCGCTGGCTGGCGCTGCACGGCCTGCCGAGCCAGGGCGTGTTCTTTGACGCGGGACCCGGGTTCGACTTGGACTCGTCCGCCGATTGCGAGGACGGGCCGCAGTCTGCCGAGGGCGCATCAATCGTGCGCCGCGAGGAGCCTCCTCGTCGCATGTTCCTGCTGCTTCGCGACGCCTCATCCGAGCCTATCGACGACCTTGAGTACGACTACCTGGTGCATCTCGCGCACGATCTGGAGATGTACACCCAGGGTGTGCGCCAGAAGAGCTCCGAGCACCGCATTGCCCAGACCCTGCAGGCGGGTATGCGCAGCGCCCTTGGCCGGGTGCCGGGCATCACGTCCGACTGCCTGTACTCGTCTGCCACCAAGCAGGCGCTCGTGGGCGGAGACTTCTACACGCTGATCCGTCTGCCGGACGACTGCGCCGTCATGATCTTGGGCGACGTCTCGGGCAAGGGCGTGGAGGCGGCCTCGATGTCCGCACTCGTCAAGACCGCGCTTTCTGCCTATGCGTGGGAGGGTGCGAGCCCGCAGCGCATGGTGCGCGCGCTCAACAGCATGCTCATGGGCTTCTCGCGCGTGGAGACCTTCGCCACCATGTTCGTGGCCAAGCTCGATCTGCGCTGGGGCCGCGCCACGTACTGCTCGGCGGGGCACCCGCCCTCGATGCTCGTGCACCAGGGCGGGGAGGTCGAGCTGCTGAGCACGCAGTCCGGCGTGGTGGGCGCCTTTGAGTCCATGTCTTACCGCAGCGGCTCCTTTGCCTTTATGCCGGGGGACATCCTCTTCATGTACACCGACGGTGCCATCGAGGCACGCAGTCCTTCCGGCGACTTTTTTGGCGAGCAGCGCCTGCGCGACACGCTCCTGCGCGTGTCCCCGCAGGGGATCGACGGCCTGTGCGACCGCGTACTGACCGAGCTGGACGGCTTTACCGCCTCGGCCCTGGACGATGACGTGGCCATGGTAGCCCTGCGCTTTGACGGGGATGATTAACCCGTGTGCCGCGGGGGAACCATAGGGGCATGAGTGAGTGGAACGACATAGCGGTCCTGGCGCCCACGGGCGACATCGACATCTCGACGGTGCCGGCCCTGCGCAGCCGGATCGACTCGCTTCGCCGTGGCGGTGTGCGCCGTATCATCATCAACTGCGACGGTGTCTCCTTTATCGATTCCACCGGCGTGGCGTTTCTGCTCAGCTGCGCGCGCGAGCTCTTTGCCGCGCACGGGCTGCTCTCCATGGTGGACGTCTCGCCGAACGTCATGCGCTTTTTGCAGATCGCCTGCTTGGCAGACCCGCTGCATGCCACCTCTTCCGAGCGTCTTCCCGTACCCGTTCTCGCTCCCGGGGCGAGCCCCAAGTGGAGTAAGAGCTTTGCGGTGGCCGAGGGCATCGAGCACCTGGCGGGCTACCGTCATCGTGTGGCCGAGCTCCTGACCGATCTTCCCATGGAGGAGAACGACCGGTACGACTGCGCCCTTGCGGTAGGGGAGGCCCTGGGTAACGCCTACGACCACGCCGACGGTGCGCGCGGCTGCACCTGCACCCTTTCTGCCTATGAGGACCGCGTGGTGTGCGTGCTGCGCGACTGCGGAGAGGGCTACGAGCTTGCCGACGACGAGGCCCCGGAGGTCTCGGAGGCGCGCGGGCGCGGCATTCGCCTGATGCGCATGCTGGTGGACAGCGTGGAGATCAAGCGGCGGCAGGACCGTTGCGGTACCGTGGTGCGCCTGGTGAAGCTCTTCTAGCGCTTGTGTAGGGGCGGGCAAAAAACAATCAGGCCGTCTACCTGCGCAGACATTGTTATGCTCCACTTTTTTAGAAAAAACGGTTGCGCGGTGCCGGCGATTCGCGTATATTACTTTCTCGCAAGCGGACATGGCTCAGTTGGTAGAGCACAACCTTGCCAAGGTTGGGGTCGCGGGTTCGAGCCCCGTTGTCCGCTCCATTGCTTGTTAAGGGCCGGTTTTCAATCGGCCTTTTTCATCGGCGAAGTGGCCAAGTGGTAAGGCAGAGGCCTGCAAAGCCTTTACCCCCGGTTCGAATCCGGGCTTCGCCTCCAGAACTTGAGCGGGCGCTCGCAAGGGCGCCCGATTAGAGTTCTTCTTGCATATGCGGACATGGCTCAGTTGGTAGAGCACAACCTTGCCAAGGTTGGGGTCGCGGGTTCGAGCCCCGTTGTCCGCTCCAAACGCTTCAGGAGCACGGGAACAAAGCATCCCGTGCTCCTTTTCTGTTATGGGCCGGGGCTCGAACCCGAGAGGGCGCGAGCGTTAAGCAAACACAGAGCGTTTGCAGTGAGCGGGCGAGATCGGCGGCAGCCGATCGAAGCCGGTGCGCGTTCGTGAAGCGAAGGCGCAGACGCCCCGCATGTCCGCTCCAAATGCTTCAGGGGCACGGGAACAAAGCATCCCGTGCTCCTTTCTATTGCGGGCCCGGCGTACACTTGATAAAGCAAGAGAGTTGATCTGCAGAAGGGAAGGCCCATGGGGGAGCGCAGGTTCGATGCCGTCATCTTCGATATGGACGGCGTGCTTATCGATTCCGAATATTTCTATCTGCAGGAGCTGCGCTGCTATGCCACCGATATGGGTTTTGATGTTCCCGAAGAGGTGCTGGTGGCGCAGGTGGGTCAGTCTGCCCAGAGCTTCGAGCGTCTCCTGCACGGCTGGTGGCGCGCGGCTGGCAAAGGGCTGTCGCCTCAGGAGGCCGTGCGCACCTATCTTGATTGGGCCGAATCGCGCCCGCGTGACTACCGGGGCATGCTCTTTGAGGGTGCTGCCGAGACGGTTCGCAAGCTTGCCGGCGCGGGGGTGCGCGTGGCCCTCGCCTCGAGCTCGCCCATGGTGAACATCCAACACGTGCTCAGCGTCTGCGACCTTGACGACGCATTCGAGATCGTCGTCTCGGGCGAGCAGTTCGCGGAGAGCAAGCCCGAGCCCGATATCTACCTGTATGCCATCGACCAGCTGGGTCTGCCCGCTGAGCGCTGCTGCTGCGTGGAGGACTCCGTTCCGGGTATCACCGCCGGCAAGCGTGCCGGCCTCTACGTGATTGCGCGCCGCGAGGAGCGCTTCGGCTTCTCTCAAGACGCCGCGGACGCCTTTGTGGACACCCTGCCCGAGGTCCTTGAGCTTGTGTGATGCTGCGATTATGGCGCCCCCGGGCCCCTGTTCTAAATTTTTCAAAATAGGGGCTTGCATGAGCCTGCAGTCTTGGTTATATTATTCCTCGCGCTGAAAGGCGCACCCTGAACGGGCGTTTAGCTCAGGGGGAGAGCGCTTCCCTGACACGGAAGAGGTCATAAGTTCAAATCTTATAACGCCCACCAACTGTTCACAGGCCAGAGCATCGTCTCTGGCCTGTTTTTGTTTACCCCTCTTATCCGCTTATCGATGCGTGCCGCAATGCGCTCAGCGCGCCCCATACAATAGCGTGTGTGTGGAACTGTCGATGGGGGACGATATGGCGGAGTTCAAAGAAGAGGGCGCCCCGGCGAGCGTGCTCGATCGTATCGAGGACGCCGTGTTCGAGCTGATGAAGACCAAGCCGATCCCCGCTATCAAGACCGTTGAGGTCATTCGCCTGGCACGCACCTCCAAGTCGACCTTCTACCGCTATTTCAAAAGCGTCGACGATGTGGTCAAGCGTTTTGAGGACAAGCTGCTCCACAACATGCAGGGCATCAACGACGTCGCCCTCGAGGCACGCTTTGCCGACTCGCAGCTCGATCCCACGCCCACGATGATTCGTCGCATGGAGGTCCTGCGCCAGAACCGCGAGAAGGTCTTGGCGCTCAACAGCCCTAACGGGGACCCGACCTTTTCGCACAAGGCCACGGTTTTCATGCACGACTACTTCCGTGACCGCTTGCGCGGCACGTTCTCGGACGAGACGAACTTCGACCTGTATCTCGCCTTCGCCCTGGCCGGGCACAATAACCTGATTCAGTACTGGCTTGAGGTCCGGCCCGATATCGAGCCGCGTATCCTTGCCGCGGCCCTTAACCGCCTGTTCTTCTCTCCTCTGTTTGTGGACGAGACGGCGCGCCACTGGCATCCGCATATTCCCGATTTCGAATAGGTTTCCAAACCCGCGTTTTGAGGCGGGCGGTTCCGTTTGCAAGGTGAACGGTGTTCGACATTGCCGCAAACGGAGGGTTTTTGCATAAAACAAGCCTCTGAGATACAGCGTTTTACCTGTGGATTGGAACGAAATCATAAAAACAGTCCCAATCGGTGGGACTCTAAACGCAAAAGCGTCCCACGGGGGCGTTTGCGCGTTTCTTAAACTGAAGTCACGTTCAGAAGAACCACTGCAGTAGTTCAACGTATGGCAGCAATAAAAAAGCCGAGAGCGCTCTTCCACCTTCGCTCCCGGCCGCCTTTGCGCTGCCATTCCGCAAACCTTCACATGATTAGGATGTGATCATCAGTGGTTACGCTCGGAAAGAACATGCGCAGCGTCTCGATTGTAGGCGTTGGCTGCACCCCGTTCAAGGATTTTGAGGAGCACCCTGAGACCCAGGGCATCGGCGAAGGCGAGGCCTTTGGCTACGCGGCCCTTGAGGCCATCGCGGACGCCGGCCTTGAGCCGCGCGACGTCGATTTCTACTATCACGGCTCCGCTAACCCTTACCTCATCAACGACTGCATCACCCCGAATATGCAGGTTGCCGACTGGTTCGGCATGCGCGCCAAGGCTTCGGTGCACCACTCCGAGGCATGCTGCACGGGCTATGTGGCGCTTGAGCAGGCCGTGATGGCCGTTGCTTCCGGCACGTACGACACGGTGCTCTCCGGCGCCGTCGACCTTGCCGCCACGCTGCCGGTCGAGCACATGCCCTCCCATATTCGCCAGGACTTCCCGCTTTCCGTCATGCTGCCGTCGCTCGACAAGATTTACGACCGCGCGTACGGTCGCCCGCTCGACGGCGCCTTTGGCATCAGCTTCGACAACTGGATCAACGAGTACTCCATGCAGTACGACCTTTCTGTCGACCAGATCGACGACGCGCTGAACGGCCTCACCAAGAGCCTGCGCCGCGGCGCCGTGCTGAATCCGCTCGGCTGGTACGAGACCACGATCGAGGAGGACGCCAAGGCGGCCGGCTTCGATTCTGCCGACGAGTTCCTCAAGAGCATGTACAACCCCCGCGTGACCCAGTACCTGCGCGTCACCGGTTTCGAGAAGAAGTGCGACGGCGCCGCCGCCATGGTCGTCATGGCGACCGACAAGGCGCGTGCCCTGGGCCTGCCGCACACCCCGATCGAGGTGCTCGGCACGGGTGCCTCCGCCGTCGAGGCCGGCCTTGTGCACAACGAGCACTGGGGCACGAGCATCGCGGCCAAGCAGGTCTATGAGCTCACCGGTGTCAGCCCCGACGAGATCGACCTCTTTATGTGCAACGACTTCTTCCTGGCGTCCGAGATCGTTTCGGCCGAGGAGTGCGGCTACATCCCGCGCGGCGAGGCCTGGAAGTACGCCATCGAGGGACGTACCGCGTTCGATGGCGACAAGCCCATCAACCCGCACGGCGGCCGCTGCAACTTCGGCCATGCCCACGGCGCTTCGGGTATCGCCGATATCGTCGAGGCCGTCAAGCAGATGCGCGGCGAGGCCGGTGCCACCCAGCTGAAGAAGGTTCCCGAGACCACCTTCCTGCGCGGCTTCGGCGGAAGCCAGAACGTGCGCTGCCAGATCCTGCGCACCCTTGCGTAACACCACGAACTCGACTTTGAAGGAGTAATCTCATGCAACTCAAGGATATGGAGCCCGTGGTCAAGAAGTTCTACGCGGGTCTTGAAGAAGGCATCTACTGGGGCCGCAAGTGCCCGGAGTGCGGAACCGTGGAGTTCCCGCCGCACCTGGCCTGCAACGCCTGTGGCTACCACGCAACCGAGTGGGTCAAGGTTTCCGGTCACGGTCACCTGCTCGACTTCACCATCCCTGGTCCCCAGAACGACAAGCCCTATCTCAAGGAGCACGGCAAGTACGGCTACGGCTCCGTCGAGATCGACGAGGGCGCACAGTACACCTACGTGGTCTACGGCGTCTCCAAGAAGAACGCCCCCGAGATCCGCGCCAAGCTCATGGCGGGCGAGACCGTCGGCGTCCATGCCAAGGTCATCGATAGGCCGGGGTATAAAGAGCTCACCTTCGAGCTCGACTAGCGGCGGCTTTCCCAAGCACCGCATCTTGGCGCTCAAGCCGTCGCTTGCGCACCTTCGTACGCGGCGCTCCTCTTTCGCACCAACCTGCGGCACTTGGAAAACCCGCGGGGTGACGGAACGTTCGGGCTTCGGGCTTATCGCTCAAGAGTCTCGAGAGCCTGCGGGCGATGCCACCTCAAATCGTTTTCGATCAACCGATCCTCTTTCTGCTGCGGCGGGCTTTGTCTCCTGCCCGCCGCGGCCTCATCTCTCTTACCTATTTGAACAACCAGAAAGGAACCAACCATGTCTAACGAAGAGCTCTCTGCGCAGATCTGCGAGTTCGCCAAGTCCGCTTACGGCTACGAGGGCGAGGTCACGCCCGAGACCACCTTTGAGACTCTCGGCAAGGGCTCGATGAAGATGATCGCGCTCACCTCCATGATCGAGAACGAGCTCGACGCCGAGGTGCCCGTGCGCGAGGTCATGGTCATGAAGACCGTGAGCGAGCTCATCGAGCGCGCCGCCGAAGAGCTGGAGTAAGGCCATGGACCTCATGCAGACCCTGCGCGAGCGCGCTGCCGCCTCGCCGGTGCGCGTGGCGTTTCCCGAGGGCGATAACGAGACCATGATGCAGGCGGTGGCCAAGCTCACCGCTGAGGGCCTGGCCAAGTGCGTGTTGGTGGGCGAGGGCGCCCAGCTGCACGATCTGGCTGCCGAGCGCGGCATCTCGCTCGAGGGCGTCGAGATCGTCGACGTTGCCGACGAAGAGGCCAACGCCGCCTGCTGCGAGCGCTACCTGGCGCATCCCGACTGCCAGTTCAAGCCCAAGGGCGCTGCGCGCCGCATGACCCGCCCGCTCGAGCGTTCGCTCATCATGCAGGTGCTGGGCGACGTGGACGTCACCTTCGCCGGTATCGATTACGCCACGGGCGACATCATCCTGGCCGGCCAGACGATCGTCGGCCTGGCCGACGGCGTGGACACCATCAGCTCGGTGGGCATCGCCGACGTTCCCGGTTGGGACGGCGGCGAGGGCGGTCTGATCGGCTTTGGCGATTCTGCCGTGTGCGTCGACCCCACAAGCGAGGAGCTCGCCTCTATCGCCATCAGCGGTTGCGAGACCGTCGCGGCCCTGACCGGCTGGGACGTGCGCTGTGCCATGCTCTCGCACTCCACCGACGGCTCTATGGACAACGCGCTTGTCGACAAGGTGCGCGCTGCCCGTGACATCGCGAACGAACGCCGCCCGGACCTCAAGATCGACGGTGAGTTCCAGTTCGACTCCGCCATCAACCCTAAGGTCGCGGCCAAGAAGGTCCACCGCGAGTCCGAGGTCGCCGGTCGCGCCAACCTGCTTATCTGGCCCGATATCAACGTGGGCAACATCGGCGTCAAGATCATCCAGAACCTCACGGGCGCCAACGCCTACGGCCCCATGATCCAGGGCTTCAAGAAGATCGTTTGCGACTGCTCGCGCTCCGCGCCTGTCGACGAGATCGTCGGCAACGTGGTCATGAGCTGCGTGCGCGCTCAGGCGCTGAAGGAGGCTTAAAGGCATGTCTACTGAGAGGAAACCCTGGCGCGTACTCGTTATCAACCCCGGCTCGACCTCTACCAAGGTGGGCCTCTTTGAGGGCGAGACCGCCGTATTCCAGAAGAACGTGGCACACGACGCGAGCGATCTTGCCAAGTTCGCCGGCGTCTCCGCGCAGATGCCGTACCGCTGCAAGCTGATTTTGGAGGCGCTCGACGAGGCGAACGTGGAGCTTGCCGACATCGATGCCTTTGTGGGGCGCGGCGGCGGCCTGATCGCCATGCCCGGCGGCACCTATACGATCGGCGAGAAGCTGCTTGAGGATGCGACCGCGGGCGCGAACGGCGTCCAGCACCCGGCGCAGCTTGGTCCCCAGATCGCCCACGAGTTTGCCTCCCGCTTTGGCAAGCCCGCCTTTGTGGTGAACCCGCCCGACACCGACGAACTGTGCGACCTTGCGCGCATGACCGGTATCGACGGCGTGTACCGCACCGTGCACCTGCATGCCCTGAACCTCAAGGAGACGGCCATCCGCCATGCGGCCTCGATGGGACGCGCCTACAACGAGTGCAACTTCATCGTCTGCCATATCGGCGGCGGTATCTCCATCTCCGCGCACGAGCACGGCAAGATGGTCGACGGCAACGACATCGTCGGCGGCGAGGGCCCCATGGCGCCCACGCGCTGCGGTTCGGTGCCCGCCATCGAGGTCGCCAAGTACACGGCCGAGAACGGCCTGCGCGCCGCCCGCTCGCTGTGCATGAAGACCGGCGGCTTTGTGGACCTGCTCGGCACCTCGGACGCCATCGAGGTCTGCGAGCGCGCCGCTGCCGGCGACACCCGTGCCGCCCGCACCTGGGACGCCATGGTCTACCAGATCTGCAAGTGGATCGGCGAGATGTCCTGCGTGCTCAAGGGGCATGTCGACGGCATCCTGCTCGGTGGCGGCATGGTTCACAACAAGGACCTCGTGGCCGCGATCGAGGCGTCCTGCGGATGGATTGCGCCCGTTACGGCGTACCCCGGAGAGTTCGAGCTCGAGGCCATGGCGGCAGGCGCCACCCGCGTGCTCGATGGCACCGAGGAGCCCCTTGTCTACACCGGCGAGCCGGTGTTCGCGGGCTTCGACGACGCCTCGCCGACCGACTCCGGCGCCGCCAGGGCCGCCTAGCTTTCACCCTCTCTCAGGGCGGCGTGACGGGCTGCCTCCACATGGCCCCGCCGCGCCGCACGCTCGGATTAGAAACGAGAAACCACCATGGATAAAACCAAGATCAAGTACCTGGTCGGCATTTACGCCGCCGCCATGTGCATCATGGGCATGCTCGTGCCCGTGCCCATCGTCGCCTCCGTCGCGGCCGCCTTCCCGGGCGAGAACATCGCCGCCGTGCAGATGATCATCGGCATCATCCCGCTCATGATGGCCATCTCCGCCATGCTCGTGTCCTCGCAGCTCGCGAGCCGTGTCTCCAAGAAGACGACGACCCTTGTGGGACATGTCATCGTCATGCTCGCCGGTGCCTCGGTGCTGCTGTTCCACAGCGCCCTGTGGCAGGTGCTCGCCGCCTCGGCCATCATGGGCCTGGGCCTCGGCGCCGTGCAGAACTCCACCGATGCCCTTATCGCCGACTACTTTGGCGGCAAGCAGCGCTCCTTTGTCATGGGCATCTACTCCACGTTCGTCGCGCTCGGCGGCATCATCTGGACGATGGTCTCGGGCATCCTCGGTGCCGACGCCTGGTTCCACTCCTATGCGGCCTACTTCATCATGGTGATCTTCATCATCATCGAGGCCATCTGCCTGCCCGAGGGCCATCTGGAGCCCAAGCGCCACGTGAACGTGTTCTCCAACATGCCCAAAGAGGTCAAGATCATCACCCTCATGAGCTTCATCTTTGTGCTGTGCTTCCAGCTCTTCAGCTCCAACGTGTCGCTCATCGTGGTCGGCCGCGGCTTTGGCGGCACGGTCGAGTCCGGTCTTGCCTCCACGGTCATGACCATCGCCGGCATCGCCGCCGGCCTGCTGGTGGGACCGCTGTTCGCCAAGTTCAAGAACCTCTCTATGCCCATCGCCTGGGCGGTAACCCTTGTCGGCCTGGGCGTCGCCCTTGTGGCCCCGTCGTTTGCGATGCTCTGCATCGGAGGCTTCGTCATCTCGCTCGGTAAGGAGACCTACGTGCCGCTCGAGGGTAACTTCGCGGCCGGTAACTCCGCACCCGAGGGCCGTGCCTTCAACCTGGCTATCGGCATGGCGGGCATCAACTTTGGCATGGCGCTCTCGCCGCTCGTGTTCGAGGCCGTGACCAGCCCGTTCGGTGCCACGATCGACCAGAAGTTCATCGCCGGCATGATCGTGTGCCTGGCCTGCGTGATCTTTGGCGCCGTCAAGTACCGCAAGCTCACCCCGGCTCAGATCGCCGAGGCCGAGAAGATGGCCGCCGAGGGCGAGGCGGAGTAGGGAAGACCTATCGTCCCCGTGCCCCCACAGGCAAATGTACAAGGTCGCCGGCTTCGCGTCGGCGGCCTTTTTTACAACGTCCGCCCGCGGCGGGTCGGTTGGGGTTTTCCGAGTGGCCTCAACCGCCCCGCCGCGGGCGGACGTTTTGCTGCTCCGCTTGGCGATCAGTGCGCTGCGGGTCGCTGTCGTCGCAAAAAGCCCAGCTCAGGCGCGTGGTCGAGCTGCAATGTTTCAAGGCCGTGTCGTTTCATCGCTGTTAAAGGTCGGCGTCACGGCAGTTTCGAAAAACCGCGTTAACACAAGTGAATCGTTTGGCTCTGATAATCCCTCAGCAACAAGCGCGCATACCGGCGCGTCGTTTGCGAGAGGGGTTTCTTCATGAAAGAGCTGGTACTCATCATTCGTCCCGAGAACCTGGAAAGCCTTAAGAGCATTCTGGACGAGGTGCACTGCGGCGGCATGACCGTGATGTCCGTCATGGGCTGCGGCACGCAGAAGGGCGTGACCGGTGACGGGGTCAACGAGATCCGCGGCTTTAAGGTCAACATCAACCTGCTCCCCAAGATCCAGTGCTCCGTCGTCGTGCGCGACGAGGACGTCGAGACCATCATCTCCTCGGTGCGCGAGCGCATGGCGGACGGTCGCGTGGGCGATGGCAAGATCTTTATCAAAGAGGTCGCCGACGCCGTTCGCATCCGTACCGGCGAGCGCGGCAACACGGCGCTTTAACGCGGCGTACCTGGGGAGGCGATCGATATGCCTGGAAAGAAAGCGCTCGTTCAGATCAAGAACATCAACAAGTTCTACGGCGACAACCATGTGGTGAAGGACCTGTCGCTCGATGTGTACGAGGGCGAATTCCTCACCGTTTTGGGTTCTTCGGGTTCGGGCAAGACCACCACGCTGCGCATGGTGGCCGGCTTTGAGCAGCCCACCACCGGAGAGATCTTGCTGGACGGCACCAACGTGGCCGACAAGGAGCCCTTTGAACGCGACGTCAACACCGTGTTTCAGAGCTATGCCCTGTTCCCGCACATGACTATCTTCGACAACGTGGCCTACGGTCTGAAGATGAAGAAGGTCCCCAAGGACGAGATCTACGACCGCGTCATGGAGATGCTCAACCTGGTGCAGCTCGGCGGCTTTGAGGGCCGCAAGCCCAGCCAGCTCTCCGGCGGCCAGAAGCAGCGCGTCGCCATCGCCCGTGCACTGGTCAACCGGCCCAAGATCTTGCTGCTCGACGAGCCGCTGGGCGCGCTCGACCTCAAGCTGCGCAAGCAGATGCAACTTGAGCTCAAGCGCCTCCAGCGCAAGCTCAACATCACCTTCCTCTACGTGACGCACGACCAGGAGGAAGCCCTCACCATGAGCGACCGCATCGCCATCATGCACGACGGTGTGCTCGAGCAGGTGGGCACGCCCAAAGAGATCTACGAGGAGCCGGCGAGCAAGTTCGTGGCCACGTTTATCGGCGAGACCAACCTGTTCGAGGGCATGGTCCTGGACACTACAGACACCGACATGGGCGTTACGCTGGAGAGCGGCACCATCCGCAGCGCCGGTACGGGGTTCCACCCCGGCGAGCTGGTGGCCGTCTCGGTGCGCCCGGAGCGCATGCAGTTCTCCCTGACCCCGCAGCCCGGCTTTACCGTCCAGGGCGTGGTGCGTGACCAGGTGTACGTGGGCTCCATGATCAAGGCGATCGTGATGCTGCCCAACGGCAACGAGGTGCGCCTGGAGCGCCTTGCGGGCGATGCCCTTCCCGAGAACGGCACCGTCTTCCTGTACTGGAAGCCCGAGGACGCGCGTACCATCAAGACGCTCGACCAGGTCTTTATCTCGGCGCTCGACAACGCCTCCATGGCATAGGGGGTGGCGCGTATGTCTGCATCTGCAAAGAGCGCCCGGCTTTTCGGTCGCACTGCCAACTCCGAGCCCGACGCCGCCGCCATCGAGCGCCGTCGCAACTTCCGCGCCAACACGCTGCCCGCGCTCGTCACCGTGGGGCCGGTCACGCTGTGGCTGCTTGCGTTTGTGGCCGTGCCGCTGCTGTATATCCTCATCATGGGGTTTTGCACCACCGATGAGTTCTACAACGTGGTCTACAGCTTCACGCTCGACAACTTCCAGGCCATGCTCGATCCCGATTATCTCAAGATCTACGGCCAGTCCATCGTCATCGCGCTCATGACGACCATCGTGTGCCTGTGCTTGGCCTATCCCTTCTCCTATCTCATCTCGCGTACGTTCAAGTCCAAAAAGACGCTGCTGTACATGCTGATCATCATCCCGTTTTGGACCAACTCGCTCATCCGCATCTACGGATGGCGCACGTTCCTTTCGGCCTCGGGCCAGCTCAACAGCTTCCTGATGGCTGCAGGCCTCGCATCTGAGCCCGTCCAGTTCCTGTACAACCAGGCCTGCACGATCTTCGGCATGGTCTACGAGATGTTCCCGTTCATGGTGCTGCCGCTCTATGCGGCCATCGAGAAGCTCGATGAGTCGCAGGTGGAGGCCTCGCACGACCTGGGCGCCAACATGGTCACCACGCTCTTCAAGGTGGTGGTGCCGCAGACCATGAGCGGCATCTTCTCGGGCTGCATCATGGTGTTCATCCCGAGTCTGGGAGCCTTCTATATCTCGGATATCCTGGGCGGCGGCAACGCCGACGTCATCGGCAACCTTATCCAGCGTCAGTTCCAAAGCGCCAACGACTGGCCCTTGGGCGCCGCGCTCTCGATCCTGCTCATCTTCATCACGCTCGCGCTGGTGAAGATCTACCAGAAGGCCGGCGGCGATATGGAAAGCTTGGGGGTGTAGACCATGGCCATGAATCGTCAGACCAAGCAGAAGCTGAGCCGTGGCGGCGGCATCGCGTTCTGCGCGCTCATCTATGCCGTTCTGTTCCTGCCCATCGTGATCGTGGTGACCAACTCCTTTAACGCCAACACGCAAAAGCCCTACCTCAGCTGGGGCGGCTTTACCCTGTACTGGTACGGCAAGCTCTTTACCAACAGCTCGCTTTTGGAATCGTTTGCCAACACGATGGTGCTCGCCGTCACCACCACGGTGCTCGCCACCGCGCTGGGCACGCTGGGCGCGGTCGGTCTGTACCGCTACCGTTTCCGCGGCCGCAACCTCATCGACGGCCTGCTCTATATCCCGGTCGTCATCCCCGAGATTGTCATGGGCATCTCGCTTTTGCTGGTGTACGTGAAGTTCAACATCCCGCGCGGCATGATAGGCATGATCATCGCGCATGTGACCTTCTGCGTGAGCTTCGTGATCTTCAACGTGCGTGCGCGCCTGGACGGCTACGACTCCTCGCTGGAGGAGGCCTCCATGGACCTGGGCGCGGGCCGTCTGGTCACGTTCTTCAAGGTGACGCTGCCCATGCTCGCGCCGGGTATCGCCGGCGGCGCGCTGCTCTCATTCACGCTCTCCATCGACGACGTGGTCGTCTCGTACTTTGTGTACGGCCAGGACCTCACGTTCCCCATCAAGGTCATGCAGTCCATCAAGGGCGGCGTGGCGCCGGACGTGAACGCGCTTTCGACCCTGATGCTCGTGGGCACGGTCGTGCTCGTGTTCCTTACGCAGAGCGGTGCCGTCTCCAAGCTTCGTGAGCGCCGTGCGGCCAAGAAGCTTACGGCAAGGAAGGGGGCATAAGGTATGGCGGCCATGATGAAAAAGACGACCGATGCCGCGCAGAACGGCAGCTTGCTGGACGCGTGCCTTTCGCATTCGCTTACGCGTCGCGACCTGGTGCGCGGGGCCTTTGGCCTTGTTGCCGGCATGAGCCTGGCGGGCCTTTCCGGATGCGGCGGCAGCAGCCCTGACGAGCTGAACATCTTTATCTGGACCGAGTACGTGCCCGACTCCGTGCTCGAGCAGTTCGAGGACGAGTTCGGCATCAAGATCAACCAGTACCTGTTCAGCTCCAACGAGGACATGCTCGCCAAGGTGCGCACCGAGAACCAGGGCACCTACGACATCCTGCAGCCCACCGACTACATGGTGAAGAGCCTCATCAAACAGAACCTGCTGCAGGAGCTCGACCAGTCCGTGCTCAAGAACAAGGGCAACCTGGGCTCGCAGTACCTGGACCAGAGCTTCGATCCGGGCAACAAGTACAGCTACCCCTACATGGGAGCCTGCACCACCATCGCCTACAACCAGTCCAAGGTGAGCAAGGCGCCCGAGAGCTTCTCCGACCTGCTCTCCGACGAGTATGAGAACGGCCTGGTGACCCTCAACGATATGCGCGAGATCCTCGGCATCGCGGGCTCTACCGTGGGGCTTACCGGCAACGAGACCGACGACGAGTCCATCAGCAAGATCTCCGAGCAGGCGCAAAAGCTCAAGAAGCAGATCAGGGTGTACGACTCGGACAGCCCGCGCAACTCGCTGGTCTCGGGCGACTGCATTGCCGGCATCATCTGGACGGCAGAGATCGCGCTCGCCCAGCGCGAGAACCCCGATATCCAGGTCTCGTACGCAACCGAGGGCGCGAGCGTGGGCACCGACAACTGGTGCATCCCGGTGGGCGCCAAGCACTACGACAACGCCATGCAGTTCATCAACTACATGATGCGCCCCGAGGTCGCCAAGGTGGTGAGCGAGGACTACCCGTACGTGCAGCCCAACACCGCGGCCATCGAGCTTTTGGACGACGACTTCAAGAGCAACCCGGTCGAGAACGTGCCGGCCGAGGCGTTCGAGAACGGCCATCGCGTTCAGTCCCTGCCGCCCAAGATCCTGCGCAAGTACGACAAGATCTGGACGAGTATGAAGGGCTGACGCACCAGTGAGCTTTCCCGGATACCTGGTCTCGCCCCTCAAACTGTTTCCTGCGTACCCCGTGCGCGGCGCTCCGCTTTGGGTGCGATCGACGTTTTGAACCATCTGCAAGGGAGTAATCAAATGAGTGAATCTACCAGGGTCGATTTTCGTTTTCTGTCCGAGCCTGACATCATCGAGGCGGGCGCCCTCGACATGGCGCACTGCATCGATGTCATGGAGGACCAGTTCAAGCTGCTGAGCATGGGCGACTATCGCATGAGCGGCAAGAACAAGAACAGCCACGGTGCGTGGATGGACTTTCCGGAGACCTCTCCGTTTCCCAACATGCCCGTAAACGGTCCTGACCGCCGCTATATGGCCATGTGCAGCTACCTGGGCGGCGACTACAACATGTGCGGCATCAAGTGGTACGGCTCCAACGTCGAGAACCGTAAGCGCGGCCTGCCCCGCTCCATTCTCACGCTCATGCTCAACGAGCCCGTCACCGGCGCACCCGTGGCCCTTATGTCGGCGAACCTCATCAGCAGCTACCGCACCGCCGCCGTGCCCGCCGTGGGCGTGCGCCATCTGGCGCGCAAGGACGTGCACACGGTCGGCATCATCGGGCCGGGCGTCATGAACAAGACCACCCTGCGCTCGTTTTTGATGGAGCGCCCCGACATCGAGACCGTCAAGGTCAAGGGCCGCGGCATGAAGTCGCTGCAGTCCTACGTGGACTACGTGCACGAGAACTTCCCGAGCGTCAAGAACGTGCAGATCGTCGAGACCGAGGAGGAGGCCGTTCGCGACTGCGACCTCGTGAGCATCGCCACCAACGAGAACGGCGGTATCGAGACCTATCCGCGCGTCAAGCGCGAGTGGGTCAAGCCCGGTGCGCTCATCTGCGCCCCGAGCGACCTGTACGCCGATCGCGAGCCGTTCATCGACGGCGAGTGGAAGTGCGTGACCGACCTCTACCCGATGTACGAGGACTGGCGCGACGAGATCGGCCGCTTCAACGTGTGCGGCACGCTCGGCAACGAGTGGGTCGACATGGTGGATTACGGCATGCTGCCGCGTGAGCGCATCGTGGACCTGGGCGACATCGTCACGGGTGCCGACCCGGGCCGTCAGTCCGAGGACGACATCTACTTCTTCTCCATCGGCGGCATCAACACCGAGGACGTGAGCTGGGGCACCGTCATCTACCGCCAGGCCAAGGAGATGGGGCTGGGCACGGTTCTGACCCTGTGGGACACCCCCGCCCTGGCATAGGCCAAAACGCGGCGCCCGGGCGCCCACTTGCAAAAGAGAACGGAGTTCATCGCGCTTCCGGTGCGATGGGCTCCGTTGTGCTTTTTAGACCGTCTACCTGCGATTATTTCCCTATTGTTTCTGCTTGAATGGTAACCGGTCTGAAACGGTGCTGAAACACCCCGGCTCGTAGCATGGTGCTCGCAGGTCACCCACAGATAACGAGAGGGGTTAGGTGGTGCCATGTCCAGGATCGCAGAACATCCCATTTTGGGCGTGCCCGATAAGGGGCGCCTCGTCACATTTATGTATGACGGCGTACCGGTTCAGGGCCACGAGGGGGAGCCTATCGCCATGGCTCTGAAGGCCGCGGGCATCGAAGTGCACCGCTTCACCGCCAAGCGTCATGAACCTCGTGGCATCTTTTGCGCTATCGGCCGCTGCACCGACTGCGTGATGGTCGTCGACGGCCAGCCCAACGTGCGCACTTGTATGACCCCGCTTGCCGAGGGCATGGACGTTCGCACGCAGGACGGCGTGGAGCCGCTCGATATGGACGACCCGCGCGCCGTGAAGCTTGCCGCCGAGGCCAAGGCCTCCGAAGCGTACGCAGAGGAGGCGATCTAGATGGAGCGTCATGATGTTGTGATCGTGGGTGCAGGCCCCAGCGGCCTTTCTGCCGCTATCGAGGCCGCCAAGCGCGGGCTCGACGTGGTCGTCTTTGACGAGAACGCCCGTCCCGGCGGCCAGCTGTTCAAGCAGATCCACAAGTTCTTCGGTTCAAAGGAACATCGCGCAAAGGTGCGCGGCTTCCGCATCGGCGACGAGCTGCTCGCCGAGGCCGACGCCGCGGGCGTCTCGGTCGTGCTCAACGCCACCGTCATCGGTCTGTACGAGGACCGCGAGGTTGTGGTGCGCGTGGGCGATACCGTGAAGCACGTGAAGGGCGATGCCGTCCTCGTCGCCACGGGCGCCGCCGAGAACGCCCTCAACTTCCCCGGTTGGACCCTGCCCGGCGTTATCGGCGCCGGCGCCGCCCAGACCATGCTTAACCTGCACGGCGTGAAGCCGGGCGAGCGCATCCTTATGGTCGGCTCGGGCAACGTCGGACTGGTCGTGTCGTTCCAGCTCATGCAGTGCGGCTGCGAGGTCGTGGCACTTGTGGACGCCGCACCCCGCGTGGGCGGCTACGGCGTGCATGCGGCCAAGGTGGCGCGCTGCGGCGTGCCGTTCTATCTCTCGCACACCGTGGTGCGCGCCGAGGGCACCGATCGCGTGGAGGGCGTGACCATCGGTGAGGTCGATGCGCACTGGCAGGTCATTCCCGGCACCGAGAAGCACTTCGACGTCGATACCGTCTGCGTGGCCGTGGGCCTGTCTCCCATGAGCCAGCTGCTCTCCATGGCCGGCTGCGAGATGGTGGACGATCCCAAGCGCGGCGGCTACGTGCCCGTCTGCGACGAGACCGGCGCCACTTCCGTGCCCGGTGTCTTTGTCTCGGGCGACGTCTCCGGCATCGAGGAGGCCTCCTCGGCCATGATCGAGGGCCGTATCTCGGGCGTCGCCATCTCCGAGTACCTGGGATACGTGGACGCCGGCGAGGCCGCTTCCAGCAAGGAGACCCTCGAGGCGTCGCTCGACACCCTGCGCCAGGGCATGTTTGCGCCCAAGAACCGCGGTAAGAAGATCGAGGTCACCGAGGAGGGCTGCCCCGTCTCGCAGCACCTGCTGCGCCATGGCTACCTGGCCGATGAGGAACTCGATTCCTATCCGGGTGTCACCCACACGCCCGGCGTGCACCCGGTAATCGAGTGCACGCAGAACATCCCGTGCAACCCGTGCCAGGATGCCTGCAAGAAGGGCTGCATCTCCATCGGCGAGCACATCACGTCGCTGCCGATCGTGCTGCCCGAGTCCACCTGCATCAACTGCGGCATGTGCGTGGCGAGCTGCCCGGGCCAGTCCATCTTCCTGGTCAACGAGGACTGCGGCGACGGTACGGCCACGGTCACGCTGCCCTATGAGTTCTACCCGCTGCCCGAGAAGGGCACGGTCGGCCACGCCCTCAGCCGCTCCGGCAAGCCCGTGTGCGAGGCGACCGTCGTCGGCGTGCGCAGCGTGAAGGCGTTTGACAAGACGGCGCTGCTCACCATGAGCGTGCCCAAGGAGTTCGCCATGACCGCGCGTATGTTCAAGCCCGAAGGTGAGGTGGCCGTCCATGAGTGAGGCCGTGAGCATCTATAAGAAGACGGGTGCGCCGCTCGATCGCTCCCAGATCGACCTGGGCCCGTATGTGCCCGCGCCCGATGACGACATGCTGGTGTGCCGCTGCGAAGAGGTGACCAAGGGCGATATCCGCCGCGCCATCCACGAGGGCATGTACACCATGACCGAGGTGCGCCGTTTCCTGCGCCAGGGCATGGGCCTTTGCCAGGGCCAGACCTGCACCAAGCTCGTGCGCCGCATCATGGCCGCCGAGCTTGCCGGAACGCCCGCCATGGCGCTACTGGATCCCGAGACCTCGCGCGCACCCATGCGCCCCATCGAGATGAGCGTGCTCGGCAACGGCGAGGAGAGGGGAGAGTAGCATGGCAGGAACCACTGCAGATATCCAGGACACCGCCTGCGACGTCGTTATCATCGGCGGTGGCGTAATCGGTTGCGCCACGGCCTACAACCTGGCCAAGAAGGGCCGTTCCGTCACGGTGCTCGACCGCGAGGCCAATATCGGCGAGGGCGCAAGCTCCCGCAACGGCGGCGGCGTGCGCCAAAGCGGCCGCGACGCTCGCGAGCTCCCGCTTGCCATGTACGCCGTCGAGCACCTGTGGCCGGGGCTTTCCGATGAACTCGGCGCCGACGTCGAGTACGTCAAGAAGGGCAACCTGCGCCTGGGCAAGACCGAGGCGCATCTGGAGACGCTCCGCGGCCTGGCGTCCATGTCGCAAAAGCTGGGTCTCGACATGAAGATGATCGGGCCCGAAGAGGTGCGCGAGATCAACCCGTATCTCTCCGACCAGGTGATCGGCGCCTCGTGGTGCCCGACCGACGGCCATGCCAACCCCATGCGAACCACGCTTGCCTACTATCGTGCGGCCCTTAAGCTGGGCGTGCGCTTCATCACGGGCGTTGAGGTCAAGTCCCTGCGCAAGGTGCGCGGCAAGCTCGGCGCCGTCGTGACCAACGTGGGCGAATTTACCGCCAACAACGTGGTACTCGCCGCGGGTCTTGGCAGCCGCGGCATCGCGGCCAGCGTGGGCATCGACATCCCCATGACCGGTGAGCTCATCGAGTGCCTGGTCACCGAGATGCAGCCCGAGATGTTCCCGCAGATGCTGGGCGTCGCCACGGGCGACTTCTACGGTCACCAGTCGGCCCACGGCTCGTTCGTGTTCGGCGGCAGCTCGGGCCTCGAGGCCTCCAACGGCGCCTTTGGCGGCCGCCCGACCTCGAGCATCACCGCGCCCGCGGAGTGCCGCGCCATCATGGGCTACATTCCGCGCCTGGCCGACGCCAAGATCGTGCGCACCTGGGCCGGCTGGGAAGACGTCTGCGTCGACGGCGTTCCCGTGATCTCCAACATCGATGAGGTACCCGGCCTCACCATCGCCTGCGCCTTCACCGGTCACGGCTTTGGCATCTCGCCCATTGTGGGCCTGCTGCTGGCCGAGATGGTCTGCGGCGAGAAGACCACGCTCGACGTGTCGGCCTTCCGCTACGACCGCTTCAAGGCCTGGCTGTAGGGTTCAAGGCCTAAAAATCCTATTGTCTACCTGCGAGGTTCTCTCATGGATAACTTCTCCTTCAACATGCCCACGCGCATTGTGTTCGGCCGCGATACCGAGTCCGAGGTTGGCCGTCTGGTCGCCCGCTACGGCGGCACCCGCGTGCTGGTGCTGTTCGGCGGCGGCTCGGTGGTACGCTCGGGCCTGCTCAAGCGCGTGTTCGCCTCGCTCGACCGTGCGCTGCTCGACCATGTGGAGCTGGGCGGAGTGCAGCCCAACCCGCGCGCGAGCATGGTCTATGAGGGAATCTCGCTCGTCAGGGACGAGAAGATCGACTTTATCCTGGCGGTCGGCGGTGGCAGCGTGATCGATACCGCGAAGGCCGTCGCTGCGGGCGCCTGCTACAGCGGTGACTTCTGGGACTTCTTTGACGGCACGCGCGTGCCCGATGAGGCCCTGCCCGTCGGCTGCATTCTCACCATCGCGGCATCGGGCTCCGAGGCGTCGGTCGATTCCGTGATCACGCAGGACGAGACGATGCTCAAGCGCGATGCGAGCTCTGAGGTCTTGCGCCCGGTGTTCAGCATCATGAACCCCGAGCTCACCGAGACCCTCCCGGCGTATCAAACGGCCTGCGGTATCACCGACATGTACTCGCACCTGCTGGAGCGCTATCTCACCAACACGCAGGACGTAGAGACCACCGACCGCATGATCGAGGGCGTCATGCTCGCGATCATCGACCAGGCCCCGCGCGTGATGGCCGATCCCGCCGATTACGAGGCCCGCGCGAACATCATGTGGGCGGCCTGCATGGCGCACAACAACGTGTGCGGCGTGGGGCGCACCCACGATTGGGCGAGCCACGAGATCGAGTACGCGCTTTCATCCAAGTACGGCACTGCCCACGGTGCGGGTCTGGCCGTAACCATGCCCGCCGTGATGACCTACTGCCTGGACCATGACGTCGCGCGTTTCGCGCGCCTGGCCCGCAACGTGTGGGGCGTCGATGAGGCGGACGATCGCGCGGCCGCGCTTGCGGGCATCGCCGCGCAAAAGGCCTTCACGACCTCGATCGGCATGCCGGCGACGCTCGGCGAGGTGGGCGGCTGCGAGGCCGATATCCCCGAGCTCGTGCACGAGACCTGTTGGGGCGCCGGCCGTACCGGCCACGTGGGCGGTTTCTCTCCGTTCGATGAGCAGGACGTCGAGAAGATTTTCCGCCTGATGCTGTAGGCGCTTCGCGTCGCTTCCGCCCACCCAACATGTAGGTCAAGGGTGAACTTTTGGAATCTTTGGGCGCCTTTTGGGCGCCCTTGCGCGTTCTTGCAACGGATGGTTGAGATGGGTCGTAAATCTCCGCCGCAGGTCATCGCGCTGCTCTTTTTTGAGACCGATCCGGTTGTGATCGTCCGCTAACACGCGCTGCGTCAATTTGATTGCTCTGACCTGCTAAAACACTATATGTAGTGTTGGGCTTTTGAAAATTCCACGGCATATAGTTTCATCCTTGCTCTATGATTGACGAGCTAGGAGAGATCATCGCCCTGTCGCTTGCGTCGGGATATGTGTCCAGACGATGCGATAGGGTTCTTTTTGCACATATTCGCACGGGCCGGTGCGGCAGGACGGACATGGGGCCGCCAGGTTGCTTTCGGCGCCACGCGTCTGGCATACGAGAAGTTTTTTAGAGGAAGGCAGCGCAGTGAAGATCATCAAGCGAAGTGGCACTGAGGTCACTTTTGACATCGAGAAGATCGTGAACGCTATCCGCGCTGCCAACCGTGAGGTCAAGGAGAGCGCCCGCCTCACCGAGCGCCAGGTGGTCTATGCGTCCCAGAACGTTGCCGAGGCCTGCGAGAACGCCGGGCACACCGTCTCGGTCGAAGAGGTCCAGGACATGGTGGAAGACGAGATCATGCGTCTCGACTGCTACGAGGTTGCTCGCCGCTACATCATCTACCGCTACGTGCAGGGCCTCAAGCGCACCAAGAACACTACCGACGACAAGATTCTCTCGCTCATCGAGTGCAACAACGAGGAAGTCAAGCAGGAGAACTCCAACAAGAACCCGACCGTCAACTCGGTGCAGCGCGACTACATGGCCGGCGAGGTCTCCAAGGACCTGGCGCAGCGCGTGCTGCTGCCGGCAGACGTGGTGGCCGCTCACAACGAGGGCCTCATCCACTTCCACGACTCCGATTACTTCGCGCAGCACATGCACAACTGCGACCTCGTGAACCTCGAGGACATGCTGCAAAACGGCACCGTCATCTCCGGCACGCTGATCGAGAAGCCGCACAGCTTTTCCACCGCGTGCAACATCGCCACGCAGATCATCGCCCAGGTGGCCTCGAGCCAGTACGGCGGCCAGTCCATCTCGCTTACGCACCTGGCGCCCTTTGTCGAGGTGAGCCGTCAGAAGATCCGCCGCGAGGTTGCCCGCGAGCTCGCCGAGCTGGGCGTAGACGCGCCCGAGGAGAAGATCTCCGGCGTGGTGGAAGACCGGCTGCGCGACGAGATCCGCCGCGGCGTGCAGACCATCCAGTACCAGGTCGTGACCCTTATGACTACCAACGGCCAGGCGCCGTTCGTGACCGTGTTCATGTATCTTAACGAGGCCCGCTCGGAAGCCGAGAAGCACGACCTCGCCATGATCATCGAGGAGACCCTGCGCCAGCGCTACGAGGGCGTGAAGAACGAGGCGGGCGTGTGGATCACCCCGGCGTTCCCCAAGCTCATCTACGTGCTCGAGGAGGACAACGTCTACGAGGACACCCCGTACTTCTATCTCACGCAGCTTGCGGCCAAGTGCACCGCCAAGCGCATGGTGCCCGACTACATCTCCGAGAAGAAGATGCGCGAGCTCAAGCTTTCCCGTGGCGAGACCGTGGGCAACGGCGACTGCTTCACCTGCATGGGCTGCCGCAGCTTCTTGACGCCCGACCGCTCGGGTAACGGCTTTGACAACGTGGCGAACGCCAAGAACTGGGAGCCGGGCAAGCCTAAGTACTACGGCCGCTTCAACCAGGGAGTCGTGACCATCAACCTGCCCGACGTCGCCCTCTCTTCGCATCAGGACATGGACCGCTTCTGGGAGATCTTCGACGAGCGCCTGGATCTGTGCTACAAGGCCCTTATGTGCCGTCATAACCGCCTGAAGGGCACGCTTTCCGATGCCGCGCCGATCCTGTGGCAGTACGGTGCCCTGGCGCGCCTCAAGAAGGGCGAGACGATCGACCGTCTGCTCTACGGCGGCTACTCTACCATCAGCCTTGGGTACGCCGGCCTGTACGAGTGCGTCAAGTACATGACGGGCCACAGTCATACCGACGAGCAGGGCACGCCCTTCGCCACTGCCGTGATGCAGCACATGAACGACAAATGCGAGGAGTGGAAGGCCAAGACCGATATCGACTTCTCCCTTTACGGTACGCCGCTCGAGTCCACCACCTACAAGTTCGCCAAGGCGCTCCAGCGCCGCTTTGGCGTCATTCCCGGCGTGACGGACAAGGGCTACATCACCAACAGCTACCACGTGCACGTGAGCGAGAAGATCGATGCCTTTGACAAACTGAAGTTCGAGAGCAAGTTCCAACAGCTCTCGCCCGGTGGCGCCATCTCCTACGTCGAGGTGCCCAACATGCAGGACAACCTCAAGGCCGTGGTGCGCGTGATGCAGTACATCTACGAGAACATCATGTACGCCGAGCTCAACACCAAGAGCGACTTCTGCCAGGTGTGCGGCTACGACGGCGAGATCCAGATCGTGGAGGACGACGGCAAGCTGGTCTGGGAGTGCCCCAGCTGCGGCAACCGCGACCAGGAGAAGATGAACGTCGCCCGCCGCACCTGCGGCTACATCGGGACGCAGTTCTGGAACCAGGGCCGCACCGAGGAGATTCGCGACCGCGTCCTGCATCTGTAATTCCCGACGGCCGGTGCGGCTGCGTTTGCATTCGCTTCGGTCTGGTTGCGCTCATGCGGAACCTAGCGAATCCAAACGCAGCCGCACCGGCCGACATCTCAGTTGCCACTAGTCTTGCTGGGGGGACTTCTTGAATTTCGCGACCGTTAAATATTTCGATATCGCAAACGGCGAGGGCGTGCGCACCTCGCTGTTCGTGAGCGGCTGTCGTCGCGGGTGCAAGAACTGCTTTAACTCTGTGGCCTGGGATTTCGCTGCAGGCGAGCCGTTTGATGCGAGCGTTGAGGAAGAGATCCTCAAGAGCTTGGACCACCCGTTTTGCGACGGTCTCTCGATTCTGGGCGGCGAGCCCATGGAGCCCGAGAACCAGACGGGGCTGGTTGGGTTCGTCGAGCGCGTGCGCCGCGCGTATCCGCGGGGTGCCGGCAAGACCATCTGGTGCTACACGGGCGACACGCTGGAGGAGCTCATGTTGGGTGGGCGCCATCATACCGAGGTCACCGACCGTCTGCTTGCGGCGCTGGACATTCTGGTCGACGGGCCGTTCGTGCAGGAGCTCTACGACATCTCCCTGCGCTTTCGCGGCTCTTCCAACCAGCGCGTGATCGATATGGACGCCACGCGTGCGGCCGCGGCAAAGGCCGGCGTGCCGCTTTCGCAAGCCGTGGTGCTGTGGCAAGATGAGACGGTCTACAGCACGCATTCGATGGAATAGGGATTTAGGCTCATGGTCGATCAGCAAAAGGTTGAGCAGGCGGTTCGTCTGCTTCTTGAGGGCATCGGCGAGGACCCGACGCGCGAGGGGCTCATCGAGACGCCGGCGCGTGTGGCCCGCATGTACACCGAGCTGGCCGGCGGCATGGACCAAGACGCGCAAGAGCATCTCTCTCGCACGTTCTCGGTCGTCTCGAACGACCTGGTGATCGAGCGCGACATCACGTTCTACTCTATGTGCGAGCATCACATGCTGCCTTTTTACGGGCGCGCGACCATCGGCTATATCCCCAACGGCCGCGTGGCGGGCCTCTCCAAGCTGGCGCGTACCGTGGAGGTGTTCGCACGCCGCCTGCAGCTGCAGGAGCAGCTGACCGCTCAGATCGCCGACGCGCTGATGGAGCACCTGGCACCGCAGGGCGCGATCGTGATGCTCGAGGCCGAGCACATGTGCATGACCATGCGTGGAGTGCAAAAGCCGGGTACCCAGACGGTCACGCTTGCGCGCCGCGGCGTGTTCGAGACTGACCCGGCTCTGGAAGAGCGCTTCTTCAACATGCTTTCCCGCGGCTAGGGGAGTGCCGTGGCCGACCTGACCTTGACCCACGTTATGCCGCGTGTCGACGCCGTCTGGCGCGCCGCCGCCTTTCAGGCCCATCTGGCCCGTATCGATGAGCTGGAGGACGCGCGCGAGTTCTGCCGGCACGGGGCCGCGCACCTGCTCGATGTGGCCCGCATCATGTGGATCGCCAACCTGGAGCAGGGTCTCGGTCTTGATCGCGAGCTGGTGTACGCCACGGCTCTTCTCCACGATATCGGCAGAGACGAGCAGTACGAAACGGGTATACCTCACGATGTTGCAAGCGAGCGCATCGCCTGCGAGATTCTGACCGCGCTGCCCGAGGGGGTACGCTTCAGTGCCGCCGAGCTCACGCAGATCCGCCGGGCGATTCTAGGCCATCGCGGCCTGCGAGCAGACGTCTCTGTGCTCGAGGAGCTGCTCTATCGCGCCGACAAGGCCTCGCGCGCCTGCTTTGCGTGCGCGGCGCGTGTCGCCTGCAACTGGTCTGAAGACAAGATGAACCCGGCGGTTGCCGTCTAAGCGTCTCCGTGCGGGCGAAGAACCGAGGAGGCAACCGATATGTCAGACAAGAAACTTCCCGAGAACGCGACGCCCATCGATGGCGCCGAGCTCGCCACGCGCACGGGTCATGGCCTTCCCGCCACGCGCACGGCCCTGGCGCGTGCAGGGCGCTCTGAGCTCGAGCATGCCGACCGCATCGTGATCGATGGGCTCGAGGTCTTTGCGAACCACGGCGTGTACCCCGAGGAGAACGCCCTGGGGCAGAAGTTCACGGTCTCGCTCGTGCTCTTCGCCGACCTTTCCGAGGCCGCCTCGCATGACGACCTCGATGCCTCGGTGGATTACGGTGCCGTGTGCCATGAGGTCGACACCTACCTGCGCAAGCACACCTTCAAGCTGATCGAGACGGCCGCCGAGGGCACGGCGCGCCTGCTGCTGGGCACGCACCCGCAGCTCTTGGGCGTGCGGGTGCGCATCGAGAAGCCCTGGGCGCCGATCGGCCTGCCGCTCAAGAACGTCGCGGTCGAGATCGAGCGCGTGAGGGCATAAGGCGCCGCTTTTCGGCCGTGCCCGCTAGAGCGCGAAGCTCGTGGAGGTGCCGAAGTGCTCGTCAAAGGCGCTGCGGTCGATGAGCTCGGTCGCAAGGGAGCCCGCGGCGGTCGTGTCGACATTCGTGTCGTAGGCGCCCGTCACGGTGACGGTGACGTCCGACTCGCCCGAGACGGTCTCGCCGGCGGCCACGATGGTCGCGGCCTTTCCTTCGGCGTCCGCCAGCGTGGCGCCCTGCGCCACATGCAGCTCGGAGACGGTGCAGCTCTCGCTGACGATCCAGGCCGAGGTCTCGTCCACGTTGACGATGAGGGGGCTGTCTTGCGTGCTGCCCGCGCTGTTCTCGGTGATCTTCGCGCTGCCTGCCCAGGTGCTCTGATCGGTCAGGTAGACCGTCACCTGCGAGATGGTGTCTGCGGTCACGGTGCCGATCATGCTCTGGCCGATGCCCGTGAGCATGACCACGGCGCCGTTCGAGCCTGCCTGGCCCCAGCTGTTGGCATCGTTGCCCTGAGCCATGAGCAGGGCGTTCGAAGTGCTGTCAAAGTCGAGCACGGTGTTTTTGAGCACCACCGATGCACTCGTGTTGGTGAGATAGAACATCGTGCCGTCCTCTACCGCCGAGGAGAGCGTCGAGTCTACTGCCTGGAACGTGGCCACGTCTCCCGTGGTCGACTCGGCGTCGCCGGAGGTCGACTGGTAGATGATTACGCCGTCGGCGATGGGGTCCGAGGCGGTCTTTCCTGTAATCGAGCTCGTGAGCTCGGACTCCTTGATCAAGATCGTGTTCAGGCCCTCCATGCCGGCGAGCTGGCTGCCGCTTGCCGTGCCGGTGATGCCGCAGACCTCGATGTCTCCCGTGGAGTAGAGGATGGGGGAGCCGGAGCCCGCCGTCGAGATGGTGGAGTCGGTGACGGAGATATTGCCGCCGCCTCGGTCGGTGGCGACGCCGGCGCAATGGTCGCCCTGCGTTTCGATCTGCATGTTGGCGGCCACGATGGTTCCTGCGTAGGTGGCGTCCAGGCCGCGCGAGTTTCCGGCCGTGGTGGCGATGGATGTCTCGTTCACCAGCACGTTGGCGCTGTCGGTGGCAAAGATGCCGTTGGACCCCTCGCTTGTGGCAGAAAGGTCGCAGCCGCTCACGTAAGCGGCCGACTCGCTGCCCACGGCGGTGAGGATGGAGTTCACGCCGTAGAAGTTGCAGCGGTCGCCATCGGTGTCGTCGCCCGCTTTGGTGAGGCTCACCGTGTCGAGCGTGAGGGTGCCGCCGTTTTGGGCGAGCGCGGCGTTCTGGTCGGCGTCCGTGGCGGAGTATGACTCGTTTGAGGCCTCCACCTCGCATCCGTCCGCCTCGATGGCGCCCGTGTAGCTGCCCGTGTAGTCAAAGCTCATGGTGTCGGCGCCGCCCGCGCCGCCGCCTTGGGGGGCGCTGTTGCCCGCCCCGCCTGCGCCCGCCTTCGAGCCGGCTGTTGCCCAGACGGTCGTGGCGCCTGCGGCGGCGCCGGTGAGCAGGGAGAGCCCTGCGGTCGCAAGGATGGTGCGGCGGGTGACGACGATAGGGGCGCGCTTGCCGTTGTGCTCGGTTGACTTCATGATGTGCCTCCTTGGGTTCGGTTCCTGACAACGCTGTTATACCGTGGTCGGAAGGCCGCAGGAGGGCTTGCGGGCAAATCTAAAGTACGTCTAAGCCGCAGCGAAGGTTGGGTTAAGGTCGGGCTTGGCCCTGTGCCGCCGGGCGCCCTTTGAGCAGCCGGTTTATTGCTCGGTTATCGGGGCAATAGGTATCGAGCAGGGTATGGAACCGGGCGTTGTGACTAGGTTCCATCAGATGCACCAGCTCGTGCACCACGACCATCTGCAGGCACTCGGGTGGGTAAGCGGCGAGCTGTGCGTTGATGCGGATCGCGCCCGTCTTGGGCGTGCAGGAGCCCCAGCGGGTCTTCATCGTGCGAACGCTCCAGCGCGTGGCGGCAACTCCCATGCGCGCCTGCGCCTCTTGCGCGATGCCGGGCAGCACCCGGGCGACTTCCTGCCCGTAGCGCTCGCGAATCGCATGGGCGCACTGATCGGGGGAGAGCTCTCCCGCGCGCGCACCCAGCAGCTCCTCGAGCGGTATCTCGCGGCCCCAGAGGGGGACGGTGGCGCCTGGGGCGAGTACGTTTGTCCCCGTTCCGCCTGCGCTATCGCCGAGTGCCGCGCCGCTGAGTTCTCGCTGCCGCTCGACGTGCTTGCAGATCCAGCCGGCGTGCCGGTCCAGAAAGTCTCGGATGCGGGCATCGCTTGCACGTGCGGGAGCGCTCAGCATCACGCTGCCGTCGGGTCGCACGCGCAGGTTGAGGTTCTTCACATGCTTGCGCTCGACGGCGACGGGAATCTGCTCGCCTGCCGGCGCGGTGACGATGAGCTGGTATTTTGCGGTCACAATGCCCCTTTTTCGCATGCGTCTGGCCGGTGGTGTGGTTTTGAATCTTCATTCTAGCCCGCATGCGCCACGTATAATGATTTTTCGCGCAACGCCCGCGGCCCGCTGCCGCGTCGATATGAAAGGACACCCCATGGTCAACGTAGCAGTCATCTTTGGCGGCATCTCCACCGAGCACGACATCTCGCTCAAATCGGCCGATAACGTCATCGCCTCGCTTCCCGCCGAGCGCTTCGTGCCCGTGCTGATCGGTATCGACCGTGCGGGTTCGTGGTTCCACTACACGGGAGACGTGGCCGATGTGGTGACGGGCGCCTGGGAGGAGCACGATTGCGCGCCGGTCGTCTTGATCCCCGGCCGCGGCACCGAAGCCCGCGGCGGCTTTATGGAGCTTGTCGACGGCGAGTTCCGCGAGCTCGAGGTTGATGTGGCGTTGCCCGTCCTCCACGGCCAGGGTGGCGAGGACGGCACCGTGCAGGGAACCCTCGAGACCTGCGGCGTGCCCTACGTGGGCTGCGGCGTGCTCGCAAGTGCCGTGTGCATGGACAAGGACGCCTCCCACCGCCTGGCCGCGGCCGCCGGCGTGCGTTCGCCCAAGTGCGAGGTGCTCTATCGCGGCGCCACGGCAGAGGCTGAGGCCGCGGTGGTCGAGTCCTGCGGCGGATACCCCGTGTTCGTGAAGCCCGCCCGCGGCGGCAGCTCCATCGGCGTCTCCAAGGCAAACGATGCCGACGAGTACCGCACGGCGCTCGATGCCGCCTTCGCCCTCGACGAGAAGGTCGCGGTGGAGGAGAGCATCACGGGCGTGGAGGTAGGCTGCTCCATCGTGGGCGATGCCATCCACGGTACCAAGATGGGCGAGGTGGACGAGATCGTCGTGCACGGCGACGGCTTCTTCCGCATCCACCTGGAGAAGGACCCGGGTGCCAACACCGAGCTGCGCTGCCCCTCCGAGCTGCCCGCCGACGTGCTCGACCGCGTGCGCGCCGCTGGTGAGACGGTCTACGCGGCACTCGGCTGCTCCGGCTTTGCGCGCGTCGACCTGTTCGTGACGCCTGAGGGAGAGGTCGTCTTCAACGAGGTCAACTCCACGCCGGGCATGACGTACTACAGCCGCTTCCCGCAGATGATGCGTGTGGCCGGCCACGAGTTCGGCGAGGTTTTGGCCGAGCTGATCGACACCAAGCTCGCCAAGCTCGCGGACTAGCGCGCCGGTTTTCGCCTAGAAGCGCTCGAAGAAGGCGAGGGCGTTCTCGTAGCATAGTTTGCGCGTGATGCTCTCGCCAAAGCGCTCGACGAGCTGCTCCTGGAACGCGGGGAACTTCGATGCGTCCGAAACGATATCGGGCACGTCGGCCCCGTCCAGGTCGCCGCCCAGGGCGATGATGTCTTCTCCGTCCAGGTTCAGCCAGTGCTCGATATGCGTGGCCAGGGCATCGAAGGGAAGGGCATGCGCATCCGCGTCGGTTGTGCCCTCCACCAAAAACTCGCCGCAGTAGTTCAGGCCCACGACGCCTCCGCGGTCGCGGATGGTGCGGAACTGGTCATCGGTGAGGTTGCGCGCATGCCCGCAGACGGCGCGCGAGTTGGAGTGACTGGCCACAAAGGGACGCGTCGCGCGATGGGCGACCTCGTCGAAGCACTCGTCGTTGAGATGCGAGACGTCGAGGACCATACCCACGCGCTCCATCTCGGTAAGTGCGGCCGTGCCCGCCTGGGTGAGGCCGGCGTGGCTGTCGTGACCGCTCGCGAGCGGTCCCTGCGCGTTCCAGGAGAGTGAGGCCATGAGCACGCCGACACGCTTGAGCATCTCGATGAGACCGAGGTCGGCGGCGAACAGGCGCGCGTTCTCGATGGTGTGGACGGCTGCGATGCCGCCCGCCTCCAGCACGGGGCGAATGTCTGCCGCCGTGCGCGCCTCGGTAATCTCCTCGTGGTTCAGGTTCACCTGGCCGGTCGTGTGCGCCATGATCTGCGCATGAAAGCGAATCGCCTGCTCCGGCGTGTAGCAGTCGGGGATGAACGTCGCGAAGCACTGTGCCCAGGGCGTCTCGCCGATCTTTTCGAGCGAGATGGCGCAGCCGTTCACGTCGAGCGCGATGAAGTTCTGGGGCTCCTGCTCGTCGTCCTTGCCGTAGAAGTCCGAGCCGCCGGTGCGGCGCAGCTCCAGGTCGAGGGTCTGCCATCCTAGGCGGTCGGCGGTGTCGCAGTGTAGGTCGAATACGGGGATGGGCATAGTGTCTCCGGTGGGTCGTCTCGAGTGTTTCGGCTGTCCATTGTGGCACATCGGCGTGCGGTGTGGGGCGATAGGGTATAGTGATGCGCACGCGCCCTGCCGGGCGATTCGCACCCCGAGGAAACGAGGATTCCCATGTCCAATGAAGGCAAGAAGGTTCGTGCTCACTACCGCGGCACGTTGGACGACGGCACGCAGTTCGACAGCTCCTACGATCGCGGCGAGCCGATCGAGTTCACCTGCGGCGCCCATCAGATGATCGCCGGCTTCGATGCCGCCGTGCTCGATATGGAGGTCGGCGAGAAGAAGACTGTGCATATTCCCTGCGCCGAGGCCTACGGTGAGCGCCGCGAGGACCTGATCCTCGAGTTCCCGGCCTCTCAGGTCCCCGATATCAGCTCGGTCCACCTGGGCGACAAGATGTTCCTTTCCGGCCCTGGCGGCCAGCCCGTTCCCGTTACGGTGGTCGAGGTCACGCCCGAGGGCGTAAAGCTCGACGCCAACCACGAGATGGCTGGCAAGGACCTCAACTTCGACATCGAGCTCGTCGAGGTCCTGGGTTAGCGTTCGCTGATTGAGCTTGCCTTGTAGCGCGAGGCCCGTTTGGATTCCGCGCCGTATCGCCGCCTTTGCCCCGAAGGGGAGGCGGCGATATTTTTTGCAAGAAAACGGTAAGCCTCGGCATACTTTTACGGTAAAGTAAGTAAACGTTAACTTGCGAGCCGACGCATCAGCCGGCTGCTCGATGCGAAGGGTCCCGCCATGAGGCTCCATGAATCCGGTGAAGATTACCTCGAGGCCATTCTGATGCTCCAGCAGGAGCGGGGTACGGTACGGTCCGTGGATATCGCCGAGCGCCTGGGCGTAACCAAGGCGAGCGTCTCCAAGGCGATGTCTCTACTCGAGGAGCGCGGTTACGTAGAGATGCTCAAACGCGATGTCCGCCTGACCGAGGCCGGCCGCGACATAGCCTCCCAAGTGCTGGAACGCCATGTCTTTTTCAGCGATCTGTTGGTCTCCTCCGGCGTCGACCCCGACCTCGCAGCCGAGGAAGCCTGCCACATGGAGCACTGCCTTTCAGAGGAAAGCTTCCAAAAGCTCAAAGCAAAGGTGGGCGACTCCCAGTCCAGTTAACGATGCAACCTGGCTCGCCAGTGCACCAACACTCTCGAGGCCAGCTCCTGCCATGAGGACATGCGCGCCCTGAGTGTCCAGCAAGGATAACGCAGGCCGAGCCCCCCCGGATTTTATTCTCCGAGCGATTCCGCAGCCGCGAAGCGGCGAGGACCAGCGAGGAGAAAAATCCAGGGGCTCGGCCGGTCAGCTACGCCTTCTCGACGTTCATGGCGCGCATGGCATTCAGGATCGCCAGTATGGCCACGCCCACGTCTCCAAACACCGCGAGCCACATGTTCGCAAGGCCAAAGGCCGCAAGCGCCAGGATGAGCAGCTTGATGCCCAGCGCGAACACGATGTTTTGCCACACGATGCCCATGGTCTTGCGCGCAATGCGCTTGGCGCGGGCGATGTTGGAGGGCTTGTCGTCCATGAGCACGATGTCGGCTGCCTCGATGGCGGCGTCCGAACCCATGGCGCCCATCGCGATGCCCACGTCGGCGCGGGTGAGCACGGGCGCGTCGTTGATGCCGTCGCCCACAAAGGCGAGCTTTCCCTTATCGCTTTCGTTTGCGAGCAACGCCTCGACGCGTTCGACCTTGTCGGCGGGAAGAAGCTGCGCATGGTACTCGTCGAGCCCGAGCTTGCCGGCCACATCGGCCGCGACTTCCTCGCGGTCTCCCGTGAGCATGACGGTGCGGCGCACGCCCACCTCGTGGAGTGCGCGTACGGTTTCGGCCGCATCCGCCTTGACGGTGTCGGCGATCACGATATGGCCGGCGTAGGAGCCGTCGACCGCCACGTGCAGGATGGTGCCCACCGTGCTGCACGCCGGTGCAGAGATTCCTGTCTCTTCCAAGAGTCCCGCGTTTCCAACCAGCACCTGCTTGCCATCGACCACCGCGCGGATACCGTGACCTGCGGAGTTCTCCGATTCGCTCACGCGGGTGGCATCGAGCTCGCCCACATGGGCCGCGCGGACCGACTGCGCGATCGGGTGGTCGGAGAAGCTCTCTGCAAGCGCTGCGATCTCGATGAGGCCCTCCGTGCTGTAGCCCTCTGCAGGCTGGATTTCCACAACCTCAAAGGTGCCGTTGGTGAGGGTGCCCGTCTTGTCAAAGACGACGGTATCCACCTCGGCGAGCGTCTCCAGGTAGTTCGAGCCCTTGACCAGTACGCCGATTTTCGAGGCGCCGCCGATGCCGCCGAAGAAGGAGAGCGGCACGCTGATGACCAGTGCGCAGGGGCAGGAGACGACGAGGAAGGTGAGGCCGCGCAGGATCCAGTCCGACCAAGCGCCTGTTACGATGCCGCCGCCGAGTGCGAGCAGCACGGCCGCGCCCGTGACGGCGGGCGTGTATACACGGGCGAAGCGCGTGATGAAGTTCTCGGTCCGTGCCTTCTTCTCGCTGGCGTTTTCGACCAGCTCGAGGATGCGGCTTACCGTCGACTCGCCGAACGGCTTGGTCGTGCGTACGTGCACGACGCCGGTCAGGTTGATACATCCGGAGACGACCTCGTCGCCGCTCTCTGCATGGCGCGGGACCGATTCGCCGGTGAGCGCCGCGGTGTCGAGCTGCGTGGTGCCTTCGGTGATGATGCCGTCGATAGGCACGCGCTCGCCGGGTTTGACCACGATGACGCTGCCGACCTCAACGTCATCGGGGTCTACCTGCTCAAGACTGCCGTCTGCTGCCTGGATGTTGGCGTAATCTGGCGCGATGTCCATCATGGCCGAGATTGACTTGCGGCTCTTGCCCACGGCGTACGCTTGGAAAAGCTCGCCTACCTGGTAGAACAGCATGACGG
>CAVGNZ010000052.1:0-39832 GCA_963630805.1 Bacteroidaceae bacterium
CCCTTTTACCGGGGACGGCGCGGGGGCGCCGCGGGCTACGGCCCGCGGCGCCCCCCTTTTTTGCGTTTCGGGGCCTTCTATTGCCTGGGTCTTCCTATAACTTTTTGCGCTCGCGTATGTGCTCTGCGATATATTTGCAGTCTCATTTCGCTGTGTTTGGTAGATGTCAGCCTGCGGCAAAATAGAGTCATGTTTACTCTGTTTTTGCTTGGAAATATCGCCTCGGGAAAATCGTCTGCGGCTCGCTATCTCGAATCGCACGGGGCGATGAGAATCGATTTGGATCAGCTTGCAAAAGATCTCTATCAGCCTGGTTCGCAGGTTGTTAACGACCTTTGTGAGCGTTTTGGTTACGACATTCTGACCCCTGACGGCACGGTTCGAAAGGCCCTGCTGGCCGATAGGGCTTTCGCCACCCCGGAGGACACCGCTGATCTGAACGCTATCGTCCATCCGCACCTGGTTGATCAGCTGGCGCTTCGCTTGCTGCCCACCTGCTGTACGGTCGAGGAGCCGCGTTGTCGTTTTGCGGTTGTTGAAGTTTCTGCTCCGGGTTCCTTTGGCGATGCGTTTTCTCTTGCAGATGAGGTCATGGCTATCGATGTCCCTTGCGACCTCCGCCGTGCGCGCGCTGTTGCCCGCGGGATGTCAGTGGATGATTTCGAGCGCCGTAACGCCCTACAGCCGACTGATTCTGAGCTGTGCGCTCTCGCGGATGTTGTCATTGATAACTCTGGCGATATTTCTTCTCTGGAACGCCAACTTGATAGCTGGCTGAGAAGCCATGAGTTTGCCGAGGAGGTGCCATATGACCGTTCTTAAGCCTGTCCGTCTCTTTGCGTGGTATCGCGTTGTTCCTATGGCTCTCGTCGCCCTGTTGGGCATCGCTTCGTTTCTCTATGCCTTTGCACCGGCTCCTCTGCTCAGGCTGATGTATCCGCTTTCGTATGAAGAGCAGATTCTGGCCTCGAGCACCGCGCATGGTGTGGATCCGTATCTCGTGAGTGCGGTTATCGATACCGAGTCGAGCTGGGACGCCAAGGCGGAATCTGCAAGCGGCGCACGCGGCCTGATGCAGCTTATGCCGGAGACCGCTCAGGATATGGTTGATCTTGGCCTGGTTGACGGCTCGTATGACCCGGAAAACCTTGAGGACGCCGCAACCAATATCGAATTTGGCTGCGCGTATCTCTCGTATCTCATTTCTTTTTTTAACGGGTCGACCGATAAGGCCGTGGCTGCATACAATGCGGGCATGGGCAATGTGATGGCGTGGTCTAGTGAGGAGACGACGCTTGAGGAGTCCATTGTGTTTCCTGAGACCCAGGCGTACCTTGTGCGCGTGACAAACGCGCGGGCGCGGTATCAGGAGCTCTATCCTCAAAGTTTCTAGTTGTATGTGCATGGGGTGGTTCGGTGAGCGAGTTTGAGGTCGAGCGCGTAGGGGGAGAGCTTAAACGGTTTGGTGCTACGGGCGCTGAGCCGGAGTTTCACGTTGTTTCTCCCTATGAGCCTTCAGGAGACCAGCCTCAGGCCATTGAGTCGCTTGTGAGGGGCGTTGAGGATGGAGACCGGTTCCAGGTCCTGCTTGGCGTTACCGGTTCGGGCAAGACCTTCACGATGGCCAAGACCATTGAGGCCGTGGGCAAGCCGACGCTTGTCATGGCACCCAACAAGACTCTGGCTGCGCAGCTCGCCAGCGAGCTGAAGGAGTTTTTCCCCAACAACGCCGTGGTCTATTTTGTCTCGTACTACGACTACTACCAACCCGAGGCGTACGTGCCGCAAAGCGATACGTACATCGAGAAGGACTCTTCCATCAACGAGGAGGTCGAGATGCTGAGGCATCAGGCGACGGCCTCGTTGCTTTCTCGTCGTGACGTGATCGTGGTGGCAAGCGTCTCGTGCATCTACGGTATCGGCAGCCCCGAGGATTATGCGGGTCTGGCGCCTAATGTTGACAAGAAGGTTCCGCTTGAGCGCGATGACTTTATCCATGCGCTGATCGATATCCAATACGATCGCAACGATTACGACCTGGCGCGCGGGACATTCCGCGTGCGCGGGGACGTTGTCGATGTCTATCCGCCATATGCGGAGCATCCGTTGCGCTTTGAGTTCTTTGGCGACGAGGTGGAGCTCATAGCCGAGATCGACGAGGTGACCGGGGAGCTGCTGCGCGAGTACGACGCCGTGCCCGTTTGGCCCGCCTCGCATTACGTGACCGAGAAACCCAAGGTCACCGCTGCACTCAAGACCATCGAGGGGGAGTGCGAAAAGCGCGTGGCCGAGCTCAAGGCCGAGGACAAGCTGCTGGAGGCGCAGCGCTTGCAGCAGCGTACCGATTACGACCTCGAGATGCTCGAGACCATGGGCTTCTGCACGGGCATCGAGAACTACTCGCGCCATCTGGACGGACGCAAGCCCGGTGAGCCGCCGTTCACGCTGATCGACTACTTCCCTAAGGACATGTTGTGCATCATCGATGAGAGCCACGTGACGGTCCCTCAGATTCGCGGTATGCACGAAGGCGACCGCTCACGCAAGGTCACGTTGGTGGAGCATGGGTTCCGTCTGCCCTCGGCCCTGGACAACCGCCCGCTGCGCTTCGATGAGTTCGAGGCGCGTATTCCGCAGTTCATCTATGTGTCGGCCACACCGGGCGACTACGAGCTGCGCGTTTCTCAGAACAACGTGGAGCAAATCATCCGTCCCACGGGACTACTGGATCCTAAGATCGATGTGCGCCCCGTGCGCGGTCAGATTGACGACCTGCTCGATGAGATAAAGGAGCGCGTGGCCAGGCATGAGCGCGTACTGGTGACGACGCTTACCAAGCGCATGGCGGAGGACCTGACCGATTACCTGCTCGATGCCGGCGTGAAGGTCAACTACATGCACTCCGACACCGCGACCATGGACCGCGTTGAGATCCTGCGTGACCTGAGATGCGGAAAGATCGATGTGCTGGTGGGCATTAACCTGCTACGCGAGGGTCTTGACCTGCCGGAAGTGTCGCTCGTGGCTATTCTCGATGCGGACAAAGAGGGCTTTTTGCGCAACCGCCGCTCGCTCATCCAGACAATCGGTCGCGCCGCGCGCAATGCGGACGGCGAGGTCATCATGTACGCGGACACAGTGACCGACTCGATGCGCGAGGCGATCGATGAGACCACGCGCCGTCGTGCGATTCAGACGGCATACAACGAGGAACATGGGATCGAGCCCAAAACGGTTCGCAAGGCCATTAACGATATCTCGAGCTTCATCGCCGAGGCAACTGAGAACGTGGGCAAGCGCGATCGTAGCCGAGGCGACACGTTGGGGCACGGCGAGTTCTTTACGCCGGCCGCGAACGGCTTGGAATCTGATGAGGTGCAAGAGGGCACGGCGGCGCAGCTTGCTCAGGAGCTGGGCGATCTGCCAAAGGATGAGCTGGCGCGCGTGATCGCGGGCATGGAGGACGACATGCGCGCGGCCTCGGAGGCTATGGACTTCGAGCGCGCGGCGCAACTGCGCGATGCCATCGTGCAGCTGCGTGCGGTCTTCGAAGGCGGCAGCGAAGACGAGATCATCGAGCGCCTGCGAAAGAGCGCGCGCAAGGGCTCTGCCTTTGGTGGCGGCAGGAAGCGCACGGGGTTCAAAGGCAAGCACTGAGGCGCTGCGGTACGGGTTGATTGCTGCCTAGAGAGCCTTCTCGCCCGCGAGATTTGCTATGAGTGCCTGGGCGCACCTGATGCCGTCGGTGGCTGCGCTCATGATGCCGCCGGCGTATCCCGCTCCTTCGCCGCAGGGGTAGAGTCCTTCGGCACCCACGGCGCGACACTCCTTATCGCGCACGACAGTGACGGGCGAGCTTGAGCGGGACTCGATGGCCGTGAGGACGGCATCGGGATTGTTGAAGCCATGAAGTTTGCGGTCGAGCGCGGGAATTCCTGTGCGCAGCGTTTCGGCTACGTGAGGAGGCAGACACGGATCGATTTCGGTCCAGGTGACGCCGAGCGGGTAGGTGGGGGAGACGCTGGCGGCAGACGTGCTGGGGTGCCCTGCCAGGAAGTCTCCGACGAGCTGTGCCGGGGCGCGGAAGGAGCCGCCGCCGAGCTCGAAGGCGCGCATCTCGCAGCGCCGTTGAAGCTCGATTCCGGCCAGCGGGTCTTCGCCGGGAAGGTCTGCGGGGTTGATATTTACCAAAAGCGCGGCATTGGCGTTGACGCCGTCTCGCGCATAAAGACTTGCACCGTTGGTGACCACGCCGCCTGGCTCTGAAGCCGCGGCGACGACCTGCCCTCCCGGGCACATGCAGAACGAGAAGAGGCTGCGGCCACCTGCGAGATGGGCAACGAGCTTATAGGGGGCTGCTCCCAGGGCGGGATGCCCGGCCGCGCTGCCGTATTGCGAACGGTCGATATCGCGCTGCAGATGCTCGATGCGCACGCCCATGGCAAAGGTCTTGCGGGCAAGAGTGAAGCCACGGCGGTCAAGAAGCGAAAACACATCGCGCGCTGAGTGTCCGCAGGCGAGGATGAGATGAGAGGCGCCCAGCGTCTCCGCAGGTCCGTCTTCGCTGGCAACGGTGATGTTTTTGATAGCCCCCGAGGGGGTGCGCTCTATATCGGTCAGCTTGGTCTCGAACCGGACCTCTCCACCGAGCTGCTCGATGCGCTCCACGATGTTCGTGACAACGGTGGGCAGAATGTCGGACCCGATGTGCGGCTTGGCGTCCCAAAGGATTTCGCGCGGAGCACCCGCGTCGACGAGCATCTGCAGGATCAGGCGGTGCAGCGGGTTTTTGGTGCCGGTGGTGAGTTTTCCGTCCGAGAACGTGCCTGCTCCTCCCAGGCCGAACTGGATGTTGCTTTCGGGGTCGAGCACGGCGGTGGCATTAAAGCGCTCGATGTCCGCGGTTCGGCGGGTGGCATCGCGGCCGCGCTCGATGAGGAGCGGATGCAGACCGGCCTTGGCGAGGGCGAGCGCGGCGAAGAGGCCGGCGCAGCCCGCCCCGACGACGATCGGGCGAAGCGAGGGACGTAAGGCCTCCGCGACAGGTGCCGGGAAGCACGGCTCCTTCTCATCGACGACGCGAACGTGGCGCTGCGCGCTGGCACCGAGGCTACCTATGAGCTGGGCTTCGTCGATATGGCCGGCGAGCTCCACCCGTGCGCTCAGGATGAAGTGCACGTTGCTCTTTTTGCGCGCATCGACTGACTTGCGGTGAAGGGTCACGTGGGCGATATCGGCATCGATAAGATGCAGTACCGTCTTCGCTTTGCGGCGGCACACGGCGATGCAGTCCCGCTCTGTAGCTCCTTCGCGAAGGGATGCGGTGATTTCTGAAAGCTCGAGCATCGGAATCCTTTCCTAGCAGCTTGCCGCTGCTGCCGTACCGGCTTTAAGGCCGCTCAGCCATGCCCAAGCAAGGTTGAAACCGCCACAGTCGGCGTCCATATCGAGGGCCTCTCCGCAGGCGTGCACGCGCGGCGTTTGACTCAGCTCGAGCGTCTCGAGGTCCACATGTTCGAATGGAATGCCGCCCTGATGCACCTGGGCGCTCTTTTGTTCCGTGATCCCATCGACCGTAAAACGGAGATGTGTGAGGAGATGGGCAACGGTTTTGATATCCCCCTTGCCCGCAGCGGCTACGAGCTTTCCGAGCGCAGGGGCGAGCAGGCCGTCGAACCACTGCGGGTCGGCGGGGGAGAGCGGTGCCAGGGCTTCGGAGCGTTTTTGGAGCTTGGAAAGCAGATCCGTCTCGGAGACCTGGCCAGCAAAGAGATCCATCTCAATGACGTCACCGCGCTCGATGCGGCGCGACATGTTGAAAGCCGCGATGCCCGAGATGCCGTAGCTGCGGAAAAGCACCTCGCCGGACTCGTGCCACATCTGTTGGCGGTCGCGCAGGAGGGTGAGCTCCGCATCGACGCGCAGCCCGTCGAGGTCCTGAAGGGCATGGGGCGCCAGCTCGAGTGCCCCCGCGATGGGGCAGAGCACGGGCCGCTCCGGTAGATGGGCGAGGCCGAAGAGATCTGCTATGGCCTCGCTACCTCCACCGGTTGCGATGATGCAGCGTTGCGCGTTCACGGTTCGGCGCTTCACGGGCGTGCCGGCGAGAGCCTTGCGACGACGGCGCAGCTCGGTTTTGTCTGCGGGGGATGTGGAACTTAGCGGCTTTGCCGGGCTCTCGACGGTGAGCATCCAGGCACCCTTCTCGGGCCGTGCATCGATCAGCCCGGCGCCGAGGAGCATATGCACGCCTGCGCGCTCTGCTGCTCCGAGAAGCGCGTCGCGTACCGATTCGGCGCGCTTGCTGTGCGGATAGAGGCGGCCACACTCGGTCACGGTTTCGATACCGACCGATTCAAAGAAACGCTGCAGGTCGTCTTCGGGGTGCTCGCCCATGACGGCGCGCATGACGTCGGGATGACGGTAGCGGCTGGGTTCGAGATTCGTGTTCGAGAGATTGCAGCGGCCGTTGCCCGTGGCCAAGATGGGCAGTCCGCATGCTACGTCGCGCTCGACAACAAGGACGCTTGCGCCCGCGCGTGCGGCAGAGACGGCCGCGGCGAGCCCCGAGGCCCCGCCGCCGATTACGGCGATGTCGTATGCAGGCGATGTGCTCAAACGAATCTCCCCTGGACTGGGTCTACTGAACCTGGCAGGCCGCTACGGCATCGGGTAGGAAGTCTGTGGGCAGGGCGGACTCGATGCTGCCGGCGTCGCAGGCGGCGGCAAGTGCGGGATCGATGGGCAGGCGGCCCAGGATGTTCAGGCCGTACTCGGCCGCTACGGCATCGAGCTTGCTTGCACCAAAGACTTCGATCTTGCGGCCGCAGTCGGGGCAGGTGACGTAGCTCATATTCTCCACCACGCCCAGAACGGGGATGTCCATCTTCTGGGCCATGTTTACGGCCTTGGCCACGATCATCGAGACCAGGTCCTGCGGGCTCGTGACAATGACGATGCCGTCGACAGGCAGGCTTTGGAACACGGTGAGGGCCACGTCACCGGTGCCCGGGGGCATATCGACCAGCAGGTAGTCGAGCGGACCCCAAGAGGTCTCGCTCCAGAACTGGCGGATGGCGCCCGAGATGACCGGTCCGCGCCAGAGCACCGGGTCGGTCTCGTTTTCGAGCAGCAGGTTCGAGGACATGATGTGGATGCCGCTTTCGGTGACCTCGGGCAGCAGAAGATTGCCCAGAGTATGCACATGGCGCCCGCTCATGCCGAACATCTTGGGGATGGAAGGTCCGGTGATGTCGGCATCGAGGATACCGACCTTCTTGCCGGCGCGGGTGAGCTGGGTAGCGAGGGCTCCCGTGACGAGCGATTTGCCCACGCCGCCTTTGCCGGAAAGCACGGCGATAACGTGCTTTACCTGGGACAGGGTGTTCTCTTCAAATTGCTGCGGTGTGGACTTGCCGCCCGCCTCCGCTGCGTGCTCGCAACCCATGTATGCTCCTTATGCATGATGCAGGGCCCGCTAGGACGGGCCCTGAGGTGAATTGACGAGGCCTATTGTACTGCCTGGCGCAGAGGAGACCCCACACGTGCGGCTCAGCACGCGAAGCGCATCCGGCTAGAGCTTCTCCACGAAGTTCAGGTACTGCATACGGCGGATCTGGTCGATGACGGCAGCATACTCGCTCTGCTTGTCGGTAAGCTCGTAGACTCCGCCGTCGGCGCCCAGGTACTTGCATCCCGAGAACGCGGGAACGCTGCTGCGCGTGGCGAGCAGGGCCTTTTGGTAGTCGGTGAGCGGGGCGCCGATGAGGTCGAGCACGCGGGCGGAGAGCTCGCTTGCGCCGATCGTCTCGTTCGCGCTGATCTGCTCGCAGCCGGCGACATCGTAGTTCGCCCACACAAGGTAGGTGGAGTCGTAGACGCGCGCCGTGTGCGCGAAGCTGTCTTCGTTCTGGTAGAGCTCATTGTTCATGGCGGACGAGACCGAGGGCTGGTGGTCGCCAAAGAAGACGAGCACTACGGGACGGTCGATCTGGCGCAGCTGATCCATGAACCACTGCAGGTCCTGGTCGGCCTTCTCGATGCAGGTGAGATAGACGTTCATGCTGGCGTTGGTGTCGTCGCTGAGCCCCGCCACCTGGTAGGAGGTCAGGTCCTCGTCAGGCACGCTGCCGGGGTCGTAGCCGCCGTGGTTCTGCATGGTGACATCGAGGATGAACTGAGACCCGTCGTCCGAGCCGAGATACTCCAGAATCTTCTCGTAGGTCGCGGCATCCGTTACGCCGGAGTGATAGGTGGGCGCGTCTTCAAAACTGTCGATATCGTCAAAGGTTGAGAACCCCAGGCGGTTGTAGGACGTGCGGCGGTTCCAGTTGTCGGGCAGGTTGGGATGCATGGCGTGAGTCGCGTATCCCTGAGCCTGAAGCTGCTTGGCAAGGCTGTCCACGTCGGTGAGGTTATAGAGGCTATAGGGGCACTTGTCGCCGCCTAGGAAGGCCAGCGAGTCGTTCGTGAGGCACTCGAATTCAGAGTTCGCCGTGCCGCCGCTGGTGATCGAGACGTAAAGGCTGCCGCGTACGAGCGCGTCGGAGATGGAGTTGTAGTAGGAGGGCCCGTTGTAGCCGGCATCGCGCAGGGCATCGTAGAAGGAGAGGTCGCTGAAGCTTTCGTTCATGACGGTAATGACCGTGGGCTTGAGCTCGTTGTACTGCGCGACGGCGGCCTGACGTTCAGCGGAGGAGCCGCGGCCCGCATCGTATTGTGCGGCGAGTTCGGACTGGATGGCCTCGGCCTCCTCGGTGGTGTAGTTGTCGGGCTTCTCGATCTCGAAGTTCTGGGCGAATGCGACAAAGGTGGGGATAAAGCCCTTTTCGCGGTAGGTGTTGATGGGCCACCAGCGGTCATAGGTGAAATTGAGCTCATCCTCGAGCTTATAGTCGGCGAAAGCCGCGGTGGCGCCCGACCACACGATGAGCGCGCAAATGAGGTTGAGGGCAACGTTGACGGCGATGTAGCGCTTGCTGCGCGGGCGCGCGGGGCTCATGAACGAAAGCAGCATCACACCGACGGCCGCCCAGGCAAGGGACGTGACGATGTTGGAGTTGAAGCTGAACGTATAGCCGTCGCTCACCGCGGCGGCGGTCTGGATGGCGAGCAGGTCGCTCGGCAGCAGCGCCGTGCCCTTGAACTTGATGACGAAATGCTGCGCGATGCCCAGCCCGCAGCAGGTCACGACGGAGAGCCAGCAGAGCGCGCCGGTGCGCTGACCGATGAAGTAGAGCAGCAGCATGATGATGAAGACGATGGCGACCGAGACCCAGAAAAACGCGAACGGGATCTTCTCGATCTGGGCGGTGTTGCACGCGGTTTCGAGCGAGACGACCGAGATGACCGCCGCGGCGCCCATGGCAAGAAGGTCGCGGACAAGGCGTATCGCGAACGGCGCGAAATGGCCTTCGGCGCGGTCGAGCAGGTTGAAGACGGGGCGGCGCAGCATGGTCGCGATGCCGCAGATAAAGGTGATGTCGGCATGGAGATTGAGCGAGGAGATGTCGGCCCAGCAGATGCCCATCACGTTCCAGACGGCCACGAGGATCTCGGATGCCAGGAAGGGGAGCGCCCACAGGATTGTGGTGGGGTGAATGCGGTGCTCTTTTTTAAATTGGTAGCAGAGCGTGCAGGCCAGGGCGGCGACGAGCGCGACTGTCGCGCCAATCGCTATCGATGCGGTATTTTCTGCATTGACGGTTGTCATGGGGTATATCTTTTCGACTTATCGCAGGTAAACATAAAAGTTGATTCGACCACTATAGCGTAGCCCAGCGCGTTTGGCAGCTTTTGAAACAACTTGGACTCGAACATGCGAATACATGTTCGTATTCAGGTGGAAATGCGCTACACTGGCAATTTGAGATTTGAACCCGAATGTTTGGGCGCGTGCCGCGCCGCATGGGAGAGTGCAGTCTATGTCCGAGTCGTCCATCGTTATCCGCGGGGCCCGCGAGCACAACCTTAAAAACGTCGATGTCACCATTCCGCGCGATAAGCTGGTGGTCATCACCGGCCTTTCCGGCTCTGGCAAGTCGAGCCTCGCCTTTGACACCATCTACGCCGAAGGCCAGCGCCGTTACGTGGAGAGCCTCTCGAGCTATGCGCGCCAGTTCTTAGGCCAGATGGACAAGCCGGATCTCGACTCCATCGAGGGCCTGTCTCCCGCGGTCTCCATCGACCAGAAGACCACTTCCAAAAACCCGCGCTCGACCGTGGGCACCGTGACCGAGATCTACGACTATCTGCGCCTGCTGTATGCGCGCATCGGTACGCCGCATTGCCCGGAGTGTGGGCGCGTGATCGAGCGCCAGACGACCGATCAGGTGGCCGACAAGATCCTCGCCGCCGGCGAGGGCAGGCGTGCCTTTGTGCTGGCCCCGGTGGTGCGCGGACGCAAGGGTGAGTTTGCCAAGCTGTTCGAGGATCTGCGCGGCGAGGGCTTCTCGCGCGTGCGCGTGGACGGCGAGGTGCGCTCGCTGGATGACCCTATCGAGCTGGATAAGAAGTTCAAGCACGATATCGAGGTGGTGGTCGACCGTATCGTTATCCGCGAGGGCTCCATCGGCCGCATTGCCGAGTCCGTGGAGCAGGCGACCGCGCTCGCCCACGGCAACGTGAGCGTATACCTGCTGCCCGATCGCGATGCGCCAGAGGGCACGGAGGGCGACCTGCTCGAGTACTCGCTTGCGCTCGCGTGCCCCGAGCACGGCCACTCCATCGACGACCTGCAGCCCCGCGACTTCTCCTTTAACGCCCCCTATGGCGCCTGCCCCGAGTGCGACGGTCTGGGCTTCAAAAAGATCGTGGACGCGGAGGCGCTTATCGAGGACCCGGGTCTGTCGGTGAGCGAGGGGGTGTTCGGCAGCTTCTTTGGGAACGGCAACTACTTCCCCCAGATCCTGAACGCGCTGTGCGAGCATCTCAAGGTCGATCCCACGACGCCGTGGCGCGATCTGCCGCCGCGCGCCAAGAAGGCGTTTTTGGACGGCCTGGGCGAAAAGAAGATGCGCGTGAACTACCGAAAGCTCGACGGCACGCGTTCGAGCTGGACCACCAAGTTCTCCGGGCTGCCCAACATCCTCTACGAGCGCTATGTGGAGTCTACAAGCGAGACCGCCAAGGCGCGCCTGGAGAAGTACATCCGCGAGGAGCCCTGCCGCGCGTGCCGCGGCGCGCGCCTGCGCCCCGAGATGCTCGCCGTGACGGTTGGCGGCAAATCTATCTACGAGGTCTGCTGCCTGAGCTGCAAGGATTCGCTTGCCTTCTTTGAGACGCTTGAGCTCAACGAGCGCCAACAGTTTATCGGCGGGCGCATCGTGAAGGAGATCATGGAGCGTCTGCGCTTCCTGGTGGACGTGGGCCTCGATTACCTGACGCTCGACCGCGCCTCCGCCACGCTCTCGGGCGGCGAGGCGCAGCGCATCCGCTTGGCCACGCAGATCGGTGCCGGTCTCATGGGCGTGCTCTATATCTTGGATGAGCCCTCCATCGGCCTGCATCAGCGCGACAACGACCGCCTTATCGCCACGCTGGAGCGTCTGCGCGACATCGGCAACACGGTGATCGTGGTGGAGCACGACGAGGACACGATCCGCGCGGCAGACTACGTGATCGACATGGGTCCGGGCGCCGGAGAGACGGGCGGCGCCGTGGTATGCGCCGGCACGCCCGCAGAGATCATGGCCTGCCCCGATTCGGTGACCGGCGCCTACCTTACCGGGCGCAGCATGATTCGCCCGCCGAAGGAGCGCAGGAATCCCGGCCGCGGGTCGCTCAAGATCTTTGGCGCCTCGGCAAACAACCTTAAAAAGGTGGACGCGGAGATCGAGTTCGGCACGCTTACCGTGGTGACCGGTGTTTCCGGTTCGGGTAAGAGCTCGCTGGTGACCGACACCATCGCGCCCGCTCTCACCAATGCTGTGCACCGCTCGGCGCGCCCGGTGGGGCCGTATAAGAGCATCGAGGGGATCGAGCAGATCGATAAGGTTATCGATATCGACCAGAGTCCGATCGGCCGCACCCCGCGCTCCAACCCGGCCACGTATATCGGTCTGTGGGACGACCTGCGGTCGCTGTTCGCAAGCGTGCCGGAGTCCAAGGCGCGCGGCTACTCGCCGGGGCGCTTCTCGTTCAACGTCTCCGGGGGCCGCTGCGAGGCATGCCGTGGCGACGGTCAGATCAAGATCGAGATGCACTTCCTGCCCGACATCTACGTGCCCTGCGAGGTCTGCGGCGGCAAACGTTACAACCGCGAGACGCTCGAGGTCACGTATCGCGGCAAGTCCATCTCGGACGTGCTCGACATGAGCGTGACCGAGGCGCTGGCCTTCTTTGGGAACATCCCGCAGATCAAGCGCAAGCTGCAGACGCTCTACGATGTGGGCCTGGGGTACGTGCGCCTGGGTCAGCCCGCCACGACCCTTTCGGGCGGCGAGGCGCAGCGTGTGAAGCTCGCCAAGGAGCTGCACCGCCGCCAGACGGGCAAGACGTTCTATATCTTGGACGAGCCCACTACGGGCCTCCATTTTGAGGACGTACGCCAGCTGATCGACGTGTTGCAACGATTGGTTGACTCCGGCAACACGGTGCTTGTGATCGAGCACAACCTCGATGTGATCAAGGTTGCCGACCGTCTGATAGACATGGGGCCGGAAGGCGGATCGGGTGGCGGCCGCGTTGTCGTCGCCGGCACGCCCGAGCAGGTGGCCGCCTGCAAAAAGAGCTATACCGGCAAGTTCCTGGGGCCGATTCTCGAACGCGACCGCGCGCGTATGGAGGCCCTCGAGAAGAGCGAATAGGACCCGCACGATCCCTTCGCGCGCCGTCTGCCGCTCAATGGCGGCGTGTGGAGGGCGAGTGGAACATTTGGGGTCTGCGGGGCCATCCTGCTACCATGTGTAAAACGTTGTCGAGCTCCGGGGTCTCCCGGGTGCTCCGACGTGGTTCCCGATACGTGCGGCTTGCCCTATGCCCGCCGCGCCGTTAGGAGTTTTACATATATGGCGCACCCTAAACGCAGCCTTGTTAAACGTAGCCTCTACGCCGTTCCCGCCGTCGGCCTGAGCCTGGTGCTCGGCCTGGGCGGCTGCCCCGTCTATGCATTTGCAGCGACATCTGCTGAGCTCCAGACTCAGCTCGATGCGGCGCAGGAGCGTCTGAGCAAGCTTTCTGCCGCGGCCGAGCAGGCCGGCAACGATCTCGTGACCGTCACGGCCGACCTCGAGGAGACCAAGTCCCAGATCGAGCAGACGCAGGCGGAGATTGAAGAGGAAGAGGAGCAGCTCAAGCAGAATCAAAGCGAGCTCGGCAGCCTGGTCTCCACGCAGTACAAGACCGGCGGTTCCAACATCATCGCCATGCTGCTCAACTCCGGTAGCTTCAGCAGCCTTATCTCGTCTGTGCACTATGCCGACAAGGCGGCCGAGTACCAGCAGAGCGTGATCAGCAGCACCCGTGAGCTCAAGGAATCGCTCGAGCAGAAGAAGAGCGAGCTCGAGGAGCAGAAGACCAAGCAGGAGCAGCTCGTCTCCGAGCAGCAGGAGAAGTCCGCCGCCGCAGACGCCGCCGCCAACGAGGCCCAAAGCTACTACGACCAGCTCTCTGACGAGCTGAAGGCCAAGATCGCCGAAGAGCAGGAGGCTGCCCGTAAGAAGGCCGAGGAGGAGGCCGCCGCTCAGGCTGCCGCCATCCAGCAGCAGACGCAGCAGGCCCAGACCAACTCCGGTTCCAACTCGAACAGCGGTTCCAACAGCAACTCCGGTTCCAACTCGAACAGCGGCTCCAGCAGCAACTCCGGTTCCAACTCGAACAGCGGCTCCAGCAGCAACTCCGGTTCCAACTCGAACAGCGGCTCCAACAGCAACTCCAACTCGAACAGCAACCGCACGCCCACTACTTCTGCAGCGGCCATGGTGCAGAAGGCCTACAGCGTGATCGGCTCCGGCTACTCCTACACCGGTTACAACTGGACGGGTAGCACGAGCAGCTCGTACTTCACCTGCTCCGGTCTGGTCGACTACGCCCTGGGCCTGAGCCCCTGGTCCAACAGTCCCACCACCTTCTACAACAAGGTGGGCTCGCGCCTCACCACCAACGTGAGCAGCCTGCAGTACGGCGACCTGGTCTTCTTCAAGACCGGCAGCCGCATCACGCATGTGGGTATCTACATCGGCGGCGGCAAGATGATCGACTCCATCCCTAATGGCGGTGTCGGCATCCACACGCTTACCTACATCGCGGGCTCCGATTACCGCGACTTCGCCGGCGGCGGCCCGATCCTTTAGCGGGCGCGTGATCTGACCACCTCGACCCCAAGGCGCCGAAGAGGGCTGCTTTGGGGTCGTTTTTGTTGAGAGGGGGCGCTCATGGCGCGTAAGGAAAAAGTCCAAAAGACCAACGCCATGCGCGAGCTCGAGCGTGCGGGCATTGCCTTTGAGGTCCGTGAGTACGAGGCGGACGAGGAAGAGGGTCACGAGCTGGGCGTCCAGATCGCCCAGATGCTGGGCCAGGACCCGGCCCAGGGCTTTAAGACCCTGGTGACGTGCGCGCCCGGTGGCGGTCACGTGGTGTGCTGCATCCCGGTTGCCGAGGAGCTCGACCTCAAGGCGGCGGCCGCGGCGGCAGGGGTGAAGACGCTTACCATGATGCACGTGCGCGACCTGCTGGCCGCGACCGGCTACGTGCGCGGAGGGTGCTCGCCTGTGGGCATGAAGAGGCGCTTTCCGACCCTGATCGATGAGACCTGCCTGCTCTACGACCAGATTTTCATCTCCGGAGGACGACGCGGCCTGCAGCTCGCGCTCGCCCCTCTAGACCTTATTGCTCATACCGGGGCCACGGCTGCCCCTATCTGCCGGAAAGGGTAGCGTTAGATGGAGAATCGAGAGAAGAAGGAGATTCGTTCCGTCGAGGCCAAAAGCGCCGACATAGAGAACGACGAGGCTTCTGCCGAGGATATCGGCAAGTCTGCCGCTCTCATGAGCGGCCTTGTGATCGTGAGCCGCATCACGGGCTTTTTCCGCACGTGGGCGCAGGCCTTTGGTATGGGCACCACCATCACGGCGAGCGCATTCACCGTCGCCAACAACCTGCCCAATGCGCTTTATGAGCTCGTTATGGGCGGCATGCTGGTCACGGCGTTCTTGCCGGTCTACGTCTCGACCAAGAAGAAGGCCGGGCGCGCCGGCGCGAGCGCGTACGCCTCCAACCTGCTCTCGCTCGTGACGCTGCTCATGGGCGCGCTGGCGATCATCTCGTTCATCTTCGCCGGGCAGATCATCTGGACGCAGGCCTTTAATGCTTCGAGCGAGTTTGACTTCGACCTCGCCACGTTCTTCTTCCGCTTCTTTGCGATCGAGATCGTGCTCTACGCGCTCTCGTCCGTCATCTCGAGTGTGCTCAACGCCGAGCGCGACTACTTCTGGAGCACGGCGGCGCCCATCGCCAACAACATCGTCATCACGGCGGCGTTCCTTCTGTACGGCATGCTCGTCGAGACCCAGCCGTTTACGGCCATCATGGTGCTTGCGATCTCCAACCCGCTCGGCGTGCTCGTGCAGGTAGTCATGCAGATCCCGCCGCTTTTGCGCCACGGCGTCAAGCTGAGCCCGCGCATCGACATCCACGACCCGCTTATTCGCGAGACGCTCACCATCGGCATCCCCACGCTCGTGGTGACGGTCGTGTCGTTTGCCACCACCTCGGTACAGAGCTCCTGCTCGCTCTCGGTGAACCCCAACGGCGCCTCCATCACCTACTACGCGCGCATCTGGTATATCCTGCCGTACTCGGTCTTTGCGATTCCCATCACCACGGCCATGTTTACCGAGCTCTCGTCCTTCGTGGCGAGCGGCAAGATGAAGCGGTTCGTCGACGGCATCGCCAACGGATGCGGGCAGATCCTGTTTTTGCTCATCCCCTTCGCCATGTATCTCATCGTGTTCTCGCCCTGCCTGTCCAACATGCTCAAGAGCGCGCGCATGTCGAGCGAGGACGTGGAGATGCTGGCGGTCTACATCGGCTGGCTCTCCGTCTCGCTGCCGTTTTACGGGGTGTGCACCTACCTGCAGAAGGCCTGCTCTTCGCTGCGCAAGATGTCGCTGTTCGCCGTGGCCGAGTGCATCGCCGGCACCATCCAGATCGTGATCTGCCTGGTGTTCACGCCGATCTTTGGCTTTAACATCGTGGGCATCAGCTCGACGTTCTTCTTTGTGTCCATCGATGCGGTGACGTTTGCGTTTCTGCGCCATGAACTGGGGCATATCGGGTTCAAGTCGATTTTCACCTCCGGTGTGCGCGCGTTTGCCATGGGCGCCGCCGGTGCGCTTGTGGGCGGAGCCATCCTGTTCGGCCTTGAGGCGATCGCCGGTCCCATCGCCGGCGGCGGCATGATGAGGTCGCTCGTGTACTGCGTGATCGGCGGCCTGCCGGCGCTTCTGGTGACCTTTGGCCTGGCCATGTGGAAAAAGATGCCCGAGGTGGCCGTGCTGTCCTCGATGCTCAAGCGTTTTGTTCCGAACCGCGGGTAGGGGAGGCGTTCATATGGCTCGAAGTGAACAGGAAGAGGCTGTCGCCAAGCTCTTGGCCGAGCGCACGGGCACCTGTGCGGACGATTGGTTCTTGACCTTCAAAGCCCGTCACGGCATGCAGGTGGCCCTCGAGTGCATCCGCGAGGAGTTTGGGCCGGGCGACGTCGCTACCCAGCTGCTTACCTGCTGCACCGCCGTCGACCCTATTCTTGTGGCCGGTCTCGAGCCGCGCTACTGCGAGGTGGACCTTGATACGGCGATGATCGATGCCGCCAAGCTCGATGTATCCGGAGACCTGCGCGCCGTGATGGCGCAGCACACCTACGGCATCGTGGACGATGTCGCGACAGCCGCGCTGGCCGCGCGGGCGCATGAGGCCGGGGCCCTACTGCTGGAGGACTGTGCGCACTGCGTGGGGCGCATGGCGCGCGGCAAGGACGGCATGCCGCTGGCCGACATCTCCTTCCACTCCTTTGGTATCGAGAAGATGCTCCATACCCTGCTCGGCGCCGCCGTGTGGGTGAACCCCGCGAGCCCTTATGCGCGGGTGCTGGGCGAGGTGCGCCGCCGTCTTTCCGCATTGCCGGTGTCTGGCGCGCATCTCGATCGCCTTGAGCGCGCCTTTGTGAACCAGTGCCGCGTGTTCAACCATGTGCCGCGCCCGGTTGCCCGTGGCCTGCGCCACGGCCTTACCCGTCTGAATCTCATGGAGCCTGCCGTGAGCGTGGACGAGCAGCGTGGGCAGATCAGTCACGACCCGATGCGTCCGAGTGCGCACATCTGCAACCAGGCACTCGAGGCCTTTGGTCGCCTCGACGGCGACGAGGCAGCTCGAGCCGAGGCCACACGCGCGTACGTCAGCCTGTTTGCTGACATGCCGGGCGTCACCGTGCCGGCGGGCACCGCGGCAGGGCAGCCCCTGTTGAAGTTCCCGATCCTGGTGCGCGATACCGCAACGGCGGACCGCGTTATCGAGGCATGCTGCGAGTCGGGGAACTTCACCTCGGCCTGGTATAGGCCCGAGCTGGGGCCGGGCGTTCTGGACGAGGCCGTCTATCGGGTCCCCGCGGACCGCAGCGGCCTTGCCGTGTGCGACCGCATGGTTGCGTGCCTGGCGACGCTTCCCACCGATAGGGGCGAGGCTCAGGCGTGTGAGGTCGCCGAAGTGGTGCGGGGCGTGGTCTCTTCATAGAAGCGCCGTGCCGCTCGCTGCCGGCAGCTCCGTCCACGATATACTCAACAACTTGGATATATACGCGACGTTTGCACGCGATGATTGACGGAGCCGTGATGATGCAGGTAAAGAAACTGACGCGTGAGGCCTACGAGGAGAAGCTTCGTGGGCTCGATACGGTCGTTCCCGTAGAGCAGCTGCCCGTATGGCAGGATTTTGAGCGGACGATCCCCGGCCGCGAGCCGTGGGGCTTTGTCTCCATCGAGCGCGACGGCGAGACCGCGGCCCTGGTCTCCTTCATGCAGTACGAGACCCACGGCTACCGCTACCTGCGCGCCCATCACGCACCCGTGTGGGCGGCCGCACCTACGCCCGAGCAGGAGGCCGAGGCCCTGGAGGCGCTCGCCGCCTTCGTGCGCGCCGAGGACGCTAAGCAGGTGTTCATCCGCCTGGCGGTCTTTCACGATCTGCCTGCCTGCGAGCCCTGCCTCTCAACGCTGCCGTACGACACGACGGTCATCATCGATCTTTCCGGCACCACCGAGGACATCCTTTCCCGCATGAAGCCCCGCGGGCGCCGCGACGTGCGCAAGGCCCTGCGCGAGTGCCCGGCGGAGCTTGCCGACGAGACCGAGCGCGCCGCCGAGTCGTTTGAGGAGTACTACGAGGTCATGTGCCAGACGGGCGAGCGCGACGGCTTTGTTCCCGCCCCGCTCTCCGACTATCAGTCCATGGTGCGCCTGCTGGGTGCCGACCATTGCCGCGTCTTTGCGGGCCGTGTGGAGGGCAAGCTCGTGGCATGGTCGCTCGTGACCGTTTCCGGCACACGCGCGACGCGCTACTATGCCGCCACCGCGGTGGGCGCCGGACGCCTGCGCGTGGCCGATACGCTCGTGCTCTTTGAGTGTGAGCAGGCCGCCCAGATGGGCTGCACCGAGTACGACCTCATGGGCATCGGCAGCGAGTTTGCGCCCGAGACCATGAATCTCAATGAGTTCAAGACCAAGTTCGCCAAGGACGGCGTGACCGTGATCGCCCCCGATCGCGACCTGCCTCTCAAGAAGGGCTTCTACCGCGCGCTGGTGACGGCCAAGGGCCTGCGCTCCAGGCTACGCAACCGCAAGAACGGGGAGGAGAAGTAGTATGGCGCTTCCCGTTATCACCGAGGCCGAGGTCCCGCAGCGCCTTGTTCCCGTCGTGCTGGGCGGCGACGTGCTCGCGTACTCCTATGCGCGCTGCTTCAACGAGGCCTATGGCATCAAGACCGTTATCCTTTCCGGCGTGGACGTGCGCGTGACCTCGTCCAGCCGTTTTACCGACTACTGCGTGGCGCCCGAGATGAACGAGGACTCTGCGGCCATCGCGTCCCTGCTGCGCCGTCTGGGCGAGGAGTGGGTTGCCGCCGGCAAGGTGCCCGTGCTTTTGGGCAGCGCCGACTGGCACGTGCGCGTCATCTGTGAGCACGCGTGCGAGCTTTCCGACCTCTACGTGATTCCGTACAACAGCTTCGAGGTGCTCGACGACATCACTCAAAAGGGCCGTTTCTACCAGATCTGCGAAGAGCTGGGCATGGCCTACCCTAAGACCTGGACGTTCGATTGCTCCGACCCCGATGCGGTCATCGACGCCGAGTCGTTCACCTATCCGCTTATCGCCAAGCCGTCGAACTCAGCGCGCTACGACCTGATGGATTTTCCCGGCAAGGAGAAGATCTACGAGGTCCACGAGCCGGCGGAGCTTACGCGCATCTTTAATCTGCTGCGCGATGCCGGCTACGACAAGGAGCTGGTGGTCCAGGACTTTATTCCCGGCGATGACGACGCCATCTGCTCGCTCACCACGTTTTCTGATGCCCAAGGCGTCGTGCGCGCCGTTTCGGGCGGCCGCGTGGTGCTGCAGGACCATTCGCCCGCGCGTATCGGCAACCCGGTGACCATTTTGCTGGAGCGCCACGAGCAGCTGATCGAGGACGCCAAGCGCTTCTGCGCCCATACCGGCTACGTGGGCTTTGCGAACTTCGACGCCAAGTACGATGAGCGCGACGGCATGTACAAGTTCTTCGAGGTGAACGCCCGTCCCGGCGCCAACACCTATTACATGACCGTGGGCGGCGTGAACTTTGCGGCCCTGATCGTGGAGACCTTTGTGCTGGGCCGCGACGTGCCCTATACCGAGGCCTATCGTGAGGCGCTCTATACCCTGGTTCCCACCGAGGTCATCAAGCGCTGCGTGCCAAACGACGAGCTGCGCGCCAAGACGCTCGATCTCTATGTACGCCATCTGGCGTTCTCGCCCTTCGATGCCCCTGGCGACACGTGGGCCCACAAGCTGTGGGCCCACGTGCGCTGCCGCAGACAGATCAAGAAGTTCCAGCAGCACATGGGCGACGTCGTGTCTGCAAAGGCATAGGCGTGCCGCGGCACGACAGCGATAACGCCCCGCTTGCGGCGGACGGTCCCGTGCGGCCGTATGACGAGGACGCGGCTGCACGGCATCTCTCTCAGGCGCCCGAGGGCGCCGTCGCCTCCATTGCCGAGCAGGTGGCGCAGGTGCCCACCGACCCGGGCTGCTACCTGTGGAAAGACGCCACGGGCCAAGTCATCTACGTGGGCAAGGCCAAAAACCTGCGCGCCCGCATGAAACAGTACGTCACGCTCTCCGACGACCGCGAGAAGATCCCCCTCATGATGCAGCTCGTGGCCTCGTTTGACTACGTGGTGGTGGAGAGCGAGCACGAGGCGCTGGTGCTCGAGCGCAACCTGATCGAGCAGTACCATCCCTATTTCAACGTCGACTTCAAGGACGACAAGAGCTATCCCTATATCGCGCTCACGATGGGCGATGTGTTCCCGGCCATCAAGTACACGCGCGAGAAGCACAAGCGCGGCACGCGTTACTTTGGCCCCTACACGGATGCCCGCGCGGCCCGTGAGACGATCGATACCCTGCGTAAGGTGGTGCCCATCTGCAACGCCTCCTGCGCGGGCTGGAAGCACGTGAGGCGCCTGCTCGAGAAGCACCCCGAAGACTCCGACGTGATCGAGCTTGTGTGCGCCAAGCAGGGGAGACCCTGCTTTGATTACCACGTGGGGCGCGGCCCGGGCGTGTGCGCCGGCATGATCGGCCGCGAGGAGTATGCCCAAAACGTGCGCCGGGTTGAGCGGTTCCTTTCCGGTAAGCGCTCCGAGCTGGTGGGCGAGCTGAAAGACGACATGGCCGAGGCGGCAGCCGAGCTCGACTTTGAGCGGGCCGGGCGCATCAAGCGACGCCTCGAGGTGATCGGCAGCCTGGACGACCGCCAGCAGGTGGTGTTCCCCGCAAGCGTGGATATCGACCTGATCGGGTTCTACCGCGAGGAGACCATCGCGGGCGCCTGCGTGTTCGTGGTGCGCGAGGGCCGTACGGTGCGTACCTGTGAGTTCATCTTGGACAAGGGCTTCGACGTACCCGAGGAGGAGTTGGTCGCGGGCTTCGTGAAGCGCTATTACGACGAGACGGCAGACGTCCCCGCCGAGGTGGACCTCGCCATCGACCTTGCCGACGCCGAGCTGATAGGCGAGTGGCTCGGCGACAAGCGCGGGCGAAAGTGCGTGCTCCACCGTCCGCAGCGTGGCGAGAAGCGCCGACTGCTCGACATGTGCGCCAGGAACGCCCGCCATGCGCTCATGCGCTACATGATGCGCACCGGGTATGCCGACGACCGCACCAACCAAGCGCTGCTGCAGCTGGAGAGCGCCTTGGCGCTCGACGCGCCGCCGCTGCGCATCGAGTGTTTCGACATCTCCACCATCCATGGACGCTTCACGGTGGCCTCGATGGTCGTGTTCACCAACGGCAAGGCCGACAAGAGCCAGTACCGGCGCTTCAAGATCCGTGCGGAGCTCGATGAGGCGAACGACTTTGTCTCCATGACCGAGGTGCTGGGCCGCCGCTATGCCCCGGAGCGCATGGCGGACGAGCGCTTTGGAAGCCGTCCCGACCTGCTCGTCGTGGACGGCGGCAAGCCGCAGCTCACGGCAGCCATGAGACAGCTCGAGGCGCTGGGGCTCGACATTCCGGTGTGCGGTCTGGCCAAGGCGGACGAGGAGGTCTTTGTGCCCTGGAGCGACACCCCGGTGGTGCTGCCCTCCGGCTCGGCCTCGCTCTATCTCATCAAGCAGGTGCGCGACGAGTCCCACCGCTTTGCCATCACCTTTCACCGTGAGCTGCGCGACCGCGCCATGACGGTCTCTATCCTGGACGAGGTGCCGGGCGTGGGACCCACGCGCAAGCGCGCGATCATGCGGCATTTTGGCTCTATGAAGCGTTTGCGCGCGGCCTCTGTGGAAGATATCTCCCAGGTGAAAGGCGTACCGAAAGACGTGGCGCAGGCGGTCTTCGATGCCGTGCGCGCCGGGGAGGCGCTCGCCGGCGCCGCGGACGGTGGCGGAGGCGAGGGCGGAGACGAAGCCGGACAGGGCTGAGCCCGGCCGGTGGCGGCTCCCCGCGCCGTCTTGTCGCCTTGCTATACTGAATCCCGTACGCATGCATGCTAAGGAGGCATTCCGTGGCAGAAATCGACTCCATCACCGCAAACGAGCTCGCCGACCGCCTGCCCGACATCGTGATCATCACCGGCATGGCCGGCTCCGGCCGCACCCAGGCCATGCACGTTTTTGAGGACATGGGCTATTTCTGCATCGACAACCTGCCTCCGCGCCTCATCATGCAGCTTGCGGAGCTCGTGGGCATCAACACCGGCGTGGGACGCCACCTGGCCGTGACCTGCGACCTGCGCAGCCAGGGGCTTTTCGACGAGCTGCTCGACTCCATCCGTACGCTCGAGGAGCACGAGCTCAGCTGCAAGATCGTCTTTTTGGACGCTTCCGACGAGGTCCTGATTCGCCGTTACAGCGAGAACCGCCGTCGCCATCCCCTGGCCATGCCGGGCGAGGCGACCGTCGACGCCATCCAGCGCGAGCGCGTGCAGCTGAAAAGCATCCGCGAGCACGCGGACATGGTGATCGACACGAGCCGCATGCGCACGGCGAGCCTGCGCAACAAGCTGCGCCTGGCCTTTAGCGAGCTCACCGACCAGCAGCTCATGGAGGTGCGCGTCTTTTCCTTTGGGTTCAAGCACGGTCTGCCCGACGAGGCGGACCTTATGATCGACGTGCGCTTCCTGCCCAACCCCTACTACGACCCCGAGATGCGCACCCTGACCGGCTTGGACCCCAAGGTGTCCGAGTTCGTGCTCGAGCACCCCAAGACCCAGGAGTTCCTCGCTGCATGGCAGCAGCTGCTCGATGCCGTCATGCCCGGCTACGTGGCCGAGGGCAAGCCGCAACTATCCATCGCGATTGGATGCACCGGCGGCCAGCACCGCAGCGTCGCGATCGCCGAGGCCACGGCCCGCTATCTGGAGCGCCAGCAGTACCACGTGAGCATCTCGCACCGCGACCTGTCGCGCGCGAACGCCGCGAGCTAGGGCGGCGGCATGTCGTTTACCGCCGAAGTTCGAGACGAACTTGCCCGCTGCGAGCCCTCTTGCGAGTACTGCGACCTGGCGACGCTGGCCGCGCTGACGCGCATCTGCGGCACGCTGATCGCGAGCAAGGACGGCTACCGCCTGCAGGTGGCCACCGAGACGGGCGCCGTGGCGCGCACCATGCTCGCCCTCACGCATAAGATCTTGAAGCTCAAGACCGAGTTCACGGCGCGCAAGTCGGTCCTGCACCGCGTGCGCAACTACCTGATCGTCCTGCCCGAGCAGCCCGATCTGCAAAAGGCCCTGGTGCTTCTGGGCGTGCTCGACCGCCGGGGCAACCTGGTGGGCGGCATTCCCCGGCACGTGGTGTCGCGCGATTGCTGCCGTATCGCCTATATCCGCGGCGCGTTGATCGCCGGCGGCTTTGTGGCCGACCCGCGCGGGGACTTTCACCTGGAGATCTCGTGCCAGGCGGAGGAGTTCGCCTATGCGCTCGCGAGTCTGATCGACGAGGTGGGCGTGCATGCGCGCGTCAACGCCCGCAAGTCGAGCTACGCCGTGTACGTGAAGAGCGCCGAGGACATCCGGACGCTCCTCACCGTCACGGGCGCGCACGCCAGCGTGGCCGAGATAGAGGACGCGCGCGCCATGAAGCTCGTGAAAAACGACGTGAACCGCCGCGTAAACGCCGAGCTTGCCAACCAGGGGAGAAGCGCCGGTGCCGCACAGCACCAGCTTGACGTGATCGAGCAACTGGGCCGCCTGGGGCTGCGCGATAGCCTGCCGCGGGCGCTCGAGAGCTTCTGCGAGCTGCGCGAGGCCTATCCGGATCTCTCCCTGCGCGACCTGGGCGAGATGGCCGACCCGCCGCTTTCAAAGTCGGCCCTGTACCATCGCGTCTTGCGGCTCGAGAAGATACTGGCCGATTCAACTGGCAAAACGGCGTGATTGCAAGCGCTCGGTATGGAAATACTGAGATTGAAACGCTTCAAAGTAATGAAAAAGTCGGAATCTCGCCAATGACGCGAATGCGGCTTCTGAAAACAGGTATATTCAGCACGTGGTTAGTTTGTGGGCCCGAGCGGCAGGCAAAAGAGCCTGCGGGGCCTAACGAAAGGAGACACGCATGGCAGTAAAGGTTGCTATCAACGGCTTCGGTCGCATCGGTCGTCTGGCTTTCCGTCAGATGTTCGGTCATGAGGGCTCCGAGATCGTCGCCATCAACGACCTCACCTCTCCCGATATGCTCGCTTACCTGCTGAAGTACGATTCCACGCAGGGCAACTACAGCCGCGATCACGAGGTTGTCGCCGGTGAGGATTCCATCACCGTCGATGGCAAGACCATCAAGATCTACAAGGAGGCCGACGCCAACAACCTGCCTTGGGGCGAGCTCGACGTCGACGTCGTTCTCGAGTGCACCGGTTTCTACACCAGCAAGGACAAGGCTCAGGCCCACATCAACGCTGGCGCCAAGAAGGTCGTCATCTCCGCTCCGGCCGGCAACGACCTGCCCACCATCGTCTACAACGTCAACCACGAGCAGCTCACCGCTGATGACAACATCATCTCCGCTGCCTCCTGCACCACCAACTGCCTCGCCCCGATGGCCAAGGGTCTCAACGACTTCGCTCCCATCGTCTCTGGCATCATGACCACCATCCACGCCTGGACCGGCGACCAGATGCCTCTCGACGGCCCCCAGCGCAAGGGCGACAAGCGTCGTTCCCGCGCCTGCGCCGTCAACATCGTCCCCAACTCCACCGGCGCTGCTAAGGCCATCGGCCTGGTTCTCCCCGAGCTCAACGGCAAGCTGATCGGTGCTGCCCAGCGCGTCCCGACGCCCACCGGCTCCATCACCAACCTCTACGCCGTCGTTGACAAGGTCGTCACCGTCGACGAGGTCAACGCCGCTATGAAGGCCTACGCCGAGACCATCTCCGAGACCTTCGGCTACAACGAGGATCCCATCGTCTCCACCGACATCATCGGCGAGACCCACGGCTCCATCTTCGACGCCACCCAGACCATGGCTCAGGACCTCGGCAACGGCCAGACCCTCGTTCAGGTCACCTCTTGGTACGACAACGAGAACTCCTACACCTCCCAGATGGTCCGCACCATCAAGTACTTCGAGAAGTTCGTTGCCTAGTCTTAAGCTCCGACACTTTGCGTAAGTAGCGTCAGTTTGGGCGCGGCCCTGAGGCTTCACGCCGCGCGGCCGCGCCCTTTTTATGGGCGCCCATCCGTGCGCCCCAAAGAGAGAAAGGTAGATGTGCACATGGCTTTCACCAAGAAGACCGTCCGTGACATCGACGTCGACGGCAAGCGCGTTCTTTGCCGCGTGGACTTCAACGTGCCCGTGAAGGACGGCGTGGTGGGCGACACCACCCGTATCCAGGCTGCGCTCCCGACCATCAACTACCTGGTCGAGCACAACGCCCGCGTTATCCTGATGAGCCACCTCGGCCGCCCCAAGGGCGACGGCGCCGAGCCCGAGTTCTCCCTGGCTCCCGTTGCCGCCAAGCTCGCTGAGCTCTCTGGGCTCGATGTGACCTTCGTCGACGACACCTATGGCGAGAAGGCCGCTGCTGCCGTGGCCGCCCTCGAGCCGGGCAAGGTCCTCGTTCTCGAGAACGTCCGCTTCGACAAGCGCGAGAAGAAGAACGACCCCGCCATCGCCGAGATCCTCGCCTCTTACGGCGACGTCTTCGTGCTCGACGCCTTCGGCACCGCGCACCGCGCCCAGGGTTCCGTGGTGGGCCCGGCCGCTCATATCCCGGCCGTTGCCGGCTTCCTGCTGGAGAAGGAGGTCTCCACGCTCGGCGGCCTGTTCTCCGACCCCAAGCGTCCGTTCGTCGCCATCCTCGGCGGCTCCAAGGTCTCCGACAAGATCGGCGTGATCGACCGTCTGCTCGACTCTGCTGACACCGTCATCGTCGGCGGCGGCATGGCCTACACCTTCGCCAAGGCCCAGGGCGGCAAGATCGGCAACTCCCTGTGCGAGGACGACTGGTGCGAGCGCGCTCTCGAGATGCTCGACAAGGCCAAGAAGAACGGCGTGGAGTTCCTGCTCCCCGTCGACAACGTGATCGCCGACGACTTCTCTGAGGACGCCAACACCGGTATCGCCAAGACCGGCGAGATCGAGGACGGCTGGCAGGGCCTGGACATCGGCCCTGAGACCGAGAAGCTCTTCGCCGAGGCCGTTGCCGGCGCCAAGACCGTTTTCTGGAACGGCCCCTGCGGCGTGTTCGAGATGGAGAAGTTCTCTCACGGCACCAAGTCCATCGCCGAGGCCATCGCTGCCAACCAGGACTGCGACTCCGTCATCGGCGGCGGCGACTCCGTGGCCGCTGTCAACAAGTTCGGCCTGGCCGACAAGATGACCTTCATCTCCACCGGCGGCGGCGCTTCCATGCAGCTCGTCGAGGGCAAGCCCCTTCCCGGAGTGGAGGCGCTCAACGATGCCGAGTAGCCGCACTCTGCTGATCGCCGGCAACTGGAAGATGAACAACGACGTGGCCGCGGCCGCCAAGCTCGCTGACGAGCTGGCCTGCGCGCTGCCCGAGGTTCCCGCCGGCGTGGAGGTGCTCGTCTGCCCTCCGACCATCGATATCACCACGGTGCACGACCGCATCCAGGCGGCCCCCATCGCCCTGGGCGCCCAGAACGTGTACTGGGAGGCCTCCGGTGCCTACACCGGCGAGTCCTCGTGCGACATGCTCAAGTCCGCCGGCTGCACCTACTGCATCATCGGCCACTCCGAGCGCCGCGACTACTTTGGCGAGTCCGACGAGGACGAGAACAAGAAGGCCAAGGCGCTTGTCGCCGCGGGTCTTGTTCCCGTGTTCTGCTGCGGTGAGCCCGAGGAGATCCGTGAGGCCGGCACCTACGTCGAGCACGTCTGCGCCCAGGTGAAGGCCGGTCTGGCCGGTCTCGAGATCACCGACCCCGCCCAGCTCGTCGTTGCCTACGAGCCCATCTGGGCCATCGGCACCGGCAAGACCGCTACGGCCGACGACGCCCAGGAGGTCTGCGGTGCCATCCGTGAGACCCTGGTCGAGATCTTCGGCGCCGAGCTTGCCGACGGCATCCGCGTGCTCTACGGCGGCTCCGCCAAGCCCGGCAACATCGCCGAGCTCGTGGCCAAGCCCGACGTTGACGGTGCCCTCGTGGGCGGCGCCTCTCTCAAGGCTGCCGACTTCGCCGCGATGGTCGTCAAGGCGGGGGAGTAGTGATTATGGCTCAGCGTCATCTTCCTGCGATCCTGATCATCATGGACGGGTGCGGTCTGGCCAAGGCCGACGACGAGAACGCCGTCGCCTGCGCCAACACGCCCTTCCTTGATTCCCTGTACGAGAAGTACCCTCACACCACCCTCGGTGCCTCCGGTGAGGACGTCGGCCTGCCCGACGGCCAGATGGGCAACTCCGAGGTGGGCCACCTGAACATCGGCGCCGGCCGCATCGTCTTCCAGGAGCTCTCGCGCATCAACAACGCCTGCAAGGACGGCTCCCTCGAGCACAACGAGGTCCTCGTCAAGGCGATGGACGACGTGAAAGCTGCCGGCAAGACCCTGCATCTCATGGGCCTGGTATCCCCGGGCGGCGTTCACTCCTCCATGTCCCATGCCGAGGCTCTCGTCAAGATGGCCGCCAAGCGCGGCGTCAAGACGATCCGCGTGCACGCTTTCATGGACGGCCGCGACGTCGACCCCAAGAGCGGCCTGGGCTACATCGACGAGTTCTCCGCCTTCCTGGCCGAGATCTCTGAGACCACCGGTGCCGACGCGCAGGTCGCCACGGTCTCCGGCCGCTACTACGCCATGGACCGCGACAACCGCTGGGAGCGCATCCAGCTCGCCTACGACGTCATCACCAAGCCGTTTGACGGCGAGGCCAGCGCCCACGCGGGCATCGAGGCCAGCTATGCCGAAGACGAGCGCGGCGACGAGTTCGTCAAGCCGTTTGCCTGCAAGAACGAGGGCGTTGCCGACGGCGATGCCATGGTCTTCTTCAACTTCCGTCCCGACCGCGCCCGTCAGATGACCCGTGCGTTCACGGAAGAGGGCTTTGACGGCTTTGACCGCGAGGTCGCGCCCGCGCTCTCGCACTTCGTGACCCTCACCGAGTACGACCCCACGTTCAACGTCGAGGTGGCCTTCCCCAAGACCTTCCCGCAGAACGTGCTCGCCGACGTGATCGCTCAGAACGGCCTGAAGCAGCTCCACACCGCAGAGACCGAGAAGTACGCCCACGTGACGTTCTTCATGAACGGCGGCATCGAGGAGCCCAAGGAGGGCGAGGAGCGCGTGCTCGTCGCATCGCCTAAGGTCGCTACCTACGACCTCAAGCCCGAGATGAGCGCTCCCGAGGTCACCGAGAAGCTCGTCGCGGCCATCAACGAGGACCGTGCCGACTTCTACATCGTGAACTACGCCAACTGCGACATGGTTGGCCACACCGGCGTCTTTGAGGCCGCCGTCAAGGCCGTCGAGGCCACTGACCAGGCTCTCTCGCAGGTGGTTCCGGCTATTCTCGCCAAGGGCGGTTTTGCGCTCATCACCGCCGACCACGGCAACGCCGACCACATGTTTGACGTTGACGCCGCAGGCGAGAAGCACCCGTTCACGGCGCACACCACCAACCGCGTGCCCTTCATCGTCGTTGACGAGAAGGCCAAGCTGACCGGTATCGAGGACGGGCGTCTGTCCGACATCGCCCCCACGATGCTGACCATGGCGGGCCTCGAGCCCTCCAAGGAGATGACCGGTCGCGTCCTCGCCACCGAGGCGTAACCGCTCGTCTTAAGACGCGCCATGCATGCCGCAGGGCCGCCATCGGAGCATATCCGGTGGCGGCCCTGTTCTTGTGTTTGGAACTTTTGAGAGGTGATTGGGGCCTCAGCCCCGGACAAACGGTGCCGACGCGCGGGAGTGCCAGACGCTTCTGGTCGGGCGCTTCTGGACGCCGGTGCGGCGAGCGATGCCAGCTGCCGGCTCCGCCGCCTAGGCCAGCGTGGCCACGAGAGCCGTGTCGCCGGCGCAGATGACGGTGTCGCCGTTGGGGATGATGTCCTGGCCTTCGCGTTTGAGCGTGACCACAACGAAGCGACGTCGCTCGGGCGGCAGGTCGCGCAAGGGCAGGCCGCACCAGCGGTGATGCGGGCCGATGTGGTATTCGCGCAGGGCCACCTGCTGGGAGGCCTCAAACGTGGGCGCCGCGAGAACGAGCAGGTCGCCCGCCTCGACCACCGTGTTGCCATCGGGGATCACGGGGTGGTCGCCGTCGCGCAGGATGAGCGCGACGAGCATGCTCTCGATCGCTCCGATCTGGGCGAGCGTCTTGCCCACAAAGGGATGGCCCTCGCCCGCCTTGAGCTTGATGAAGGAAAGGTCGCTTTCCTCTTGATAGTCGTTGAAGGTGCGCATGACGTTCGCGTCGGTATCGATCATGTCGAGCTTGCGCGCGACGGCGGGCAGAAGGGTGCCCTGAACCACGATCGAGAGAACGGCTACGGTAAAGACGAGCTCGAACAGGTCATGGGCGCCTGGCACATAGTTGACGACGGCCACGAGGATGAAGACCGTCGAGGCCGCTCCGCGCAGGCCCGCCCAGGAGACCAGCGCGATCTGGTTGAGCTTGGCGCGGAAGGGCAGCATGATCGCGCCCGCCGCGATGGGGCGTCCGATGAAGAGCATAAAGGCGACCAGGCCCGCGGCGGGAAGCAGCATTTCCGGCAGCTTGGCGGGGGTCACCAGCAGGCCGATCAGGAAGAAGATCACCATCTCCGCCATCTCGGTGAGCACATCGAAGAAGTGCGCGACCTGCTTTTTGCCTCCAAGGTCCGAGGAACCCAGCACCATGCCGGTGAGATAGACGGAGAGAAAACCGCTGCCTTCAAAGGCGATGGGCAGCGCGTAGGCGATGATGGCGACGGCGATGAACGCGATGATGCGCGATTCCGAGAGCTGCTCGTCAAAGCGCTCGAACAGCTTGACGGCGATCCAGCCCAGCCCCACGCCGAACACGATGCCCAGACCGATCTCCTGCACCAGGAGCAGGGGCACGTTGATGGGGTTTCCGGCGACGAGGTTCGCAAAGACGATGGTGAGGATGTAGGAGAGCGGGTCGTTGGAGCCGCTCTCGAGCTCGAGGAGCGAGTCGGTGCCGTGGCGCAGCGAGAGCTTGTGCTCGCGCAGGACCGAAAAGACGCTCGCCGCGTCGGTGGAGGCGACGGTGGCGCCGAGCAGCATCGAGAGCGTCCAGTCCATCCTCAGGACAAAATGGCAAAAGACGCCCGTGAGGGCGGTGGTGAGTGCGACGCCCACGGTGGAGAGGGCGATGGCGCAGGGCGCGACGGGCTTGGCCTTTTCTAGGTTGGTGTTAAAGCCGCCGTAGAACATGATGAGCATCAGCGCGACGCAACAGACGCCCTCGGTGAGTTCGTAGTTGTCAAACGCGATATGCAGGGGGCCGTTTACGCCGAAAAACATTCCCAGCGCCACAAAGATCAAAAGCGTGGGGAAGGGGAGCTTGGCTCCGATCGGCTTGATAAGGATGCAAGCGATGATGACGATACCGATAAAGAGCAAAACGGAATTCAATGCGGCCTCATCTCGAAGGGTCGACTGAAGGGCGCGCCTGCGCCCGCGAGTTTGTTCGTCTTCTATCCTACCCAAGATACCAGCGAAGATGCACCCTGCATCTTGGATGCGGCCTGTTGTGTCGGTGTTGCGGACATGAAGATTTGTCCTGCCGTGCCCATGCGTATACAATAAGGTTCAACTTGACGTTTAAGGATGGTGGAGAGCCGTGGCGATCTATGTCACTTCCGATGCCCACGGGCACCTGCGCGCCCTCGACAGCGCTCTAGAGCAGGCCGCCCCGAGCGCAGGCGATACCGTCTACGTGCTGGGCGACATGATCGACCGCGGTCCCGACCCGGTCGGTGTGCTCGAGCTGGTGCACTCTCTGCCGGGCGCCCGCGTGCTGATGGGTAACCATGAGCGGATGATGCTCGATGTCATCGCGAAGGGGAGCCCCCGAGACGAGCTGATCTGGGAGCAGAACGGCGGCTTTGCCACGGCGTCCGGCCTGGACGCGCTGCCGCGTGAACGCTATCTGGAGCTTATGGACTGGATCGCCGGTCTCCCGCTCTTCGACGCCGTCGAGGCGGGCGGCAGGAGCTATCTGCTGGCACACGCCGGCATCAACCCTCTCCGGCTGATCCATACGCTTTCAGAGCTCGGCGTAGACGCGTCCGGCTCCTTTGCCGACGTGCCGGTCGATACGTTGCGCACGGCCATGGCGAAGCAGCTGGAATACGACCTGCTGTGGATTCGCGAGGGGTTCTGGGGCGGGCCTACGGGCCTTGTGGGGCCGGACGGTCGCGGCCCCGTCGTCGTGGCCGGGCATACCCCCTCGCTGGTCCTGGGGCGCTATGCCGTGGACATGTGCGGCACCGGCGGCGACGAGTCCGGGCGCGGCGTGATGGTGGAGGTCGGCCCCACGTTCGATACCGGCGGTGTGGCCGATCGCATCGATATCGACTGCTCGGCGGCGGCGGGCGCCTCCTGCGGCCGCGTGGGCGTCATGCGCCTCGACGACCGCCGCATCTGGTATGCGGACGTGAAGGAAGGCGAGTAGGGGCCGCCGCGCTTTCTCTACTTGCGCGTCTGCTGCACGCGTTTGCGTGTGGGCGCGCCCTTGCGCGCGAACGGGTCGCCGGTGGCCTGCGAGATGATGCCGCGGATGCGCACGTACTGCAGCGCGAGCAGCACGAGTAGCACGACCATCACGGCGAGGTAGCTCACGATGGCGCCGGTGAGCCCGATAAAGAACACGAGCGCGAACGAGAGCACGACGGCTGCCGCGAACGCGATGAGATAGGGGCGCGTGGCGAGCTCCTGGTGGCGCAGCACGGTGATGATCTGGTAGAGGAAGTCGATCGCCGCGGTGACGCCGCCTGCCGCCACCATCAGGTAGGCGAGCACGCGGTACTTCTCAAAGTCGACTCCGTACATAAGGCCCATGATGTCCAGGCCGATCCAGCCCATAAAGAGCTCGACCGCCACGGTGAGCACGAGCACCACGGCCATGACGGCGAGCATGATGAGGTCAAAACGGCGACGGCGGCGCGGGTTCGACCAGATGTTTGCCAGGCGCAGCAGCTGCGGCTTGTAGACAAAGCCCACAGCGAGCAGGATCGCCTGCGCGGGGAAGTAGAGCGCGCTGAAGTAGAGCTGCGCGTCGTAGCCCATCATGCTCTCCATGGCGAACTTGGGCAGGCTCTCGATCAGGTTGAACAAGAAGAGCGTAGAGAACAGCGGGAAGCACTGACGGAAAAGGCCGCCGACCTCCTTCATGCGCCACGGGCCGGACTTATCGGTCTCAAGCAGGGAGAGCGGGAAGGTGACGAGCACGAGCGACGCCGTGGCCACCACGCCCGCGCCCACGCAGGCCGCGGGCAGGCTGCGCAGCAGGGCGAGCAGCACCGTGAACACCACGATGACGGCGCCCGAGCGCAACGCCTGGCTCATGCCGGCCAGGTAGAGCTTGTCCGCCTGCTGTAGGCGCCCCTCGTAGACGTCTGCCATGCCGTCGACGATCTTGTAGACGTAGATGCCTATGCTGAGCGTCATCATGGCCGCGTCGTAGCCGCGCAGCAGGCAGTAGAAGATGCCGATAAAGAGCGCGAGCGCCGAGGTGATCCAGCGGTTCAGCTGGTAGGAAGAAAACGAGACGCGCTCGTCGATATCCGAGACCTGGAAGGTGCGCACACCGAAGTTGGAGAGGATCATGAGCAGGGTGCCCGCGACGAAGGCCATGGAGAACATGCCGGCCTGCTCGGCGCCCACCAGCTGGGTGCAGACGATGGTGAGCAGTGGGAACACCATGCCCCAGACGCTCGTGCCAGCGGTGTTCCAGATATAGTCGCGACCCGTGCTGCCCGATTCGTACTGGGCCTCCTGCTCGGAGAGCGAGCCCTCGTAGACCGAGGAGAGCAGGCGGTTCCACCAGCGATTGATCAGGCGGGTGAGCGGGGAGGGCTGGCGCTTCTGGGTCCCCCGGCCGCCGGTCGCGCGGGCCCTGGAGGTGCGGGCGGAAATGAAACGCGCCTTTTGTGCCGGCTGCACGTGCGGCGTCTGGCGCGGTTTTTGGTCCTGATTGTTCGGGCTGGTTGCCACGTGAGGGCCCCTTTCGTGTTTCGATAGCAAATTATAGCGCTTCAATCGTGGCAACTCTGTTTTTAGGCATTTTTTCGATTGGGTGTCGAAATTTTTTCGATATGCTTAAGGGAGTACCTGACCGCCGACGCGAAGCAGGACACGCTTTACGCCGGAACAAGACCATCAAGGAGTATTTGACCTTATGGATGCCGTAGAGTTTCTGCTCGCGCTCGTGCCCATTCTGTGGCTCGTCGTCGTTCTGCTCGTCTTCAAATGGCCGGCGTGGAAGGCCGCCATCGGTTCGTTCGTGCTCTCGTGCGTGCTGGCCGGTACGGTGTGGAGCCTCCCGGTGGACCAGATCGCCACGGCGAGCCTCGAGGGCTTCCTGATGGCGCTGTGGCCCATCGTCCTCGTCATCATCGCCGCCGTGTTCACCTACAACCTGTGCGTGAGCACGGGCGCCATGGACGTGATCGGCTCGATGATCACCTCCATCTCGAGCGACCGCCGTCTGCTCGCGCTGTTGATCGCCTGGTGCTTCGGCGGCTTCATGGAGGGCATGGCCGGCTTCGGCACCGCCGTGGCCATCCCGGCGAGCATGCTCGCGGGCCTGGGCTTCGACCCGATCCCCGCGGTGCTGCTGTGTCTGCTCGCCAACGGCGTGCCCACCCCGTACGGCTCCATCGGCATCCCGACGGTCTCGCTCGCGGGCCTCGTGGGGCTCGACTCCGCGCATCTCGCCTTTGTCCAGTTCGTGCAGCTGGCCCCCTTCTACATCATCGTCCCGTTCTTGATCGTGCTCGTGGCCGGTCGCGTCGAGGGCACCTCGCTTGCCGACCGCCTGCACGGCGTGGTGGCGCCGACGCTCGCCTCGGGCATCGCCTTCACCCTGCCCTCCATGGCCGTGGCCGCCTTTGTGGGCCCTGAGCTCTCGGTCGTCGTGGGCAGCATCTGCGCCCTTGCGGTGACGGCCGTGTTCGCCATGCGTGCCGAGCGCTCCGGCAAGCTCGATGCACGTTTCCACGTTGCCGTCGAGGCGGGGGAGAAGCTGAGCGTGCCTGAGGCCCTCAAGGCCTGGAGCTGCTTTATCCTGATCTTCATCCTGCTCATGGGCACCTCTAAGCTCGTGCCGGCCGTGAACTCCGCCCTGGCGCCGCTCGCCTCGAGCGTGCAGGTGTTCTCGGGCGAGAACCCGGCGACCCTTACGTTCTCGTGGGTGAACACCCCGGGCGTGTGGATCTTCCTCGCGGCCATCGTGGGCGGCCTTATCCAGGGCGCCCGCGGCGCGCAGATGCTCAAGGTGCTCGGCGCCACGGTCAAGCAGATGCTGCCGACCGTCGTCACGATGCTCTCGGTTCTGGGCTGCGCCAAGGTCATGGGCTATGCCGGCATGATCTCTTCCATCTCGGCGTTCTGCATCGGCGTGGCAGGCGCCGCCTACCCGCTGCTCGCCCCCTGGATCGGTGCGGTGGGCACGTTCGTCACCGGTTCGGGCACGTCCTCGGCCATGCTCTTCGGCCCGGTGCAGAAGCAGGCGGCCGACGCCCTGGGCACCGATCCGTACTGGATGGTCGCCCTCAACATGCTGGGCGTCTCGGCGGGCAAGATGCTCTCGCCGCAGTCGCTCGCTATCGGCCTGGCCTCGGTGCGCGTGACGGGCAAGGACGCGGAGCTCATGAAGGCGATCATTCCCTACGGCATCGCGTTCTTGGTGGTCATGAGCGTGATCGCCATCGCGGGTGCGGGCCTGGCCCTGTAGGGCAGCGCAGCGCCGCAACATACGGTTTTCGCCTTTTGGGCGGGTGGGCTTGTGCCTGCCCGCCTTTTTTATTGCTCCCCTGGGGCCCGCAGGACATGTGCGGGGGAGCCGCCATACGTTCGCCTAGCCGTGCGGGCATCTCGCCGATGGCCTCCGCCGTCCGTGGTAGTGCGGGAGTACACACGAGGGGTGCATCGTTTTATCCCGCGCCCCCGCGCGACGAGAAAGGCTGGGACCCATGAAGAAAGCGGCACTCAAGCACGTGCTCAAGACCTGCGGCATCGTTCGTGCGGATGAGGGCGAGCAGGTGCCCTCTTGCTACGTTGACCTGCCTGCCGCCTCGCTCGTCGAGCACGCGGTGCGCCGCGACGAGGGCGAGCTTGCCGCCAACGGCTGCCTGGTGGTCAAGACCGGCGACTACACGGGCCGCTCTCCCAAGGATCGCTTTATCGTCGACACCCCGGAGGTGCACGACCGTATCGCCTGGGGCGCCTCCAACGCGCCGATCGGCCAAGACGTCTACGAGCGCGTGCGCGACGGGGTCGCGGCCTATCTCTCCGAACGCGACCTGTTCATCACCTGCGGGCTTGCCGGCGCAGACCGCAACTACGCCCGCACGTTCTTTGTGGCCTGCGAGCGCGCGAGCCAGGCGCTCTTTATCAAGCAGATGCTCGTGCGCCCGCGCCCCCGCGAGCACGTGAACTTCGACCGGCCCGATTTTCGCGTGATGGTCGCCCCGGGCTACGAGTGCGACCCCGAGCGCGACGGCGTTCCGGGGCATGCCGCGGTGCTCATCAACTTCACCGAGCGCATGATCGTGATCGCGGGCACCGGTTTTTCCGGCGAGATCAAGAAGAGCATCTTCTCGGTCATGAACTACCTGCTGCCCGTGGAGGATAACGTCTTGCCTATGCACTGCTCGGCGAGCATGGACCCCATGAGCCACGCCACCGCGGTGTTCTTTGGCCTTTCGGGCACGGGCAAGACCACGCTCTCCGCCAACCCGACGCGCCTTTTGATCGGTGACGACGAGCACGGCTGGAGCAACGTGGGCGTCTTTGATATCGAGGGCGGCTGCTACGCCAAGTGCGACGGCCTGAGCGAGTACAGCCAGCCGGAGATCTTCCAGGCCATCCGCTTTGGCGCCATGGCCGAGAACGTGGTGCTCGACGAGGGGCGCAACCCCGACTACGACGACCTCTCCATCACGGCCAACACGCGCGTGGCCTATCCCATCGAGCACATCGCCAACGCGTGGACGCGCGGCGTGAGCCCCAACCCCAGCGTGGTGCTCATGCTCACCTGCGACGCCTTCGGCGTGCTGCCGCCTATCTCGCGCCTCACGCCCGACGGCGCCATGTACCACTTTGTGACGGGCTTTACCTCCAAGGTGCCGGGCACCGAGCAGGGCATCACCGAGCCCACGCCCACCTTCTCCGCTATGTTCGGTGAGCCGTTCATGCCGCTCGATCCTATGGTCTACGCCGATATGCTGGGCGAACGCCTCAAGCGCAGCGAGACGCGCGTCTACCTGGTGAACACCGGCTGGATCGGCGGCGACTACGACCACGGCCACCGCATCGACCTCGCCTACACGCGCGCGCTCATCGCCCGTGCGCTCGACGGCACGATCGAGGAGGCCGACTTCGTGCACGATGAGATCTTCAACGTGGACATCCCCGTCACCTGCCACGGCGTGCCGGACGCAATCCTCGTGCCGCGCAACTACTGGAAGAGCGCGGCGAACTACGACTGCTCCGCGCACGAGCTGGCCTGCATGTTCCGTGAGAACTTCGAGAAGCGCTATGCGCACCTGCCGCAGTGCATCCGCGATGCGGGTCCGCGCGGGTAGGAGGCGGGCGCTTGCGCGCTGAAGCGTGCCCGCCTACCTTCGGCATGAACCGATTCGCCCCGAGCCGGTGCTCGCCACGGCTCGGGGCATTTTTGTGTGCGCGGCATGTAGTTGTTGACAGGTCAACATTGCGCGCCAAAATGTTGACCTGTCAACAAGTGGAAGGAGCCGTACATGGACGAGACGCGCTTTGAGGACTTTACGGGCCTGATCGCGGCGATCGCCAAGGAGGTCCAGCGCATCAAGAGCGTTGAGAGCGCGCGGCTGGGCCTTGCCGGCGCGGACATCATGTGCCTCTACTACCTGGGAAAACACGCAGACGGCATGACCGGTGCCGACCTCGCGCGCGCCTCGGGCGTGACGCGCGCCGCCGTCTCGCGCAGCCTGGCGCGCATGGAGCAGCAGGGTTTTGTCGAGTCTGGCGTGAGCGGTGCCGATGAGGCCAAGTACCGGGTGCAGATTCGTCTGACCGCGCACGGTGTCGATGCGGCCAAGCGGGCGGATACGGCGATCGGGCACGTGCTCGACGAGGTGGCGGGTGTGCAAGACGCCGCCGCGCGTGAGCAGATGTACGCCTCGCTGCGCCTTGTTCTGGGCTGTCTGCGCGAGCTGTCGCGCGAGTAGGCGCAGCCCCGCCCCTGCGTGTGCAATCCCAACCGGAAATCTAGAAAGGAAACGAGCCCATGCCCGTTCGCATCATTACCGACTCGGCCAGCGATATCGAGGCCGGTCTTCATCCCCAGCTCGATGTGCTGCCGCTTTCCGTCTCGTTTGGGCAGACGGTCTATCACGACGGGGTGGACCTGACCCATCAGCAGTTCTACGAGCTGCTGGTCGAGGGCGACGAGCTGCCCAAGACGGGCCAGGTGAACCCCTATGCCTTTGGCGAGGCGCTCACCCGCGCCCATGAGGTGGGGGAGGAGTGCGTGGTCGTCACGCTTTCCTCCAAGCTCTCCGGCACCCATGCGAGCGCCTGCACCGCTGCGGCCGAGGCCGCAGGCGAGGTGCACGTTGTGGACACCATGAGCGTGACGGTGGGCGAGCGCGTGCTGGTGGAGTACGCGCTGCGCCTGGTTGACGAGGGACGCTCCGCTGCCGAGATTGCCCGCGAGGTCGAGCGGGTGCGCGACCGCGTGGTGGTGATCGGCCTGCTCGATACCTTGGAGTACCTGCGCCGTGGTGGTCGCATCTCGGCCGCGGCCGGTACGGTGGGCGAGCTGCTCGCCATCAAGCCTGTCATCTCTATCGAGGACGGCGAAGTCGTGCTGCTGGGGCGTGCCCGCGGCTCAAAGAACGGCCGCAACCTGCTGAGCCAGCAGGTGGAGAAAAGCGGCGGCATCGATTTCTCCATGCCGCTCGCCCTGGGCTACGCGGGCCTCTCTGACGCCTTGCTACAGAAGTACATTCGCGACAGCAGGCATCTGTGGGCGGGCTACCCCGGCGATGAGCTTCCCGTCTACACGGTGGGCGCCACCATTGGCACACATGTGGGACCGGGCGCCATCGCACTGGCGTTCTTTGAGTTGGGATAGCCGTTTGCGGGGTGGTGCGCATCGCGGCGGGCGGCTCGGGGTAAGATGGGCAGCATGATTGCATACGGCACATGAGACCAAAGGAGACGTCATGGCCTTTAAGGAACTTCCCATCGAGGAGCTGCAGCTCAACCCGTTCACCAAGCTCGACAAGGAGTGGGCGCTCGTCGCCGCCGGCCCGCGCTTCAAGTCCAACGCGATGACGGTGAGCTGGGGCGGCCTGGGCGTCGTGTGGGGCAAGCCCGTGGCGACCATCTACGTGCGCCCGCAGCGCTACACCAAGGAGTTCGTGGACGGCAACGACAAGTTCACACTCTCGTTCTTCGCGCCCGAGCACAAGCGTGCCCTGGGCATTCTGGGCACCAAGTCCGGCCGCGACAGCAATAAGATCGAGGAGGTGGGCTTCACCCCGACCGAGCTCGACGGTGTTGTTGCCTATGAGCAGGCCGACCTGGTCTTTGTGTGCCGCAAGCTCTATGCGGACACCATCAAGCCCGAGTGCTTCTGCGATGCCTCGGTCGATGCCGAGGTCTACCCGGAGCATGACTACCATACCCTCTACATCGGGGAGATCGAGCACGTCTACACGCGGGTCTAGCTGGCTTGTGTGACCGTCGGGCGGGACGGCTGATGTTTTGGAATCGGGCCTGCGCAGGCTTCCAAAACATCAGCCGTCCCGCCCTTTTGTTTACGTGCTCGCGTCGACGCGATGTAGCCCTGCGGGTCGATGGAACGAAGGTTTGGGCGAAACTTGGGCTCGTACGGCCATTGGAGCCGAGGAGACTGGACCTTATGTGACCCTGCAGTTCGATAAGGCGTGGGCTTTGATACGGAGCTGGTCTCGCAACTTTTCTGGTCGATGGGGCCGGGCCCCGGCTCAACGAGAAGCGGCGGCCACCGGGTGGGTGGTCGCCGCTTGGGGGAAGGTCTGGTTGGCTAACGCGCAGCCGGCCGCGTTGCGCGGCCGCTACGCGGCGCGCCTCCTTGCCGCGAGGGCCGCGCCGAGGGCGGCGAGGGAGCCTGCGAGCAGGACGGCCGCCTGAGCCGCGGAGGCGTCGCCGGTGGTGGGGAGGGACTTCTTCTTCGCCTTCTTGGCGGGCTCGGCCTTCTTGGCCACCACGGTGTCTGCGAGCTCGATCTCCTTGGTGCCGGCAGCGTTGGAGAAGTACCTCTCGCACTCGGTGCAGTACCAGTACTCGGTGTTGCCCTCGGCCTTCGCCGTGGCCGCCTTGGCGGCGACGTGCGTCAGGTGCCCGTGGGCGGTCGCGTCGGGCTCGCCGTTCTCGAAGGTCGCCTCGTCGTCGGTGCCCTTCGAGCTCTCGCCGCAGGAGGCGCAGGA
>CAVGNZ010000053.1:0-68708 GCA_963630805.1 Bacteroidaceae bacterium
CCCTTTTACCGGGGACGGCGCGGGGGCGCCGCGGGCTACGGCCCGCGGCGCCCCCTTTTTGCGTTTGGGGCCCGTGTGTGCTTTGTGGGGTCTCGCCGGCTCCTGTCGTACCATAGAGAGGACTTTTCTCATGGTATCGAGAGGACTCTCTATGAAATATTTTGGCACCGACGGCTTTCGCGGTGAGGCCAACAACGGGCTTAATGTCGAGCACGCTTTCAGGATCGGTCGCTTTGTAGGCTGGTATTACGGTGCGCGTCTGTCTCGAAAGGCCCGCGTGGTCGTGGGTAAGGACACGCGCCGTTCAAGCTATATGTTTGAGGCCGCTATCGTCTCCGGTTTGGTTGCCTCGGGCGCCGATGCGTATATGCTGCACGTAATTCCTACTCCCGGCGTTGCGTTTGAGACGGTCGATGGTCGTTTTGACTGCGGCGTCATGATCAGCGCCTCCCATAACCCGTACACCGATAACGGCATCAAGCTTGTTAACGGCGATGGTTTCAAGATGGAGGAGTCTGTCCTCGAGCAGATTGAGGCCTATATCGATGGCGAGTCTGAGATCCCTCTTGCTCAGGGCGATGCAATCGGTGCGACCATCGACTACATGCAGGGGCGCAATCGCTACATTGCCCATCTCATCGCTAGCGCTAACTTCTCACTGCAGGGTGTGAAGGTTGGACTTGACTGTGCCAACGGCTCGGCCTCTTCGGTCGCCAAGCCTGTATTCGATGCGCTCGGTGCCGATGTGCGCGTCATCAATAACAATCCTGACGGCTTCAACATCAATGTGGACTGCGGTTCCACGCATATTGACCGCCTGCGTCGTCATGTTGTTGAACAGGGTCTTGACGTCGGCTTTGCTTATGACGGAGATGCGGACCGCTGCCTTGCGGTCGATGAATGCGGAAACGTTGTCGACGGCGACTTGATTCTCTATGTGTGCGGTGTCTATCTCAATAAGCATGGCCGTTTGACCGGCGGCACGGTCGTTCCGACCGTCATGAGCAATTTTGGCTTGTTCAAGGCATTTGACGAGGCCTGCATCTCGTATGAAAAGACCGATGTGGGCGACAAGAACGTTTACGCGTGCATGCGCGAGCATGGGTACAGCCTGGGTGGCGAGCAGTCCGGTCATATCATCTTTGGTGACATCGAGCGCACGGGAGACGGCATTATGACCAGCCTGCGCGTTATGGAGGCGCTGCGCGCCGAGCGCGAGACGCTCTCGCAGCTTTGCGCGCCGGTGAAGATGTATCCCCAGCTGCTTACCAACGTGCGCGTGCAGGACAAACAGCTCGCTATGAACGACGCGGCCGTGCTCGCTTCTGTAGCGGAGGCCGAGACGTTCTTGGCTGACCGCGGACGCGTCTTGGTGCGCGCGAGCGGAACCGAGCCGTTGGTTCGTGTCCTGGCAGAGGCCCCTACCGAGGATCTTTGCCAGCAGGCGAGCGACTTTGTCCTGAGGGCTTTGGAGCCTCTGAGGGCATAGGTTCGGCTAAACGGGCTGTATGGTGGGCCGCCCTGTGGCGGCCTGCTTTTTCAGCGGCGGGGGTTTCGCGTCGTTGCATAGCGATGGAGAGGGGAGACGGACATGAAGATGGGCATCGCGCAGATCAATGCGCGGCTGGGCGATATCGATGCCACTGGCGAGCGTATCTTTGCCCAGGCTTCGCTTGCTGCTGAACAGGGGGTTCAGCTGCTCTGTTTTCCGGCTCCGATCATCTCAAGCCTGCTGCCCACTTCCTTGATCGATTACGGCAATTTTGAGCATTGCGTTCTGAAGATGCTCGTTGAGCAGGCAAAGCGTATGGCGGGGCTCGATATCGTGTGCCTTGTTCCCGCAGTGGTCTCTTTTGATCCCATTCCGGTGCTTGAGGTCTTTATGCTTCGTGAGGGAAACGCGGTACCTCTTCGCTGTTTCTTGGCCAAGCACCGGGGACTTCAGTCCGAAAACGCTTGGATTCCTCCGGTGTTTGACGTCGCGGGCACCCGTATTGCCGTCACGTTTGATCTGGACCGAGACATGGAGAGTGTTCCGGGCGGAACGGACATCATCGTCTATCTTCAAATCGACGGCTTTAGCGTTACGGACGAGTCCACCGCTGCCGTGGCCTCTGTGCGAGACGGATATTTCCTCTCCGAGGTGGAGAAATCCGGCATGTGGCTTGCGTGCGTGGCTCCTGTGGGCGCCTTTGACGAGTCCGTGTACACGGGCGGTTCCTTTGTTATGGACGACGCGGGGCATGTGGTTGAATGCGCCCCCTGCTTTGAAGAGGCTTTGCTGACGTGCGATGTGCGGCGAGGTCTCAGCTCTGCTCGTGTGGATGAAGACCTGCTGCCTCGGTATTCCAAGGAGGAATGGCTGTGGGGCGCGCTGTGTCTGCAGGTTCGATCTGTCGTGGCACAGCACGGCGCATCGCAGGCTGTGGTCCCTCTTGAAGGCGATCTGCCCTCATCGTTGCTTGCGGCCCTTGCGGTGGATGCACTCGGCCCGCGCAACGTATGCGGTCTTGTGCTTGCTCGTCAGGATATGGTCACGTCTGCTCAGGAGGCTTTTGAGGCCGAGCGCTTGTCCCGTGCGCGTGAGGTGGCCGAGCGCCTCCATATTCGCTTGGTCGAGCGCGAGCTCCCCGACCTTGGACGGGGCCTGGACAGCGACGAGCCGAACGGCACTGCCTTGCCGGGAATGTCTTCCGAGCGCTTGAGGCTACGCATGGGTGCCTTAATGCTGTCTGCAGTGGCAGAACAGCTGAGCGCTTGTGTTTTGGCCCCCTACAGCAAGACGGACATTGCCTTGGCTCCCGGTTTGGCGCTAAGTTTTGGGGCGGCCTGGTGCGATGCACTTCCGTTTGGCGATGTCTACCTGACCAAGCTCGAGTACCTGGCACGTTGGCGCAACAGGCGCTCGCTTGTGGTGCCGGAGATTTTGGTTTCGCTGCGGGCGGTTGAGCACTCGTTGGGTCGCACTCTGGACTATTCGGTGCGTGCGGCGGTAAAAGATCCGGAACTTGCCAACAAGATCGGTGCCGTTCTGCTTTCGCTCAGTGCGGTTGACGTGGACGGGACGCTTGAGGCGCATGTCGACAAGAACCGCTCCTTCGAGGAGATTCCCCTGGCAAAGCAGAATCCACAGGCCGTTCGCGCACTGCTGCTCCTTGTGCAGGGCGGAGAGGACTCTCGTCGAAAGCTGCCTCTCGTTCCCGTGGTGTCGTCTCGGTCTTTTGGTGAGCGCCTGTGGCCCCGCGCACTTGAGTGGTCGGATTTCGGGAGGTCTGGAGAGGACCTGCTGACCGTAGCCGACCTGGTACAAGAGGAAGAGAATCGGGCTCGCGAGGACGCTGCCGACGCCGGTGAGCGTATGCAAAATGAGCTCATGGGCTTCCTGGGAAGTCTTTTCGGCATTGCCCCCGATCAGTTGAAGCAGGCTGCGACGACTGACGGAGAGCATGAGCTTCCGGAAGGTCTTGAGGGCCTGGGCTCCAAGATGAAACAGATGTTTGAACGGGCACTCGAGCAGACATCTTCCGATGAGGGCGAGGAGCAAAGCGGTGCGCATGGGGATGGCGTATCGTTTAAGGCGGAGGCGATGGGCGCGATGGATGCGAAACGTCTTCGATTCTTCTCGCAAAACTGAGGCTTGGTTAATCCTGCGCTCCATGTTATTCTAGAACAGATGTTCGAATAGAAGGGAGGCGCATGGTAATCCTTGGAATAGATCCCGGGCTCGCTCATACGGGCTGGGGAATCGTGGAGGAGCGTTCCGGCGATGTTCGCTGTCGGGCGTACGGCTGCATCGAGACATCTGCTGGGAGCGACTTGGCCGTGCGCCTGCGGCATATTGCGGACGACCTCTCCGGCGTCGTGGAACGGTACCATCCGCAGGAAGCATGCATCGAGAGCATCTATTTTGGGGCAAACGTTCGGTCGGCCATCCCTACGGCTCACGCGCGGGGAGCGGCTCTGGTCGCGATCTCTCTGTGCGGCGTGGAGATCGGTGAATATACGCCCATGCAGATCAAACAATCGGTTGTGGGAACCGGCGCCGCAGACAAACAGCAGGTTACCTATATGGTGAGAAACTTGCTGCATCTGGACCACGACCCCAAGCCCGATCACGCGGCCGATGCTTTGGCATGCGCAATCTGCCATGCCCATCTGCGGCGCACGGGAGAGCTCACGCGCGGTGAATACGTTGAGAAGAGGGGGAACGGCTACTCATGATCGCATGCATTCGTGGAACGCTGCTCGAGGCGAGCCCGAGCGTTGCCGTTGTAGATGCGGGCGGCCTGGGCTTTGAGGTCGGCATCTCGTCGTGTACAGCGGCGAGCCTTCCGGCCCTAGGAGAGGAGTGCCGTCTCTATACGCGCCTGCAGGTGCGCGAGGATTCGATGACCCTCTTTGGTTTTGCCAACAAGGACGAACGGACGATGTTCGATAGGCTTTTGGCGGTATCGGGCGTGGGTCCTCGGCTGGCCCTTGCCATCCTTTCGCGATACGACGTCTCACAGCTCTATTCGATTGTGATGGCTGAGGACGATAAAGCCATGGCTGCGGTTTCGGGCGTGGGCAAGAAGACGGCGCAGCGCCTGATTCTCGAGCTCAAGAGCGTATTCTCCAAGGACCGCAAGAGCGGTGTGCCGGTTGCTGCGGCACCCGGACAGACGGCGATGCCGCTGGTGCAGCCGTCCTCCGCGCTGGATGACGCGCGCACGGCGCTCCTGTCTATGGGCTTTAGCCCGCAGGAGACCGATTTGGCGCTTGACGGTGCGCCCGCCGAGGGGGCTCGCGTTGAGGACCTGCTCGCTGCCGCTTTGAGGCGTTTGGGGATGGATGCCTGATGTGGGAAGACGAATCGCAGGATCTTTGGGCAAGCGACGCGCCTGCGCGCGGTCCGCGCGGCTCAGTGAACGCCCCTGATGCGCAGGAGCGCTTCGTGACGGGCAACTTGACGTCTGATGACCTCGATGTCGAGCGCACGTTAAGACCGCAAAGCCTCGACGACTATTGCGGGCAGGGGCATATCAAGCAGAGCCTGCGCATCTTGATCCAGGCGGCGCAGGATCGCGGTGAGTGCCTTGACCATGTGATCTTCTCGGGCCCTCCGGGACTCGGCAAGACAACGCTCGCGGCCGTTATCGCAAACGAGCTCGGTGCGCAGATCAAGACGACCTCCGGGCCCGCCATCGCGCGCACGGGTGATCTGGCGGCGATCCTTACCAACCTGCAGCCCGGAGACGTTCTGTTCATCGACGAGATTCATCGCCTGAACCGTTCGGTGGAGGAGATCCTTTATCCCGCGATGGAGGACTTTGCGCTCGATATCGTGATCGGAAAGGGCCCTGCTGCCCGCTCGATCAGGCTCGATATTCCGCGTTTTACGCTAGTGGCCGCCACCACGCGCTCCGGTATGCTGACCGGGCCCCTGCGCGACCGCTTTGGCATCTCGTTCAGGCTCGACTACTACTCTATCGATGACTTGGCTCAGATTGTCATGCGTTCGGCGGGGATTCTTGGCGTGGAGATCGACCTGGAGTCTGCAAAAGAGGTCGCCTCGCGCTCGCGCGGCACGCCACGTCTGGCAAACCGCCTGCTCAAACGCGTACGCGATTATGCCCAGGTACGCGGTGGGGGAGCTATCGAGCTCGCCATCACGCGCGAGGCGCTCGCATTCTTTGAGATCGATGAGCTTGGTCTCGACTGGATGGACATTCGCATCTTGGAGACGCTCGTCAAGACGTTCCACGGGCGCGCGGTTGGCCTGTCGACCCTTGCGAGTGCGGTGGGCGAGGACCCCTCGACGCTCGAGGACGTCTACGAGCCCTATCTGCTCCAGCGGGGCCTGATGGTGAGGACGCCTCAAGGCCGTCTTGCCACCCCGGCCGCGTTTGACCACTTGGGGATAAGGCCGCCTTCAGATCTGTAGGCCCGACCGTTTCGTTGTATGCTGGTCAGGTTATTGACGACACGCCGTGAGGAAGGATTCCCATGCCCTCTGATATCGAGATCGCACGCGCCGCTACGCCTTTGCCTATCGTCGAGGTGGCCCGTCGTGCCGGTGTAGCCGAAGACCATCTGATTCCCTACGGCTTCGATAAGGCCAAGATCGATTACTCCCTGTTGAACGAGGAGACCGATCATACGGCCAAGCTGGTGCTCGTGACCGCCATCAACCCCACGCCCGCGGGCGAGGGCAAGACCACCACGACCATCGGTCTTGCGGATGCCCTGCAGCGCCGCGGCGTGAAGAGCGCTGTCGCCCTGCGTGAGCCCTCCCTGGGTCCCGTCTTTGGCGTCAAGGGCGGCGCTGCCGGCGGCGGTTATGCCCAGGTTATCCCGATGGAGGACATCAACCTGCACTTCACCGGCGACTTCCACGCCATCGGTGCCGCTAACAACCTGCTTGCCGCCATGCTCGACAACCATATCCAGCAGGGCAACAAGCTGGGTATCGATGTGAAGCGCATCACGTGGAAACGCGTCGTCGACATGAACGACCGCCAGCTGCGCCACGTGATCGACGGTATCGGCGGCAAGGCCCAGGGCGTCCCGCGTGAGGACGGTTTCGATATCACGGTCGCCTCCGAGGTCATGGCCATCCTGTGCCTCTCGACCTCTATCACCGACCTGAAAGAGCGCTTGGGCGAGATCGTTGTGGGCTATGCGTTCGACGGAACTCCGGTGCACGCGAGCGACCTGCATGCCCAGGGCGCCATGGCTGCGCTGCTGAAAGACGCCCTTAAGCCCAATCTCGTTCAGACCTTGGAGCACACGCCCGCGTTTGTGCACGGCGGTCCGTTCGCCAACATCGCTCACGGCTGCAACTCCATCATGGCGACACGCATGGCCATGCGCTTTGGCGACATCGCGATTACCGAGGCCGGCTTTGGTGCTGACCTGGGCGCCGAGAAGTTCATCGACATCAAGTGCCGTATGACCGGGCTCAAGCCCGATGCGGTCGTCGTGGTGGCCACTGCCCGTGCGCTCAAGTACAACGGCGGCGTTGCCAAGGCCGACCTGAACACCGAGAATCTGGACGCGCTGCATGCCGGCATGCCCAACCTGCTGCGCCATGTGGACAACATCCAGAACGTCTTCGGTCTGCCCTGCGTGGTCGCGATCAACCGATTCCCGACTGATACCGAGGCCGAGCTCAAGCTTATCGAGGACGAGTGCGCCTCTCACGGCGTGAACGTGCGTCTCTCTGAGGTCTGGGCGAAGGGCGGCGAGGGCGCGCTCGAGCTCGCCGATGAGGTCATGAGGCTTGTGGAGGAGCCCAACGATTTCTCGTTCGCCTACGAGGACGGTGCCGATATCGCCGATGCCCTGGAGGCCATCGCCACCAAGATCTACCGCGCGGAGGGCGTCGATTTTACGCCGGCGGCCAAGCGCCAGCTTGCCGAGCTGCGCGAGAACGGCTTTGGCAACCTGCCCGTATGCGTGGCCAAGACCCAGTACTCGTTCAGCGACGACCCCAAGGCGCTTGGCGCTCCCGAGGGGTTCCGCGTCACGGTGCGCGAGCTGAAGGTCTCTGCCGGCGCCCATTTTGTGGTCGCGCTTACCGGCAGCGTGCTCACGATGCCCGGCCTGCCCAAGGTTCCCGCCGCCGAGAACATCGATGTGGACGAGAACGGCAATATTACGGGCCTGTTTTAAGCCGCATGCCCTAAACTATACGGGCCTGTAAGGCTGGATCTCCCGGGCGGCGCCTCGTCGCCCGGGTTTTACGTATGAAGAGGAGTCGATAGCATGGCTATTCGAATCGACGGCAAGGCGCTGGCCACGGTCGTGCGCGAGCGGGCCGCGGCCGATGTCAACGAGCTCAAGGCTCAGGGCATCGAGCCCGGTCTCGCGGTGGTCCTGGTGGGCGATAACCAGGCGTCCGCTACCTATGTGCGCTCTAAGCTTCGCGACTGCGAGCAGTGCGGCATCGCATCGTTTGACTACAAGCTGCCTGCCGAGACCACGCAAGAAGAGCTCATGGAGCTCGTGGTTCGCCTGAACGCCGACGAGAAGGTTACCGGCATTCTTGTGCAGATGCCCCTGCCCCGTCACCTGGATGAGGAGGCCGTCGTGGCGGCTATCTCGCCCGAGAAGGACGTGGACGGTTTTCACCCGGAGAACTTGGGTCGCCTGGTTCGCGGCATCCCCGGTCTTCGCCCTTGCACGCCCGCGGGTGTTATGGCGATGCTCGATGAGTACGGTATCGACCCGGCCGGCAAGAACGCGGTCATCGTGGGCCGTTCCTCCATCGTGGGCAAGCCGATGTCGCTCATGCTGCTCGCCCGGGACGCGACCATCTCCGTTGCGCATTCCCATACCGATCCGCGTGAGCTTGCCCGTATCTGCCAGGGTGCAGACATTCTGGTCGCCGCCTGCGGTATCCCCAAGATGATCAAGGGGCCGTGGATCAAGCCCGGCGCCACCGTGATCGATGTGGGCATGGACCGCGACGAGGACGGCAAGCTCTGCGGCGACGTTGACTTTGATTCCGCCGAGCTGGTCGCAGGCGCCATCACGCCCGTTCCGGGCGGCGTGGGCCCCATGACGCGCGCGATGCTGATGCACAACGTGGTCTTTGCCGCACGCATGCAGCACGGGCTTTTGGCTTAGGCGCAAAGAGCCAAGATGAGAAAACGGGGGTCGAGCAGCTGCGCTCGACCCCCGTTTGCGTTTGGAGCTGAACCGTGACTCTCCCGGCTGCAGCTCTTGCGTTATGCGCGCTCGAGGAACGCCTTGTAGCCGCGGTAGGCCTCGTAGATGTCCGCCTTGTTGGCGACCTCCCAAAGGGCGTGCATCGAGAGCACGGGCACGCCGGAGTCGATGACGTTCATGCCGTACTCGGCCATGATGAACGCGATGGTGCCGCCGCCGCCGGCATTGACGCGACCCAGCTCGCAGGTCTGGAAGTCCACCCCGGCCTCGTCCATGATGTCGCGCACGAGGGCCATGTACTCGGCGTCGGCATCGTTGGAGCCGCCCTTGCCTCGGCTGCCGGTGTACTTGTTGAAGCACAGGCCGCGACCCATGTACGCAGCGTTTTTGGTCTCGAACTTGTTGGCGTAGGCGGGGTCGAAGCCTGCGGAGACGTCGGAGGAGAGCATACGCGAGCGGGCGAGCGCGCGGCGCAGCGCCAGCGGCCCGTTTTCGCCGGCGAGTTCCATGATCTCGGCCACGGTGTTCTCGAAGAACCGGCTCGTCATGCCGGTGGCGCCCACAGAGCCGATCTCCTCCTTGTCGACCAGAAGGCAGATGCTGGTGCGCGCGGGCGCCGTCACTTCAAGCTGGGCGAGCAGGCTCGGGTAGGCGCAGACGCGGTCGTCCTGGCCGTATCCCAGAACCATGGAACGATCGAAGCCCATGTCGCGTGCGGGGCCGGCGGGCACGACCTCGATCTCGGCAGAGAGGAAGTCCTCCTCGTCGATGCCGTACTGCTCGGAGACGATATCGAGGAACATCTGCTTGACGGGGTCCTTGGGTGCGTCCTTGTCCTCGCCGGTAAACTTCACCGGACGGCCGCCGACGATCACGTCGAGGGCCTCGGCGTCCACGGCGTCCTTCGCGGGCTTGCCCATCTGCTCGCCGGAGAGATGGATGAGCAGGTCGGAGATGGTGAAGACCGGGTCACCGGGCTTGTCGCCCACGTTGATGCTGATGACGCTGCCGTCCTTTTTGGCAACCACACCCACCAGGGCCAGAGGCTGAGCCACCCAGTGGTAGGCCTTGACGCCGCCGTAGTAGTGGGTGTCGAGATAGGCCATGTCGCCCGCCTCGAAGGCCGGGTTTTGCTTGAGGTCGAGGCGCGGGCTGTCAACATGCGCGCCCAGGATATTGAAGCCGTGCTCCATCGGCTCGGTGCCGATGTTCACGAGCATGAGGGTCTTGCCGTGGTTCAGGGCGTAGACCTTGTCGCCAGGTTTGAGCGTACCGGCGGCGATTGCCTGCCTGAGCTCGACATAGCCGGCCTCGCGCGCCATGGCGGCCCCGGTGAGGGCGCACAGGCGCTCCGTCTTGTTCTCGCTGATGAACGTCTTGTAGCCGTCGCAGAGCTTCTCGAGCTCTTCCAGCTGTTCCTCGGTGTACTTCTTCCAGGCGCATGGACGCTCCATTGCGGCTCCTTTCTTGTCGGATTATCCGCACGCCATCGTACCACGTGGGCGCGCGGCGGCGCTGCGGTCGCTGTTCTGGTGGATTGGGCGGCCACGGGCGGGGCGCGCCGCCCGGTGCTCTAGACTGTACGGTGCTTTGACGCTTTGATATGGAGGCCCTGATGGCTGATCTTTCTGCCGATATCGCTCGTAAAACTGTTGCCGTGGTGGACGGAAACTCGCTCATGCACCGTGCGTTCCATGCGGTTCCGCCTAACATGAGCGCTCCGGACGGGCGCCCCACAAACGCGGTCTTCGGTTTTCTGAACATGTTCCTCAAGATGATCGATACCTTTTCTCCCGACGCGGTGGCCGTTGCCTTTGACAAGGGAAAGCCGCGCGTACGTATGGAGATGCTGCCGCAGTACAAGGCGCAGCGCCCGCCCATGGACCCGGACCTGCGTGTTCAGTTCCCGATGATCAAAGAGCTCCTGGAAAAGCTGGGCGTGACCATCCTCGAGTCCGAGGGCTGGGAAGGCGACGACATCTTGGGCACCATGGCGCGCGCGGGCGAGGCCGCAGGTTGCGACATGTACCTGGTCACCGGTGACCGCGACATGTACCAGCTCGTGACCGAGCACGTCAACGTGGTCTCGACGCGCAAGGGCCTCTCGGACGTGGCCATTATGACGCCGGAGAGCGTGGACGATCTCTACCACGGCATCACGCCTGACCTCGTGCCCGATTTCTACGGTCTCAAGGGCGACTCGTCCGACAACATTCCCGGTGTGCCGGGCATCGGTCCCAAGAAGGCGAGCGCGCTCATCCAGCAGTACGGCAACCTGGACGAGGTCATAGCGCACGCTGATGAAGTCAAGGGCAAGATGGGCGAGAACCTGCGCGCTCACATCGACGACGCGCTGCTCTCGCGCAAGGTCGCGACCATCCGGACGGATGCACCCGTGAGCTACGACTTCGAGCAGGAGACCTTCCCGGCCTTTGACGCCGCCGCGGTGAGCGAGGCCTTGAGCCCCCTGGGCATCATGGCCATGCAGAACCGTTTTCTCGCGTTGATCGACGGCGCCGCGCAGGCGGCCCCGTCCTCGGTGCTCGAGCTGCCCTGTGCGCTCATCGTGCCCGTGACGGACGCCGCCGCCGTGGCGGGGGCCGTAAGCAGGATCGAGTCTCTCATCGAGGCGGGGGAGTGGCTCGGCGTCGTGGTCGACGACGAGCGCGAACAGGGCGCCCTCTTTGGTTCGACGCATGTCCTGTGGGTCGCCTCAGGCGATTGCCTCTGGGGCTTTCAGCAGGCAGACGGTGCCAATGCGCCCCAGGGCGGGGACTGCGGCATCGATTGCGCACATGGTGTGATCGCCGGCGTGCTCACTCGCCTGCTGCTCGAGGGGCGCGTCTGCTCGCCCGACGTGAAAGCGCTCATGCACGAGCTTTCCGCCGTCGATTCTGCCGTGCCCGAGGTGCTCGATCCGCTCTCGACCGACCCTGCACGCCTGTTCGACACGAGCGTCGCGGCATACCTGCTCGATTCTTCGCGCGACTCGTTCGATGACGCCTATGTGGCCGATACGTACCTGCATCTTGGCTTGCCCGCAGGGCAGGGCGAGGAGGGGGCCGACGAGGACGCGCCCGCATCCGCTGCCCGCGCGGCGTATCTTGCCCGCACCGTGCGAGAGCCCCTGCACGAGGCCCTTATCGCGGCGGGGGCGCAGGATGTGTTCGAGCGGATCGAGATGCCGCTTGTCGGCGTGCTCGCCTCGATGGAGCGTACGGGCATGCTGGTCGACCCTGAGCGTCTGCACGGTCTTTCCCAAGACCTTGAGGGGCAGATCTTAGAGGTGGAGGCCCAGATTCGCGCGCTTGCGGGCGACGACACCTTTAACATCTCGAGCCCCATGCAGCTCTCGCATGTCCTGTTCGACGTCATGGGGCTGCCCACAAAGGGCCTCAAGAAGACGCAGCGCGGCTACTACTCGACCAACGCCAAGAAGCTCGAGGAGCTCGCGCGCGGCCACGAGATCGTCCGTTTGATCTTGAAGTACCGTGAGATGACCAAGATCAAGTCGACCTATCTGGACGCGCTCGGACCCCTGCGCGCAGCGGACGGCCGCGTGCACACCACCTACAACCAGACCGTCACCGCCACGGGGCGTCTCTCGTCCTCCAACCCCAACCTGCAGAACATCCCGACGCGTTCCGATCTGGGCCGGACGGTGAAGACGGCGTTCTCGGCGGGCGAGGGGTCGGTGTTCCTCGCGGTGGACTACTCGCAGATCGAGCTTCGCCTGCTCGCGCATCTTTCGGGCGACGAGCACCTGGTGCGCGCCTTTATCGAGGGCGAGGACTTTCATGCGGAGACCGCCGCGCGCGTCTTCGGCGTGCCCGTCGACCAGGTGACCCCGCAGCTGCGCAGTCGCGCCAAGGCCGTGAACTTTGGCATCGTGTACGGGCAGCAGGCCTTTGGCCTCTCCCAGACGCTCGATATTCCCATGTCCGAGGCGCGCGAGATGATCGACCGCTACTACGAGGCCTACCCGGGCGTGCGCACCTATCTTGACGAAGTGGTGGAGCGGGCGCGTACGTGCGGTTTTGCCGAGACCATGTACGGAAGGCGCCGCTATATTCCCGAGCTTAAGATGAAGAACCCCGTCCAGCGCGGCTTTGGCGAGCGAACGGCCATGAACCACCCCATGCAGGGCAGTGCGGCGGACATCATCAAGATCGCCATGAACCGCGTGGCGCGCCGCCTGCGCGAGGACGGCTTTGAGGCCCGCATGATCTTGCAGGTGCATGACGAACTTGATTTCGAGTGCCCGGTAGACGAGGTCGAGCGCCTCTGCGCCATGGTGCGCGAGGAGATGGAGGGCGTGTGTGAGCTGCGCGTGCCGCTGATCGCCGATGCCTCGACGGGCGTCACGTGGGCGGACGCGAAGTAACCGACGCGAACCGCCGGCGCCTATCCCGTGCCGATGGCTCCGTGTTACCGAAATGTTTCGCGTTTTGCATACACGATGCAACGGGGGCGTGAACATCGCAGGTAACGGGCGCGCCCCGGTGCGCCTTCATCGCGATTTTGCACGAATTTATACATGTGCGCGCTACGGTGGCGTGCAACCTGCTATAACGGATACCGCGAGTCTTCGAACGGCTCGCAGACATATTCGTTGCTCCAATAGCTATCAAGGGTGAAAGGAAGCAAGCATGAGCAAAGAGAAGGTAGTTCTCGCGTATTCCGGTGGCCTGGACACCTCCGTCTGCGTCAAGTGGCTGCAGACCGAGAAGAACCTCGACGTCGTCTGCGTCTGTGGCAACGTCGGCCAGGAGGAGACCGACCTTGAGGCTAAGCGCCAGAAGGCGCTCGCCCTCGGTGTCGTGGACTGCAAGGTCCTCGATCTTCGCGACGAGTTCTCCGATGAGTACCTGACGCGCGCCATCGCCGCCAACTCCATGTATGAAAACAAATATCCGCTGCTCTCCGCGCTGTCGCGTCCGCTGCTGGCCGCCAAGCTCGTTGAGGTCGCCCACGAGTACGGCGCCACCTACGTGGCCCACGGCTGCACCGGCAAGGGCAACGACCAGGTTCGCTTTGAGGCCGGCGTGCTCGCGCTCGACCCGGATCTCAAGGTCATCGCCCCTGTTCGCGAGTGGGATCTCAAGTGCCGCCCGGACGAGGTCGCCTATGCGCACGAGCACGGTATCCCTGTGCCCGAGGGCGCAAACGACAACCCGTACTCCATCGACGACAACCTGTGGGGTCGTGCCATCGAGTGCGGTCACATGGAGGACCCGTGGAACGAGCCCCTCGATGACGCCTGGACGATGACCAAGAATCCCGAGGACACCCCCGATGCCCCGACGTATGTCGAGATCGGCTTCGAGGCCGGCAAGCCCGTCTCTATCGACGGCGAGCAGCTCAAGCTCTCCGAGCTCATCATCAAGCTCAACAAGATCGCCGGCGACAACGGCTACGGCCGTCTCGACCTGGTCGAGGACCGTCTCGTGGGCCTGAAGTCCCGCGAGTGCTACGAGGTTCCCGCCGCCCTGACCCTGCTTCAGGCCCACAAGGCGCTTGAGGACCTGACCGTCGAGGGCGAGGTGCTCAAGTACAAGCTGGGCCTTGAGCACGAGTGGGCCACCACGGTCTACAACGGCAAGTGGTTCAGCCCGCTCAAGGGCGCACTCGACGCCTTTATGGCCGAGACGCAGAAGTTCGTCACCGGTACCGTCCGTCTGAAGTTCTTCAAGGGCAACCTCTCCATCGTGGGCCGCAAGAGCCCCTACAGCCTCTACGATTACGGCCTGGCCACCTACGACCGCGACACCACGTTCGATGAGAAGTCGGCCGCCGGCTTCATCTACCTGGACACGCTGTCGCTCAAGACCTGGTCCAAGGTTCAGGGCCCCGGCTCCAAGCTGGCCTAGCATCTGCTGTCTGTGCCTGATGGGGGCGGCTCCCAGCCCATGTGCTGCGGGGCCGCCTCCTTTTTTCGCCGCATTGTGTACACTGTGGCCTATATGGATTCGACTATGAGGAGGGTTCCCATGGCGTTGTGGGGAGGCCGTTTTGAGAAGGGCGTGGCCGAGGTCACGCAGGAGTTCGGCGCGTCGCTGCCCGTGGACAAGCACCTGTACCGTCAGGACATCGCCGGTTCCAAGGCGCATGCCAAGATGCTTGCCGCCCAGGGCATCATCAGCGCCGAGGACGCCGATGCCATCCGCGCCGGCTTGGACGCCATCGGTGCCGATATCGATGCGGGGAACTTCACCTTCGACATCAACGACGAGGACATCCACATGTCCATCGAAAGCGAGCTCACCCGCCGCATCGGGGAGGCCGGCAAGCGCCTGCATACCGGCCGTTCGCGCAACGACCAGGTGGCTACCGACACACGCCTTGCCTGCAAGGCCCTCTCCCGTGAGCTCATGGAGGGCAATCTGCATCTGCGCCGCGTGCTTCTGGAGGCCGCCCAGAAAAACCCCGACACCATCCTTCCCGGCTATACGCACATGCAGCATGCGCAGCCGGTGCTCCTCTCGCATCACCTGCTCGCCTACGTATGGATGTTCACCCGCGACTGGGCGCGCTTGCAGGCGGCCTTCGACGCGGCCGACGCCTCGCCTTTGGGAGCCGCGGCCCTGGCCGGCACCACCTACCCGCTCGACCGTCAGATGACTGCCGCCGAGCTGGGCTTCTCGTCCGTGATCCCCAACTCGCTCGATGCCGTCTCCGATCGCGACTTTTTGCTCGACCTGCACTATGCCGCCTCGGTGATGGCGATGCATCTCTCGCGCCTTTCCGAGGAGATCGTGCTGTGGTCCACCTCTGAGTTCGGCTTCATCACGCTCTCCGACGCCTATTCCACCGGCTCCTCCATCATGCCGCAGAAGAAGAACCCCGACTTCGCCGAGCTCATCCGCGGCAAGACCGGGCGCGTCTACGGCAACCTGACGCAGCTTTTGGTGACCATGAAGGGTCTGCCGCTCGCCTACAACAAGGACCTGCAGGAGGACAAGGAGGGCGCCCTCGATACCGCACACACGCTCGCGCAGTGCCTCTCGGTGATGGCCGGCATGGTCGAGACCTGGCACGTCAACGAAGACGCCATGGCGCGCGAGTGCGCCGTCGGTCACCTGGCGGCCACCGACGTTGCCGACTACCTGGCCAAGCGCGGCCTGCCGTTCCGCGAGGCGCATGCCGTTGTGGGCCACCTGGTGCTCACCTGCGAGAAGCGCGGCTGCAACCTCGAAGACCTGCCCTTCGAGGTGTTCCAGGAGGCAAGCCCGCTGTTCGAGCGCGACATCACCTCTGCGCTCGATATCCCGGCCATTGTCGCCGCCCGCACCACCGAGGGCGGAACCGCACCCGCGGCCGTGGCCGAGCAGCTCAAGCTTGCCGTCGCGCGCCTCGAGCGCGATGAGTCGGCCATGGCCGATCTCTCGCCGGTCGTGGAGATGGGGCAGGGGGCATAAGGCCCCCGCGGTATTTCGTGCCGCTCGCATAAAAATCGAGGTTTGACCTTGAAAATATTTCGGGTTCAACGTACCCTAGATGACCGTGAATGCAAAAGCTTCACGTCAGTATCTGTTGGCCCCCGAGATATTTCCAAACGGTGCGCGCGACCTGATGGCTCCCATCTAGTACGCACATCTGCAGGTCTTGCAATCGGGGCCCCGTAAGTTCGAAAGGGGTCCACCTTTGAGTGAGATTCAGAACACGTCCGTATTTTCCCTTGATGAGGGCGCGGATGACGAGATGGAGAAGAGCCTGAACGACCTTCCTACGTTTGATGAGGGCGACCTCGTCACCGGTACGGTCGCTTCCATCGGTCGCGATGAGGTCCTGGTCGACCTTCACTCCAAGTCCGAGGGCGTCATCCCTGTTCGCGAGCTCTCCATCCGCAAGGACGTCAACCCTGCAGACATCGTCGCTCTTGGCGACACCGTCGAGGCTCAGGTTGTCCAGAAGGAGGACAAAGAGGGCCGCATGGTTCTGTCCAAGAAGCGTGCTGAGTACGAGCGTGCCTGGAACCGCATCGAGGAGAAGTTCAACGCCGGCGAGAACGTCGAGGGCGAGGTCATCGAGGTCGTCAAGGGCGGTCTTATCCTGGACATCGGCCTGCGCGGCTTCCTGCCTGCCTCTCTCGTGGACCTGCGCCGCGTGAAGGATCTCACCTCCTACCTGCACACCTCCATCGAGGCTCGTGTCATCGAGATGGATCGCAACCGCAACAACGTCGTGCTTTCCCGCCGCGTCGTGCTCGAGGAGTCCCGCAAGGCCGAGCGCTCCGAGATTCTCTCCAAGCTCAAGAGCGGCATGCGTCTCCAGGGCACCGTTTCCTCCATCGTCGACTTCGGCGCATTTGTGGACCTGGGCGGCATCGACGGCCTCATCCACATCTCCGAGCTCTCTTGGAACCACGTCAATCACCCCTCTGAGGTCGTCAAGGTCGGCCAGGAGGTCGAGGTTGAGGTTCTCGACGTCGATCTGAACCGTGAGCGCATCTCCCTCGGTCTCAAGCAGACCACCGAGGATCCTTGGCGTGCACTCGTCAAGAAGTACCCCGTGGGCGCTATCGTCGAGGGTGCCGTCACCAAGCTCGTTCCCTTTGGCGCGTTCGTCGACCTGGGCGAGGGCATCGAGGGCCTGGTGCACATCTCCGAGATGGCCAACAAGCACGTCGACCAGCCTGCTCAGGTTACCCACGTGGGCGACAAGGTGCAGGTCAAGGTCATGGAGATCGACCTCGACCGTCGTCGCATCTCCCTGTCCATGAAGTCTGCCGCCGAGACCCTCGGCTTCGAGATCGAGGTCACTCCTCTCGAGGGCGAGAAGGACGAAGAGGCTGCCGACGCTGAGTAGCGCGCAAGCTCATAGAGCCTGATTTGCCAGCCCCCGGTGCATACGCGCCGGGGGCTTTTGTTTTGCGTGCGCGATGTTCGCGGCGTGCTATGATGGGCGCGTTTGATCCTGAGAGTAGGGGAGACGTGGACATGATCGATGCTCAAGAATCTGCGCCCTTTGCCGACCGTTCGGCCGTGCTGTTCGACTTTGACGGAACGCTGGCCGATACCGGTCCGTTTATCATGCGCTGTGCCCATGAGGCGCTGCTTCGCTGCGGTTATTCGAAAGAGGCCGAAGCCGACCTGCGCTGCCTGATCGGGCCTCCGCTCTTTAACGGCTTTGCGGACCTGTGCCATGTCTCGCTTGAGGAGGGGGAGCGCATCACGGGCGTCTATCGCGAGATCTTTGATGCTGCCGCGTCCCCGGACGATTACCCCCTGTTCCCGGGCATGCTCGAGATTCTGACGCAGTTGCGCGCACAGGGCAGAAAGATCGCCGTCGCCACCTCGCGCCTGCAGGAGACCGTGGACTATATGATCGCCTCGCTCGATCTGCCGCCGTTCGATGCCATGGTCGGTCGCCTGGAACCCGGGCGCGACACCAAGGCGGACTGCATCCGCGATGCCATGGCGCAGTTGGGCGTGGGTGCCGACCGGTCCGTCATGGTGGGCGACCGCCATCACGATGTTGACGGTGCGCATGCCCTTGGCGTGCCCTGTATCGGTGTGTATACGGGCGGCGCCGTGCCTGGTGAGCATGAGCAGGCGGGGGCCGATGCCGTCGCGCACTCCGCCGCAGACATTGCCCGCGCCTTGGGCCTTTCCCTTTAAGCCCTTTAGGTATAGACCAACATGATTGGAGCTCATATGGACAAGGATCTGGAAGCACGCGTCGATGCGTACGTGGACGAGGTCTGGGACAGCGTCTTGGCAGATATCGCCAAGCTCGTTGCCGTGCCCTCCGTTGCCATCGAGGGTGCAGACGAACCGGGCGCGCCGTTTGGCAAGGATTCCCGCGCCGCCCTCGACTGCGCGCTCGAGATCGCGGCCAAGCTCGGCTACGAGACCTCGCATGACGATGGCTACATGGGCATGGCCGACATTCCGGGCGAGAGCGAGCGCCAGATTGCGACCATCGCGCACGTGGACGTGGTGCCCGCGGGTCCCGGCTGGAACACCGACCCGTTCACGATGGAGCGTCGTGACGGATGGCTGCTCGGCCGCGGCGTGATCGACGACAAGGGCCCTGCCGTCTTGGGGCTTTATGCCGGCGCATACCTGCTGCATGAGGGCATCAAGCCGCGCTATACCTTCCGTGCGCTTTTGGGCACGGACGAGGAGACGGGCATGAACGACGTCGGTCACTACCTGGCCGGCCATGAGGATCCCGCGTTCCTCTTTACGCCCGATGCGGAGTTCCCCGTCTGCAATGCCGAGAAGGGCCAGTTCGGCGCGACCTTTATCACCGAGGAGCTGGGCGAGGGCGCGCGCATTCTCTCGTGGAGCGGCGCCGAGGCGACAAATGCCATTCCGTCCCAGTCCATCTGCGAGGTGGCCGTCGATGCGGGCGAGCTGCCGGCGCCTGCGTCGCATGCGGACCGTCTGCGGATCGAGGCGGTGGAGCCCGGTCGTGCGCGTATCACGGCTCACGGCATCGGCGGCCATGCCTCCATGCCCGAGGGCACGCTGAACGCCATCAAGCTCGTGCTGGAGTACCTGCGCGAGGCCGGTATCTGCGTAGGCGCCGAGGCGCGCGCTTTGGAGCTCCTTTCGGTGATCCACGCCGATACCGCCGGTGAGGCGCTGGGTATCGCTGCCGAAAACGAGGCGTTTGGCCCTCTTACCTGCAACGGCGGCACCATCGAGGTCAAGGACGGCCGCATTCAGCAGACCATCGACGTGCGCCTGCCCAACTGCGTTGACCTGAGCGAGCTCGAGGCCACCTGTCGTACGGTGGCAGAGCGCTTCGGGGCGGAGCTTGCGGTCGATCACGCCGTCGAGGCCTTCTACACGCCGGCGGATTCTCCCGCGGTGAGCGCGCTCATCGACGTCTACAACGAGGTGACGGGCGAGAACGCGACGCCCTTTGCCATGGGCGGCGGCACCTATGCGCGCCGCTTTGCCCGCGCCGTCTCCTTTGGCCCCGAGGTCCATGGCCTCGAGCTTCCCGAGTGGGGAGGCCCCATGCACGGCCCCAACGAGGTGGCCAACGAGGCGCTGCTGCGCCAGGCGCTCAAGATCTACATTCTTGCCATCCTGAAATTGAATGAGCTTGAGCTTTAAGCCCCTCTCCGTGCCGGATTCAAATCGATGCCCGAGGGCTCATGCGCTTGCGCGTATGGGTCCTCGGGTTTTTACGTGCATGCAGGGTTTGTAAAGGGCGCGTAAGGGTGGGGCGATGTGTCGGTAATGCTTGGTCAGAAGGCCGTAATGAGATGGGGGAGCGAGTCCGCGCGAGGACGGCGCGGCATAGAGTGGCAGACATGGAAAGCGGACGGGCCGTGCGGGCGCCGTCTGTGTGGATGTGCGAACCCGTGTGTTCGCGAAAGGAGAACCATGTTCGACTATTCGTGCTCTCGTCGTCAGTTCCTCGGCCTTGCCGGCGGCTTTGTTGCCGCTGCCGGCCTCGGCCTTGCCGGTTGCGGTAGCTCCGCCTCCAGCTCCACCAGTGAGGGCTCTGCTGCTGCCACCTCGAGCCTCACCGGCGAGATCACCTACGACGGCGCCTCCTCCTTCCAGGCCCTCGTCGAGGCCGCGGGCGAGAAGTTCATGGAGGAGAACCCCGACGTCATCATCTCCGGTTCCGGTAACGGCTCGGGCAAGGGCCTGACCGCCGTCGCATCCGGCACCGTCACCATCGGCAACTCCGATGTCTTCGCCGAGACCAAGCTCGACGAGTCCGATGCCGCTAAGCTCGTTGACTACGAGGTCGCCGTTGTGGGCATGGGCCCCGTGGTCTCCAAGAACGTGACCGTCGACGACCTGACGCTCGAGCAGCTCAAGGGCGTCTTCTCCGGCACCATCACCAACTGGAAGGAGGTCGGCGGCGACGACGCGACCATCGTCGTGCTCAACCGCAAGGCCGGCTCCGGCACCCGCGCCACCTTCGAGGCCGCCGTCTTTGGCAACGAGGCCAACGAGTTCAAGGGCGATGCCGAGCTCGACAAGTCCGGCGACGTTCAGACGCAGCTCTCCAGCACCGATAACGCCATCTCCTATCTCGACTTCTCCCACTTCGATGACTCCAAGTTCAACGCCATCAAGGTTGAGGGCGTGGAACCCAGGAGCGAGAACGTCTACGACAACAGCTTCCCCATCTGGGCTACCGAGCACATGTACTGCGCCGAGGACGCCGACGAGGCCACCACGGCCTTCCTCGAGTACATGCTCTCCGATGACGTCCAGGGCAGCCTGGTCGAGGAGCAGGGCTTTATCCCCGTCGCCAAGATGAAGGTCTCCAAGGACGCTTCCGGCGCGGTCACCGAGAAGTAATTCGCGCGAACGCGTCTTATCCCTGCCGGTGCATAGCGAAACGAAAGGTGCGTAATGGCAAAGCAGATGCCTAAACGCGACCTTGAAAAGGTAGGACTGGGTGTCACGGGTGCGTGCGTCGTGCTCGTGACACTTGTTGTGCTGGCCCTCATCGTCATGGTGGCGCAAAAGGGCCTCTCCGCCTTTGTCAAGGACGGCGTGAATGTCGTTGAGTTCTTCTGCGGGACCAAGTGGGACCTCGCGAACACTCAGGAAAACGGGATGCCCTATACGGGCGCCCTGCCCCTCATCGTCACATCGTTCTCGGTGACGATCCTCTCTACGGTCTTTGCCCTGCCCATCGCGCTCGGCTCGGCCATCTTCGCGGTCGAGATCCAGCCGCGCTTTGGCGCCAAGCTGTTCCAGCCGCTGATCGAGCTTTTGACCGGCATTCCCTCGGTCGTGTTCGGCCTCATCGGTTTCCACGTGGTGGTGGGCGCCTGCAAGGCGATTTTTGGCGTGTCCACCGGTCTGGGCATCCTGCCGGGCTCCATCGTGCTCGCCATCATGATTCTGCCGACGGTGACCACGCTTTCGATCGATGCCCTGCGCGCCGTGCCGGACGGCTACCGCCAGGGCTCGCTCGCGCTGGGCTATACGCGCTGGCAGACAATCTGGCACGTGGTGCTCAAAAGCGCCCTGCCCTCGCTTATGACCGCGGTGATCTTGGGCATGACGCGTGCCTTTGGCGAGACGCTTGCTGTGCGCATGGTGATCGGCGGCATCGAGAAGATGCCCACCGGCCTGCTCGATGCGGCCTCGACCATCACCACCACGCTCACCACCAGCATGGCCGTCTACGCCGACGGCTCCGCGCAGGACGACGTGCTGTGGGCGCTCGGCCTGCTGCTCATGGGCATGTCGCTCATCTTCATCCTCATCATCCACTTGATCGGCAAGAAGGGGGCGAAGGCCCGTGGCTAAGACGACCTCTCAAGCGCAAGACGCCTATCTCGCGCGCTCGCAGCGCAACGATAAGATCGCGACGGGCGTGCTCACGCTCATCGTGGGCCTGGTCATGGTGATCGTGGTCTCCATGGTGCTCTATATCTTGGGATCGGGCATCAGCACACTGCTCAAACCCGGGTTCCTCACGCAGGCCTCGCGCGCCAACGGCACCGAGGGCGGCGTGGCCTTCCAGCTGTTCGATTCGTTCTATCTGCTGGTGCTTACGCTTCTTATCTCGCTGCCCATCAGCCTGGGCGGCGCGGTGTTTCTGGTGGAGTACGCGCCGGACGGGCCTGTCACCAGCATCGCCTCCACGGCCATCGAGACGCTCTCATCGCTGCCGTCTATCGTCGTGGGCATGTTCGGCTTTCTGGTGTTTAGCGTCAACTTTGGCTGGAAGTACTCCATTCTTTCCGGCGCGGTGGCTCTCACCATGTTCAACATCCCCATCCTGGTGCGCGTGATCCAGCAGGCGCTGGAGGACGTTCCGGCCTCGCAGCGTGATGCGTGCCTGGCCATGGGACTCACGCGCTGGGAGACCACCGTTCACGTGCTGATCCCTGCGGCCATGCCCGCCATCGTGACCGGCGTGGTGCTCTCGGCCGGGCGCGTGTTCGGTGAGGCGGCGGCGCTTCTTTTCACCTCGGGCATGAGCTCGCCGGTGCGTCTGAACTTCCTCACGCTCAACTTTGCGAGCCCCACTTGTGCCTGGAACGTGTTCCGTCCGGCGGAGTCGCTCGCCGTGCACATCTACAAGATCTACGGCGAGGGCAGCCCACAGGCCCAAAGCATCGTGTGGGGCACGGCTGCCCTGCTGATGATCTGCGTGCTGCTGTTCAACGTGCTCGCGCGCATCGTGGGCAAGGCGCTGGCAAGGAGGATGACGGCCGAATGAGTGAAGATATCCAGCAGACGCAAAGCCAGCAGGCGCAAAGTGCTGGTGCAGAGAACTCCGCCTCCGCAAGCTTCATGGCAAGTGTGAACTCGAGCGAGCAGAGCGCCCGCGTGAGCGGCGTGGCCGTCTCTGACGAGGTGATGCTCGAGACGCATGGCGTCAACGTGCACTACGGCAGCCATCATGCGCTACACGATACGAGCCTGGCGTTCCATAAGGACGAGATCACGGCGCTTATCGGCCCTTCCGGTTGCGGCAAGTCGACCTTTCTGCGCAGCCTCAACCTGATGAATCGCGAGATCCGGGGTTGCCGCGTGACGGGCGAGATCGAGTACCGCGGGCGCAACATCAACACCGACAAGGAGAACCTCTACGAGCTTCGTAAGTCCATCGGCATGGTGTTCCAGCAGCCCAACCCGTTCCATATGTCCATCTACGACAACATCACCTTCGCTCCGCGCCGCCACGGCGTGCGCGGCAAGGAGACGCTCGACCAGATGGTCGAGGAGTCGCTGCGCGGTGCGGCCCTTTGGGACGAGGTGAAGGACAAGCTCAACAAGAGCGCCTTTGCGCTCTCCGGTGGCCAGCAGCAGCGCCTGTGCATCGCGCGCACGCTCGCCATGCGTCCGGACGTGATCTTGTTCGATGAGCCGTGCTCGGCGCTCGACCCCATCTCCACCCTCGCCATCGAGGACCTGATGCGCAACGTGGTCAAGGACCGCGCCATCGTCATCGTGACGCACAACATGGAGCAGGCGAGCCGCGTCTCCAACCGCACCGCCTTTTTCTACATGGGCGACATGGTGGAGTACGGCGAGACCGACCAGATCTTTCAGCGCCCCAACGACAAGCGCCTGAACGATTACCTTACCGGCATGTTCTCGTAGCCTCGCGCGCGCCCTACTAGTCGGGGCACGACGTCGACGGCGTGTGGCCGGCTGCGGAGCCCCGAGCGGGTGCTGCGGCCGGCTTTTTGCGCGCGGAGCACGTGCGGGTGCGTGCTAGCATATACGCCTGTGAGAATGCATAAAGACGTGAGGCGGTCGGTACATGGCGGTTCTTTTGGGTTGCGACGCGGTGTCGCTGGAGTTTCCTACCAAGCTCATCTTGAAGGATGTGACGCTCGGCGTGGCCGAGGGCGACCGCGTGGGCATCGTTGGTAAAAACGGTGACGGCAAGTCGACCTTGCTCTCGGTGCTGGCCGGTACCGTCGAGCCGGACGAGGGCCGCGTGACGCACCGACGCGACCTGCACGTGGGCGTGCTTGCGCAGCGCGATGACCTGGCGGATGGCGATACGGTTCACCATGCCGTTGTGGGGGATGCGCCCGAGTACGAGTGGGCGGCCTCACCCACGGTTCGCTCGATTTTGGACGGGCTTATCGCCGATGTTCCCTGGGAGGGGCTTGTGGGCGAGCTCTCGGGCGGTCAGCGCCGCCGTGTGGACCTGGCGCGCCTGCTTATCGGCGACTACGACGTGCTGATGCTCGACGAGCCCACGAACCACCTGGACATGCGTACCATCAATTGGCTGGCCGAGCATCTCAAGAGCCGCTGGCAGCCGGGTGCGGGCGGCCTGCTCGTGGTGACGCACGACCGCTGGTTTCTGGACGAGGTCTGCACCTCTATGTGGGAGGTGCACGACGGGCGCGTCGATCCCTTTGAGGGCGGCTACTCCGCCTATATCCTGCAGCGTGTGGAGCGCGACCGTATGGCCCAGGTCACCGAGGAGCGCCGCCGCAACATGGCGCGCAAGGAGCTGGCGTGGCTGAGCCGCGGCGCCCAGGCGCGCAGCACCAAGCCCAAGTTCCGCGTGGACGCCGCGCGCGAGCTGATCGCCGACGTGCCGCCCGTGCGCGACGAGCTGGAGCTCAAGCGCCTGGCGGTCTCGCGCCTGGGCAAGCAGGTCATCGACGTGCTGGACGTGACGGCCGGCTACGCGGCGGGGGAGAACGGCACGCCTGCCGCCCCTGTGCTCTCCGACGTGACCTGGCTGATCGGCGCGGGCGACCGCTACGGCCTTTTGGGCGAGAACGGTGCGGGCAAGTCGACGCTGCTCAAAGTGATTCAGGGCAAGCTCGCGCCCGAGCGCGGCCGGGTGAAGATCGGTCAGACGGTGCGCTTCGGCGTACTCTCCCAGCAGCTCGATGAGCTGGCACCGCACGCAGACGAGACCATCCGCGAGGTCCTCTCGGGCTACAAGCGCGTCTACGTGGTGGACGGCAAGGAGACCAGCCCCGAGAAGCTCTGCGAGCGCCTGGGCTTTACGAGCATCCAGCTGTGGAGCCGTATCGGCGAACTCTCCGGTGGACAGCGCCGCCGCCTGTCGCTGCTGCTCACGATTCTGGACGAGCCCAACGTGCTCATCCTCGACGAGCCGGGCAACGACCTCGATACCGACATGCTCGCCATCGTGGAGGACCTGCTGGACGGCTGGCCCGGCACGCTCATCCTGGTGACGCACGACCGTTTCCTGATGGAGCGCGTGACCGACCAGCAGTTCGCGGTGATCGACGGCCACCTGCGCCACGTTCCGGGCGGTGTGGACGAGTACCTGCGCCTGGTTGCGCGGAAAAAGGACGCGCCCGCGACAGCTGCAGCTTCTACGCCCGCGCCCTCGAGCTCCGAGCCCGCACCGCGCACCGACGGCCTTTCCAACGCGGAGCGTCAGCGCCTGCGCCGCGAGGTCTCCTCGCTTGAGCGCAAGATGGAGTCGCGCCGCGACGAGCTCGATGCGCTCAAGGCAGGCATGCTCGACGTGGACCCGACCGACTACGCCGCGCTTGGTGAGCAGCAGGCCAAGATCGCCGACAAGCAGGCCGAGCTCGATGAGCTCGAGATGGCGTGGCTCGAGGCCTCTGAGGCCCTTGAGGGCAACTAGGCCCGCTGCGCGCCACGGGGCGAGCGGTCGGTTTTAATGGGCGGGCGGAGACCGTATTTCAGTGCGGTTTCACCTCTATTTCGGCTGCAATACCGAGGCGTAAACGGTTCTTGCGCCGTGATTTAGGAGCGGCTTTCCCGTGCATACTGCAATCGCGTTGATGTTTTGACGGTTGCAGCGAGAAGGGGAACACGCCCGTGGATCGTTTCAGTTATTGCATGCCCACCCATTTTGAGTTCGGCGACGATGCAGAGCTCGAGGTCGGTCGTCTGGTCAGCCGCTTCTCGGGAACCCGGGCGCTCATCGTGCTCGGTTCGGGTTCGGCCAAGCGCTCGGGCCTCTACGGACGCGTACGATCGTCTCTCGACCGCGCGTTGCTCGACTACGTGACGCTTTCCGGCGTGAGTCAGGCATCGCAGCGCGACCTGGTGTACGAGGGCATCGACCTTGCGCGCGACGAGAAAGTGGACTTTGTCCTGGCGATCGGCGGCGGCAGCGTCATCGACGTCGCCAAGGCGATTGCCGCCGGTGTGCGCTATCACGGCGACGTGCTCGACTTCTTTACCGGGCAGGCGATTCTCGACGATGCCCTTCCGATCGGCTGCGTGCTCACCACGGCGGCCTCGGGCTCTGAGGCCTCGGCCACGGCGACCCTGCCTTTGGGCCCCGGAGGGCAGACGGTGGAGGCCACCTCCAATGTGCTTCTGCCCTCGTTCTCCGTCTTGAACCCCTCGCTTACCGCCACTTTGCCCACCTACCAGGTGGCGTGCAACATCACCGAGACCCTTGCTCATCTCTATGGCCTCTACCTGGCGGATTCGCAGGCGACGGGCGTGAGCGACCGCTTGATCGAGGGCCTTATGGGTGCGGTGATCGACGGGGCTCCCCGCGCGATGGACGAGCATACCGACGTGCGCGCCCGCGCCGACTTGATGTGGGCCGCCTGCATGGCGCACAACAACATCTGCATGCCGGGCAGGGTGGCGCGCCCGGTGAGCCGCGAGATCTCCTTACGACTCTCGACGGTGACCGGCCAGACCCTGGGTGCCTGCTTGGCGGTGATGCTGCCTGCGGTTCTTCAGGTGGTGATCTCGCACGATGCCGGTCGTATGGCGCAGCTTGCTCGCCGTATCTGGGGCGTCGCGCCGACGCTCAACGACGAGGCGGACGCCAAGCGCGGCATCGATGCGCTGCGCAGCTTTCTGCTCTCGCTCCACATGCCCTCGACCTGCACGGAGCTGGGCGTGACCCGCGAGATGCTTGCGCGCGCCATCGAGGAGAGCAACGAGATCGAGCCCCGCGCCCCATTTGGCGCCTCCCAGGTTATCGAGCGCCTTCAGGACTGCGAGGCTACGGCCTTAGTGCAGTCTTTGACACCTGTCTCAAGCGCGGCCGCCGCAGCATAGGCTCGCGCGCCGCTCAAGGGAAAGGGGCGCGCGCGGGTGGCATCTGTCCTACAATGGGTGCATCTGGTTATTCGAACGCGGGATACGTAGCGTTTGCGCTGCATGGGATACGTTTTCCCACCCGCACGAGGAGGAATCCATGCCTACTGTATCTGCCCCCATCGATGCCACCAAGACCCCCGAGTGGGCCGCTCTCGTCGAGCATCAAAAGGAGATCGCTGCAAACTTTACCCTCAAGCAGGCATTTGCCGAGGACCCCGAGCGCGTCTCCAAGCTTTCGTTTGACATGGGCGAGCTGCACTTCGATTTTTCCAAGAACCTCGTGACCGATAAGACGATCGAGCTTCTGCTCGACCTTGCCCGTGCCGTGCACGTCGAGGAGCGCCGCGACGCGATGCTCGCCGGTCAGCACGTGAACACCTCCGAGGACCGCGCCGTGCTGCATAGCGCGCTGCGCGCCCCCGCCTCCGAGCGCGGCTCGCTCACGGTGGACGGTCAGGACGTGGTGGGCGATGTGCACGACGTCCTGGACGCCATGTACGCCTTTGCGGACAAGGTTCGCTCGGGTGCCTGGACGGGTGTCTCCGGCAAGCGCATCGAGCATGTGGTCTCTATCGGTATCGGTGGCTCTGATCTGGGTCCGGTCATGGTCTACGAGGCCCTGAAGCCCTATGCCGACGCCGGTATCGACTGCACCTATGTCTCGAATATCGACCCCAACGACATCTCCGAGAAACTCGCCGGGCTCGACCCCGAGACCACCCTCGTGATCGTGGTCTCCAAGACCTTCACGACGCTCGAGACGCTCACCAACGCGCGTGAGGCCAAGGTCTGGATGCTCGACGGGCTCAAGGCCGCCGGCGCCATCGACGGTTCCGAGGCTTCGCAGGCGGAGGCCATCGAGAAGCACTTCGTGGCCGTCTCCACCGCGCTCGACCTCGTGGCGGAGTTCGGCATCGACCCGGCCAACGCCTTTGGCTTCTGGAACTGGGTGGGCGGCCGCTACTCCGTCGACTCCGCCGTGGGCCTCTCGCTCATCGTGGCCTTTGGGCGCGAGGTGTTCGAGCAGTTCCTGGCCGGTTTCCATGACGTCGACGTCTACTTCAAGGAGACCCCGCTCGAGAAGAACGCTCCGGCGCTTATGGGCATGATGAACGTCTGGTACTCTAACTTCTGGCACACCGAGACGCATGCCGTGCTGCCGTACAACCAGTACATGCACCGTTTCCCGGCCTACCTGCAGCAGCTCACCATGGAGTCGAACGGCAAGAGTGTGCGCTGGGACGGCTCGCCCGTGACCTCCGACACCGGCGAGATCTTCTGGGGAGAGCCGGGCACCAACGGCCAGCACTCCTTCTACCAGCTGATCCATCAGGGTACCCGCATGATTCCCGCCGATTTCATCGCGTTCGTGAATACCGCGAACCCCCTGTGCGACGGCGACCAGGATACCCATGAGCTGCTGCTCGGCAACTTCTTGGCGCAGACCAAGGCGCTCGCCTTTGGCAAGACTGCTGACGAGGTCCGTGCCGAGGGTACGCCCGAGCCGATCGTGCCCGCCCGTTGCTTTGCCGGCAACAAGCCCTCTACGTCCATTCTGGGTACCGCTCTCACCCCGCACTCGCTGGGCGCGCTCGTGGCGCTCTACGAGTACATCGTGTTTGTCGAGGGCACCGTCTGGGGCATCGACTCCTTTGACCAGTGGGGTGTTGAGCTGGGCAAGCAGCTCGCCAAGGAGATTACCGTCGCCTTCCACGACGACGAGGCCCTGGCCGAGCAGGACGCCAGCACGCGTGCGCTCATTGAGTTCTACCACACGCATCGCGCATAGGCGTCTCGTTCGCTAAACGTGTGGACGGCCGTGCACCATCGGGTGTGCGGCCGTTTTTGTTGCGCGGGCGGGGCGTATCGAGGCAGAAGGGGCCGAGGCTCAGGTCTGAGGGCTGGAGCTCGGGCTTAAGTCTAGGGGTGCAGGAGCCCCATGCTTGTATCGTAGATGCGCTCACCCAGTACCTCGCGGTTCTCGCCCCGCAGCTCGGCTAGGGTACCGAGTGTGCGGGAAAGCGAGTCGACAATCTCGTGTGCGCTTCCCAACTCGCCCTGCTGTGACGGGAAATCCGTCTCCAACAGGAGCTTGTCGCGCTCGATGGCCTGCGCGTAGGCGCGTCCCCGCTTAGTGGCAAGCATCCGCTCGTTGACGGAGAAGTAGCAGCGCGCCTTGCGCGCTCGCGTAAGCTCATCGCTTGTGCCTGAGAACCAGTGGAAGATGCAAGCTGCTTGCCTAGGCACCTGATAGCGCTCCAGGATATCGAGGACCGTCGTGGCGGAGCGCACGGCGTGGATAGAGAGCACGCGCCCGGGCAGGGGATGGGTGCTGCAGACTTGCATGAGTTCTTCGAACACCAGGACCTGCTGCGTGCGATAGGCCTCGTGCGCCGTACTGAAGTCGAGCCCCACCTCGCCAATAAGCCGTGCGGTGCGCGCCTGGAGCATGAGCTGCGCTACGGAGGCCTCGTCCAGGGCATCGGTGATCCACCAGGGATGCAGGCCGCATGCCACATGCATATGAGGACTTCGCGCAAAGATGACGCTGTCGGCCGCTGCGTGCTCGGGCAGCACGGTGCAGGAAAGGATATCGAGCTCCCATTGGGCCGCCCGTGCGGCAACGAACTCCGCGTTTGCCATCAGGTCCAGATGGCAGTGCATGTCTGCGAAGGGCACGGCTACCCGATCACGGCGCCGTCGGGGCGTACGCGCTCGCAGCCTACGCCGGAGATGCGGCGGATGACCTCGCCTGCAATCATCTGCCCCATGATGGGCGGCATGAAGCTCGCGGTGCCGAGCTCTGAGCGCTCATGGATGTTCTTCGGGTCGCGCTGGCGCGTCATGTGCGGCTCCTCGCAGGAGAAGAGCACCGGTAGGCTGCGGATGCCGCGCTTGCGGCATTCCTTGCGCATGATGCGGCTCATGGGGTCGCGCACGGTGTCGAAGATGTCGGCAAAGCGCAGGCACTCGGGGTGCAGCTTGTTACCGCCGCCCATGCTGCTCACGATGCGCAGGGAGTGCTCCTGGGCATACTGGGCAACGGAGAGCTTGGCCGAGATGGTATCGATGGCGTCCACCACGTAGTCGAGCGAGCCGCCGGTCTGGGCGAGTACGCTGTCGAAGAACTCGTCGATGTTCTCGGGCAGGATGTATTCGGTGCGCTTGATGACGGTCGCGGCGGGGTTGATATCGAGGATCATCCCCTCCATCACATCGACCTTGCGCTTCCCGATGGTGCTGTGGAAGGCGATGGCCTGGCGGTTGATATTGCTGGGCGCCAAGACGTCTTTGTCCAGGATGACAAAGTGACCGATGCCGCCGCGCGCGAGCGCCTCGATACAGTTGGAGCCCACGCCTCCGCAGCCAAGGACCAGTACGGTCGCTTGGGCGAGCTTGTCGAGGGCGGGGCGGCCCATGATGATCTCGAGCTTGGTGTCGCGGGTCTCGACGGGGGTATCGGCGGGCATAGGCGGCCTTTCGGGTCGGTTGGCTATTTTCCTATCGACATTATAGGTATTGGCTGGAGCCGCGGTGCGTGAAAGCTCACGCCGCACGGGTCTGTGCGGCGGAACTAAACAAGCAGGCGCACGACGGCAACCACGGAGAGGATGTAGATGAGCCGGGTAAAGGTTTCCTGGCTTACGCGGCGCGCGATGGAACGGCCGATCATGACCGTCACGATGATGAGCGGGATGGTCCATGCCATGGAGAGAAAGCCCTCCCACGTGATCATGCCCAGGTGTATGGAGATGGGCAGCTTGATGAGGTTCACGATGAGATAAAACCAGGCCGTGGTGCCCAGAAAGCGGATGACGGGCAGGTGCTCGGAGAGAAAGAAGATCGAAGTCACGGGGCCGGCGGCGTTGGCAACCATGGTGGTGAAGCCCGCGAGCAGACCGCAGATGATGCGCTTGAGCCACGAGAGGGCGGCCGCACGTCCGCCGGCCTCGGCATCGGAGACACCCTCGAGCTCGAGCCTCTCCGTCTCGGCGGTGCTTTTCGCCGCATCCTCGTCGCCGCCTTTGCCGGCGGAGAGACGCTTGCGCAGCACCGTGATGAAGTACATCGCGATAAAGACGGCGAGGATGATGCCGATGGTCTTTTTCATGACCGTGTTGTCGGCCACGTAGAGAAACCAGATGCCCGCGCAGATGCCCACGAGCACAAAGGGAATCAAGCGAATGAGCGACTTGACGTTCACGTTGCCGCGGTAGGCCCAGATGGCGCTCCAGTCTGCACAGATCGCCATCAGCAGCGTGAGGCCCGAGGCCTGGTGAGCCGGCATCACGGCGGTGAGGGTCGCGATGGAAAGAAGCCCTGCGCCCGAGGCGAGCGACTTATCGATTCCAAAGCAGATGGCTGCAAAGGCGATGGCGACATAGGTGACCGGCGACATGCGAGATGTCCTCTCAATCGGGTTGGGTGCGCAAACGCGCGCTGGATTTATGCCGCTAGTGTACTACTGCAGCATGCCGTCGAGCGTGCGCCAGGCGAGTTCGGCGCACTTGACGCGCGCGGGCATGTGGGAGATATCCTGCAGCTGAGCGGCCTCGTCCAGATCCTCCAGGTCTTCCTCGGAAAGCTCGTCGCCGCGGATCATGCCTAGGAAGAGCCCGGCCAGGCGCTTGGCCTCCTCGACCGTCTCGCCTGTGATGAGATCTGCCATGATGTCTGCCGAGGCCTGGCTGATCGCGCAGCCGTGACCGGTGAACGAGGCCTCCTCGATCACGCCGCCCTCGACGCGCAGCTGCAAGGTGAGCTCGTCGCCGCAGCTGGGGTTGATGCCGTCGTGCGTATCGGTGGGGGAGTCCATCTCGTACTTGTAGTCGGGGTGCGAGTTATGCTCCATAAACGTGGTGGACGTGTAGATGTTGCCCATGGGCGTTTCTCCTCTTGGCGCGCGGGCGCTAGGCGTTGAACGTGTTCCAGACGGTGGCGAGGCCGTCGATAAAGGCATCGATGTCGGCCTGATCGTTGTAGAAGGCGAGGCTCGCGCGGCAGCAGGCCAGGTTCTCGACGCCAAGCCAGGTGAGCAGCGGCTGGGCGCAGTGGTGGCCGGCACGGATACACACGCCGTTCATGTCCAGGATGCTCGCGACGTCGTGCGGGTGGATGCCGCGCACGTTGAAGCTGATCACGCCGTGGTGGCAGGCGGCATCGGACGGGCCGATGACATCGATGTAGTCAAGCTCGCGCAGGCGATCCATGGCGTAGGCGACAAGCGCGGCCTCACGTGCAGAGGCGTTCTCGTATCCCACAGTGTTCGCGAGATAGTCGAGCGCGACCCCGGTGGCGTAGATGCCCGCGGCGTCCTGCGTGCCCGCCTCGAACTTCTCGGGGACGGGCGCCCAGACGGCGTCCTGCTCCGTCACGGAGTCGATCATCTCCCCGCCGGTGAGCATGGGCGGCATCTGCTCGAGGAGTTCATGGCGGCCCCAAAGGACGCCGATGCCCATGGGGCCCAAGGCCTTGTGGGCAGAGAAGACCAGAAAGTCGGCACCGAGCGCGCGCACATCGACCTGCATATGCGGGACGGACTGCGCGGCATCGACCACCAGGTAGGCGCCGTTCGCGTGCGCGGCGGCCGCGAGCTTCTCGATGGGGTTTTTCACGCCCAGCACGTTGGAGACGTGCCCGGCGGCGACGATCTTGGTGGCGGGGCCGATCTTGGCGGCGATCTCTGCATCGGTGATGACACCCTCGGCGTCCGGATACAGGTAGACGAGCTTGGCTCCAGCCTCGCGGCAGGCCTGCTGCCAGGGGATCAGGTTGGAGTGGTGCTCCATGATGGTGATGGCCACCTCGTCGCCCGCCTCAAGCACACAGGGCGCGAACGACTTGGCGACAAGGTTCAGCGACTCGCTCGCGTTGCGCGTGAACACGACGTCGCGCGCCGCGGGGCGGCCCTTCTCGTCGACGGCGCCGATGAGCGCGGCGACCTGCTCACGCACGTTCTGGATGGCCTCGGTTGCCTCGATGGAAAGCGAGTAGAGGCCGCGCAGGGGGTTGGCGTTCATGGTCTCGTAGAAGCGTCGCTGCGCGTCGAGCACCACAGCGGGGCGCTGCGCGGTGGCGGCGCTGTCCAGAAACGCGAGCTGAGAGTTGTTGGCCAGCAGCGGGAAGTCCGCCTTGTAGGGGTTGGCCTTGATATCGATAGCCATCTAGGCGATCTCCTCTTCAAAATCACTGACCAGCTGGTTGCCCAGGCGGATGACGCCTGCGCGCACCCGCTCGTCGGGGGCGGCGAGTGCTGCGTCCTCGAGCTTGGCGCGGATGAACAGGTTCTCGGCCGCCTCCTGATCAAGGCCGCGGCAGGCGAGATAGAACAGCTGCTCGTCGCGCACATGGCCGATGGTGGCGCCATGGTTGCCGGCAACATCGTCCTCGTCGCACAAGATCACAGGCACGGTCTTGTTGTCCACGCCCTTGTTGGCGAGCTGCACGGTCTCGCGCTCGGTGCCCTCGGAGCCCTTGCAGCCGTGCACCAGGTCGATCGTGCCGCGCAGGACCTTCTTGGCGCTGCCCGTGAGTACACCGTTCGCGTCCATGTTCGACTCGGTCTTGCGGCCCAGATGGCGCAAAGAGTAGTTGAAGTCGCGCTTCTGCTCGCGCGCACCCAGGTAGTCGGTGTCGACGGTCATCTTGGACAGGTCGCCGTAGAGCTCGCCGGCAAGGCCGGTGAAGGACGCACCGCCGCCCAGCACGGTGTGCTGCGCGTTCACGCGCGCACCCTCGTCCAGGCAGAAGGCCGAGCTGTCGAGGGCGATCCAGCTGTCATCGAGCGTCTGCACGCAGGTGACGTCCACGCGGGCGTACTCGCCTGCAACCACCGAGAGCAGCGAGCCCACGACGCCCGTGCCCACAGTGGGGGAGTCGAGCGCGATGGTGAGGTCGAGCTGAGCCTGCGCGCCGGCAGCGACCTGGATATGGCCCACAGCGGCTGCCCCGTCGGTCCCGTTCAGGCGCACTGTGACAGCGGCCTTTCCGTATGCCGGCACGTTGAGCACGACGGGCTCGCCACCTGCCTGCTCGAGATAGTCGACGGCGGCCTTGCCTGTGGCGTGTGCGAACGAGGCTGCAGGACCGCACTCCTCCTCCAGATGCACGGCGTGCTCCTGATAGGCGGAAAGCGCGGGAACGTCGAGCGCCTCGTCCTCGTTTGCCGAGCGCTCTCGGTCTGCGGCGTCTCCGGGTGCCGCGGCACGGCGCTGCGGATAGCGTGCGTCCATGGCGGCAAGGGCGGCGGCAAAGTCCTCGGGGGTACCCAGGATGCCCTCTGCGCCCGTTACCTCAACGGCTGCGGCCGGTGCCTTGGCGAGCCCTGCCGGCAGCTCGACCGTTGCGGAATTCATGCGCAGCCAGCCCCAGGTGGGAGCAGGCATAGCGTTTACGTTCTCTAGGGTGAGCGTCTCTTCTGCCATCTAGCCGATCGCCCCTTCCATCTCGAGCTTGATCAGGTTGTTCATCTCTACGGCGTACTCGAGCGGAAGCTCCTTGGAGACGGGGTTGGCAAAACCGTTCACGATCATGGTGCGCGCCTCCTCCTCGGAGATGCCGCGGCTCATGAGATAGAACACCTTGTCGTCGCCGATGCGGCCGATCGTCGCCTCGTGGCCGACGTCCACGTTCTTGGCGCGGATGTCCATGGCCGGGATGGTGTCCGAGCGGCTCTCGTCGTCGAGCATGAGCGACTGGCACGAGACGCTTGCGCGCGAGCCCTCGGCCTTGGGCGTGGCCACGATGGAGCTGCGGAACGTCTGCACGCCGCCGCTTTTGGAGATGCCCTTGGTCTCCACGCTCGCCGTGGTCTCGGGGGCGTTGAGCACCACCTTGCAGCCGGTGTCGAGGTTCTGCCCGGCGCCCGCAAAGGTAATGCCGGTGAAGCTCGAGCGTGCGCGGCGGCCGTTGAGCACGCTCATGGGGTAGAGATAGCCCACATGGCTGCCGAACGAGCCCGAGATCCACTCGATCTCGCCCTCCTCGTCAACACGGGCGCGCTTGGTGTTGAGGTTGTACATGTTCTTGGACCAGTTCTCGATCGTGGAATAGCGCAGGTGCGCGCGCTTGCCCACAAAGAGCTCGACGGCTCCGGCGTGGAGATTCGCCACGTTGTATTTAGGTGCCGAGCAGCCCTCGATAAAGTGCAGGTCGGCGTCGTCCTCGACGATGATGAGCGTGTGCTCGAACTGGCCCGCGCCCTTGGCGTTCAGGCGGAAGTAGCTCTGCAGCGGAAAGTCCAGCTTGGTGCCCGCGGGCACGTAGACAAACGAGCCGCCGCTCCAGACGGCGCCGTGCAGGGCCGCGAATTTGTGGTCGGTGGGCGGGATGAGCGTCATGAACTTCTCGTGGATGAGCGGCTCCCATTGGGGATCGTGCAGCGCCTCCTCGATGCCGGAGTACACGATGCCCATCTTGCTCGCCGTGTCCTGCATGTTGTGGTAGACGAGCTCGGAGTCGTACTGCGCGCCCACGCCGGCCAGGTAGCTGCGCTCGGCCTCGGGGATGCCCAGGCGTTCAAAGGTGTTCTTGATGTCGTCCGGGACGCTCTCCCAGTCCTGCTTCTGCTCGGTGTTGGGCTTGACGTAGGTGACGATGTTGTCCATGTCCAGCCCGTCGATCCCCGGTCCCCAGGTGGGGTTGGGAAAGCGCAGGTAGGTCTCGAGCGACTTGAGGCGAAACTCGAGCATCCAGGCGGGCTCGTCCTTCTTGGCGCTGATCTCGCGCACGATGTCCGGCGTGAGGCCCGCCTCCAGGCGCTCAAAGCCCTCCTCGCCGTAGGTGAAGTCGTAGAGGCTGCGGTCGATGTCCGCCACCTCGGTGCGGTTCTTTGCCACGGTGCCCCCTTATGCCGTCGCCGGTGCGGACTCGCGCTCGAACGACTCGAAGCCGTGCTCGTCGATCCAGGGGATGAGCGAGGCGTCGTCCTCGCGCACGATGCGGCCGCGCACCATGACATGCACGCGGTCCACGTCCAGGTGCTCAAGGATACGCGTGTTGTGCGTGATGATGATCATCGAGCCGTCGCAGCGGCGGCGATAGGCGTCCATACCGTGTGAGACCACGGAGAGGGCGTCCACGTCCAGGCCCGAGTCGGTCTCGTCGAGGATGGCGAGCTTGGGCTGGAGCAGCAGCAGCTGCAGCATCTCGACCTTTTTCTTCTCGCCGCCCGAGAAGCCCACGCCCAGCTCGCGGTTGAGATAGGCGGTGTCCATGTCCAGCTCGGTGGCGAGCTCCTTCACACGGCGGCGGAACTCTTTACCCTTCATCTCGAGGCCGGGGCGGCCGGCGATGGTGGCGCGCAGGAAGCTCGACAGGGGCACGCCGGGAATCTCGACCGGCGCCTGGAAGGAGAGGAACAGGCCCGCGCGCGAGCGCTTGTCGCACGAGAGCTCGGTGATGTCCTGCCCGTCAAAGACGATGGACCCCTCGTCTACGGTGTAGACCGGGTCGCCCATGATAAGGTGGCCCAACGTGGACTTGCCGGCGCCGTTGGGGCCCATGAGCACATGGGTCTCGCCGGGTTTAACGTCCAGGTCTACCTGGTGAAGGATGGTCTTCTCATCGACCGAGGCGGTCAGGTTGCTTACGTGCAGAAGTGCCGTATCGCTCATCGCTCGCGTCCTCTCTTGCGGTGTACGGTGTAAAACCTAGGAATTCTCTCGGATTAACGATATGATGATACCGTTTTAAGTCAAGGTTTAATCCGACTAATCCACTAAGATTAAAGCCGGTGCGCAGAAAGCACAGCCTGTGCGTGATAAGGCCATAAGCAGGGAGGACGCATGCTCATATCTTCCAAGGGACGTTATGCCCTGCGCCTCATGATCTACATCGCCGCCTTTGGCGACGAGGACGGTAAGATCGCCCTGCGCGAGGTGGCGGAGCGCGAGAACATCTCGCTCAAGTACCTGGAACAGCTGGTGCGCCCGCTCATGAACGCGGGCCTGCTCAAGAGCGTGCGCGGCAAGGGCGGCGGCTATATGCTGGCGAAGCCTGCTGAAGAGGTTCGTGCGGGCGATGTCCTGCGTGCGGCGGAGGGCTCCACCGCGGCCGTTGCCTGCGAGGGACTCGATGGCGCGTGCGGTCGCTCCGAGCTGTGCTCAACCGTGAAGTTCTGGACGGGGCTCGAGGCCGCGATCGACGAGTACGTGGACGGCGTGACGCTGGCCGAGCTCGCCGCCGTGCCCGATATCCATCTGGACGTCGACCTTTCTGGCCTGGAGGGCTGCAAGGGAAAGTAGAGCCGGCGGCCGGGACGGGCGGCGCCCGGCGCTTGTGCAATAATTGACCCAGTACGCGCCACCGTGTTTCGATGGGAGATCTGATGGCTGGCTTTGTTCTTTCCTGCGAGTCCACCGCCGATCGCAGCGCGGCGTTTTTTGCCGAGCGCGATATTCGCTACATCTGCTTTCACTACGAGCTGGACGGCAAGCCCTATCTGGACGACCTGTACCAGACCACGACTCCCGAGGCATTTTTCCAGGGTATCAAGGACGGCGACATGCCTAAGACGTCGCAGGTGGGCGTTGGTGAGTACGTCGAATTTTGGGAACCCATGCTGGCGGCCGGGCAGGACGTGCTGCACGTTTCGCTCTCCTCGGGCATCTCTGGCACGTACAACTCCGCTTGCCTGGCTGCCGAGAATATCTTGACACGCTATCCCGCGCGCCGCGTGGTGGTGATCGATTCTCTCGCTGCCTCCGCCGGCTACGGCCTGCTCATGGAGTATCTGGCAGATCTGCGCGACACGGGCGCCTCGTTTGACGAGGTTTCCGCGTGGGCCGAGGAGCATAAACTCAACGTGCATCACTGGTTCTTCTCGACAGACCTTACCAGCTACAAGCGCGGCGGCCGCATCTCGGCGACGAGCGCGCTGATTGGCACCGCGCTCAAGATCTGCCCGCTCATGAATGTCGACTACCAGGGCCGTCTGATTCCGCGCGAGAAGATCCGCACCAAGAAGCGCGCCATCGAGGAGATGGTCAAGACCTGCATGGAGCACATCGAGGACGGGGCCGGCTACACGGGCAAGGTGTGCCTCTCGCAGTCTGCCTGCCGCGAAGACGCCCAGGCCGTGGCCGATGCTCTTATGGAGCGGATGCCGCAGCTTGCCGGCAAGATCAGTATCAACGACATCGGCACCGTCATCGGCTCTCACACCGGCCCGGGCACTGTAGCCCTCTTCTTCCTGGGCGACAAGCGCGTGGATTAGCTGGGGCTGAGGGTTATAGTTCGTCATCGGGCTTTGTGAGTAGGTCTCCGTAGCGTTCATCGAGATTCTTATTGAGGCTGATGAACTCGGGGAGATACCTGTTGATGATGGCATCGATGAGCTCAAGCGCCTTGTTCGAATCGTAGATGTGCGAAATCTGGTTGCGATCGCGTAGCATGCTGAGCCAGGCGTCTTCGTCGATGAAATTGTAGTAGCGATATGCGGCTCTGATGATGTCGCGTGGAGACCCCGAGGCGGCAATCGTATCGCCCTCGTAAGCAAGAAGGGTTTTGAGGAGCTTCCAACTAAGCTCGAACTGTAATGAGAACTTGTTGATGACGCCGCTCTGAACGTATTCGTTCGTGAGGTCTTGCGCAGGTGCGTCCGTAAATGCGTTAAGGGCCCGGGTGTAGTTCTCATATTTTTTCATAGAGCACGACTCCGTCTCGGTCTATTTCTTTTCGCAGGTCATCGGATATGTTGTCATCCAAGTTGATAACGTCGACGTTGAGAAGGGTCCACAGGCCGTCCCTCAATGCATCTGCAAGGTCGTCGAAGCAACGGCACCCCTCGACTGCGAGGTCGATGTCACTTTTGGGCAGGTTGGTTCCTCGTGCCCGGGAGCCAAAGAGCACTACGCGCTTTGCTTCAAATCGCTCTGCTAAAGAGACTATATCTTGATATGTTCGCTCGATGGCAGGCAATGTACTCCAGTTGGTCAGTCCTAAGGACGGCTACGTTGTTCAGGCCTATCTTACGCTTCGACAATTGCTGATATTCCCAAAGCCATGGATCCTTTCGGAATTGTATGGCTGAATGACCCCACTTTTGGAAAAGCGTGCCCTTTCATCAGTCTGTCGGAAATGTGTCTCTCGATAAGATCTTCCGCTGCGTATGCTGCATCTTCGAGTGAAGTTCCTGTTGTTTTGAGGTCGATGTCCGGAATCAGGACATCGTATCCGCCAGTCTCGCTGGGCGTGAGGATAGCTTCGTACAAATAACGGTCCATGGGTTTCCTTTCTCCATGGGCGTTCACAATCCAATTATAACAAACATGCGTTCGTAGATAAAGCTCAGAAAAAAGCCGAGATGTGCGCCTCGGCTTGATAAGACTCTGGTGCGCCATGTCGGATTCGAACCAACGACCTTGGGATTAGAAGTCCCCTGCTCTATCCAACTGAGCTAATGGCGCTTGTGCGTGGACGATTATAGCGTAAGAGGGTATGCCGACAATTCGTTGGATTATCGCTTGAGTATTACAATCTGTAGGAAAGACCATCTAGAACGCGGGAGATTCGTTGCTCAACGTTTATTTTGGCGACATGCCTGAGGCCATTTACAATACCGCCACGTACTTCAAGAATACTTATCGGGACGAGTGGATTACGAGCGAGGATGGCGTTCAGTTTATCAAGGACGTCGACAACTCAACCGTGGTTTCCGCGGGCATTATTGAAAGCCCCGTTCTCGGTTCCATTACTCCTCTGCAACTTTCTGGTGGCGTTAAGACGCTGCTGCTCATGCGTTTTGACCGTCAACATGTGTTTAACGCATCTACCTGCGGCGATAATTGCGCTAAGTGGATTCTTGAGATGGCTAAGGGCCGCAAGCTCGTTATTAACCTCTATCACGTTATGGACTTCGGGGACGAGTTTAAGCTTCGGGTGCTTAATAGCGGCAGAATTGTCCACAACATGACCGAACTCATTCACGAGTCCATTCCATATCTATAGGAGTAACAGATGAAAGGCTCTTTTGAGGTCAAAATTGCCCGTCGTCGTGGCACGAAGTACTCCTTTACGGTTCGGAGAAACATTACCGTGGTGCGCGGGGACAGCGGATCGGGTAAAACGACGCTGTTTGACATGGTTGCCGACTATGCACGTTTGGGTGAGCAGTCGGGTGTTGTGGTTCAGTGCGATTGCCCATGCGTGGCCCTGACGGATATTGACTGGAGGCACCAGCTGTCTGGATTCGAGCAGTCGATCGTGTTTGTCGATGAGGGCCTACGTGACCTGCTTTCGGATGAGTTCGCCGCTGCTGTTAAAGCGTCCTCTTGCTATTTTGTTCTCATTACGCGTGCCGATATCCCATCGTTGCCGTACAGCGTGGATGAGGTCTATAGAATCAAGACGAGCGGCAAGTTCCATACATTCGAACCGCTCTACCAGCAGCATGAACACTTTAGGTATGCGCTCTCAAAGATGAAGCCTAGGACTGATTTCGATGCTCTGCTTGTGGAGGACGCCAAATCGGGCTATCAGTTTTTTGGGCGGCACTTTGAGGGCTCTGACGTAAGCTGCGAGACCGCTGGGACCAATTCGGCTATTTTGAACTGGCTTGATCAGCACCTTGATTCCCATGTTTTCGTAGTTGCCGATGGTGCCGCTTTTGGTGCCTTCGTCGATCGCGTGCTTAAGCTGCAAGATGCGCATCGCGACAATATCACGGTTTGTTTGCCGGAGTCCTTCGAATGGCTGTTGTTGCGTTCTGGACTTATTAAGTCTGAACGCCTGACCGGAGTTCTCGACGATCCGGGGGCACACATTGAAAGTGCTCAGTTTATGAGCTGGGAGCAATTTTTCACTGCAGTTCTCAAGGAGGAGACGCGGGGGACTCTCTTTGCATATCGCAAGAGCGAGATTGCCGACGCTTATTGCATAGAGCGGAATGCTTCCAGCGTCATGGCGCTCATTGCCTGCCGAAACGTACGGTAGCCTGCGCGTTGAGCTTGTGCGACGCTTTGAAGCGCCGCATGCTTTACGGCTGCGGGTGATGTGAGTCGGACATGGCGCCAATGTGTCCCCTATGCTGTACGTTATAATTTTTGGCGCCCATGGCATTGGCGCGTGGCCTATGTTCGAGACTCGCAACTTTTGGGTTGCAGCTTTTGATCCATGTGGCGTATTTGAATTTCTGCTGCCGGGCTGTGTGCCCGGCCTTTTTAAGGAGCGCAGCGTGGCTGGTCTTTCTGCTGAATCCCAGGCAAATCTCTGTGGGCGTTCGGACGCTTCCGCCAACAAGGACATCCGCATCTATGTCTCCGCCCACAAGCCGGTTGACCTTTTTGAGAGCAGCATCCTGCAGCCGGTGCAGGTCGGTTGCGCTCTGCGCAGCGATCGCTTTGACTGGGCTCTGCATGACGACGAGGGCGAGAACATCTCGGACCAAAACGCCATGTACTGCGAGCTGACCACCCAGTACTGGGCCTGGAAGAACACCGAGAGCGAATACGTTGGCTTTTGCCACTACCGTCGCTACTTTGACTTTAACCCTGAGCGCCATACCGAGAACAAGTACGGCGAGATCATCGATACGTTTATCAACCCGGTCTCGCAGCGGGAGTACCGCCTGGACGATGCCTCGATCGAGCACTTTGTGCGCCAGTACGACGTCATCACCACCGAGCGCAAGGATGTCCGCCCGTACACCGGCAGGGGAGCGACCATGCGCTCTCACTTCGATGAGGCCGAGAAGCTCTACGTTGAGGACCTGGACAAGGTCATCGCGATCCTGAAGGCTCGCCACCCCGAGTACGCCCAGGATGCCGATGCGTTCCTGGCGGGGCATACGGCGCGCTTCTGTAACATGTTCATCATGCGCCGCGCGATCTTTAACGATTACTGCGCATGGCTCTTCCCGCTGCTCGAGGAGTTTGCGTCCACAACCGATATGTCCCTCTACAGCAAGGAGGGCCTGCGCACGCCGGGCCATCTGTCCGAGCGTCTGCTGAACATCTATCTGCTGCATCATGAGCGCACGGGCGCGGGCTGGAAGATGGCCGAGCTTCAGTGCGTGCACTTTACCGAGCCCGACCGCCACGCTCCGCTGGCATCCATCGCGAGCGCCGATGACGAGCGTCCGGTGATCCCGGTGGTTTTCGCCTCGGACAACAACTACGTGCCCATGCTTACCACAACTATCTACTCCGCCCTGCGTAACGCCTCGCCGGCGTGCCGTTACGATGTGGTCGTTCTGCACAAAGACATCACGGCGTATAACCAGGGCGTGATGCGCCGGTTCTTCTCCCGCTTTGAGAACACAAGCCTGCGTTTCTGTGACGTCTCGCAGATTGTGGGGCAATACCAGCTCAGCACCAACAACGAGCACATCAGCGTAGAGACGTACTACCGCTTCTTGATCCAAAAGCTCCTGCCGGAGTACGACAAGGTCCTGTACCTGGACAGCGACCTCATCATCCAGGGCGACATCGCCGAGCTGTTCGCGACCGAGCTGGGCGACAACCTGCTTGCCGCCGTGCATGACGTCGACTTTGTGGGCAATCTCAACATGAAGGACGGTAAGCGCATGGAGTACGCCAAGAGCGTGCTCAAGATGCAGAACCCGTACGAGTACTTCCAGGCGGGCGTGCTGGTGCTCAACACGAGCGCCATGCGCGAGCTGCTGCCCATGGAGGGCTGGCTTGAGTACGCCGCCAACGACGCGTATATCTATAACGACCAGGATGTGCTTAATGCCCTGTGCGAGGGGCGCGTGACCTGGCTTGATTACGACTGGAACGTCATGATCGAGCGTAACAACCGCATCGCGAACGTGTTCTCGTTCGCGCCGGCTCCGGTCTTTGACGCCTACAACGAGTCCCGTAAGCACGAACGCATCGTGCATTACGCCGGGTTTGAAAAGCCTTGGAAGTTCCCCGACTGCGATCGCGCGGAGCTGTACTGGGAGTACGCCCGCGAGACCCCGTTCTACGAGAAACTGTTGGGAATGCTGATCGGTTCGGGCAGGGGAGGCCGCCACTCACTTGCCCAGATGATCGATGGCGCCAAGGCGAGCAACAGCCCCGCCCGCTGTATCATCGACCCCATTATGCCAGTGGGCACCGCCCGCCGCGAGGCAGTAAAGTCCATCGCTAAGATTGTGCGAGGGAAGTGAGCGACGAGTTCGCCGCTCTCATCTATTCGTTGTGTTTGTTTTGGACTGCCGTTGCCGAAAGGTAGAATGGAGCAACCTGGCAACACGTCCGCGATGTTTTTTTCGCGCCTGAATAAATGTAAGGGGAGCCATGCAGCCCAAAGTTTCCGTAATTGTTCCCGTATATAACAATGAAGTTTTTGTTGTTACCTGCGTTAAGAGTCTTTTAGCTCAGACGCTGCAAAATATAGAAGTGATTTGCATTAATGATGGATCGACGGACTCCTCCAGCGATATTCTCCACGCTTTCGCCGACCATGATGATCGCGTCGTCGTTGTAGACAAAGAGAATGCCGGCTACGGCGTTGGAATCAACACGGGGTTAGATCTTGCTCGTGGCGAGTACGTTACGATTCTGGAATCGGATGATTTTGCGGACCTAGATATGCTGGAAACGCTCGTTAATTATTCTGAGGCTTTTGACCTGGAGGTTTGCCGAGCTAATTTTTATCTTTATTGGGCGGGCAAGATTAAGAACGACCATGTACTTGAGCTATTCCCCGAGCATGAATGCGATAGGGTGATAGACCCTCGTCCACGTGAAAACCAGCACTGCTTCTATGTTCAGCCTGCGCTCTGGTCAGCCCTGTATAAGGCTAGTTTTATAAAAGAGAACAGACTTCGCCTTTTGGAGACCCCCGGTGCGGCATATCAAGACACTGCGTTTAATTTTAAGATTTGGGCCTGCGCGCGGCGCGTGATGTTTGTCAACAAACCCTTTGTTCACTATCGCCAAGACAACGAGAACTCTTCTATTAATAACCCCTCAAAAGTTGAGACGATTTGTGGCGAGTACGCTGAGATACGCCGTTGGCTCAGGGAGGACCGTCCGGATCTTTTGGACAGCCTGGCACCTGTTGCTACGAAAATGATGTGTGATGCCTATACATGGAATTTGAAAAGAGTGGCCGAGGAGTACCGCCTGGATTTCGCTATAAAATTCGGCCAGGAGTTAAAAGAAGCCGAAGATGCCGGATGCATCGACCCATCTTTATTCGAACCCGGTCAGCTCTCCATGCTTAAAAAGACTATTTCTAGTCCAAATGTGTTTGTGGACTATCACACTAGGGGAATCGATTCGTTCCGGGGTCTCGAAAAGGTTGGTCGTAAGATTTCGACGTTCTGCCAGGTTGCTCAGCAAGACGGAGGAAAGGCGGCTATTAGTCTACTTAAAGATAAGGTGAAGGGAAAAAATGTTACTGCGAGTCTCGTGGATCTAAGGGATAACGAGTTCATTCAAAGGAAGAAGCCTGTCTTTCTTGAAGAGGCGGTTAAACCGAAGATTAGTGTCGTTATGCCTGTTTATAACTGTCAGGATGTTTTGGAAGAGACTCTAAATAGTGTCTTTGCTCAAAGCATGCAAGACTTCGAGTTGATTTGCGTAAACGATGGTTCCACCGATGATTCCCTTTCAGTTCTTCGAAATTTCCAGGAGCTTGATTCCCGCATTCGCATTATTGATAAACCCAACGGCGGGCCTTCTTCTGCTAGAAATCGAGGCCTTCGTGAAGCAAGGGCCCCATATACGTTAATTCTTGATTCTGACGATATTTTTGATCACGAGATGTTTGCAAAGCTTCTCGACAGGGCTGAAAAAACAGGAGCTGATCTTATCGTTTGTTCTTGCTGTGAATATAAAGGGGCGGAGTATTCCTCAATTCCAGCTCCTTGGGCCCTTAAGCTTGATTTGCTTCCGTCTGATCTGTTTACGCCTTCTGAGGCGTCCGACTGTTTGTTCGAGGCTATTATGGGATGGCCGTGGGACCGGCTATACAAGACCTCATTTATTCGGGAGCAAGGGATTGACTTCCCTGAGGATATGGATAATAGCGAAGATGGGGTTTTTGTTTACTCGCTTCTTGCTAAAGCTTCGCTTATTGCTATCGTTCCGGACGTTTTGATCAAACACCGTGTCGATAGGGGGTCCTCTGTTTCTAATACTCGTGAAAAGTCTCCCGAGTGCTTTTATCAGGCTATTTGCAGAATCAAGAGCAACTTAAAGAAAGACCCTGAGCTTTATTCTTCTCTGGAGAAGAGTTTTCTGAATTGGGCTCTTGACTATGCTACCTGGAATATTGAATCTATCGAAAATCAGTCGATTAGAGCCGCGCTTAGTAAGAAGTTTATGGCTGGAAGCTATCCGGAACTTGAATACGGCTCCCGCTCAGTGTCATATTTCAATCTGTATGGCGATGTCATTCCCAAGCGGATTATCAAGATGAAGATTCGGAGCTTAAGGTCATAGCCGATCGAATTGCCAGGACGACTCCTCCTTTGAGCGAGCGGATGTTGGTGGAAGGTAAAACAATGCCAGTGGTCTCTGTTGTGATTCCAGCATACAATGCCGAGGATTATATATGCCAATGCTTGGAGAGCGTTAAAAATCAGACGCTGGCAGACATCGAGATTGTGCTCGTTGACGATGGGTCGACCGATGCTACAGCTCGTCTTGCTTCAGAAATGTTCGAAGGCGATGACCGCTTTACCTTGATATATCAGGATAATCGCTATGCCGGCGTTGCTCGAAATGTCGGCATCGATTCTTCAAGCGGGGACTATCTCTATTTTCTCGATGCGGATGACTGGATTGAATCAAGTGCCCTTGAGTCGATGTATGAAGCTGCGGTGCGGTTCAGTTCAGACATCGTGGTGGCTTGCAGCGAGGGCTTTGACGAGCAAACTGGTAATGCATGGACCATTGATTACGCATTGAACGGAGTCCCTTTTCTAACCCCGCTTTCTGCTGAAATCTATGCAGACCGACTTTTTCAAAATTTTATGGGTTGGCCATGGGATAAGCTCTATAGGCGTGAATTCATTGAGTCGTCTGGACTTCGCTTTCAATCTTTGAGAACAACGAATGATGCTTTTTTCGTCTTTTGTTCTCTTGCTGTGGCCGGTTGCGTAGTGTGCCTTAATGAAACTTTTTTCCACCATCGGATGAATAATAGTAAGTCGCTCGAGGGCACTCGATCAGAGAGCTGGCGTTGTGCTATAGAGGCGATGACTGCTATTAAAGCGAAACTGAAAGGGTTGTCTGGTGCCGAGCGCCTGCTGAGTAGCTACGACAACTGGGTCCTTAACTACTCCCTTTGGACTATTCGCTCCCTTCCGAAGGATATAGGCGAGGCCTTTCTGGATGAGGTCCATCCAATTTTGCAGGAGATGCCTGATATCGAGGGTAGGTATCCTGGTATTCAAGAGCGTGCCTTTTGGTCCTTAGCCATGTTGAGTTGCGTTGAACTTCTTGACCGGGCCGTTTCTTATCGTTGCGAAAACGAAGAGCTGCTGGAAGCGCTGTCGAAATGCCAGTATGAAACTGAGCGACTTCGCGAAGAAGTCCGTCAACGGGATGAAAAAATTCGAGAAATCTATTCTTCCAGTTCTTATAAGGCGGGCCATGTCTTGCTCTTGCCTTTAAGTAAGGCAAAGAGTCTTGCTGGCCTTAGATAAGAACCGGATAGATTTGTAATTAGCCAGCGCGATTGCTTAATCTCGTCCCCAAAGGTCGCGTGTGTAGATCTTTGACATCACATCCGAGAGCTCATCGGTGATCCTGTTGGCGATGATTACGTCGCATGCTTGCTTGAACTCTGGCAGAGAAGGAATCAGTTCGTATCCAAAGACGCTGTTCTCATTGAGCGTGGGTTCGTAGACGACTACCTCTATTCCGGCAGCGCTAATGATTTTGATGACGTCAAGGATGGAGCTCTGCCTGAAGTTGTCCGATCCGGATTTCATGGTCAGGCGATAGGCGCCGACTTTTTTGGGCTTCAACTTGATAACGCTGTCGGCGATAAACTGTTTACGGGTTTGGTTGGAATCGACGATGGCCCTAATCAAATTCTGGGGCACGTCTTCGTAATTCGCTAGAAGCTGCTTAGAGTCCTTTGGCAGGCAGTAGCCACCGTATCCAAAGCTGGGGTTGTTGTAGTGGTTCCCGATGCGGGGGTCAAGCCCAACGCCCTTGATGATCTGCCCTGCATCTAGCCCCTTGCTTGCGGCATACGTGTCCAGCTCGTTGAAGTACGAGACACGGAGCGCCAGGTAGGTGTTGGAAAATAGCTTGATGGCCTCCGCCTCCGTGGCGCCGATAATTAAGGTTTCGACCTGCGCATCTTCCGAAGCATTCTTGAGCAGCGACGCAAACGCGCGGGCTTCATCAGCGACCTTTTCGTCGGGGATGCCTACTACGATTCGGCTGGGGTGCAGGTTGTCGTAGAGGGCATGGCCTTCGCGTAGAAACTCTGGCGAGAACGCTACCCGCAGGTTGGGGAAGCTGCTTGAAATTCGCTCGGTGTACCCAACGGGAACGGTCGATTTAATGACAACGAATGCATCCGGATTGAGATTGGAAACAAGCGAGAGCACCGATTCGATGCTCGAGGTGTCAAAGGAGTTGGTTTCGTCGTCATAGTTAGTTGGCGTGGCAATGACTACAACTTCGGCGTGGGAGTATGCGTCCGCGGCGTCCGTGGTGGCGGTAAGGTTGGTGCGGCCGTTTGCTAAGAACGGTTCGATATCGGGGTCTTTAATGGGGGAGAGGCTTTTGTTGATGAGGTCGACTCGCTCTTGGTTGATGTCAACCGCGCATACGTCGTTGTCCTTGGACAGCAGGCATGCGAGCGAGAGGCCGACGTATCCAAGCCCTGCAACGGAAATCTTCAAAGTTAATCCTCCTCTAACGGCTATTTAATGATAGCTGTTGGTGCAAAGCACATGCCCGGTTTCGTTCTGGTTTATACGATTAATACCTTGGTCGGACGGCCGGTCTGCTAGTGAGCGGGTTATAATTTCACCCTGTTATATTTGTTCAAGGGGGATACATTGAGACAGCCAACGTTTAAGAACGCCTTCTTTGTTGCGATATCGATCTTTATTGCCGCCGCGCTCGCCATTTTCCCGGCTGGCGCCTATGCAGCTGACGACGTTTCTGAGAGCGAGGAGACGAGCGTCTCTAAAGAAAACTCATGGCGCTATGAAAACGGTGAGCTAATTGACCCCGGTCAGGTTGCCTCTGAAGAAGATGACGGTATTGAGGTACAGTCTATGCATGCTATGCCGAGCGGTGCCGTTTCTCAGGGTATCGATGTAAGCGGCTATCAGAAGGATATTGACTGGCAGGCCGTCAAGAACGCTGGCATTGATTTTGCCATTATCAAGATTGGCAATCTCGACGAGAGCGAGCCTGACGCCTGGTATACCGACAGTCGTTTTGTGCGCAACGTATCTGAATGCGAACGCCTCGGTATCCCTTACGGCATCTATGTCTATGCATACGGCAAAAGCACCTGGGTGTATGAGAAGGGTGCAGACCACATTATTTCGTTGCTGGCGGGCCACCATCCCTCTTTGCCCATTTATCTGGACCTGGAGGATGACACGATTAATCCGAGTAAGAGCTCGATTACCAAGGCGAATCTCGTTGAATTCTCAAAGGCCTTTTGCAACCGGATTGCAGCGGCTGGATATACTCCCGGTATTTATTCTGGAGCCAGCTGGTTTAAGTACTATCTGACCGATTCATGCTACAGCAACAGCAGCTGGAGCATTTGGACCGCCCAATATTGGTACAGCAAGAGCTATAACGCTTCACTCGATGACACGCCGGAGTATCCGAACAGCTATGACATCTGGCAGTATTCGAGCGTTGCTTCGGTTTCTGGAATCAACGGGCCCGTCGACATCAATTACTGCTACACCAAGTGGGGGAACGAGATCCAGAGCTTTTCTCGCGTGTCTGGTTCGACCCGCTATAGCACGATGAGCGCACTGGCGTCGTACGGCCAGTACTCTACGGGTGGAACGGTTGTTCTCGCTTCTGGCGATAACTACCCTGATGCGCTCACGGCCTCGTCCATTGCCGGCTCGTACAATGCGCCCATTCTTCTGACGGAGAAGGGATCGCTTTCGAGTGATGCCGCCTCGCAGATCAAATCTCTATCACCCTCTAAGATTTATGTGGTGGGTGGCCCCGATGCAATTAGCGACAGCGCGGTTAATGCTGTCAGGTCTGCTGCTGGTGGCAGTTGCCAGATTCAGCGTGTTTATGGAGCCACTCGTTATGAGACCAGCCTGCAGGCGCTGAGCGTGTTGCCTTCGTCTGATACTGTGATTATCGCGACCGGTGACAATTACGCGGACGCCCTCTCGATCAGCCCGTACGCCTACGCTATGAAGACCCCTATCGTTCTCTGCAGCTCTTCCAGCGGTTTGAGCGATCAGTCCTTGGCGAAGATTTCTGCCTTTGGAGCAAAGAAGGCGATTATCGTGGGCGGCACGGCTGCGGTTCCCTCTGCGGTGGAATCTCAGCTTGCGAGGATTGGCATTAACGACCGCACTCGTCTTGATGGCGCTACGCGCTACGAGACTAGCTTCCGAATTGCTGTTTATGAGACCGGGAGCCTTGGTTCCAATTCGTTCAGCAAGGCTACGCTTTACTTTGCAACCGGATCTAACTATCCCGATGCCCTTGCAGCAGGCGCTATTGCTGGCAAGACCCGTAACCCGCTGATTCTTGTTGACCCCTCTGCCTCAACGACTTCTTCCTGCATTTCGCAGTGGAAGGGCCAGGTTTCCAAGGGTCTCGTAATAGGTGGCACCAACGCCGTCAGTGCATACCAGGTTACCGCCTTGGCTTCTGCCTTGGGTCTGAGCTAGGAGACTGCCTTCCCCATAATTGGCGATTAGCGCCGGCTATGAGTTCGGTCTGAATTCATAGCCGGCGTTTTTATGTGCTAAAGAACGTTGATCCCGAGGGTTCTAGCGATCCTTTGAGTGGTCGCGGTGCTGATGGCAGCTGTCCCGCCCACGATGCAAGCCTTTTTAATTTGGCCGCGGTAAGCCGAGAGGAAAGAGGACGCATTGCTGCCGGAGGGGTCTACCAGGAGTAGCGGGGCGAGGCGTCTGCCGGCGAGCGGGCCCGCCGCAAGGGCATCAGGGAAGTTCTGCCCGGTGGCTAGCAACAGCCCGTCCATGGTGAAGCCCATGCCGGATCCGAGCACATATCGCGCGATTGCGGCACTTGTTTCATATCTGGTAGCGCCCGAAAGGCGTCTTGTCGAGCTGATACCGGCGACCCTTAGTTGCGACTCGACAGAAGTGGGCACCGCTACGGTGCCGCCAAGGATTATCGCCTGCTTATATCCGCCTGCCATAATCTCTGCGAGAACGGCGGAGGAGAGCCCTGAGACCGGGTCACAGAGAAGCACCGGACTCCCTGCTGCAAAGGCGTAAGGACTGATCGAAAGGGCGTCTGCATAGTTCCAGCCCGTTGCGATGATAACAGTGCTCGAGAATCCTCGAATTTCGGCCGCTACTCGTGCGCTGGTCTCGTAACGCGTGGTGCCGGAGAGCCGTGTAATGGTGCAGCCGGTGATCTGCCTCACTTGCTGTTCGACTCCTGCGGACACGGCTGCCTGTCCGCCGATTATGTAAACGCGCGACGGGCACAGCGACGTCAGGCGTGAACGCGTGGCGCCTGAAAGCGAGTTTGGATCGGTAAGCAGGATGGGTGCATCCTTTACGCCGGCGAGCGCGGCTGCTGCCAGCGCGTCTGGATAGTTGGAGCCGCTTGCCAAGATCACGCAGCCGCCCTTTGACCAGTTGCCGGCGTTAGCAAGGGAGCTCATGGTCTCATAGCGTGTTGCGCCGGAAATCCTGGACAGCCCGTTGGAGAATTGGGCGGGGGAGGAGCGATAGATCTTAAAGGTTGTTGTCTGCGTGCCGGTGAAGTTTCCTTTTCCCGTAACAACAATCGTTGCGGTTCCGACCTTAATGTTGTTGCGATAGCTTGTTGTGTAGTCTGTGCCTCTGGAGAGCGTCTTGCCGGCATAGGTAAGCGTGGGGCTCGGCGTGACGGCAGAAGACGTGTACGCCGCATCGGGTACTTGGCTGATCGCTGCCTTGGATATCTGCGCTGGTGAGATAGTAAACCTGATTTCGCACGTTCCGGTCCAGCCGTTTTTAGCGGTAATTGCTACCACGCCTGTACCGGCGTTTACGTTGTTGCGGTAGGAGACCGTATAGCAGCTGGCACTTACCGAGGACGACTTGACGTTTGGCCTGATGGCGGAGCCGGTATAGGTGGTGCTGTACGTCGAAAGGGTGAACATCGATGCGTCGATGCTCGGGGGCTTTGACTCGTATGTTGCCTGAATGGTGAATCCAGCCGCTGAGGGAGTAACCGTGAGCGTGCAGTTTTTAGTGCCGGCGCTCCACGACCTTGCCTGAAGCTCGTGTGCAACGATTCCGTTGACGATGCCGTCGATGCTGTCGGCAATGTTTAGGTCATCGGCAATGAAAAACTCGCTGCTCCCGGCGTTGAGCTTGGCCTGGATCCTTTGAATATAGGCGTTTGCCCACGTAGCGGCCTCGCCGTGTTGCATATAGTAGTTGTCCGTGTAGCTTGTGGAGCGCGTTGTGTAACCTGAGCCGGTATAGATGTTTTGGTGTCCCTTATGGGCTATGGCCATAAGTTCATCGGTCAGGCAGAAATAGAGATGGCGGGAATCGAACCCATAACTAGATGAATTCTTGTTGTCATCCCATGTGCAGTCGATCTGATACCAGTTTCCGCCCAGCTTGACGGCATTCCACGTGTGTCCGTCGGCTGCGTCACGCGTCTCTGCATTCTCGATCCCCGCCGCATCAAGGAGCTTGGCGTAGGCGTTGGTATATGCCTGGCATGTTCCCGTCCCGCGCGTGAGCGCCGCCTCTGCACTGCTCCATTTGAAGCTGTAGTCGTACTCAAGCTGGTCGAGAAGCCAGTCGTGGAGCCAGAGGGCCTGTTCGTAATCGGTTTTCTTTCCAGCTGCCTTGCATTGCGCAACAGCATTCTTTGCGATTTGACTGACGGACGGGCACGAAGAATTGGAGAGTTGGATTTTCAGCTCTGTTCTAAGCCAGGTGACGTCATTGTCAGTATCCATGAAGTAAAACCTGAGCCGATAGGTTCCCGAAGCCTTCATGGTGAACGAAAAATCGTATTCGCCATTGACCAATGTTTGATAAGGCCAATACTGAGTGCGCGAAGGGTCTGCTATGTCCTCGCCGCTTCCGTCGGTATCGGAGTAGTACGGCACGTCCATACGAGCCTTGGCATTTTCAGAGCCGCCGTAGGCCGTTACGTGAAAATGAGTTTCTTGACCCAGGCAGGGTTCATCCCAATAGACAGTGAAGATGACGCTGTTTTGTTCTGCGGTCTGGGAGTGACTATATGTGATGTCCTGCTCTACGGGCGTTCCATCCGGCACTTCGCCTTCGGTATCAATTCCGGTATCGATTTCATCGTCATCTGCGATGTCTTGATCGTCGGCCCATGCGGCATACGTCGAGGTCTTCAATGCGGGCGAGAAGCAGAGCCCGCCCAGTAGAAAAAAGGAGGCCATGCAGATGAGAAGCAGATGCTTGCGATGTGGCTTTGACATGCATGGCCTCCAGGTTGTTCGTGTTACACGAAGGGCCTCAGGCAGCCCCTGATTTTTCCAATGTACACGGAACCGTAGCGCACGCCAACAGCGGGGGAGTACGCTTCGATAATTTTATCGTTTCCAACGTAGATGGCGATATGGCCGGGGTAACAAACGAGGTCTCCGACCTGCCGCTCGGAGAACGACACGTGCTTAAAGCGCGAATCGTTCCACATGTCGTTGGCGTAGTGGTTATGCCCCGGCGTGTAGTAATGATCCCAAGGCGTGTACCTGCCCAGGTTCATGCCGGTTGCATAGAGGCACTGCATGACAAGTCCTGCGCAGTCAACGCCGACACCGGGTGCACAAGCGTAGTCCCAGATGTAGCGGGTGGTGCCAACGTAGCTCCACGCCGTAGTGATCATCGCGTTGATGCAGTCCTGCTTGGTGGCGTTCAGGGAAAGCTTCGAGGCCGTGCGGTAGCCAAAGATTCCCTGGCCCTGATGCGGGATGGTTACCGATACGTTGGAGACCTGGTAGTACTGCGAGGGGTTCTGGAAGCCGTAGTATGTAGGCGTCTCGAAGTCAATTCCCATAGCTGCGGCAACCTTTGTAGCCGTCGGGTTGCTGATGGCCGCCGGACCTCCCACAACGTTGGCGTAGCTGATCTTTCCGCTGTAAGACTTAAGGAACGAAGACGCGGCGTTGCCCGACGAGTCGACCAGCAGTAGGGGAGTTGTCCTCTTTCCAGCCAAGGGGCCTGCTGCAAGAGCGTCCGGGAAGTTTTCACCAGTGGCAAGCAGCATGTTGTTCATGCTGAATCCGAGTCCTGCGGACAGTTCGTAGCGCACAATCTCTGCACTGGTTTCGTATCTGGTGGAGCCGGCAAGACGCTTGATGTTGGATACACCCGCGGTTCTGAGTTGGCCTTCTACGGAACTCGGTACGGCAGCGGTGCCGCCGACGATAACGGCGTTTTTGTATCCACCGGTTTTCAGCTCTTCCAAGGCTGCGGCGGTGAGGCCCGAGGCCGGATCGCACAGCAGGATGGGGCTTTTCGTCTTGAAGGCGTAAGGACCAACGGAGAGTGCGTCTGCGTAGTTGTTGCCCGTAGCGATGATTGCCGTGACCGAGGACCCGCGCACCTCCTGGGCGACCTTGATGCTGGTTTCAATGCGGGTTTGGCCAGCTACGCGAACGATCTTGCAGTTGGGGAGAAGCTGGCGAACGCGCTGCTCTACGGATTGGGAAACGGCGTTGGTTCCGCCAACGATATAGAGCGTGGAGGGCGCAAGAGCGGAGAGACGGGAGCTTGCCTCGCTTCTGAGGGAGCCCGGCTCGGTGAGCAGGATGGGAGCGTTCTTGGCACCGGCAAGAGCGTTGGCCGCGAGCGCGTCGGGATAGTTGGTGCCGCTTGCCAATATGGCGCAACCGCCCTTGGACCACCCTCCCGCGTTAACAAGGGCTTCCATGGTGTTGTAACGCAGCTGACCGTAAATTCTTGTCAACCGTGCGGAGGAGAGGGCGCTGATCAGGCTGTCGTCTTCATCGTCGTACGACTGTGCCTCGATGCCTGTATCAATGGCTTCGTAGCTCGCCTTGATGGAGAGGCCTTCTGCGGTTGCGACCACTTCGAGACCGCAATTATCGCTGTCGGTGCTCCATTGCATGTTTTCCAGAACATTTGCGATGATCGCGTTGATGATCTCGCTCGCCGTATCGTCTGCGCCTTCAATTTGGGCGCGACCGATGGAGAACTCTTCCTCATGAGCATCCAGGTGGGTCTGGATTTGCTCTGTAAGCGAGTCGGTCCACACCTGAGCCTCGCCGTGCTTTACAAAGTAGTTGCATTCGTAGCTTGTGGCGGGCGTAGCGTAATCGGCGTTTTCGCATTGCTCGGCATGGGAGGGGTGGACCTTGGCAATAAGCGCATCGGTCAGACCGAAGTAGAGATGATGCAGGTCAAGGGCGCTCGCATCGTTTAAATCGTTCGTATCCGTGCTATCAGCATCGTCAGGATCATCGAGGAAACAGTCGACGTGATACCACTGGTCGTCGAGCTTCACAACGTTCCAAGAGTTGCCATCACTGTCCTGAAGGATAGCGTTTTCGATTTTGGCGGCGTCCAGGAGCTTGGAATACGCGCTAGCGTAGGCACTAGAAGTTCCGGTCCCACGCGTGAGGACGGCCTCGGTGCTCGTCCATTCGTTACTGCCATCGTGCTGGGCCTTCTCGAGAAGCCAGTCGTGAAGCCACAGCGCCTTGTCATAGCCGGTCTTGGCTTCGGCCTCCTCACACTGCTGCGCGGCCGCATTGACGATCTGCTCAACAGAAGGGCACGAGTCGTCTTCGACATCGATATTTAATTCGATGTCTTGGTCCGTGGTTTCAGCAGCGGGGTCAGTGATATGGAACGAGAAGCGGTAGGTGCCCGAGGCGGTCATGGTGAACGTGAAATCCGCCTCGCCCTCGTTCAGGGCTTTCGTATCAGAGTCTGTTGCCTGAGAGAAGTCCGCAACGTTCTCGCCTTCGCTGCCATCCTGCTTATTTGCGAAGTAACGGGGCGCATTCATACTGGCGGTTGCTTGCGGGGTTACGCCAGATGCAACGAGGTGAAAGTGAGTTTCTTGTCCGAGCGTAGGTTCGTCCCAATAAACCGTGAGGGCGATGCCATCGTTTTCACGCTGCTCGGAGTGCGCGTATGTGATGTCCTGGAAGACCGGGGCGCCGTCAGGAACCTGCTCGGTGGCCTTGGCTGTTATTGGGAGGCACCAGGCTAGCAGTGCGGTGAGGAGGGCAAAGAGCGAAAGAAGCTTAACCCCCCCCCTCTTTCTAAATCGGTGCGGTATCAGATGAGTTTTACGCATGTATTCCCCCGAAATCGTGATTGGCTTCACCTACATTGATGTGCGCGCTAAAATGACGCAGTTAATTATTCTAATCACATTTTCGGGAGGGGTCTACGAGGCCTTATGTCTGATGTGACGTGGCTTGCAGATTGGAAGAACAAATTGAGGAGAGTGGCATCTTGTGCGGGGCATAGGCTCGCCGGTAGGCGCCGCGTGGTCGTCTCCCTTACCTCATATCCGCCGCGCATTGATACTGTTTGGCAGACCCTCCGCTCCATATTTTCGCAGTCTTATCTCCCCGATAAGATCGTTCTTTATCTTGCCGAGTCGGATTTTCCTAACCGTGAGGCTGACTTGCCCGGCTCACTGCTCGATATGCTGTGGCGCGACTTTGAGGTTCGCTGGGTGGACGCTGACTTGAAACCTCACAAGAAATGGTATTGGGCTTTTTCCGATTTCAAAGACGACCTTGTCGTGACGATCGATGATGATCTGATTTACCGCCGGACGATGATCGAAGAACTTGTCGCTGCCCATGAGGCCCATCCGGATTCGGTTGTCGCCTCGCGCACACATGTGATTACGTTCGATTCAAGCGGGGCAGTGCTTCCGTATAACCAGTGGCTACTTGAAGCGGGCCACGCCCATCCTGGGCTGGTTGGCGTCGAGTCGCAGCGTCTGTTCGCGACAACCGGTGCGGGGACACTCTTCGATCCCCGCCTCTTCCCAGAGTGGGTATTTGATCGTGACCTGATTGAACGCTACTGTCTTCTGGCTGATGACGTGTGGCTTAAGCTTGCCGAGCTTGCTGCGGGTGTTCCCGTTGTGGCCGCAACTTCCGACCAGCTTCTGACGTATGTTCCCGATACGCAGGATGTCGCTTTGTGCCAACAAAATCTCGGAGAAGGTGGTAACGATGTGTACCTGGCTTCGCTGATTGAGGCACTGGCATCAAAGGGCATCTTCTCGAAGCCTTTTGAGGAGCTTGTTGCCGACGCGTCGCTTGATGGCCTTATGTAGTTGGAGTCTTATGTCTTATCTTAAGCGCGTAATTACCGTTGTCCTTATGGCCGCCGTGCTGGCCTTGCCTTCCACTGCGATGGCATTTGATCCCTGCGGCTCCGTTTCTCCTTCAGACGAGCCGGCTCTCCTTTCTGCCGGTGCGTCTGCAGGAGGCACGGGAAAGACCGTTCGGCGCCTCTCCGGTGCCGTTCGCTACGACACCATGGCCGCCATCGCAACTACCGGCTTCTCAACGGCAGATACGGTGATTTTGGCCTCCGGCGAAAACTTCCCTGACGCACTTTCCGCCTCGGCGCTGGCCGGAGCCTACGGCGCTCCGATTCTCTTGACTGCCCGTGACGCCCTTTCGGCTCAAACCGCGCAGACGATAAGCGGGCTTAAGGTCAAGAAGGTCATTGTTCTTGGTGGAACTGCTGCTGTGTCAGAGTCCGTGGTTAATTCCCTTAAGGGCAAGGGGCTGTCAGTCCGGCGAATCTACGGCAATACCCGCCAGAATACCGCCGAGGCCATCGCAAAAGAGCTCGTCTCTGTTAAGGCTCCCGATACCGTCGTCATCGCCAACTCCGCTGCGCCGTGGGACTCGCTTTCGATAAGCCCGCTGGCCTATGCGAAGAGCTGGCCTGTTTTGCTCACGCAGGGCGATGGCAAGCTTTCGAATTCTTCTCTTGCCGTCTTGAAGTCCATGAGGGGCGTTAAGAAGGTTGTTATCGTGGGCGGCACCAATGCCGTTTCCTCGGCTGTCAGCTCCCAGCTCTCTGGCTATACAGTCGAGCGTTGGTGGGGTGCCACACGCTACGAGACATCTTTCGATATTGCTTCTCATGCGCTCTCGCTGGGGCTCAGTGCATCCAATGTGCTCGTCGCCTCGGGAGAGAATTATCCTGACGCTCTGGCGGGAGGAGCCTTTGCAGGCTCTAAGGGCGGACTCGTTTTGCTTTCCTCTCCATCCGGCACCGCTGGAACCCTCTCTTTCCTGAAGACGCATGCGAAAGAGACTTCTCGCTGCTATCTGCTTGGCGGAACGGCCGCGCTGAACGGTTCGGTTGAGTCTTCTTGTAGGGACGCTTTAGGCCTAAGCGAGACGACGGACGGCTCTTCGATCCCCGAGGGCAAGACTGTTTTGCTCTTTTCTCCCCATCAGGATGATGAGACATTGTCGATGGGGGCGTTTGCCGTTCAGGCTCTGGGTCATGGCTGCAACGTTCGCGCAGTGCTTTGCACCGATGGCTCCGCATCGTTTGTTAAGCGTGAACTTGGTGACGGTTTGACGTGCGGCTTCCATACGGGCGAGCATGCCTATGAGCTTTCGGATAGTCAGTTTATCGGTGCTAGGGATTCTGAGTTTCAAGATAGCTGCAGAGCGCTTGGCCTTACGAGCTTTGAGATCGCGAATGCCCAGGGGCGAGCTGCCGATAGCAAACTGACCGTCCAGAAGGCAAAAGACATCATTCGCTATTACCTTGCGAAATATCCTGGTGCCGTGGTCTGCACGACGAGTCCCTCGGTGGGGTCTGAGCAGAATTCCGATCATCGAGTTTTGGGTGAGGCTGCTCTTGAGCTGTACCGCGAGGGTGCTATTGACGACCTGCGCATGTTTGTGGAGCCGTATTACCTGAACGAGTTCGATCGAGAGAACCCCACAATCAACCTGGATGAGACTTCCCCTGAGTCGGATACTGAACGGGCGACTCTTGCACTGGCTGCCGCCTCGTACCGCGTCTGGAACCCTGATGCTTCGCGCTTTGCCGTAGGCTATCATTCGGTTGGTTCATATTTCGATGCGATGAGCTCCAACGGCGCCGCGTCCTGGTGGTACTCGGCGTCTGCGGCGTAGATGACAAACTGCAGCTCACTGGCCTGCGCTTGGTCCGATGGAAGAGCTTGGCCGTCCCTGAGCGCGCCGTCGTTGTTCATCTGTATTGATCGGTTGGAAGCGCGTGCTTTTCACCGATCTTCCCAAACGACAATCTTAAAAACGATGGATAGAACGAGGGGAGCTACTACATAAAAAGGTAGGGCATACCTGATAAGGAACGCAGGACCTAGCAGGCAGGTAAGAAAATATCCGCCCATGAAAATAAATGTTATTGCATTCGTTTTTTCCCTTTTGTAGCCGGAAGCGACAATGGCATAAAAACCAATCTGAATCAACAGGCCGACTGATGTAATGATTCCGATTGGACGGTAGGTATACCAGGGCGGGTTATAGCAGATGGCCCTCATATATTTCGCAAACCACGGAAAAAGGCTTGTTCTGTGAATTTCGATAACGTTGGCGATATCGTATGGCATAAAATCGTCTTGCGTTGGCCAGTGCCTTGTAAGCGTTGTCGAGTCGTATATCTCGTACGAGTCGTATTCTAGATATGGATGATCGATAGCCAGCGTCGGAACCGAAGAGAACGGGTTAATCCAGGGATTAATCATCCCGAAAACTGCGTCTATATATTCACCTGGGTAACGAGCAAGATATTTGAGCCATAGAGAGAGGAATGCGCCGAGATTCTTGGATATCGTTTCTCCGGTACCATTAATAAACTTCACGGAGTCGGAGATATTGGGATTGTAATTGCTCCAAGCCGGTATCACTCGATTCAGCTCGTCTATCTCGCTTTTTGTTAGTTCGGACGAGTGTCGGGACGCAACTCTGGACACTTGTTGTATGGGAACGCCTAGGACCTCGGATGCATTAGATGACCGTTCGCTTATCGCTTTAGGAATAGCTATGGCTGCTACTCCGCAAACACAGATGAGTAGAATCCATTTTCTCCAGCCAATTTGCCTGGACATCTTTAGAACTAGGATTGCTGCTACAGTCAGGAGTAATGCATAGTAGCCGTTGTTTCGGAAACACGACAGCAAGAATGCTGAGAGAAACAGCATCGACTTGTCGGAGGCCTTTAAAATCTGATTTTTCGAAAGGGAGTACGCCAATATTGCGAAGAGGGCGAACGATGCGCTGAAGATTGTGTCCTTGGTCGAGCTGACCGCCATGATTGGAAAGACGGGGAATAGCGCGAAAAAGATCGTGCAGAGCTTGCTTGCAGAATGAAGTCCGGACGCCTCCGGTAGCTTTTTTGCGAAGAATGCAAGAAGTGCAGCGTAGAGCAGATATTGCGTTGTTGTATATGCTGCGAACCCAATTTGATATGAGCCGAAGAGGGCGTTGCCCAGCATCATGCAGCCAGACATCCACCAGGTATGTAGAAGCGGGTGCCAAGTGTCTATGATTCCAAGACTAATTGCCCGCATTGTTTGAGGAATTGCATCATATACATAGAGCCCTGGAAACGAGGCTAGATAGTAAGGAAGCCAGGCCAGTAAGAGAACAATAAAAATTTTTTGGAAGGCCCCTTTTGCCTCCTGCGGAGTCGACTTTTCTCTGCGGTTCAGCTTTATCAGGGGAGGGTCAGGACGGAGAGACAAGACGAAGAGCGTCAAGCATATGCATGTCGCCAGCAGAAAGAGCGCCGTTGTTAATTTCGATCCGATCCCACTTGTCTCTCTAAGCGTGTAGGAGACTCCAAACGAAGTAGCGATTGCGGTTGGAATTGCGAAAATAGAGGCATAAGCCCATAGTCTCTTGGAAGGTTTTGCGAGCATTGAATTTTCCTCATCACTGAGTTTTCGATATACGTACTGCCGTGATTGTTAGGGAACGACCTTCTTTAGAAGCGGAATCCTTTTGAGGACTAGCACGATAACGAGGCAAGCGGCATATATTAATATGCCCCCCCCTGTTCTCAGAGCAACTGATTCCATCGGTATTCCCAGGCCGTGTTCGCCATTGATTACAAGTTGATCAAGAATGGGTTTATGGATCAGATAGATTCCAAAGCTACATGCGGAGACTTTATTTAGTATTTTGGCACCCCGATCGCCAATCCAGTCGGTATCGATTTGCTTGAAAAACACGAAGACCGCTGCGCCCTGAACAATCGCTGGGAAAGCGGAATAGCTAAAGAACAGCCTATCCAGATAGCCGAGCTCAGATGAGCTGACCGCCGTATACGCAAAGCGAAATATCATGACCAGTGCAGCCGAGGCATAGAGAAGGCACCTTTGCTTTTTGCATAACGCGTGGTTTGACAGGAGGTATCCCATTCCCACGTAAATCAACATTCCAGAAAATGCAGAGACCGATAGGCCTCCGTTCCAGGAAATATTGAATGCAGCTGCCAGGTATGGGAAGACCCCCTGAAGTAGAAAATTGACCGCGACCCCGTAGGCAAGGACCTTTTCGCGTTTTGCAACAAGCGAGATCAGCGGCATAGATAAATAGATGGAGAAAAGAGGAATGAAGAACCAATAAACCCCTTCTATCTCTGTGTTGAGAGCCATGCTGCAAAACGTTCTGACGCCGAGATGCGCCCCTCCGAGTCCAACGCTTATGAGCAGATAGAACAGAAGGCTCCAGAAGATAAACGGGATGCCGGTTCGCTTGAAGCGTTTGACAAGAAAAGTGCGCGTGTCGTAGCGATTGCGGTAGTTGAGGAGAGTTGCTCCCGTGAGCATAAAGAAGATGGGCACGGCCCAATAGAAGACGACTTCGATCCCCAAGGCGAGTAGCCAGTTCTTCCCCGGTCTCCACGTATGCACCATTTGATTGCAATGAAGAACAATTACGGAAAAGCAAGCGGCTATGTTAAGTAAATCAAAGTAGAGAACTCGATTGCGATTCACTTTCGACGACTCCTACTCCTCGTCCCACACGCGATAGGCATCGAGTTCCCACTGCTTGCGGCCCACTTTGGCTACGGTGTCCAGGATGAGGCCGCAGACAAAGGCGAGCGAGGCCAAAAATACGAACGCGGTGGCCAGAAGGGCCGTCGGCAGGCGGGGCACCAGGCCGGTGGCCAAGAACTCGCCGATCACGGGGATGCCCAGAATCAGGCCGATGACTAGCAGCAGCATTGCAATCAGGCTGAAGAACTTGAGCGGACGGTAGTTCTTGAAGAGCGAGCCGATGGTAGCGATCACCTTGAAGCCGTCCGAGAACGTGCTCAGCTTGGAGACGCTGCCCTCGGGGCGGTCGCGGTAGACGATGGGCACATCAACGATACGCATGCGGCGGTCCACCGCGTGGATGGAAAGCTCCGTCTCGATCTGGAAACCCTCGGAGAGCACGGGGAACGTCTTGACAAAGTTGCGCGAGAACGCGCGGTAGCCGGTCATCACGTCGTCGAACGTGTAGCCATAGATCCACTTGATCATAAAGCGCACCAGGTCGTTGCCAAAGCCGTGGAAGGCGCGTTTGTTCTCCTTGCCGTAGGTGCCGTTGGAGAGGCGGTCGCCCACAGTCATGTCAGCCGTGCCGGCAAGGATGGGGTCGCATAGCCCGCGCGCGGCCTCGGCAGGGTAGGTGTCGTCGCCGTCGACCATCAGGTAGCACTCGGCATCGATATCGCGAAACATCTGGCGTACTACGTTGCCCTTGCCCTGGCGCGGCTCGGCCACCACGATGGCGCCGTGCTCCGCGGCGATGCGCGCCGTGGCGTCCTTCGAGTTGTTGTCGTACACGTAGATGGGCGCGCCGGGAAGGGCGGCCTTGAAGTCGTCGACCACCTTGGCGATCGTGACCTCCTCGTTGTAGCAGGGAATGAGCACCGCCACTTCGGCGCGGGTTTTGCTGATCTGCGCGTTAGCTTGCGCCTGTGCCATAGATGGCCTCCTGTGAGTTGCGAACAATCGACTACCAGTGTAGGGCTTCCGCTGTACGCCGCCCGCTGGAGTATTTGTGGCGTGTGAAGCGCCGCGCGCGAACCCGGCTCGCCAGCCGCTACGCCGCGGCCGCGTCGCCCTCGGCTGTTTCCGTCGCGCCCTGGGCCTCGGCCTCCCAGCCGGCGGCGGCTTGCGCGGTGGGCGAGGTGCGCACCGTCAGCGGCTCGGTGGCCTCGGCAGAGACAGTGACGTCAAAGGTCACCACCGCCACCTCGCCGGCGTTCAGGCGCATGGTGGCCACGTACATCTGCGTGCCGTTGTAGCTGGTCTCGCTGAAGGCGCCCAGCGAGAAGTCGCCGCCCGAGGTCTCCACGTTGGAGATATAGCCGCCCGCGGGCGCCGTGAGGTACACGGGCATGACCATGTCTGCCAGGCTGCGCTTGTTGCCGTTGTAGCCCGTGATGTAGCTCACCAGGCCCGAGGCCTCGTCGCTCGTCAGATGGTTGGTCATAGTGGTGGTCACGTGGTAGGTGGTGGTGCCGTCGGCGTTTGCCACGCCCTCGCTCACCTGCGTGTTGTCAGAGAAGTACCAGCTGATCTTGGACCACGTGTCATCGGTGGGGAACACGCCCACCTGTGGCTTGGTGGCGTCGGTGCTCATCTCGAACGTGAAGCCCAACTGGCGCATGAGCGTCTGTTCGTCCTCGTTGTTCATGCTCACCATAAAGTGACCCTGGGCGGTGGCGTTCTTGAAGGCATCCACCAGGTCGGTGATGCCCACGCTGCCGAGGTTGTCCATTACCTGGTGGAATGCGGCACCGGCTACGTTGGCAAAGAAGGCATCCGTTTCCTCGGTGCTCATCATCTGATAGGAGTCGTGCAACAGCAGGCGTGCGGCGTTGGAGCCGTCCACGGTGGTGCCGTTTACGTCAACGCCGCCGGTGAGCGCCAGTAGGCTCTGCAAGAACACCGGGTCGATGCCTACAACGCCGTCAACATCGGAGTGACTCACCTGGTCCTTGTAAATTTCCTGGATAAAGTGAGCGGCGCGCGGCCAGTCGGGGATGTAATTGGAGTCGTTGCACTTGCGGCCAATGCGGTCACCGAAGATAGAGACCTCTTCATCGGTGGCGCCGAACTGCGGCGTGTCATACCAGTTCAAACTTGCCGTGGCGATGAATTCGCCCATCTCGATCTTGCCGTCGGTGACGGTGAGCGTGCCCATAGAGCCGGGCAGGCCGCCGCAAGAGCGCAGCTCGGAGTTGTTCTGCGCAACCAGCAGGTAGGTGCGTGTCTGGCCGTTGGCGCCCAGCATCTGGGGCAGCACGGGGGCGAGCTGATTGATAGTGTCGAGGCTCTCTACAGCAGAATCGAGCGGCTCACGTACCTTGGCGATAGCGTTGGACACCTTGCTGATGTGCGTGGCGGGCAGGTTGTCGATCTGCGTGGCGCACTCGCGAATCACGGGTTCCACGCTCTGCAGGGTGTTGATGACGTCCTGCAAGGTTTGCACGTTGATGGCGCCATCGGAGAGCAACTTCTCGGGCTTGAGCTCCGCTAAGCTACTGCAGGCGGGCACTACAGCGTTTTGCATCAGGTTGTCTGCCTGCTGCACCAGGCCGCGAGCGGCGCGGATGTCGTCGCCCAGCACGGGGATAAACGATGCGATCTTCCAGTTCACGCGGTTGGTGGTGGACTTCATAGAGGCGGTGCGGTTGGCAAGCTCGTTGGCCTTGGCGGAGAGCGCGTCCATGTCAAAGCTCTTGAGCTGCTCCTTCATGCCCTTGGCCTCTTCGATCATGGTCTTGGACTCGTCCATGATGCCCATGGCGTCGCGGTAGACGGTAAAGCCCAGGGCACCACTGCAGGCGAGGAGAACCAGGAAGATTACAAGAACGGTAATGGCAACTTTCTTGCTGCTGCCATTGCGACGGGGCGAATTCTCCTGCGTGGAATACGGCTGTGCTGTGTAGTTGCCACGTGAATAGGTGTTTTGATTGTTCACCGAGCCTTGGCGGGGGCGCGTGGAGATGTGTGCAGACCGCATGGCTTGGACGCGTTGAGGGTTGGTATTTTGTGCTGTTGTTTTGAAGTGGTTGCCGCCACGAGGGTAGTTCGAGTTTGCCACAGATGACCTCCGGATAGTTTGCATAAAGCGCAAAAGTGCTGCTAGACAGGATATACAGAAGAGTGCACGCTGGGTACCCGGTGCCTCCCGTCTGCACTGAATATTCGCTTTGTTGTCGAGGAGAACGGTTCAGGAGGGGGGGGGTAACTCCATGATAAATGCTATAGTTCTATCGTTGATTCGGCCTGCTGTGCGTGCTGCCGCACGGAAGGGGCGATACTTGTTGTCTATGTGCGAGAGCTTGAATGGGGGATCTGGTGGCCGAGAACGCTGGCGCTATGGGCTGGATGAAGCGTGGCCGCGCTGTGACTGGGCTTGTGTCTGGCTGGGACTCGTTTTCTGTGGCCAGTAATGACCGACTCTTTGACATCCTTGTGCCTGGTCCGGTGGTGGAGCAGGCGTGATGGATGATGTTCTCATGGCCGCTCCCGAAGATTCCGTTGCGTCTGCTTGCGACCATGGTCTAGCGGACGAGTTTCCTTCGAATGCGGTTGTTATCGATGGCGGCATGCTGTGCATGGCCCCAATTTCCCTTGCGGCCGACGAGGCTGATGGGATGGGTGACCCCGAACCCGATGCCAAGACGGCTGATGCCGCGACCCGTTTGCGCCAAGGACGATTTGTTTACCGCTTTGTCAAACGCCTGTTTGACATTGTCTTTAGCGCATTCATGCTTGTCGCGTTCAGCTGGCTTCTGCTCATTACCGCTATCGCTATCAAGATCGATGATCCTTCCGGCCCGGTGTTCTTCGGGCAGGACCGTGTGGGGCGCGGCGGTAGGCGCTTCCGCATGTGGAAGTTCCGCTCCATGTGCGCCGACGCCGAGGCTAAGCTCGCGGACCTCCAGGCCAAGAACGAGAAGGATGGCCCCGTCTTCAAGATGGCGGACGACCCGCGCATCACGCGTGTGGGCCGATTGATTCGTAAAACCTCGATCGACGAGCTACCGCAGTTCTTCAACGTGCTGATCGGCCAGATGTCCGTCGTGGGCCCACGCCCCGCGTTGCCGAAGGAGGTCGAGGAGTACACCCCGCGCCAGAAGCAGCGCTTGCTGGTGAAGCCGGGCATGACCTGCTACTGGCAGACGCGCCGTAATCGCGACTCTATCAGCTTTGCTGAGTGGGTTGAGCTTGATCTCCTGTACATCCGCAAGTGTTCTGTCTGGAGCGACTTCAAGCTTGTCATACAGACCGTCGGCGTGGTGCTGACTGCGCAGGGGAGTTGATTTCTGCATGTCATTTGATGCGCATCAGGATACGATCAATCGCCTGCTTTCCAACTCAATTTATCGCGTTCCCAGAAATCAAAGGGCCTATGTTTGGAACGAGAGGAACTGGAGCGACCTCGACAAAGACATTGATCTTGTAGTCGAGGGCGTTTCGTCTAGCCACTTTATTGGCTCCATCGTCCTTAATTCCGAGGATATCGAGGCGGGTCTGCCCGTCTATACCGTCATCGACGGGCAGCAGCGTTTGATCACCTTGACACTTGCGATTACTGCCGTGCTGTACGAGCTGAAGCGCCGCGGGATGCTGGCAGATGCGTCCGGCACCGTTAAATACCTTCAAGCGACCGATGATTCAGGTGAACAGAAGCTCGTCGTTTCCACCGGCTCGCACTTGACCCTCGGCAGGCTTATCGACGGAGTTATAGGCACCGAGCCCGATAGGCTTGGATCTACCTCGCTCACGGCTTTTATCGCGAGCGTCACCGTTGACAAAAAGCGAGACGCCAACATCGTCAAGGCCTTCCGATATTTCGTGAAGACGCTCGGAAACAAGAGCGACGGGGAGCTGCTTGAATACCGCAACGCCGTCGTGTCTATTCAGTACGTGCGCATCGCCTCGTCCACCGAAGAGGATTCGTACACGATTTTCGAGATCCTGAACGCTCGCGGTATGGAGCTCGAAGACCACGAGCTGCTCAAGAACTACATCATGCGATATATCTCGCCCGCTGAGAGGCGCGACGACGCCAAGCAGGTTTGGGCGCATATCGAAGGCGAGGTCGGCGAGGGGATGAAGGACTTCCTACGCCACTATGCCATACAGCGGTATCGCCTTTCTTCCTCCGACAAGGGCGTCTACAAGAAGATCCGGGATTTCAGCGACCCTCGCGAGGCTCAGGCGCTCCTTTATGACCTGAACCTGAAGGCGGGTTATTACAAGGAAATACTGAACCCTGACCATGGCCGAGTGGAGTACGACTTGTTCGCCTTCTTCAAGTCGCAGCGGGTCAAGGTCTACCGCCCCCTGCTTCTCAGCCTCATGCATCGGCACGAGGACGGAAGCATTGGGGATGAGGACTACGCGGAGGCTCTGCGCTTTCTGCGCACGTTTTATATCTGCCACAAGGTTATCGGTGGGCTTGACTCGAATCAGCTCACCGACTCCATCTGCAAGCACGCGTATGACCTCGAGATGACGTATAAGCCCGAGTCGCTTTCTGCTTGGAAGGATAGCTTCAGGCGCAAGCTTCCCACAAAGGATGCGATGAGGGACGCGCTCCTTACGCTCGGTTGGTCGAACCATTGGGGACGCTATGAGGGTTCCAGCAACAAAGATCGCTGCAAGCTCGTGATCGAGCTTTTGGAGGAAACCGCAACCGGCTGCCCGGTTTCGGCTGAGTACACTATCGAGCACGTCCTTCCCGATGCGGAGGGGCCTGCCAGCGCATTGGTCGGGAACATGCTCCCCTTGGAGACGAGGCTAAACAAACGCTGCGCTGACAAGCCGCTTGAAGAGAAGCTCGCAATATATGCCGAGTCCAATTTCGCCACTGCACGCGCCTTCGCCCGCAGGTACGAACACGCCAATTTCGATGTGCGGGTCAGAACCGAGCACGTCGCAAAGAAGCTGTACGAATTGGTTGCAGAGGCTGGGGGAGCCCAATGAGCCGTATTGATTCACTGAACCTCCCCGGGCGCGTCGAGGTCATGGGCGCACCTGTCGACCCGTGGACGATGGGGCAGACCGTCGCGGCTACCGATGCGCTGATCAAGGACGGGCGCTTCGCCCACCTTATCGGGGTCAACGCCGACAAGCTCCTGCAGATGCGCGACGACGCCGAGATGGACGCTTGCGTGCGCCGCTGCGAGGTCGTGAACGCCGACGGCGCCTCTATGGTGATGGCCGCCAACAAACTGGGCGTTAGCCTGCCCGAGCGGGTGGCCGGCATAGACCTCATGTGGGAGCTTTGCGCCCTTGCCGAGCGCGAGGGGCACAGGGTGTACTTGCTGGGCGCCAAGGCCGAGGTCGTTGAGAGGACGGCTTCAGTGCTGGCGGACAAGTACCCCGGCATGACCATCTGCGGCTACCGCGACGGCTATTTCGGCGACGAAGAGTTCGACGCCGTCGTCGCGCAGGTCGAGGAGGCCAAGCCCGACATCGTGTTCGTGGGCATCACCTCGCCCAAGAAGGAGCGGCTCATCGAGCGCTTCCGCGAGCTGGGCGCGAAGGGCGCCTTCGTGGGCGTGGGCGGGTCGTTCGACGTCGTTTCCGGCAACATCCCCCGCGCGCCCATGTGGATGCAGCGCGCAAACCTGGAGTGGCTCTTCCGCATGGCGCAGGAGCCCAAGCGCCTGGTTAAGCGTTATGTGGTCGGCAATACCCGTTTCTACCTGCTTCTCCGCAAGGAAGCCAAGAGGAGCAAGAGCAATGCCTAACAAGAAGATTATGCTCGTCTTCGGGACACGCCCGGAGGCCATCAAGATGTGCCCGTTGGTGAACGAGCTCAAGTCTCGCCCGGCCGAGTTCGAGACCGTGGTCACCGTGACCGGCCAGCACCGCGAAATGCTGGACCAGGTGCTGCGCGTCTTTAACGTCACCCCCGACCACGACTTGGCCATCATGAAGCCGGGGCAGACACTGTTCGACGTGACGTGCGACGTGCTGCTTAAGCTGAAGGCCGTGCTGGAGGGGGAGCGCCCCGACGTGGTGCTGGTGCACGGCGACACCACCACGAGCTTCGCGGCGGCCCTGGCTTGCTTCTACCTGCAGATTCCCGTGGGCCACGTTGAGGCGGGACTTCGCACCCACGACATCTACAGCCCCTGGCCCGAGGAGTTCAACCGCCAGGCCGTGGACATCATCACGGGGTACTACTTCGCGCCCACCGAGGCTTCTAAGCAGAACCTGCTTGACGAGGGCAAGCCGGCCGAGAAGATCTGGGTGACCGGCAACACCGGTATCGACGCCCTACGTACCACCGTGCGCGAGGGCTACAGCAACCCGGAGCTCGACTGGGCGCGTGGCAGCCGTCTGATCCTGATAACGGCGCATCGTCGCGAGAACCTGGGCGAGCCCATGCACCGCATGTTCCGCGCCATCCGCCGTGTTATGGAAG
>CAVGNZ010000054.1:0-16027 GCA_963630805.1 Bacteroidaceae bacterium
CGCTGAGGGGTCACGCGACTAAAAAAGAGACGAGATCGGCCGACTTTCTGCGCTCCTAAATTCAAAAAATACGAAATCTGGAAGCAGTATTTAGATTTGGCGAGTACACAACTCTTTTGACCAACTTTTTCCTGCGGTTTTGTCGTTCAAAACGGTCCTCTACTCAGGCATTTGCGATATTGCTTCCAGATTTCGTATTTTTTGATCAGACCACCCTCCTCGCAGACGATTTCAGGCTGTCGCACCCCTAGATATTCCACAATTGGGGAAAAGTAACATCTTTCTGTACATGTTGTGAGGTACCTAAATTCCCCCTACAATCCCTCAACGGACAAACCGGAGACATTTTTGTCCACGCCCCTTTGGGGTCCTTCGCATATGCAAAAGGAGCACGCGAAACATGCAGGATAAGTACCCTGCGGGCACCGCCCCGCACGAGTTTGAGCGCCGCTTGGACGCCAAGCTCATCATGTCGATTGTCGCCACGGGAATCATGTCGTTCTCGGGCGTCTGCGTCGAGACAGCTATGAACGTCACCTTCCCCACACTTATGAGCGAGTTCGGGGTGAACACCGCCACGGTTCAGTGGCTCACTACCGCCTACCTGCTGGTTCTGGCGGCGATCATCCCCACCTCGGGTTACCTGAACCGTCGCTTCCCCACTAAGCACGTCTTCTGCTTTGCCATGGTGTTCTACATCGCGGGCATCGTGTGCGGCATGACGGCGCAGGTCTTTCCGGCACTGCTGATCGGTCGCGTGCTCGAGGGCATCGGCACGGGCGTGGCACTGCCGCTCATGTTCAACATCATCACCGAGCAGGCGCCGCAGAAAAATCTCGGCTTCATGATGGGCGTGGGCTCGCTGGTCACCGCCGTGGCGCCCGCAGTGGGGCCTTCGGTGGGCGGTTGGCTCTCGGAGACGTTTAGCTGGCGCGCAATCTTCGCCGCCCTGCTGCCACTGCTCCTAGTAGCGTTTGTGCTGGGTATGATCGCTATCCGCCAGAGCCACGAGACTACCTCGGATCACTTTGATATCCCCGGCTGGCTCCTTCTAGCCGCAAGCTTCACCTGCCTGATCTTTGCCATCGACGAAGGTGCGAACTTTGGTTGGACGAGCCCGCTGATTATCGGCCTGTTTGTGGCCTTTGTCGCACTGCTCGCACTCTTTGTGCACCGCGAGCGCACTTGCGACCACCCGCTCATCCACCTGGAAATCTTCCATGCACGCGGCTACGTACTGGGCCTCGCGACCATCGCCTTTATGCAGTTTACGGTGCTTGGCCTCTCCTTTCTGCTGCCCAACTATGCGCAGCTCGTACTGGGAGCAGGCCAGACGGAGGCGGGCTCGGTCCTGCTGTTCGGCTGCGCAGTCGGTGCGATCATGACGCCCATCTCGGGGCAGATGTACGACCGCTTGGGCTCGCGCAAGCCCATCCTCTCCGGCCTTTTCTGTTCGTTTATCGCCATCGTGTGCTTCGCTGCGTTCGCACAGAACCTGGCGACGGCTGCGCTGGCCGGGATCTATGTGCTCTACGCCTTTGGCCAGGGCTTGATGTACGGAAACAACATGACCTGCTGCATCAGTTTCCTGCCTGCGCACGTCAAGGCCGACGGAAACGCCATGTTCAGCACCCTGCAGCAGCTCTCGGGCGCCATGGGCACAAGCGTGGCCGCGGCCATCGTGAACGCCTCGCAAACCGGCGCTGCCGATATGGCTGCGGCGACCACGACCGGCTCACACAACGCGTTTATGGTGCTCGCCGTCTCGGCCGTAATTGCCATCTGCTGCGCGCACTTTGAGACCAAGGGAGCCGAGCGCTAGATTGCACGGGTTTCGTAAGCTTATAGAACAAAACGTACGTCTGGGCGAACGGAGTAGGCGCAGATAGATAACCTTTTCTAGGGCCGTTGAAAGCATCTGGGAGAGGCTTCAGACGAAAGCCGTGGAATGCCCGTCGCGCGAATCAGAACAACAAAAAAGACGGTAGGTTGCAGCCCGAAGCTTGCACCTGCCGTCTTTTTGCTGTAGGCGCGCTGTAACGGACACCCAACGCCGGACAAGCGGCCGCGCATCTTACGCCCGCCGCGCCTTTGCCATGCATGCGCCGTCTGCTGGAACACAGGGCGAAGCAGACAAGCAGAAGGGCCTTGAGCCTGACCCCGGAGGAGTTCCGGAGTCAGGCCTTTGCAGTCTAGTCGCTATTCCGGGCGTCCAAGTTTTGGGACTCAGTTCAGTTCTGAGACGCGCCCGGCGCGACCTACGAGAACTGGGAGCGGTACAGGCGGGCGTAGGCGCCGCCCGCGGCGAGCAGCTCCTCGTGTGTACCCTGCTCGATGATGGTGCCCTTGTCCATCACCAAAATCAGATCGGCGTCCACGATCGTCGAGAGACGGTGCGCGATCACAAAGCTTGTGCGACCCTGCATGAGCGTGTGCATCGCCTGGTTGATAGCCTGCTCGGTGCGCGTGTCCACACTCGAGGTGGCCTCGTCCAGGATAAGGATGCGCGGGTCGCGCAGCAGCACACGGGCGATGGTGAGCAGCTGACGCTGCCCCTGGCTAATGTTCTCCGCGTCGTTGGCCACGCGCGTCTCGTAGCCGTGCGGCATCGTGCGCACAAAGTAGTCGACCTGCGCGGCGCGTGCCGCCGCCTCAATCTGCTCGCGCGTGGCCCCGTCGCAGCCGTAGGCGATGTTCTGGGCGATGGTGCCCTCGAACAGCCACGCGTCCTGCAACACCATGCCAAAGCTCGAGCGCAGCTCGCGGCGATCCATGAGCGCGGTGTCCACGCCATCGAGCGTGATGCGGCCGCCATCGATCTCGTAGAAGCGCATGAGCAGGTTGATGAGGGTCGTCTTGCCCGCGCCTGTGGTACCCACCACAGCGATCTTCTGCCCCGGCTCGGCCGTGAAGGAGACGTCGCGCATGAGCGGGCGCTCCGGGTCGTAGCCAAAGCGCACGTGCTCAAAGCACACACGTCCGGCCACAGGCGGCTCCACGTGCGCCGCCAGCTCGGGCACGGGCTCGGGCGAGATCTCGTCCTCGTCGAGCAGATCGAACACGCGCTCCACCGAAGCCAGCGCGCTCTGCATGCTGTTGACGGTGAACGAAAGCTGGGTGACGGGCTCGGCCGCCTGCGTGATGTACTGGAAAAACGCCTGCAGCACGCCCACGCTCATGCGTCCCGCAACCAGCAACCCGCAGCCAAAGAGCGCGATGGAGACCTGCGCCAAGCGGTTCACGAAACGGATTGCAGAGCTCACCGCGTTGGTGACAAAATCCGCCTTGCAGCTCTCCGTGGCCAGACGGTCTGCCAGTACGCGCATCTCGCGAGCGCTCGCCTCTTCGCGGCCAAAGGCGCGCAGCACCACGCGGCCGCTGTAAGCCTCCTCCACCGCAGACGTCAGCTCGCCCACGCAGGCCTGGCGGCTCGCCGCCAGCACCAGGTTGCGCTTGGCAACAAAGCGCGTGAGCAGCAGCGACACGGCCGAGAAGAACACGAACATGCCGGCGAGGACCGCGTCGTAGGTGAACATCATGATGGTGGCGCCCGTCACCGTGCCCACAGCGGTAAGCAAGGTGAGCACACCGCGCTGCAGCACCTCAGACATCTTGTCCAGGTCGTTGGTGGCGCGACTCACTACGTCGCCGGGCTTGTGTCCATCGAAGAACGAGAGCGGCAAGCGGTTCAGCTTCTCGCTCACGCGGTTGCGCAGCACCAGGTTCAGGCGTTCCGAAAAGCTCGACATGGTGAAGCTCTGCAGCGAGTAGAAGCATACCGTGATGGTCCAGATGCCCAGGTAGATGGCGATGTCACGCCCGCAGTTGTCCCAGCTGATGGCGAAAGTGCGCCCCTGCGAGAACGCCTCTTGAACCTCGCTCCAGATCAGGTCGATAACATGCGCGCTGTAGGCGGGGGCCGCCAGACTGAACAGCGTGTAGAACACGATCGAGACCACCACGACCCCAAAGCGCCAATGCTGGTCTGCAGCCTCGTCCCACAGGCGGCGCACGGTGGCCCAGGTGTCACGCGGCACCTCAAGCTCCGGCTCGTCGTCATCGCGCTCCGCCTCCAGGCGGCGGCGTTCCTGCTCAAAGACGGCGCGCTCCTCCTCGGCGAGCATGGCCGCAATGGCGGCGTCCTCATCGAGGGCGGCCTGCTCGGCTGTCGTAGCCTGCAGCAACTCCTCCTTCACATTCTCCGTCATGTTATTCACCCCCGATCATCTGGGATTTCGCGATATCACGGTAGACCTCGCAGCCGGCCATGAGTTCCTCGTGCGTGCCCGTGCCCATAATGCGCCCGTCCTTGAGCACCACGATGGTGTCGGCATGCAGGATCGTCGAGACGCGCTGGGCGATGATGAGCACCGCCGCGTCGCGCGTCTCCTCGGCAAGCGCCGCACGCAGGGCCGCATCGGTACGGAAGTCGAGCGCCGAGAAGCTGTCGTCAAAGATATAGAGGTCGGCTTTGCGCATGAGCGCGCGGGCGATGGCGAGGCGCTGCCGCTGGCCGCCCGAGAAGTTAGTGCCGCCTTGCGAGACCGGCGCCTGCAGGCCCTCCGGCAGGTCGAGCACAAAGGTGCTCTGGGCCACCTCGAGCGCATGCAGCATCTCGGCCTCGGTCGCGTCCTCCTTGCCGTAGCGTAGGTTGCTCTCCACGGTGCCCGAGAAGAGCCAGGCCTTTTGCGGCACGTACGCGATGCGCGAGCGCAGCTGCGCCTGTGTCATATCGCGCACGTCGACGCCGCCGAAGCGCACGTGTCCGTCCGAGACGTCGTGCAGGCGCAGCAGCAGCTTTGCCACCGTCGACTTACCCGAGCCCGTGGAGCCGATAATCGCCGTGGTCGAGCCGCGGCGGCACGTAAAGGAGATGTCCGAGAGCGTGTCCTCGCTCGCGTCCGAGAAGCGGAAGGTCGCGTGCTCGAAGGCGGCAACGGGCGCGTCCTCGCCTGCGGCTGTAGCAACGGGCGCAGTCACGCCGGCGACACCCGTGCCGCTCAGCGGCGCACCCTCGCCCGCAGCGCCCGCGTCCCCGCCGCGCTCGCCCGCGGCCACAGAGCTCGCCACGGCGCCAACCGCACCCGCGGCGCCCGCCGGCGCAACCGGGTCGGCAATCTCCGGCACCAGGTCGATCACCTCGGCCGCACGGGCCAGGCAGGCCTGGGCGCGCGGCAGCGTGAGGATCACCATCTGCGCCATCATGATGAACAGCAGGATGAGCATGGCGTACTCGAGCACCGCGGAGATACTCGCAATCTGCATGGCATGCGCGCCCACGCGGTCGCCGCCCAGCCACAGCACCGCGACCTCCACGATGTTCATCAGGAAAAAGCACGAGCAGTCGAGCGCCGCAAACAGCAGGTTCACCTTGATGGCGCCGTTCGCGTACTCAGAGAACACCTGGTCCAGACGCTTCTCCTCCTGGCGCTCGCGACCAAACGCACGCACCACGCGCACACCGACGATGCTCTCGCGCAGCACCACGTTCATGCGGTCGATAAACCCTTGCAGGCGCATGAAGATAGGTGCGGTGCGCAGCATCACCGCCACCGCGATGCCCAGCATCACCACAACCACTACAGCCAGCAAGAGACCCATCTGCGCATCGATGCGCCAGGCCAGCACGATGCCCGCGATGCACAGGATGGGTACGGGCAGCACCAGCATGATCGTGTTGACGATAGCCTGCTGCACCACGTTGATGTCGCCCAGGCTGCGCGTGATCATCGAGCCGGTGCCGAAACGCTCAAAGTCGCTTGCCGAGAACGCAAGCGACGACTCGTAGATCGCGCAACGGATATCGCGGCACACGTCGGCCGCCAGGCGCGCGCCCAGGTAGAGTGCCGAGATTGCCGCCGTACTCGCCACGATGGAGACGGCAAGCATCGCCGCGCCCTCGCGCAAGATGGCGTCCATATCACCCGTAGCGATGCCGGAGTTGATCATGTTCGCGAGCATCGTGGGCACCAACAGCGTACCCACGTCGTCGATCAGCAGCGCGGCGAGCGTCAACGCGATAACGCCTTTGTAGTTCTTGAGATATCTCAGTAGTAGCCTCATGCGGCCCCGTCCTCGTTCCGTTCGTCCTCGATGCCCGCACCCGCAAGCTCGCCAGCAAGCGCCTTGTCAAGCGCCTGCGTGTAGGCGCGCGTGGCCTCGAGCAGCAGCGCACGCTGCTCGACCGGCAGGGAGCGGAACGCTCGGCGCTCGGCCTCGATCGCCGGCATCACGTAGCGCTCCGCAAAGCGCATGCCCTCGCAGGTCAGGCTCATGGCCTTGTTCTTCTTGCTGCCCTCAACAAAATCCAGGTCGCAGAGGCCCTTGGTTATGAGCGTCTGCAGCGCCGAGTTCACCGTCTGCTTGCTGTAGGACCACCGCATGGCCAGGTCGCGCACGGGCACCGCCTGACGCTCCTGCACTACCTCGTACATCATCCAATACGCGCAAGGAGACAGCCCACAGCGGCGAGCAAAGCTGCTGTAGATGCGGTCTGCCTGGTTATAGAGATAATCGAGCTCGCGTGGGTCATCAACGGAGGCGGAGGCGGAGGCAGGGGCAGGCACGGGCGCGCCGAGCTGCACCGCAGCGGCGGAATCATCCTTCGGCATATCCTTGACCTCTTTCAAATAATCCGACTTCGGACTTTTACGGTCTCTAATATAGTCCGTCTTCGGATTATCATCAACACGGACAGGCATGCATAACGACCCCCTCACAACGCCTTCAAAACAAAAGCCCACCGCGAAATCTCGCAGCGGGCGATAGGGGCATATGCGGTAGAAAGCCCAGCCGGGCCAGGCCCTCGACTTCCCTAGCCTTCCCAGCCTTCCTGGTCGGACTCATAAAACGTCGCCGCATCGCACAGGTCATGCAGGCTCTTGCCATCGTGCCAGGCAAGCTCGACCAACTCGGAGAGGGTTGCCACCAAATCGGAGCAATCGGTAAAGCGTCCCTTATCGTTCAGCTCGTCGCAGTTCTGGACGCGCCAGTAGCCGTCCGTATGCGTCACGTAATAATGGCCGCCGTCCACATCCATAAAGATGCGGGTCTTGGAGCGCAAGTACGCCAAAAGCTCCTCGAAGCTCAGCGATATCGTCTCGTCAACCTTCAGTCCCATGATGACCTCCTTTGCGGTCGTATAACTAACCCCCACTTAACCCGTTTACAAATCCTTTCGCAACAGCATTTAGGTAGCCGGCGCGAGTCTAGGGACAGGCGGGCACGGGGTATATAGGCGGCAAGTGCACGCCCTCAAGGATTGGAGTTCCCATGGATACCGTTGAAGCCCTAAAGACCCGCCGCAGCTGCCGCGCCTACAGCGACCGCCCCGTGGACAAGGAGACGCTCAAGACCATCATCGAGTGCGGGCAGTACGCGCCGAGCGGCATGAGCCGCCAGCCCGTCACCTTTGTGGCCGTGACCGATCCGGCCACCGTGGCTGCGCTCTCGCAGATGAATGCGCAGATCATGGGGTCCGACAAGGACCCGTTCTACGGCGCCAAGACCGTCATCGTGGTGCTGGTGGACTCGAGCGTGCCCACGCACCTGGAGGACGGCTCGCTTGCCATGGGTAACCTGCTCAACGCCGCGCACGCGCTGGGCGTGGACTCGTGCTGGATCCATCGCGCCAAGGAGGAGTTCGAGTCTGACGCCGGCCGCGCCCTGCTTGCCAGCTGGGGGCTGCCCTCTGACGGGTCGCTCCGCGGAGTGGGCCACTGCATCCTGGGCTATGCCGCGGGAGAGCCGGCCGAGGCCAAGCCGCGCCGCGACAACGTGGTCTACGTGGAGTAGGGCCGCGGCGGCACGCATCACATAACGGTAACGGGGCCGCCCGCGCAGCTCGATGCGCGCGGGCGGCCCCGTCTTGTTGAGTCGTAGCGGCGTTGGCGCCCCGCCCAAGTCGCGCTAGCGGCGACGGCGGCGCACCGCGCCGGTGAGAATCGCGGCAACGCCGGTAAGGCCAGAGACCACAGCGCAGAGCCCCGAGACGTCACCCGTGCCGGGCAACGTCTCGGGTTCAGATTCAGGCTCCGGCTCCGGCTCGGGCTCCGGCTGCGGTTCAGGCTCGGGTACCGCCTCCCAAGACGCGGTCAGCGTGATGCTCGCCGTGACCGGCGTCGAGAAGTCGTAGGCCTCGCCCTCGAGCAGCCAACCGGCAAACGTGTAGCCGTCGCGCGTGGGCGCCTCGGGCTCGGTGGCGCATGCACCCATCATCACCGTCTGAGACGCAACATCGGAGCCGCCCGCCGAATCGAATATCACCAGGCAGGCTACCGCGGGATCATCGCCCGAGGTGGACCACTGCGCATACAGCGTAAGGTCGCTCTCCACCGGCGTGGCAAAGTCATAGGCCGTGCCGTCCTTAAGCACCCAGCCGTCGAACTTAAAGCCGTCAAGCGCCGGGTCGGCCGGCTTCTCTGCCGTCTCGCCGTAGCTCACCAGCTGACTTTTCACCGCAGACCCGCCCGCGGTGTCAAAGCTCACCGTGTACTCCTCAAGGCTCCAACGGGCCGTGATGGTCGCGTCCTCGGTAAAGATCGTGTCCTCGGTGACCATCTCGTCGCCCAGGTACCAGCCCTCAAACGCATGGCCCTTCCAGGTAGGCGTGGGCAGGGTTCCCAGCTTACCGCCCTTCCGGATGGTCCAGACCTGAACATCCTCGCCGTTCGCAGGGTCGAGCGTCACATCGATGAGTGCGGTCCACTTCACGTACGCAGTGGTATCGGCCTTCACCGGCTCGCTAAAGTCAAAGAGCTTCGTAAACTCCGCGTCCGAATACCAGCCCCTAAAGAGATAGCGATCGCGCGATGGCGCCTCGGGAACCTGGGGCATCTCACCGTAGACGACGTTTTGCGTAAAGGGCTCGATCCCCTCACCCGTAAAGGTCACAACGCAGACATGTACCGTCCACTGAGCCGTGAGCGTCACGTTGCCCGTCACCGTATAGGTGTCGAAATCGATCAGGCTACCGTCGGGCAGCGCCCAGCCCTGGAAGTCGTAGCCCTCGCGCACGGGATCGGCGGGCTTCGCAATGTGCTCGCCGTAGTTCACCGTCGCCGTCTCGGTCTGCGAGCCGTCGGCCTTATCGAACGTCACCGTGTACTCTTCGGGCGTAAAGACCGCATAGAGCACGATCGGCCCCTCGCCCTCCGGAACGACCTCATCGAAGTCGAACAGGGTGCCGTCCTTGTAGGCCCAGCCGCTAAACGTGTAACCGTCCTGGTGGCGCACCTTGGGCTTGATGGTCTTCTCCCCAACCGTCACGTATCTCTCGTACGTGAGCGTATCGCCAATGTAGAAAAGCATCTGACGCTGCCCGGGGACGACCTCTTCCCACACGGCGGTAAGCTTGGAGTCGGCGGTAAAACTCGAGAGCGCGGTCACGACCGAGCCGTCCTCGTCTTGCCAACCCGCGAACACGTAGCCTTCGCGGGCAGACGTAGGCAGCTCGCCCACGGACCTGCCGCTGTAGACGTCCACGTTCTCCACCGCAGTGCCCTCGCCCGCATCGAACGAGAGCGTCACGAACGGGTTGTTGTACACCACGGTGAACGTCACGCTCGTGTTGCCGTACTTGTCGACCGAGACCTTCTTGTCCATCATCCAGCTGCCGGAAACGTCGTCCGCCGTGCTGGATACCTGCCGAAAATCGACCAACTGGTCCTTATCGCCGTACAGGTTGTTCTCGGCCAGAAACACCGAGGTGAACTTCACCGTGTAGGTCACGCTCGCATATGGCTTGATGCCGGTCTCGGTCTTCGTGCTCGCCTTGCGCGCGGAGATGCTCGCACCGCCGTCCGTAACCTTAAGCCACACCCCGTCTCCACGCGCAACCTCGATGCCCGCAAGCGACGCCGAGCCACCGGAGACGACCTCGCTCCAGTTCGTGTTCTCGCTCAGACGAATCACAACGCCGGCCACCGGGCTCGCGTAGTGCGCACGCACCGTAACGTCGCCGGCAGGCATCGTGAAGGAGGCCACGCCCTTCTTGCTGGGGGTGAGGACCTGCTCGGTGCCGTCCGGCAGGGCGAGCGCCCAGTAGTCGATCTTCCAGGTCGCAGTCTTCTGCTGCCCATCGGACGTGGTGTACGAGGTGGTCTTTTCGTAGTCGGACGAGTCCAGCTCGACCGTCTTGCCCTCGGCCGCCTGGAAGGTCGTCGGCTCCTCCTGCGCACCGTAAGCCGTCACGGTATGAGCCGTCGGCTTGCGCAGCACGAGCTCGTCGTTCACGACGTCCACGGTCCATAGGTTGTCGTCCGCAAAGAAATACGATGTGTCGGCCGTGAACTTCTCGCCGCGCACCGAGACCGGGTGATAGGTCGCGCCCTTGTCTGCGCACTGGGCATCGCTCCAGTGCTGCAGGCCGATGCTCGAGCCCTTGGTGAGCGGAGTTGTAGCAGAGACGGCGATGCGGCTATTGGGCAGGTTGCTCTTATCGCCCTCGATGTCCTCTTTGCTGGCGCCGTTCGGCTCGTTCACGTAGACGTTGCTCGCCTCGCCGGAGGCGTTCGTGTTGCTCGAGACCACAACCTTGCCGCCCAAAACCACCTTGGACGTCTCGCGCTTGACGCCGATGCCGCCGCCCTGCGAGCTCGCGACGCTGTTGCCCGTCACGGTGCAGTTGGTGACGTTGACGGTGCAGTTGTACACGTAGATGCCGCCGCCGCAGGAGGTACTCTTCTCGCAGCGGTTGTTGCGCACGATGATGTTGGAGATCGAGGCGCTCGCGAAGAAGGCGACGCCGCCGCCCTCGCCATCGGTGCTGCCGCCCCGAGCGGTATTGCCCTCGATCAGGCCCGTGCCGTCGGCGCTGCCATCGTCATAGGCCGAAGTCAGCTCGCACGAGGTGGCGTCGCTCGCCACGTTGATGCCGCCGCCCGTCTGGGAGCAGGTGTTGTTGCGGATGCTCGACTTGTAGCGGAGATTGACCTTAGACGTGCCATGAAGCAGCAAACCGCCGCCATCGCCGTTGTTGGCCGCATTGGATTCGATGGAAGACTCTCCGTCCAAGATCAGGTCGAGCGCCTTGGCGCTGTAGATGCCGCCGCCATGTGCGCCGGCAGTGTTGCTCGAGATCTTGGACCCGTAGTCGAGCGAGATGTCCATGCCGATAGCGGCGTAGATGCCGCCGCCGTCCGCCGAGCTGCCCGTGGTCTGGTTGTTGCTGACCTCAGAGCCGATCATCGAGAGCTGGTGCTTGTAGTCACCCGTCGCGTAGATGCCGCCGCCCGTGTTGGCCTGGTTGCCCCAGATGTAGCCGCCGGTGATGTCTCCGGTAGCATCGCTCTCGCCCAGGGTAACGATAACGCCGTAGCTGGAAACACTCGGGTGTGTGGACGAGCTGCCTTTATCGACCCGCAGATACAGGCCTCCGCCGCAGCCGCCCGCCTTGTTGCCGCTGATATACGAATTGCCCCTGACGGTCACCTTGCGCACGCCGTACGTGGTGGTGCCCACGGTGGGCTCCGCATCGTCGATGGAGATGCCGCCGCCGTTGCCCGCGGCGTAGTTGTCACCGATGGTCGAGCGGCCGTCGAGCGTAATGGAGGTCGCGTCGGAGTGGGCGTACAGCGACTGCTGGTCGGTCAAGGTGCTCGAGACGCCACCGCCGTTGCCACCGGCGCTGTTGCTCGAGATCTTTGAGCCACCGCTCAGGCTGATCGTGGTCGTGATGCCAACGGACGAGATGCCGCCGCCGTTGCCCTTGGCGTAGTTGTGGTCGATGGAGCTGCCGTTTTTGAGCTCGATCGAGCACCTGCCGCCATCGGTGAGGTTGGCGCTGTTCACGTACACGCCACCGCCCTGGTCCTCGGACGCGTTCCACTTGATAGTGGAGTTGTCCATGGTGAGCGAGCACGAGTCATCGTAGAGCGACACGGCACCGCCCTGACCGTAGTAGCCAATGAACGTATAGGTCACGGCAGCGTTGCCGGCAATGGTCACGTTCTCGAGGTTGATGTGCCCGCCCGAGTCGTAGGCGCAGATCGCTCCGCCGCCGCCCTTGTCGTTACTGCGGCCACCGGTAAGCAGGCCACCCTTGATGGTCACGTCCTTGCGGTTGGAGTCCGAACGCCAAAACGCGGCGGTGCCCGAGTACGTCTCGCTCAGGTAGCCACCGTGCTCGATCTCTGAGCCGCCTGCAACCGTTCCGTCGCTGCCCTTGACCGTGAGCGTCGCGTTCTTGTGCAGATAGAAGATCATGCCGTTGCCCGAGGCGTCAAACACCTTGTCCTTCTCGCGGCAGCGGTCGATCATATGGCCGTTGAGCTGGTACTCGAAGTTCTTGCCCTCGGGAATCTCCAGCTTGGAGTCACCGCTTTTATAGGTATTCATGTACCAGTCGCCGCTGAGGGAGATGACCACGCGCACACAGCCGGACTTGTTGGCTGCGTCAGTAGCCGCGTTCATGGCGCTCTCGATCGACGTGTAGTCGCCAACCTTGTTGACGACCTCGCTCTCCTTGCCCGTGCTTTCGTCTTTGACCTGAGTGACGCAAGAAACAGTAGAGGCGTTGTCGGTATAGGCCTCGGCACGGGAGGGAACGGCGCACAGTAGGGCCAACGTAAGGGGCAGCAGAAGGGCGACGAAGAGACGCAATCTGCGCCGATGTGATGCGTTAAAGTCTACGGTTGCCATGCCACCCCCCCCAGATCCTTATCTCTCCATATAAACAGACGGATTTTATAATAGGATAATTCGGATGGATATTTGACCTTCTATCTGCACATTAACGGGGAGGAACTCATTATGAGCAAATCGGAGACGGCACAAGAGGCGCGTATTACCGACACCCCGGATACACATCGCGGCATCACCCGCCGCGACTTCCTCTACTTCACGAGCTTTGGCGCAGCGATGGCGGCGCTCTCCGGCCCGCTCTCTGCCTTTGCAGAGAGCGCGGAAGACGATGACACCCAGGGACAAAGCGCCGACGAGCCGCGCGGCGAGATTGCCGGTCACTTCTTGCATGCTGCCACCTATAAGCCGACAGCCACCCTTGTCGATGGGCAGATCCAGGAGGAGTTCTACTTCAACGAGAACTTCTTTGCGAACTCGGCGATGCTCTTTAACCCGCATCTCTGCTCGCTTGCCATGGCGTTGACCATTGCGGCCTGCCCCTCAAGCCATGACTACGATGACAAGTTCTCCAACGCCGTCCTGTTCTTTGAGGAGCTCGACTGCAACAAGGGCGTTTTCGTAGTAAACGACGATTACCGAAAAAAGCCCGAGGCCGACACCATCGGCCTGGTGTGCTCGCACCGCACCATCCAGATTCCGAACGAGGACGATGAGTACGAAGACTGCAACCTCGTCTTTCTGAGCATCCGCGGAGAGAGCTACGGGCTCGAGTGGGCCAGCAACCTTAAGGCCGGCTCCAGCGGCAATCACCAGGGATTTACCGAAGCCTCCGACAAGGCGATCGCGTTCCTTAGGGCCTATATCAAGAACGCGCAGCTCGAGGGCCGTACCAAGTTCCTTCTGTCAGGATTCTCCCGCGCTGCGGCGACCATCAACCTCACCGCGGGCCGCCTGATCGACGAGGCGATAGATGCCGGTGCCGACTACGACGAGGAGACCGGCTACGACCTGAGCGGCGTCTTTGACGGCGTGGAGATCGAGACCTACCAGTCGGACCTCTACACCTACTGCTTTGAGCCGCCAGCCGCCGTCCTTGCCGACACCGATGCCAAGCGCGAAAGCGCCTATGAGGACCACAAGAACATCTTCAATATCGTCAACCCCTGCGACATCGTCCCCCTCGTCATGCCGAGCAAGTTCCAGTTCCTGCGATACGGCGCAGACGTCAAGCTGCCCGCCCCCACGGACGGCGCAAAATGGGTGGCTGCCAAGCGCAAGATGCTCATCTGTGCCAACAAGCTCGGACAGTCGTTTGAACCTGACCTTGTAGACACCTTCACCAACGTCACGTTCTTTAGCAGATGGCTCGCCATCACCGAGACGCCCAAGCATCCCAACCCCCAAAACATGTTCCTTGTCGAGTTCTTTGACGCCCTTACTCTCAGCGCCTTCATCAACAGCAGGAAGAAGTACTACACAAACTTCCAGGAGCTCTTCCGCCGCGCCTACATTCTTAATAACACCATGAGCGCCGAGCCGGGCTACAAGGCGTTCATAGAAGCTATAACGAACAAGCTCAAGCAAAAAGGCGTCATCATCGGGCTCTACTCGGCCATCTCGGCCGACAAGACCTTCCTGGCTGCCATGGCCCTCAAGGACCACGTGAAGGAGGCCATGCAGACCGCCGACTCCCAAGTCGAGAACTCCCAGCTCGTCGACAACTATTACGACCAGTGGGCCAGCGTCATCGGCCAGCTCTTCACCATTGAATTCGGCTACTTCGTTAAATATCACCTTGTCGAAATCATCATTTTTGCCACCAAGGCGAAAGATATCCTGGCCTGCCACTCCATGGGCACCGTCATGGCATGGACCCGCGCCATGGACTCCCGGTACATCACGGGCACCTCGCCGTACCGCCCGGCGCTCCCGAGCGGCTCGGAGTACGCGCCCGAACCCGACGAAGTTGCAGCTCTCTCCGAATACGGCGGCGGCGCGGACGATGGCGCGCTGGTAGACGACGGCGACACGCGCTACCGTACGCTGATCCTTACCGGCACCGACCTGAACGTCTGGGCCACAGTGGACGGCAAAGAGTACCAGCTCTTTGAGAACGGCAAGCTGGTTGAGTACGATGCCGAGAGCGCCGATTTCCCATTTGTGCACAATATCGATTTTGACCTGCAGAAATGCATCTGGCTCGATGCCACGAGCGAGCAGAAGTTCCGCGTTGTGGCACCTGAAGCCACCGACTTCCGCTGCGTGGAGCGCCGCCTGGACACCACCAAGGACGAGCCCACGGCTGTGTACGTGTTCGACAACATGCCGGATGTCTTCCCCGAGTCGGTCACGTACGAAATCACCGTGGACGAGGATCACCTGTACGTCAACGAGCCCTACGGCGACGATCAGTTCAATTTCACCTCGATCTCCGGCAACTACTACCACGAGGGCGAGAAGGACTCCGGCGACAAGACTATGTACTACACCATCGGGACCTCAGTTGAGCCCGAAGGTGTCGCGGCCCTTTGCGGTGGCGGCTCAAGCAAGCGCGGCGAGCGCGCCTTGCTCATGACCTTTACCGATCAGGATTACGAGTTTGACTACTGGACGCTCGACGGCAAGCGCGTAGCAAGCGACGACCCGTATACCGAGATCTCCACTTACACAGACGAGGACGGTACCGTGATCCCTGTCCCCCTCTATCAGGTCCTCGTTGACGCCGACCACGACGTGGTGGCGCACTACAAGAAGAAGGGCACCGACGGCGGATCTGACAGCGGCGACGATTCTGACGACAAGGGCGATGGCGACAACGGCGGCGGGTCCGGCGAAGGCGATGGCTCGGGTGACAAGAACGGGGGCGGCAGCGCTGACGGCAGCGGCGCCAAGCGCACGAGCGACGACCCCATGCCGCAGACGGGTGATGGCTTGGGCGATGCAGCCAAGCTCGCAGCCAGTGCAGCGGTGCTCGCAGGTGCGGCAGCCGTAGCGACTCGCGCCGCAAGCGCTGACGACTCCGAGAACTAGAGGGCGCGGCGACCACAGCCAAAGGCACCCACCTCGCAAACACCGAGGGTCAGAGCCGGCGTCCTTGTGCGGCCGGGCTCGCACCAGTACTCTCGGTGGCCGGGCATCTCGACCGCCAGGCCCAAGCGTCGACTCGGCACAAATCGAGCTGCAGTCCACAACAGGCTGCAGCTCACAACAGAAAACGCGCGCGATGCCGAGTCGATGGCATCGCGCGCGTTTCGCGTATCTGCAGACGCTCGCCTTAGCTCAGGCGGCGGCGGGCAATCACCAGGGCGACAGCACCCAGGACGGCCAGCGGTGCAGCCATCAGATAGGCTGAGTCGCCCGTCTGGGGCAGGTCGCCGTCGGTCTTCTTGGACGGCTTGGTATCCGGCTCTGGCGTGGGCTCTGGATCGGGCTCCGGATCGGGCGT
>CAVGNZ010000055.1:0-11126 GCA_963630805.1 Bacteroidaceae bacterium
GGCCCCAGTCCATGTTGCGCGTTCCCAGCACCGCGTAGCGCATCCCCGAGTCGCAAACGTAGTGCTTCGCCTGAGTCGTCAGGTACTTCTTCCCCTTGATGTCGTAGCGCTGCGCCTCGTAGAAGACGAACGCGTCGCGCAGGTACGACATGTACCGCCTGACGGTGACGTGACTCGTGGGCACCTCGTTGGCGTCGAGCACGTTGGCGATCCTGTTCGCGGAGTTGGGGTTGCCCGAGTTGTCCATCATGTACTCGGCGAGCCTCTCGAGCACGTGCGTGTCGGGCAGCGAGAACTTCTGCACGAGATCGCGCGTGAGGATGGTCTTGTACACGTCGCGGATGTAGCCGTACGACTCTGCGAGGTCGGCGTATTCGTACGAGCCCGCAAGCCCCCCGCGCCTGACGAAGCCGTCGAAGGCGTCGTCGACGGGGACCTGCCCGCCGAAGTATGCGCGGTACTCGCCGAACCCGAAGGGCAGGATGTGCACCTCCCTGTGGCGCCCCGTGAACAGAGTGGCCAGGTCCGAGCCCAGCAGGAACGCGTTGGAGCCCGTGAGGTAGATATCCCAGCCGCCGCGGGCGTGGATGCTGTTGACAGCCTTTTCGAAGCCGTCGCACAGCTGCACCTCGTCGATGAAGAGCCTGTTCGCGACACCCGCCTTCCGGCGGCTTTCTATCTCGCGGTGCAGGGCGTGGTACTCGAGCAGGGGCTCGTTGTCGAGGTCGAGCAGGTCTATGTAGACGTTGTTGGAGCCCGGGTCCTCGTCTGCCGCCTCGGCGGCGAACGCCTTCATGAGCTCGGACTTGCCGCAGCGGCGTATGCCGGTGATCACCTTGATGTCCCTCGTGCCTTTGAGGGCGCGGAGACGGTCCATGTACAGTTTGCGGTCTATCCAGGCCATTGCTCGCTCCTTCTCGGTTTCGAAACTTGAATAATTTTAAAGTTTTGAAACCAAGTCGGCAATATCGACAGGAAGCCGTCCACGGCGCCGTATGCGCCTTGTGCTGGGTTTGATGTGCAACGCGGCCGCAGAAGGGCTGCTGGACAAACGCCTTATGACTTACTCGATTAAGGGCGATGGCGGGTTCATTTTCAAGCCAGCAAATATGCCTGCAAGCTGGTGGACAGCATTGACGCAGGCCAACGTGCCCATTTCCTAAGCTGGCGAACGCCTCCTCGAGCCTATCGGCTGCCCGGCAGGGCGCGTGGCCGATAGGGGGCCTACGATCCCGGGACCGGATTCCTGCTAGAGCCGCCCCACGTGCCGCAGCAGCGTGCAGACGGTGTCCTTCTCGCGCAGGGCCTTGCTGCGTTTTCCTTATTCACAGGGCAGTTCTTCTGATCGCTCTTTGAAATGGATTTTCTCCGTTCCTGCTTCAATGGCAGTCTCGTAATACCGGCATTTGTGGTTGATGAAGTCCAGCGTCTTTTGCAGGTCTGCCATCTGCGCTTCCACTGCCTTTTTTCGTTCCAGGAACATTTCATAACGCTCCTGCAGAGAATCATCGCCCATCAGCACCCATTCGGAGAATCGCCGAATGTCTCTAATGGACATACCTGACTTCTTCAAGCACTCTATGACCCGCAGCATGGCAATATCGTCATCGGAGAATATCCGATAGCCGGACTCGCTGCGTTCCATATGGGGCAGAAGGCCTTGTTTGTCGTAATACCGCAGCGTGACAGGGGTCAGATCCGTAAGCTCCGCGGCTTGCTTGATCGTGTAAGGCACGCCATTCCCTCCTTCCTCAAAATATCGAACCCTCGATATTGACCTTAATCTTAAGGTTAATGTTTTCCTATTGCTATGGAGCCGTCAACAGAGAACGGCCAGCCAAGTGAAAGGGGAAATCGGCAATGTGCTACACGTGGAATCTTCCTACAAAGGTACTTTTCGGGGCGGGCATGGTGAAAGAGCTCCGCAATGAGAGAATGCCCGGCAGGAAAGCGCTGCTGGTCATCTCCAGCGGAAAGTCCGTCAGGGCAAACGGCGCGCTGGCTGCCGTGGAGCAGGGCCTGGCCACGGCAGGCGCGGACTACGTTGTGTTCGACAGGATCCAGCCCAACCCGTTGGAGCCGACGATCATGGAGGGCGTGGAGTGCGCCCGCCGGAACGGCTGCGACTTCGTAGTCGGCCTTGGCGGCGGCTCCGTCCTGGACGCCGCAACCATCATCTCCGCGGTCGCGCCGCAGAAGGAGGGCCGGGTCTGGGACTACGTGCAGGGCGGCACCGGCGGCGGGAAGGCGCTGACGGAGAAGCCTCTTCCATATATCGAGATCACGACCAGCGCGGGAACGGGCAGCGAAGTGGATTGCTGGGGCGTGGTGACCAACCCCGAGACGCATGAGAAGATCGGCTTCCAAGGCGGCTACGCGGAGCTCGCCATCGTCGACCCGGAGCTCATGCTGTCCGTACCGCCGAAGTTCACGGCATATCAGGGGTTCGACGCCCTGTTCCACAGCGTCGAGGGTTATCTCTCCAGATTCTGCAACGAGGCTGCGGAGATGGTGGAGCTAACCGCGATCCGGAATATCGCGGAGTATCTTCCCCGCGCCGTCCAGGACGGCGCGAATCTGGAAGCCCGCACGAAAGTGGCCTTCGCGAACACCATGAGCGGCTATTCCATGGAGGTATGCTCCTGCGTAAGCCAGCATGCTATGGAGCACGCGCTTTCCGGGCATCATCAGGACTTGCCCCACGGCGCAGGACTCATCATGATCTCCAAAGCCTATTTCAGCCGCTGGATCGAGGAGCACATTTGCGACGAGCGCTTTGTTGCCCTGGCAAAAGCCATGGGCAAGGCAGACGCCAAAGAGCCGGCGGATTTCATCGACGCGCTGAATGGGCTGATGGAATCCTGCGGCATGGCCGGTCTGCGCATGAGCGATTACGGCATCCGTCCCGAAGAGTTCCCCCAGATGGCGAAGGAGGCAAAGTCCACCATGGGCGGCCTGTTCCTCTGCGATCGTTTTGAGATGTCCGATGAGGACGTGGTCGCGATCTACGAGAAGTCCTACCGCTAAAGGGGGCGGGGCAATGAAAGCAAGGCTCTTGTGCGCCGCGCTCGCCGCCTGTTTGACATTGACGGCTTGCGGGACCGCTTCCTTAAGCGGGAATACAGGCACCCCACCCGACGCATCTCGGGAGGAACCCGCCGGAACGGCGCCCGACGAATCGACCGTGCAGGGCGCCCCATCGCAAGAATCCGAGCCTGCGCAGGGAGAAAACGTGATGAGAAACGTCGTTCTTGGCAAAGTGCCGGACGGCTATTACAGCGCCGCAACCCAGCAGGGCACGCTGGAAAACTTCACCTACGGCACGCGGGACTACATCGGAAACGGCGGCGCGAAACAAAGCAATGCCACGGTTTACCTGCCCTACGGCTATGACCAGGACGACTCCTCCACCCGGTACGATATTCTCTATCTCCAGCACGGGGCTTATGGAAATGAGCGCACATGGATGTACGAGTACGGGGACAGCTTCAAGAACATGATCGATCACATGATCGAGGACAAGCTGATCCCGCCGCTGATCATCGTCATGCCGTATCTGCCCTCCGGCAACGAGTGGTATCACGACACAACGCCGATTTTCTATTCTGGGGAACTGAAAAACGATCTGATGCCCGCTGTGGAGGCGAGCTATCGCACGTATGCGGAAAGCGCCTCTGATGCTGGTTTTGAAGCGTCCCGCTCCCACAGGGCTTTCGGCGGCTTCTCTGCTGGCGGCACGACAACCTGGCGCGTGCTTTTGGAGGGATTGGACCGATTCGAGTATTTCATGCCCCTGAGCGGCGGCCTGACCTTGGGCGGGGACGGCTCCACCGCCGCGGAGGATGCCGCGCAGATCGCCGATGCCGCGCTGGCCTCCGGCTACGGCAAGCGTGAATACTACGTGTTCGCGGCAACCGGCACGCGGGACGTTGCCTATCAGGGGTTGACCGCGCAGATAGAATCCATGAAAAGCCTGACAAACGCCTTTGACTACACACGGACTGGATTTGCAGACGGCAATCTGATGTACTACACAGTCGAAGGCAACCGACACGATTACCAGTACACGTACGAGTACGTATTCAATGGGCTGCAATGCCTGTTTTCGAAGTGGGCAAATTCCCCAACCGGCAATTGAGCCCCGGTGGCTCGAGCCGGCGGCCGGGTCGGGGCTAACCGGGCTCATCCCTGATGCAAGCCGCTCTCCGCGTACGACATGGCTGGCGAACGGGATCCATCCGGCCAAAGCGAATCAAGCCAAAATTCGGATCCACGTGGGTCCCCAATCAGCCGAAAGTACTCTACAAAATAAAACGGCCATTTCGCTTGAAATGGCCGTTTTAGCTGCTATTATATTATTGATACGAACAGGTGTTCTATTCCCACTCGATCGTCGCGGGAGGCTTGCTCGTCACGTCGTAGCAGACGCGGTTGGCGCCCGGCACTTCTGCCACGATACGACTGCTGATGCGACCGATGACCTCGTAGGGCAGCTTGGCCCAGTCGGCGGTCATGGCGTCGCTCGACTCCACGGCACGCAGGATAATCGGGCGCTGGTAGGTGCGCTCGTCGCCCATGACGCCTACGCTCTTGATGTCGGGCAGCACGGCGAAGTACTGCCAGCAGCTGTGCTCGGAGTTGCGCTCGCCGGTCTCCTCAAACAGACGCTGGTTATAGGCATCAAGCTCCTCGCGCACGATGGCGTCGGCGTTCTTCAGGATCTCGAGCTTCTCCTTATCCACCGCACCGATGATGCGGATGGCCAGACCCGGGCCCGGGAACGGCTGGCGGAACACGATGTAGTCGGGCAGTCCGAGCGCCAAACCGAGCGCACGGACCTCGTCCTTGAAGAAGTGGTCCAGCGGCTCGATAAGGTCGAAGTGGACGCCATCGGGAAACGGGATCAGGTTATGGTGGCTCTTGATGGTCGAAGCCTTGCCGCCCGTCTTGCGCGCGCCGGACTCGATGATGTCGGGGTAGATGGTGCCCTGGGCGAGGTACTTCACGGGACGGCCGTCGGTCTCAAGCTGCTGGGCGACCGCGAAGAACTCCTTCCAGAACTGCGTGCCGATGATGCGGCGTTTCTGCTCGGGCTCGGTCACGCCGGCAAGGAGCTCGGCATAGCGGTCCTCGGCGTGCACATGGATGAAGTCCACGTCGAACTGCTTGGTGAAGACCTCCTCCACCTGCTCGGGCTCGCCCTTGCGCAGCAGGCCGTGGTTGATGAACACGCAGGTCATCTGCTTGCCCACGGCGCGCGCACCGAGCGCGGCCACAACACTCGAGTCAACGCCGCCGGAGAGCGCCAGGATCACGCGGTCCTCGCCCACCTTGGCGCGGAAGTCGGCCGTCATGGTCTCGACCAGGTTGTCCATGGTCCAGGTGGCCTCAAGGCCGCAGATCTCGAACAGGAAGTTCTTGAGCATCTGCTGACCGTACTCGGAGTGCTTCACCTCGGGGTGGAACTGCGTGGTGTAGATGCGGCGCTCGGCGCACTCCATGGCGGCCACGGGGCACACATCGGTAGATGCCGTCACGATAAAGCCGGCGGGCACCTCGGAGACGGCGTCGCGGTGGCTCATCCACACGGTCTGGCTCTCAGGCGTACCGGCAAACAGCGCGCCCTCGCTCACATGGAGCTCGGCCGGGCCGTACTCGCCCACCTCGGAGTGGCCCACGGTGCCGCCCAGCGTCACGGCCGTGATCTGATGGCCGTAGCAAAAGCCCAGAACGGGCAGCCCCAGATCAAAGATCGCGGGGTCCACAGAAGGGGCGTCCTCGGCGTACACAGAGGCAGGGCCGCCGGAAAGAATCAGAGCGGAGGCGCCCATCTGGGCGATCTCGTCGGCAGGGGTGTCGCACGGCACGATCTCTGAGTACACCTGCAGGTCGCGCACGCGACGGGCGATGAGCTGACCGTACTGGGCGCCAAAATCGAGCACGAGGACCTTTTGGCCGGATGCGTTCTGCGACATACGTCTCCCTTGCAACGGCGGGCCCGCGGCGCCCGCTCCTTTGTTCAACCGCCCTATCATACACGCAAACGCCGGGTACGCGGCGCCACCGGCGGCTTTGCGGCCCTTGTTTGCACGAGAGTTACAATGCCTGTGTAGCAACGGGCGGCCCCGGGCGGGCAGCAGGGAAACGAGAGGCACCATGAAGCGCATCCTACTTATCGCGACGGGCGGAACCATCGCCTCCTCCGAGGACGGCCACGGCCTCTCCCCCACCCTCACCGGAGACGAGCTCGCGGCCGCTGTGCCCGAGATAGCGCACCTCGCCCACGTGGACGTGCGGCAGCTCATGAACATCGACAGCACCAACATGCGCCCAGGCGACTGGCTGCACATACGCGACGCGGTGGTCGCCGCCTATAACGAGTACGACGGCTTCGTGATCCTGCACGGCACGGACACCATGGCCTACAGCGCGGCGGCGCTCTCCTACCTGGTGCAAAAGAGCCCCAAACCCATCGTCTTCACCGGCTCCCAGCAGCCCATGGGCAGCCCCTTTACCGACGCCAAGCTCAATCTCTACCAGAGCCTGCTCGTCGCCACAGACGACCGCTCGCGCGACGTGGTCATCGTCTTTGGCGGCGCGGTGATCGCCGGCACGCGCGGCCGCAAGCAGCGCACCATGAGCTTCAACGCGTTCAAGAGCGTGAACTACCCCTCCCTCGCCTACGTGCGCAACGACCGCATCATCCGCAGTGGGGAGCACATGCTTGGGCACCTGCGTGAGGCTGCAGCACCGGGCGCGACGGCGGCGCCCGTCTTCTATGACTCGCTCGACGAGCGCGTCTTTGTCCTCAAGCTGGTCCCCGGCGTGAGCCCGCAGATCTTCTCTGCCCTCAAGAGCGGCTACGACGCATTGATCGTCGAGACGTTCGGCATCGGCGGCATTCCGGAGTACGAGGACGCGCAGGGGCTCTCGTTCAAGGACGCGATGTTTGACTGGGTCGATTCGGGACGCACCCTGGTCATCACCACGCAGGTACCCGAAGAGGGTCTTGATCTGGGCGTCTACGAGGTCGGGCGCGCCTTTGCCGAGCACCCCGGTATCCTCAAGGGCAACGACATGACCACCGAGGCGCTCGTGGCAAAGACCATGTGGGCGCGCGGCCAAAGCTCAGACGCCGGCGTGGTCAAAGAGCTCTTCGAGCGCACCGTCAACTACGACCGCATGGTCTGGGAGTAGGCGCGAGGGCCCACCAAGCAGCAAGGCCCGGCGCGGCTCCCCCTGAGCTGCACCGGGCCTTGACCTAGCGTTATCGAACGTGCGCTTGCCTAGAATCCCTCGCGCCTAGAACACAAACGGGCCGGCGATTCCCGCGGAGACGCACAGCAGGTAGATGTTCGCGATATTCAAAAACACCGCCAGCACGATACCGCTGCGCACGTTGCGGGTGTAGACCATGGTCGCCATGGTCTCGGAATCCTTGTGGCCGCGCGCCTGCTTCTTTCCGTACGCGATGGAGGCCAGGCCAAAGATGAGGCAGATCACCGGCGTGATCATAAGCTCCCAGCGGCTGCCCCAGCGAGTCACCTCGCCGGCCGAATCAAAACGCATGGGCACCGTCTCGGCAAACTGCGGAAGCACGATCGCGACCACCACAAGCGGGACGATCGCCAGCACCGCCAGCACGATGCTCATGATTTTTGCCTTCTGGCCGTACTCGTCAAACATGCGAAACTCTCCTTGCTGCTCCTGACCGCGCCTACACGTTGAAGCGGAAGTGCACCACGTCGCCGTCGGCCATGATGTACTCCTTGCCCTCCATGCGCAGCTTGCCGGCGGCCTTGGCACCGGCCTCGCCGCCCAGCTCGATGTAGTCGTTGTAGCCGATGACCTCGGCCTTGATGAAGCCGCGCTCAAAGTCGGTATGGATGACGCCCGCGGCCTGCGGAGCCGTGGCGCCCTGGCGCACCGTCCAGGCCTTGACCTCCATCTCGCCGGCAGTAAAGAAGCTCTGGAGACCCAGCAGCTTGTAGGCGGCCTGAGCGAGCACCTCCAGGCCGGGACGCTCGAGGCCCAGGCTCTCCAGGTACTCGGCGGCCTCCTCGGGGTCGAGCTCGGCCAGCTCAGCCTCCACCTTGGCGCAGATGGGGATGGGCACCACGCCGTCGATGGGGGCAAAGTCGTCGGTGAGCATGTCCTCGTCCACGTTGGCCACGTACAGAATGGGCTTCATGGTGAGCAGGAACAGGCCCTTGGCAGCGGCGCGCTCCTCATCGGTCATCTCCATCGAGGCGGCGCGCTTACCCTCGTTGAGCCACTCAACCAGGCGCTTCGCCACGTTGAACTTGGGCGCCAGCTCCTTGTCGCGCTTCGACTCCTTCTCGAGCTTGGGCAGCTGCTTCTCGAGCGTGCCCAGGTCTGCCAGGATCAGCTCGGTCATGATGGTGTCGGCGTCGCCCGCCGGGTCCACAAACTCGCCGGTGCGGCCCACCTCGCGCATGACGTTGGGATCCTTGAAGTAGCGCACGACCTCGCAGATCGCGTCGGTCTCGCGGATGTTCGCGAGGAACTGGTTGCCCAGGCCCTCGCCCTCGTTGGCGCCCTTCACCAGGCCGGCGATGTCCACAAACTCCACCGCAGCCGGCACGATGCGCCCCGGGTGCACGATATCGGCGAGCGCCTGCAGGCGGTCATCCGGCACGTCAACGATGCCCACGTTGGGGTCGATGGTGGCAAACGGGTAGTTGGCGGCAAGACCGCCCTTCTTGGTAAGAGCGGTGAACAGCGTGGACTTGCCCACGTTGGGCAGGCCGACGATACCGATAGACAGCGACATGGCGATCCTTCTTCTTAACCGCGAGACGCGCCCGCGGACGATATGCAACGCTACTACGATAGCAGGTTTGACCTGCCCGCGCCGTTATTCGGCGAGCTTCTCCACTTGATCGAGCACGTGACCGAGCGTCTTTTTGGCATCGGTCTTGATCTTCTCGGCCTCCTCGTGCGCCTTTGCGGCATCGGCGGCCTTCTTCTCGGCCTCCGGGTCGGGCACCACGAGTTTGGCGCCCGGACACGTCACCATGGTGAGGGCGTGGTCGGGACAGATCTCGGCGCACAGGCCGCAGCTCACGCAGTACTCGGGCTCGACGGTGAACTTGCCCGAACCCGTCATGTCCGTAGCGTGCGTGGGGCACTTCTCCACGCAGTCGCCGCACATGGTGCACTTCTCAAAGTCGCAGCTCGGGATGGTTATCTCGATGTTGTCGGCGAGCTTTGGATGCGCCTGCAGGGCCGAGAGCACCAGCTGCCTGCCCTGGGTGAGCTTGCGGCGGCGCTTGAAGTTGGTGGAACCGCAGGCCGCGTTGAGCGTGCGCTCGAGCTGCGAGATGCGGTCGGAATGCGCCTTGAGCTTCTGCGTCACCGAGGCCACCGCGGCCGCGGCCGGGTTCAGCTTGGAGACGGTGAGGCCCGTGGTGCGCATCATGTTGTCCATGAACTCCTTGCGCTCGTACTCGCGGCGCTTCTTGCACTTGAGCGACTTCTCGTCCACCTCGAGGCCCAAGCCGCGACCGGCCCACTCCTCGGCCTGCGCGATCGCGTTGCCGAGCGCTTCCTCACCCGTGGAGGTCTTGCAGCGCTCGCAGATATCGAGCGGCAGGTACACGCTCACGTTGGAGTACTCGGCCAGGATGGAGAACCAGACCTCGGGCGTCACGTCGCCCACGCACGCGAGCACGACCTCGTTCTCGCGCGGCATGCGGCGCAACGCACGCGTGCAGGTCACGTAAGCCGTGGTGTGCGAGGTGGCCGCGGCGGCGATCTTGTCGTAAAGGGTTTTGGGACGGATTTTAGGCGAGTTCAGGGCCTCGGTGGGGCAGGCGGCCGCGCACAGGCCGCACTTGCGGCAGGTGTCCAGGATATCGATGGCGCCGTCCTCGATCTCCACGGCGTTCACCGGACAGACCGTCTTGCACGCCGCGCAGGAGCTCCCTTTGTGGATGCACTCCATGCACGGAATGGTGTTGCCGCGCGGCTTTTCCTTGTAGTCGGCCGGGTTCCAATGGGGGCCGTCCTCCGCACCCAGCAGCTGGTTCTCCAGCCCGCTGAACGGGTCCTTCAGAGCCGTGAAGCCCTTGCTGATATCGATGATGTCATCGAACAGGTCGTGTTGTTCGGCCATAGAAGCGCTGCCCTCCCCTTGGCAGTACAGACAAGCAAACACTCAGTGTACGTCATTTGCCCCGCAAGTGGCTCAACTTCCCACCGGGAGCTGCCGGAGGGTTTCCACGCAAACGTCCTCGCCGCTTCGCGCCTGCGGAATGTTTGCTTAGGAAACGCTCCGGCAGCTTCCTACGTTAAACCCCTTGACGAGTGTTCTTCGAGAGTTTGGGTCGATGCTCGTTCCCCACCGAGCGGCATCAAGCCCGCTGACCCGAGCCCAGAAGCCGGCCGTCCGCCAGGGGGCACCAAAACAGAAGAAGGCCCCGGGTTGTTCTCCTGGGCAATCCTGAAAGCGCAATGCGCCAAGGACCGGCGAAAGAGAAAACCCGGGGCCTTCTGGTGGGATGTTAAAGCCCTTGCGGCTTAGTACATGCCGCCCCCCTGCTGACCGGCGGTCGCGGCAGCGATGGCATCCTCAAGCTGCGTGTTCTTGGGGACATCGGTGACGGTGGCCTCGGTGATGAGGATCAGGCTGGCCACAGAAGCGGCGTTCTGCAGCGTGACGCGAGAGACCTTGACCGGGTCGAGCACGCCCATCTCGATCATGTTGCCCCACTCGCCGTTGGCGGAGTTCAGACCCTCGCCCGCAGGCAGGGAGGCAACCTTGTCGACCACGACGGCGCCCTCGAAGCCAGCGTTCTTGGCGATGGTGGCAACCGGAGCGGTGAGCGCCTTCTTGACGATATCGATACCGATCTTCTCCTCGGGGTCGTCGACCTCGATGTTGTCGAGCGCGGGAGCGGCGTCCATGAAGGCCACGCCGCCGCCGGCGACGATGCCCTCCTCAACGGCCGCGCGGGTAGCCTGCAGGGCGTCCTCGACGCGGTGCTTGATCTCCTTCAGCTCGGTCTCGGTAGCGGCACCGACCTTGATGACGGCAACGCCGCCGGAGAGCTTGGCCAGACGCTCCTGGAGCTTCTCGCGGTCAAAGTCAGAGGTGGTGTTCT
>CAVGNZ010000056.1:0-6130 GCA_963630805.1 Bacteroidaceae bacterium
CGCCCTCAGCGGCGGCGAAGGACTCGTGGCCGGCGAGGAACGCGAAGCACTCGGTCTCGTCGGAGAGCAGCATGGCGCCCAGGTTGCCGTGGCCCAGACCGACCTTGCGGTCCTCGGCGACGGAGCCCGGCACGGTGAAGGCCTGGATGCCCTCGCCGATGATGGCGGCAGCCTCGGAGGCGTTCTTGGCGCCGCGCTTGATGGCGAGCGCGCAGCCCAGGGTGTAGGCCCACTCAGCGTTCTGGAACGCGATGGACTGGGTGTTGTTTACGATCTCACGGGGGTTGAAGCCCTTGTCGGTGCAGATCTGGAGAGCTTCCTCGAGGGAGGCGATGCCGTTGTCGGCGAGGCACTTGTTGATCTTGTCAGCGCGACGCTCGTAGCCTTCGAAAGTAACAGCCATGGTTATATCCCTCCCTTTCTACTCGTGAACCGGGAACACGCTGGCGACGGAGTGGGTCTCCTCGTCGGTGCGCGGATCGATGTACTTGGCGGCGTTGTCCCACTGACCGTAGTGGCCCATGGCACCGGCGATGGCCTCCTCGGGGGTCTTGCCGGCCTTGACGGCGTCGGTGAACTTACCGAGGTTCAGGAACTCGAACGCGATGATCTCGTTCTTGTCGTTGAGCGCCATGCGGGTCACGTAGCCCTGGGCGAGCTCGAGGTAGCGAGCGCCCTTGGCCTTGGTGCCGAACATAGTGCCGACCTGAGAGCGAAGGCCCTTGCCCAGGTCGTCGAGGGAGGCGCCCACGGGAAGGCCGCCCTCGGAGAACGCGGTCTGGCTGCGACCGTACACGATCTGCAGGAAGATCTCGCGCATGGCGACGTTGATGGCGTCGCAGACGAGGTCGGTGTTGAGGGCCTCGAGGATGGTCTTGCCGGGAAGGATCTCGGAAGCCATGGCGGCGGAGTGGGTCATGCCCGAGCAGCCGATGGTCTCAACGAGGGCCTCCTCGATGATGCCGTCCTTGACGTTGAGCGTGAGCTTGCAAGCGCCCTGCTGGGGTGCGCACCAACCCACACCGTGCGTGAGACCGGAGATGTCAGAGATCTCCTTGGCCTGAACCCACTTGCCCTCCTCGGGGATGGGCGCGGGGCCGTGGTATGCACCCTTGGCGACGGGGCACATGTTCTCCACTTCCTGTGAGTACTGCATGCCTCTCCTCTCTTTCGTGTTTGGGACCTCACGTGTCGCTTGGGGAGGCGATTCCCCGCGGCGCGACCGTGAGGGTCCATGACATGCGAGGTCATCATACCGCGTTTTTGACGTGCGAATTTCCCTGAGGGGCCTAAGTTTTCGCTTCTGCACGAGGTTTCAATTATTGAAGCGTTCCAATAGCTGTTTTGCCCCATTTTTATCGGAACTGTAGACCCCTAGGGCGTCTCCTCCCATCGCTCGCGATCCCTCTCGGCGCGCTGTTGGGCTAAAAGCTCCTGTTCGCGGATGAGCTCGTAGTAGCCCGTAAGGGCGGCGAAGGGCATGAACTGGGCCGCTCGGCTCGCGCGCTTTCTTCCGCTCGAGGTGAGCGCGGGGGAGGCGTGGCCCCCGTTTTGTGCGCCTGCGGGAGTGGCCCCTTTTGCCGCCGCCGGGCTCCGCCGTGTCGCCTCAAAAGAGAGCTGGCCCCAGGGCGAATCGACCTCGCGCGTCTTTCCGGGGCTAGGCACGGTGCCCTCCCACCTGGTTGTTTCGTTCGAGCCCGGTGGCCTCGGCCCTGTAGCTCGTGCCGCGCATCACGCTGTTCTTTCCAAAGCGCCCCTTGATGTCCAGCACAGTGCGCTGCAGATCGCGCTCGTGCGCATCGAGTTCTTCGTCATAGAACAGGGTCGGCTCGCTGAACTCTTCTGGTATGAGCCCGCCCACTCCTATATTGATACGCTTGACCTCGCGCCCGGGGTCGCAGATCTCGCAGTAGAGCGCATCGAAGCGTTTTGCCAGCAGCTTGAACGAGTTTGTCTGCATCCCCAGCTTGCGCGCGGCGTTCGCGCCGCCAAAACCGTAGCCGCCCACCACGCAGCGCACGCCGTGACCGCCTTCGAAGAGGGCGCTTTCGGGCGGGCGCTGCCATCCGCTCGGCTTGGCATAGCCCACGTAGAGCGAGAGCCGGTCGCACACGTCACCGCGGTGCACCAGGTCAAGGGCGAGCGCGTCCACCATCTCGCGCAGCACGGTGCGCGCCTCCTGGTGGGAGTAGGGACGGGAGAGTACCTGCCCGCTCGTGGCAGAAGAGCCGCTGGGGCGGTAGGCGCGTATCTCCGCGATGGTGCACGGCTCGCGCCCCCACGCGTGGTCGATCAGGTATTCCGCGTTGACGCCGAACTCCCGGTAGAGCGCCTCCTCGCTCAGCCGCGCCACCCCGCCGAGGTCTTGGGCCCCCATGGCCGCGAGCCTGCGCGCGATGCCCGGCCCGATGCTCCAGATGTCCGTGATGGGGCGATGGTCCCATATGCTTTGTCTGAACGTCTCTTCGTCTAGGTAGCCGATACCGTCCTCGGCGTGCTTGGCCGTCACATCGAGCGCCACCTTGGCTAAAAACAGGTTGGTGCCGATTCCCGCCGTGGCAAGTATTCCAAAGCGGTCGTACACGGCCTGCATGAGGGTGCGCGCGAACTTCTGCGCGCTGCACCCGTAGAGGGCAAGGTAGGGCGTCGCGTCGATAAAGCACTCGTCGATCGAGTAGACCCACACGTCCTCGGCGCTTACGTACTCAAGGTAGGTCCCGTAGATCTGCGCCGACACCTCCATGTAGTGGCGCATACGCGGCGGCGCGACGATGTAGTCCACCCCGCGCGGGATCTCGAACACGCGGCAGCGGTTGCGGATGCCCAGCTTCTTCATGGCGGCGGTGATGGCCAGACAGATGGTGCCGCGCCCACGCTCCAGGTCCGCCACGATCAGGTTGTCCGTGAGCGTGTCGAGCCCGCGGTCTGCGCACTCGACGCTGGCGTAGAAGGTCTTGAGGTCGATGCAGATGTAGATGCGCCCGTCTGTTCCGTTGCGAGTCTGTCCCATGGCCACTCCTAACAAACGTATGTTCTCAAAACGTTTGTTCGATAGTACAGGCTCGTCCGGACACGGGTCAAGACGCCCGATGGGTGCTATTCAGGCTATTCGGTTGGATGCTGGGGGGGTGCGGAAGGGGGGGTGAGAAAACAAAACAGGCCGAAGCAAACGCTCCGGCCTGAATGCATGCGATGGTGGGCGATACAAGATTCGAACTTGTGACCCCATCCGTGTGAAGGATATGCTCTACCCCTGAGCCAATCGCCCATCTGCTTTTCAGCAGAAAAGATAATAGCATGATGCCCGAAATAGTCCAACAACTTTTTTGCCGTCTTCACGAATTCCGGGTTCGCGCAGGTCAGAGCGGGTCAGAGCGGTCGAGACAAAACCTATACGCCCATGGCGCCGCCGCAGTACTCACAACGGCCGGACTCATCGGGGGTCGTCGTCGCGCCGCAGAAGGGGCACGTGCGGGCAACCTTCGGCGCGGCCGCCGTGGCCGCCGCCTGGCGCGTGGTGTTGCGCACCTCGACGAGCGCCGCCTTGATTTCTGCGGCGATGCGCTCGGCCTCGCGGTATTCGACGGAGTTGCGCTCCTCGATCCGGTAATCGTTCACCTTGAAGGTGATCTCATCGTAGTAGGGCACGTTCACGTGGATCGTGAGGTACACGTCGTAATCGATGTCGTAGCGCGGCGGGTCGTAGCTTTGCTTCTTGCCCTCCGAGTCCTCCCAGCGCAGCTCGGTGCGGGTCTCACGGGTCTCGGTGTCGCACCCTGTGACCTGCGAGAAATCGAGTACGTCGGGGTTCGCCTCGCGCCAGCGCGAGCTGCGCGTGACCAAAAACCGGCAGGCGTCCTCGTCGAGCAGGACCTTCGCGTCGCAGCCGAGCGTGCGGGTGACGTTGAACGCCTTGACGCGCTCTTTATTCGCCTCGCGCCAGTCGAGCTGCTCGCGAATCTGCTCGAGCGTGGAGCGGCGCCGGTCCGAGAACCACGGCGAGAGCTTGCCCGCGCACTCCTTGCAGAGATTCGCGTCCTCGAGCTTTCGGTTGCCGAGCATGCCGATTTCGCCACCGCAGATGCCGCATGTCTTCTTCTCGAACAGGTTTCCAAAGAGTCCCATGGTGCCTCCTCTTGTGCCTCGCGCGGTGGGCGCCGCGTCGCCTTTGCTGGCTTTATCATGCGGCCCGGCGCGTGCGCGCAGAAGCGCCCCACGGCCTATGTTGGGCGGCGGGGCGTGGACATGTGGCCCAAAGGGGAGACGGAGGTCGGGCGCACCCGGGCACGCGCCCGCGGTGGCAGCTATTCCTCGTTGGCGCCCTTTGTCATGCTGGGGACGATGAGCCCGGTCGAGACGGCGTGCACGGCAAGGCGCAGGATGTTGTCGTAGCCGGTCTTGGCCAGAATCTCCGAGATATGGCGCTTCACGGTGCCTTCGCTCAGGTAGAGCTCGGCGGCTATCTCCTTGCGTGTCTTGGTTTCGCAGACCAGGCGCAGGATCGCCAGCTCGGTGTCGCTGAGCTGCGCCGCGTCGGAGAAGATGTTCTGCTGCGCCAGGGGGAAGGTCGAGTAGCCCTCCATCGTTGAGCGGATGATGCCCAGAAGCTCGGTGGTGCCGACGTTTTTGTACACAAAGCTGTCGACCCCGGCCGAGCGGGCCTGGTCTACAAACGTGATCTCGGGCATGCCCGTCATGATGATCACGCGAACCTCGGGGTGGGCCTCCTTGATCTTGCGCGCCGCGACGATACCGCTCGAGTCGTTCTCGGTGCACACGTCGAGCAGGGCGCAGGTGGCGCCGTTTTGCTCGAGTGCGCAAAGCGCCTCCGAGGCGTCGCCGAGAGAGGCGACGACCTGCATGTCGGCCTGCATGTTGATGGTGCATGTGAGGGAGTCGCGCAACATAGCCTGGTCCTCGACGAGGAGAATGGAGATCATGACGGCTCCTGTTCACTAGGATGGGAGATGTACGCGGCGGGCGGACGCGAGCGCGGTGCCTCGACCTCTATGGTAAACGGACTGCGGGAGACGATGCGAAACGTTGCACCGATTTCTTCGGCCGCGGCGCGCATACCGGGAAGCCCGCTGCCCTCTTGGATGCTTTTGGGCGCGGGCGTTCCGTCGTTGACGATTCGAAGGCCGTATGAGGTGCGGCGAGAGGAGATTCTGACGTCGACGAGCTTTGCCTGCCCGTGCTTGGCGGCGTTGGTCGCCGCTTCGCGGACGATACGGACAAATGCCTCTGCGGTGCCGGGCTCCTCGGGCAGCGTACCCGTTACGCGCACCTCGATGCCGATGAGCGAGAACGCGCGCACGATGGAGGCGAGCTGCGCGCTCCGGTCGGGCGAGTCGGCCTCGGTCAGGTCGTCCAAGATGTTGCCCACGAGCCTCGTGACCTCATCGAGAGCCTCGGGCGAGGGATTCTCGGTCTCCAGGAACCGATGCAGGATCGATAGCCGTTGGCCGATGGTGTCGTGCACGCGGGCCTTCATGCGCACGATGGCCTCATCGCGGGCCACGTCTTGCACGCGCGCCATCGATTCGCGCAGCTCGATGTTTTCTGCCACGAGCAGCTGGTTGGCACGCTCGATCTGCGTGTTGAGCGCCTCCTCCTCGGTCACGTCGATGGCGACAAGGCGGCGGCATTCGGTGCCGCGCAGCGTAACCACGTCTCGTGCGAAGAGGCAGGTCTGCCCTGACGGCATCGCGATACGGATACCCTCGGGTAAAACGCTGCCGGCCCCTCGTTTTGCCTGCGCTTCGAGATCTGCCCACAGGCCGCTCGTCTCGGAGAGATCGGTGGCGAACCCCAGATCGGTCAGGCGGGCGCGCATGGCGTCGTTCATATAGAGGATGCGCCTGTTGCCATCGGCCCATACGATGCCGTCCGGCAGGCGGTCGAGCGCATCGACAACAGAGAGCACGCTGATCGAACCGGCGAAATGCCGCGCATCGAGCATGAGCGCGGCGCACGTCCTGAACAAGAAGAACGCCGCATCGGCGATAAAGAGGTATACGCAGGCAGTGTCGAGCGTGGCAATCACGGGAGGCGTGCAGAGCGCGAGAAGCGCGATCTCGGGAAGCATGACGGGCCGGCGTTTCGCGACCGAGAGCGCGAGTCCCAGCAT
>CAVGNZ010000057.1:0-5832 GCA_963630805.1 Bacteroidaceae bacterium
GGCCTCAACCGAAGTTGAGACCTTAAAATGCGTGGTGGTGGAGACGAGGGGGATCCGCGTGCGGCTGCGCCGCCCGCGCCCGCTGCGGCGCCCTTGGCGCCTTGCGCGCTACGCTGGAAAACGCTGCGCGCTTCCTCAGCTCCGCGCTCCGAACGGGGTTCGATCCCCTGGCAGGGCAACAAAAAAGGCCTCAACTAAAGTTGAGACCTTAAAATGCGTGGTGGTGGAGACGAGGGGGATCGAACCCCTGACCTCTTGACTGCCAGTCAAGCGCTCTCCCAGCTGAGCTACGCCCCCAAGCAACAAGAGAGAACTATACGGGACGAATTCGGTTTGCGCAAGCTTTTTTTTGATAAAAATTTGGCCGAGACGCGCGCGGGTGCCCGGTGCGCGCTAGAGTTGGCGCCGTAAAGGACGAGTCTGAGCAGAACCGAAGGCGGAAAACCCATGTCCATCAAGCTTATCCTGAGCGATATCGACGGAACGCTGTTGCCTCGCGGTGGCGACCTGGTTGATCGCTGCGTCATCGAGGCCTTTCATGCGGCTCTTGACGCGGGCCTGTATGTTGGCCCGGCAAGCGGCCGCGCCCTGCCGGCGATCCTTCCCGCGTTTGGGGGAGACGCCGCATGCGTGCGCACGGCGCTTGCAACCAACGGCATGCAGGTCTATGCGGCAGGCGATCTGATTCACGAAGAGTATCTCGACCGCACGGGACTGCTCGCCCTGGTCGACGCCGTTCGCGAAGTGCCTCGCGCCGGAGTGATCTGTTTTCAGGGTCCGCAGGTCTATCTTGCCTGCGGTGAGCGCGACGTGCTGGCGCCCATCTTCCCGTCCTATGCGAAAAGCCCCATCATCTGCAGCTCGCTGCCTGATTTCCCCATCGTCAAGGCAAACGTCTTTATCGATGCGGATGCCGCGGGCACGCAGCGCTTTATGGAAGAGCTTATGGTCCAGGTTCCTGCGCTCGGCCTCAATACGCCCATGCCCGGCTTTATGAACGTGGTGCCCGTGGGATACAGCAAGGCTACCGGGATCCAGATCATCTGCAGCCACCTGGGCATCGATCTGAGCGAAGTCGTGGTCTTTGGCGATGCGGACAACGACCTCGAGATGCTCGAAGCGGTCCCCAACTCCGTTGCCGTGGCAAACGCGACTCCTGCCGCCGCGGCCGCTGCGCGCTGGCACATCGGTTCGGCGGGGGAGGCCGCGGTCCCTGCCGCCATCGCGCAGATCGCCCGCGGCGCGTTCCCGTTCACGTCGTAGATAACGCTGTCGTGTCCGCCCGTCATCCGTATATGTGGATTTCGGCAGATAGCAAAGCTTTTTGTGGCGAGTTTGCGCAAAGGCGCGTATAGTTACGACTGTTTTGTCGGCTCCTGCCGAGGAATCGTTGTGCCCCAACAAAGCCATGAAGGGTGCAGCGACGGTAGGAGGCACGAGGACAACCCGCAGCTCACCGCAGGTGCGCAAGTGGCCAAGCCCCGTGCTTAAAACCCCATGAAGGAGTGAAAATGGCTGAAGAGAAGTACGTCCCGCGTCTCAAGACCAAGTATGAGAACGAGGTCAAGCAGTCCCTGCAGGACCAGTTCAACTACCCCAACGTCATGATGATCCCGAAGTTCGAGAAGATCGTCGTGAACATGGGCGTCGGCGAGGCCGCTACCGATTCCAAGGCGATTGAGGGCGCTGTCCGCGACCTGCGCACCATCACCGGCCAGCAGCCGATGGTGACCCGTGCCCGCAAGTCCATCGCTACCTTCCACCTGCGCGCCGGTATGCCCATCGGTGCCAAGGTCACCCTGCGCGGCGACCGCATGTGGGAGTTCTTCGATCGTCTGACCTCTGTGGCGATCCCCCGTATCCGCGACTTCCGCGGTATCTCCGCTAAGAGCTTCGACGGCCGTGGCAACTTCTCCATGGGCGTTACCGAGCAGCTCATCTTCCCTGAGATCGATTTCGACTCCATCGATCACCAGCGCGGCATGGACATCACCATCGTGACGACCGCGAAGACCAACGAAGAGGCCAAGGCCCTTCTGGACGCCTTCGGGTTCCCGTTCAAGAAATAGGTTCAACTGCTCCGATAACGAGGGGCGCGGGCACCGGCCTGTGCCCCTCGCGGAGCGAACAATACTCAATGTGAGGAGGAAATAAGTGGCTAAGACATCGATGATCGTCAAGTGCAACCGTGAGCCGAAGTTCTCGACCCGCAAGTACACCCGCTGCCAGCGTTGCGGCCGTCCGCATTCGGTTTACCGCAAGTTCGGCCTGTGCCGTGTCTGCTTCCGCGAGCTTGCACTGAAGGGCGAGCTTCCCGGCATCAAGAAGGCCAGCTGGTAAGTCACTACCAGTGCGCGCGGTGTGCAGCCGCGTAGCAAGGAAGAACGTGCGAGGCAGGCTCTCTCGCTAAGGGCGAAAGAGAACCACTGCACGTGTTCATCAAGAACGAAGGAGAATCTGCATGAACGTCACAGACCCGATCGCAGACATGCTTACGCGCATCCGTAACGCTAACTCTGCGAACAAGGCCACCGTCTCCATGCCGAGCAGCAAGAAGCTCGTGGAGATCGCTCGTGTCATCTACGAGGAGGGCTACATCGAGGGCTATACGGTCGAGGATACCGAGCCCCAGAAGACCCTGCACATCACCCTTAAGTACGGTCCCAAGAAGGCTAAGGTCATCAACGGCATTCGCCGCATCTCCAAGCCCGGTCTGCGCAAGTATGCCGGCGTGAAGGACCTTCCCCGCGTCCGCGGCGGTCTTGGCACTGCGATCGTTTCTACCAGCAAGGGCGTCATGACCGACCGCGACTGCCGTGCCAACGGCGTCGGCGGCGAGGTCATCGCTTTCGTTTGGTAATAGATTCGGCGCGTAGAAGGAAAGGAGATCACCGTGTCTCGTATCGGTAATAAGCCTGTCCAGATTCCCGCCGGAGTCGAAGTGACAGTTAACGGCACCCACGTTGCCGTCAAGGGCCCCAAGGGCACCCTTGAGAACGATTTCTATGAGAAGCTGACCATCACGGTCGAGGATGGCGTCCTGCACGTCTCCCGCCCCGATGATGAGCGTGAGACCCGTGCCCGTCACGGCCTCACCCGTGCCCTGATCGCCAACATGGTCGAGGGCGTCTCCGAGGGCTTCACCAAGTCCCTCGAGCTCGCGGGCGTCGGCTACCGTGTCCAGCTCAAGGGCAAGGACCTCGAGCTGTCCCTCGGTTACTCTCACCCCGTCAACTATGCAGCTCCCGAAGGCATCACCTTCGAGGTGCCCGACAACACTCACATCAACGTGAAGGGCATCAGCAAGCAGCAGGTCGGCCAGGTTGCCGCCGAGATCCGCGGCAAGCGTCCGCCCGAGCCTTACAAGGGCAAGGGTATCCACTACGTTGGCGAGCACATCCGCCGCAAGCTCGGCAAGGCTGCCAAGTAGTAGATCGTCTGCACTGCGCAAAAGTCCGTCACCCCGTTAGGTGCCGGCAATAATCTCTAAGGAGTTTTTAGCATGGATAAGCATAAGGCGAAGAGGGAAGGCCTCAAGCGTCGTCAGCGTCGTGTCCGCGGCAAGGTCGCCGGCACCGCCGAGCGTCCGCGTCTGCGCGTCACCCGCACCAACGCCAACATCTACGCCCAGATCATCGACGACACCGAGGGCTCCAAGACCCTGGTGTCCGCTTCGACGCTCGAGGCTGAGTTCGAGGGCATGACCACCTCGAACAAGACCGCTGCCGAGAAGGTCGGCGAGCTCGTCGCCAAGCGCGCGCTCGAGGCCGGTATCGACACCGTCACCTTCGACCGTGGCGGCCGCGTCTATCACGGTCGCGTCAAGGCCCTCGCCGACGGTGCCCGCGCCGCCGGTCTCAAGTTCTAGGAGGTTTGTAGCACATGGCTCGTAATCAAAAGCAGCGCGAGGCCTCCGAGTTCGAGGAGCGCGTCGTTTTCATCAACCGTGTTTCCAAGACCGTCAAGGGCGGTCGCCGCATGTCCCTCGTTGCCCTCGTTGTCGTGGGCGACGGCAAGGGTAACGTCGGTCTGGGCATGGGCAAGTCCGCTGAGGTGCCCCTGGCCATCTCCAAGGCTTCGCTCGACGCCAAGAAGAACATGTTCCACGTGCCCGTGACCGAGGATGGCACCATTCCTCACGAGGTCGAGGGTCACTTTGGCGCCGGTCGCATCATCATCAAGCCGGCAGTCGCCGGTACCGGTGTTATCGCCGGTGGCGCCGTGCGTCCTCTGTTCGAGCTCGCCGGCATCAAGAACGTCCTGTCCAAGTCTCTCGGTACCGACAACGGCCTGAACATCATCAAGGCCGCTTGCGAGGGCCTCAAGGAGCTCTCCGCTCCCGAGGATGTTGCCGCTCGTCGTGGCATCACCGTTTCCGAGATGTTTACCGGGAAGGTGAAGTAGGAATGGCTAACACCATCAAGATCCGTCAGGTCCGCAGCACCAACGGTTGCAAGGCCGACCAGGTCAAGACCGTGCGCGCCCTCGGCCTGCACCGCATCCGCGAAGAGCGCGAGATCGTTGATAACGAGAGCGTTCGCGGCATGCTCTTCAAGGTCAAGCATCTTGTCGAGATTGTAGAGGAGTAGTAATGCAGCTTCACGATCTTACTCCCGCACCGGGCTCCACGCACAAGCGTAAGCGCGTCGGTCGCGGCAATTCTTCCGGTAACGGCACCACTGCCGGCCGCGGCCAGAACGGCCAGGGCTCCCGCTCCGGCGGCACCAAGGGCGCCGGCTTCGAGGGCGGCCAGACCCCGCTCGCGATGCGTCTGCCTAAGCTCCCCGGCTTCCGCAACCCCCGTCGTATCGAGTACACCGCTGTGAACGTCTCCACGCTCGACGTGAAGTTCGAGGACGGCGCTGTGGTCGACGGTGCGGCTCTTAAGGCTGCCGGCATCACCAAGAGCGAGTTCGAGCCCGTCAAGGTGCTCGGCGACGGCGAGATCTCCAAGAAACTCACGGTCAAGGTCGACAAGGCTTCGGCTTCCGCCAAGGCTAAGATCGAGGCGGCCGGAGGGTCGGTGGAGCTGCCGTGCTAAATGGTCTCAAAAACGCATTCCGTATCAAGGAGCTGCGCGGCCAGATCATTTTCACCATCGCCATGCTTGTGCTGTACCGTATCGGTGCGCACATTCCCGTGCCCGGTATCCCCTTCCAGGGGATAACGGGCCTTTTCGCGAATACCGAGTCCAACTCGGTCGCGTCCGGTGCCATGGCCCTGCTGAACCTGTTCTCCGGCGGCGCCCTTGCGTACGTCTCTGTGTTCTCGCTGGGCATCATGCCCTACATCACTGCCTCCATCATCCTTCAGATGCTCCAGGCCGTGGTTCCCTCCTTGCACGAGCTTGCTCGTGAGGGCGAGGTCGGTCAGACCAAGATTACCCAGTACTCGCGTTATCTGACGCTTGCCCTGGGTCTTCTGAACTCGATCGGCTACCTGTTCCTGTTCAAGAGCTTTGGCATCAGCTTCACCGGTGCTGAGGCCCCTGAGATCATCTTCGACATCATGATCGTGGGCACGCTCACCGCGGGCGCCATGCTCATCATGTGGATCGGTGAGCTCATCACCCAGCGTGGCATCGGCAACGGCATGAGTCTGATTATCTTCGCGAACATCATGGCCGGCCTGCCCCAGTCGATCTACTCCAGTGTCGAGAGCGGTGACTCCGGTCTCATCACCACCTTGGTGGTTTGCCTGGTCATCCTGATCGTCATTCCGCTGATCGTCTTCATCGAGCGCGGCCAGCGCCGCATCCCGGTGCAGTACGCCAAGCGCGTCGTGGGTCGTCGCATCATGGGTGGTCAGTCCACGTACCTGCCGATCAAAGTG
>CAVGNZ010000058.1:0-5731 GCA_963630805.1 Bacteroidaceae bacterium
CCAGACCCGGGAGCCCCCGCAAGCGTGAATCTCGGCCTCCACATTCTGCACACATATGGGGGCGTAGACACGGACGTGCTCCACGAAACCCTTCGTCCTTCCCGTTCTCTTCCCCATCTGCTTCTCTATCTATATATGTATTGATGCCCGCCCGCGAAACAGGGACATAGATATACTGATAGAGAATTACGAGGAGGGCACATGCAGCCATATATCATCGGCGTCGTTGGCGGATCGGGCTCCGGTAAGTCGACCTTCATCGACAGGCTTAAAGAGCACTTTGGGGATTCCATCGCCGTGGTGCACCACGACAACTATTACCGCCAGCAGGACAACGTGCCTTTCGAGCAGCGCGTAAAGGTGAACTACGACCACCCTGACTCATTGGAGACTGATCTTTTGGTTCAGCACCTTGAGGAGTTAAAAGACGGACATGCCATAGAATGCCCCGTCTACGACTTCTCGCTGCACAACCGTTCCGACAAGACCGTAACCATCGAACCCAAAGCCGTGATCATCGTCGAGGGAATCCTGCTGTTCGCTGACGAGCGCCTACGCGACCTGTGCGATATCAAGATCTTTGTCGATGCCGATGCCGATGAGCGCATCCTGCGCCGTGTGGCCCGCGACGTGGAAGAGCGCGGGCGCGACCTGCGCGGCGTGATCGCCCAGTATCTGGAGACGGTCAAGCCCATGCATTACCTGTACGTCGAGCCCACCCGCGCACTTGCCGACATCGTTATCAACAGCGGCATGAACGACTCCGCTTTCGAGCTGATAGCGATGAAGATCAATCAGGTTCTCGAAGCCGCGGACGAAGCGGTCTACTTGTAGGCCTCTTGGATCTCGACGGCCTCGCCCGTCCCGTAATCGACAAGCACACGCTCGATACTCGACGCATCGCCGCCCTCTAGACGGTACTCGGTCAGGAGCAGGTCGAGCGAGGACTCATCGCCCTCGCTTTTCAGGGTCACGGTCAGATCGCCGTCCTTTTGGGTAACGGAGTCGATCGTCTGACCGGGAATCGAGCCGCCGGAGAGCTGCAGCTGAATATAGCCGTCACGCGCTGCCCAGCCGTCCCCGGTCATAGCGACGACGTTGCCGCCTGCAACCTGCATGGTCAAAACGTCCAGGGAGCCGTCCTGTGTGGACGACCAGGACGAATTTCCGCTGCGGTCCTTGAAGAACAAGGCCGCGCCGGCCACGGCCGCAACGACACAGACGCAAACTGCCACGATGGCGATACGCTTCTTGTTCATTGGTCTCTCCTATTTACTCGAGACGTTGGTGGACGAGGAGGAGCGGCCAAGTGTCGGCTTGTGCATCGGCCGCTTAACACGACGCATCAAGGCGCCGGCCGGAGCGGAGATATCGATCCCCAGTAGAACGTGGCCTAGCCACATGAAGACAAGAAGAACGAGGATGGGGATCACGCACGAGGTGACAATCATCACGACGGCGCCTTCTATGATGCTGTTTACCTGAGCGATGACGTCATCGGTTACGGATTGCAGCCCAGAGGCGACCGTATTGCCCAGATCGGTCGCGGCGTTGATCAGGTCGTCGATCAGGTTGCCGCTAGCGGCGTCCTCGTCGTCGCTGGACGAATCGGACTGCTCGGCGGCGGCGTCGTCCGAATCGGCTACCTGCACGGTGCTTATCTCGTAGGCCTCGTCGATACGCTCCGTGACCCAGACACTCGCCGGCACCACGGCAAGCGCGATGAGGGCCACAACGATGATGCGCGTCCCCAAGATGCGCATCATGCGGCTCGTGCTCAAGCGGTTATGCATGCACACGGAGACGGTGAACAGCAGGCACGAAAGAGGGATGAGGATTCCAAAGGACAGAAAGCTCAAGATCGTAAGCAGGTACTTCTCGAGATAGAGCATAGCGAGCACGATGCCGAGATTGCTCGCAAGCTGCGAGAGCTGCTCCGCGATGGGAGTACCGGTGTCGCCCGGGATGGCCGAGATTCCCGCGGAAAGCGCGACCGAAGTCGCCGTGAGCCCCAAGACGTTCGCCTTCTTCTCATCCAGGACGCTGACCGTGCTCGACCAGGTCTCGGGCTTTTCGAAATGAGGGCGCAGCCCAAAGGCCGAAACGAGCGCGATAAGGACAAGCACGCCGATAACGACGCGCTTAAGCACGGGGCGGGCATCGACCCAGTCGGCGAGACTGGGCTGCGGATCAAGCTCGGCCTCGAGCAGCGACTCGGATGCCGCGCGAACGGGTTGAGAGATACCGGGGTCATCGGCTCGCTGGATATCGTTACGAGGAAATTCGGGCATGGATTGCCGCCTTTCGCGCTCCGTTCAGTTTGGTTCCATGCTAAACCAGTGCGGGGACAACGGCCAGGGTGACTATTGTCTGCCGTTCGAAGAAGCTCTCTAGCAAAGTCCCGTTAAAAGCCAGCCGAGCAAAGGGCGACCACCGCGCGCCGCGCGAAGAAGCTCTCCCCCTGCAGCCGCCTACCTTTCCCCCATCGCTTCGCGGACCTCGGCCAGAGTCGGCACGCTCGGGGCCGCGCCGAGTCGCGATACGGCAATGGAGCTTGCATGCGCGGCCGTGAGCAAGGCGCGCTGTGGTGCGGACGTACGTAGGTACTCGGCGAGGAAGAAGCCCGTGAAGGTGTCGCCGGCAGCCGTCGTGTCGACGACCTCGCACGGGATGGCAGGCTGCTCGAAGCGCGCGCCGTCAACAAGCGCGACCGCGCCCCGGGCACCCAGGGTAAGCACGATGCCCGCCGCCGGAAACATACGCGACAGGCCGGCGAGTATCTCATCCGGATCGGTCTTGCCCGTCAGCTGCGCGCCCTCGACCTCGTTCACAAAGAAGAGCCAAACACGGGTGAGGTCGCACTCGGAGACGCGCGCATCGAACGGACTCGGGTTGAGAACGATACGCAGGCCGCGAGCAGAGGCCGTCTCGATAATCTGCGGCAGCATGTTGACCTCGTTTTGCAAAACGATGACATCGCCCCCGCCAAAGCCCTCAAGCACCTCATCGATGTATGCCTGGGTCACGGACCGGTTGGCGCCGCCGAACAGGACGATGGAGTTCTGCCCCGAGCGATCGACCTGGATGATGGCATGACCGGTGCGCGCCTCGACCACGCGAACGAGATCGACGTCGACGCCGGCCGCCCGGCACGTCTCCAAAAGTACGGAGCCGTCCTTGCCCACCATGCCGGCATGGAGCACCTCGGCGCCGGCGCGCGCAAGGGCGATCGACTGGTTAAGGCCCTTGCCGCCACAGTTCACCTGGACATCCGCGGCGTCGAGCGTCTCACCGGGAGAAACGATATGGTCAACGTGGTAGACGTAATCCAAGTTGAGGGAACCGAAGTTCAAGACTCTTGCACGCGACATACCAACCTCCGCAACGCACCGGTTTAACAAGACCATAATGCCCCCTTGAGTGGCCTTTATGCAACGCCCGAGGCGTCCCCGCTCGGCGTGGCCGGAGTGTCCGAGCAGATATACTGTATCCATGGTACGCATGGCGAACATATCGAAACGAAGCGCGCTCCTCATCGCAGGGACCGTCGCCGTCGCGTTCGCCACAGTGCTCATCGCCATCGAGGCCGCCGGCAACTTCCCCGCGCCCGCGCATTCGTCCCTATCGACGGGGTCGGACGCGACCGTCGGCTATATGGTGCTGTTCGGTCCCGTCACCGCCGCATGGGGGCTCTCGGTCCACCTGCGCTGCCCCGATGCCGCCATCCGCCGGTACCTGCTTGCCATAGCGGCGCTGATCGCGTTCTGGATGCTCATCGTGCTGGTCAAGTACTCGATCGATGACGACCTCGCCATATCGATCCTGTGGTACTGCTTCTATATTCCCATGTGCGCCATACCCGCCCTGTGCCTCGCCTGCGCACTGCGCGCCGCGGCCGTCGACGGTACGCGCGCCGGCCGCCTGGCACGCGCGGTCTCCGCCGTGGTGTCCGCCGCGTTTGTCGCGCTCGTGCTGACGAACAACGGGCACCACCTTGTTTTTGAGTTCAGCTTCGAAAACCCCTCGTGGCAAAGCGATTACCGTTACGCGCTTGGCTATTACGTGCTCGCAACGTGGTGCGCCGCGCTGCTGATCCTCTTTTTCGCCACGCTCTTCCTTGCTGCGCGCAGGCAGCTCAGAAGCGCCCTGGTTCCCGTTGGCATCCTTGTGGGCATCGGCACGATATACAGCGTGCTCTACGCGCTGCGGCACATCGTCACACTCACCTCGAACGTCTCGCTCATGTACAGTGTGCTGGCCATCGCGGCCCTCGAGCTGGCGCTTGACCTGGGGCTTCTTCCCTCGTACGCCTGGTACGTCGATGCGTTCAGGGACCTGCCCTTTGACCTGAAGCTCCTGAGCACCAAAGACGGCATCGAGTTCGCCACGGCCAGGGCCAAGCCGCTGGAACCAGCCGCCGTGAGCATGTTGGAGAACCCCGCTAAAACCGAAGACGACGCCTGGGCTTTTCGCACGAGCGCGATTCCGGCCACCTTGTTCAAGACCTATCCGGTACGCGGCGGCCGCGCCTTACTCGCGGAGGACGTCTCGGCCATCGATGAGCGGCGCGCCGCGCTCGAGGGCAAGCGCGAACGGCTGCGCCGCAGCAACGTCCTGCTCTCGCAGCGGACCAAGGTGCAGCGCGAGCTGTGGAGGCTGCAGAGCGAACGAGAGCTGTTCGGAGAGATCGAGGCGTCGCTCCAAAGCAAGACGCAGCGCATCAAAGAGCTCCTCGACACGCTACCGCCCGCAGACGACGGCGAGAGCGCCATCCGCCGCCGAGAGATGCTCATCGAGGTGAAGCTCCTTGTGGCCTACTGCAAGCGCAAAGGCGCGCTCGTGCTCGCAGAGAAAAAAGACCCCGACTTCAACCGCGAGCGCCTACAGCTCGTCTTCAACGAGACGGCATCGGATCTGCGCTCGATCGGCGTCGACTGCGCGGCCCTCGTGCAGACGAGTACCGTGCTGCCGGCCCGCGTCGTAAGCGTGCTCTACGATTGCCTCTACGACTTTGCCACGGCCGCCTACGCCGCACGCGACGCCGCGCTCATGCTGTTCGTTCAGGAGGAGCCGGGGGTCGTCGTCCTGCGCGCCGCGATCGCCGCGAGCGACGCACAGGGGCCGCACATGGCCCACATGCTGACCGAGTTGCAGGGAAATCTCGACTCGCACGGCGTAGCGCACAGCATCGACGTCGACGCCGAATCGATAACGCTCGTCGCGCGCGTGGCTACCGATGGGGCCGCCGAGAACCGAGGGGGTGTCTGATGGAGGCGCTCGTCCAGATATCCCACCCCATGCTCGTCACGCTCATCGCCGTCTTTTTCCTTTTGGCATCGGGGCAGACCGTACACGCGCTGCTTGTCACCATGCGCCGCAACGCCACGCCCATGGCGGCGATTGCCATCTACGAGGGGCTCATCGCCGTCCATCTTGCACTCGCCTGCTGCGGGGCGATCGCCGCCGCGCAGAACTACGGCTTGTTTCTCGTGCGCTTCAGGCCTCTCGACCTCCCACTCGAGCCCCTGTTGTGGATCGACCTGGCAGACGCCATGCTGGGGCTCGCGCTCTCGGTCACGAAGCGCCGGCCCGCCATGCTTCCCGAGATCGCGCTTCTCGCGCTCTGCACGCCTCCCGTGATCGCTGCGCTCGACACCGACTGCGTATACCTCTTTATCGCCGATGCGGCGTTCTTCCTGTTCAGGACGTGCGCCGCGCTCATGCTCGATGC
>CAVGNZ010000059.1:0-5651 GCA_963630805.1 Bacteroidaceae bacterium
GTAGTCGTAGACGGTCTGGCCCATGGCGATTTGGCGGTTGCCGCACGCGTCGATCAGGCCTCCGGGATAGGCCTCGTGGAAGAGATCGGTGAGGCCGATGGAGACCGAGTCGCCGATCATGAGGGGCTCGTAGCCCGTTACCTCGACGTCCTCGTCCTTATCGTCCTTGGACTTCTTGGAGGACTTGGAGTCAGAAGACTTGGCATCCGAGCTGCTTGTGTCGGAGGAGCCGGAGTCATCTGAATTCGCATCCGCCGAGTCGGTATCTACCGAACCCTGCTCCACGACCTCGCCCTCGGAGACACCGCCGGCGATGTCCTCCTCGGTAAGCAGGCCCTGGTTGGTGTTCTGCGCGAGGGCGAGCGCCGTGCTTGCACAGACGCAGAGCAAAAGGCAGGTGGTGGCGACGATCTTTACCCGCTGCAGGTGCGGCCCCTTGAGCTCGCCGGACTTCCATGCGCGATAGGTCTTGCCCAGGGCGCCGTGGCGCAGCGGGTCCTCCACAAAGCGGAAGGAGAGCTCGGAGACGGCCACGATGAGCGCGAGCTCCAAGACAATCTTGCCCACGCCGGGCGTGCTCTCGTTGCTGGGGTTCATGAACAGCATGAGAGGGTAGTGCCAGAGGTAGATGCCGTAGGAGCGCGTGCCCAGCCATACGAGCGGCTTGGCGGAGAAGATTCGGCAGAGCGTGGAGCCGGGCAGGGTGATGGCCGCGATGACCGCCGTCGTGGCGATCGAGGCGAGCACCAGGCCGCCGCGGTACCAGAAGGCATGCGTCCCCGGAACGAGCACGCACATGAGCGCGAGCACGCCCAGGCCAGCAAGGCCCATAATCGAGAGCTTCTTGCGCTGCTCGTCGGTCATCTTCTCGGGGTCGATTTTGGAGCGCTTGGTGTACACGGGCCAGATAAGCGCCAGCCACGCGCCGATGAGCAGTGAGAACGCGCGCGTATCGGTGCCGTAGTACACGCGGCTCGGGTCGCCCGCGGGGTCATACATCACGATCATGCCGAGCGCCGAGGCGCAGGCCAAAACCAGGCAGAGACGGCGGATGCCGCGGTGGTTGATGCCGGCACGGTAGAGCCCCAGCATGACGAGCGGCCAGATGAGATAGAACTGCTCCTCGATCGAGAGCGACCAGAAGTGCAAAACCGGGCTGGGCTGTGCGATGGCCTCGAAGTACGACTGCTGGCGGAAGATGTACCACCAGTTGGTGAACCAGAGCAGCGCGGGGAACAAGTCGGTCTTGAGCTTGTAGAGCAGGCCCTTGTTGAGGAAGAACGCGGTGAGCGCGGTCACGACGACCACGAGCGCGATGGCCGGGAACAGGCGCCGCACGCGCCGGATCCAGAAGCGCTTAAGGTCGATCCTGTTCGACTCGGCGAGCTCGACGCACAGGATTCCGGTGATCAGGAAGCCCGAGATGACAAAGAAAACCGTCACGCCCACCAGGCCGCCGGGAGCCCAGGGCAGGTTGAGATGGTAGGCGAGCACGGCGATGACGGCCAGTGCGCGCAGACCGTCGACGCTCGGCAGATAGCGGCGCTCGATCTTGCGGCGGCGCGTCTTCGTGCGCGGCGCGGCGGCGATCGTCCCGCTGAGCGCGGGATCTGCTACGGGTTGGGTTGCGGGGTTCTTGTCGGCGGGCAGCAACTGGTTTCTCTTTCGCAGGTAGTTGGGTTTATTTGAACCGTGGAGATTGTAGCACTCGCCTGCGCGAGGCCAATACGCCACATACCTATTTGAAGCGCGGAAATTAACGGTGGGTTGAACATGTCCGCCGCCTGAGCTCGCCCGCCCCTCGGGAACGAAAGATATGTGTTCGGTTGAGCTTGCGAATCAACGTGGCAAACGCGAGACGTGCGGACGGGTGAGTTATTATTGAAAAAATAAAATTGCAGCTCTTAGGACGATATTATGGCAAACCGATCTTCCCAACTAAGAATGCCCGGCTTGTTGGCCTGCGCGCTCGCGATGCTAGCCTGCGTCTTTCTTTTCCCCTCGCAGGCTCAAGCAGCGCACTGGCCCTGGGGCTACGTGCAGGATTCCTCGGGGTCCAGGACGTACTACAACGACTACTACGACGCGCAAGTTGCCCTTAACAATGCATGTGGCGACGGCAAAGTCCTCGTGATTCTCACGAATCAAGTTTTTACGGAGGCCGCGCAGGTATTCGAAGTTCCCGCTGGCAAGAATGTCACCATCAATTTGAATGGTAAAGCTGTTAGGAACTGGTACGGTCCTTTGGTCAGGCTTAACAAGAACTCGACTCTAACAATTTATTCGCGCGACCCCGAGACCGGAGCTGATACCGAGAGGCAGGGCGCGCTTTACGGTACTTCGCAACAGGGCATCTACATGCAAGAGGGGAGCCATCTCAAACTCAATAACGTGGTGGTTAAAGAAAACCCCATCGGTGGAATCTACGCCGAGAAGAACTGCACCATCGATCTCAAGAATTCCCAGATTACCAACAACACTAATTCAGGTAAGTATGGCGGCGGCATCTGCATCGGAGAGAACGTCAAGGTCACGCTCGACGACTCCAAGATCTGCGACAACAAGGCCGAGCGGGGCGGCGGCATCTACATCGATGGCAAGAACGCCGACATCGACCTCATGAACGGCTCGTCCATCGAAAACAACACGGCCACCAAGGCTGGCGGCGGCGTCTACTGCAACGTGTCCTGTTTCACGATCAAGTCCTCCGATGGCAAGGGTACGATATCCGGCAACCGGTCCGAGGGCTCCAGCACGACCACGTCCAAGCGCGACCAGAGCGGAGGCGGCATCCACGTCGACCAGAAGTCGGGCACAAACGAGGGCTTGATCGAGGGCCTCACTATCTCGAACAACCACTCGGAGTACGACGGCGGCGGCATCGAGCTCGACCAGGAGAACACGACCGTCCGTAACTGCACGATCACCGGCAACACCTGCAAGTACGAGGGCGGCGGCATCTACGTCTGCAACGACGACAACACCATCGACGGCTGCACCATCACCGGCAACGCCTGTAACGTCAATGGCGAGGGCAAGAACTACGAGGGCGGCGGCGTCTTCGTCTGGCACAGCTACGACATCGAGCTCAAGGGCAAATGCGTGATCAAGGGCAACACCCGCGGCAAGGACTCCGGCAACGCCGACGACGTGATGCTCCGTGAGAACGGCGGCGCGAGCGCCAAGGCCTACATCACGGGGACCCTCGCCAAGGGCTCGAGCGTGGGCGTACGTACTGGCATCACCGGCGACCGCATGGTCGCCAAGAGCTTCAAGCCCGAGAGCGAGGACTGCCTGTTCGCTGATCTCGACGGCTACTACATAAGCTACGGCTCCGACCACGACGGCGACGCCTGGCAGCGCCATACCACCAAGGGCTTTGAGCTCACGGTCAAGGGGAAGTCCCTCGGCCGCTACCAGAACGGCACGACCGTGACGGTCAACGGCACGAGCGCGAGCGACACAAAGGTCTTCAAATGCTGGGATGCGGAGAACTCTACGGGTCTCTACCCCTTCTCTGACTACATCGGGGACTCCGACCTCAAGAACCCCACGGTATCGTTCAAGATGCCGCAGAACGACGTGCGCCTGGAGGCCGTGTTCCTCACCCGCGTGAGTGAGCTGACGCTCGACGTGGATGCCCTGACAGCGGGAGAGGAGCTCCCGGCTACGGGCAAGCTCTCATGGAAGGACGGCAACGGCGGCGCCCACGAGAAGGTGGTCGCCCTCACGTGGCTCGAGAAGAGCGGCGACAAGTGGGTCCCCGCGAGCGGGAAGGCCGGCTACGGCGCGACCTACGCCGCCGAGGTCTCCGTCGACCAGGACCTCGATAACGAGCTCGCCTTCGCCCTTAACATCGACGCCGCCAAGCAGACCGTGAAGATCGGCAGCACGGACGTTGGCGCCGACAGCGCCTCGGTCGACGCCGCGGGCACGTTGCGTATGCGCACGAAGGGTGTCGCTACCGAGAAGCCCACGGTGACGAGTGTCGAGGGCGCTTCCGTGACGGTCCAGGAGGGCGCGACCGAGGCGGACTTCCGCAAGCTGCTGCCGGCCACGGCCGTCGCGCGTACGAACGCCGGCACCGCCGTCAAGCTCGAGGTCGACACCTTCAAGGGCGACCTCTCCGCGCTTATCGAGAACGGCACGGTCAAGAAGCCCGAGGGCGACGGTACCGTGACCGTGAGCATCCCACTCAAGCCGAGCAGCGAGGTGATACTCCCGAGCGGCAAGAACTCCGTCGCCGTTACGGTGACGGTGACAGACACGCCCAAGACGGCGCCCGAGGCTCCGAAGGTCTCGCCGGATGAGGGGACGTACTCGACGAGCGAGGACAAGGACAAGTTCGACAACGGCAGCCTTAAGGTCACCGCGACGTGCGAGACCGACGGCGCGAAGATCAAATACAGGCTCGACTACTGCGACGACGGATGGATCGACGACACCGCGACGCACGACTACGGAGACAGCATCGCGCTCGCCAAAAAGGACAACGACCAGCGCCTCTACGAGCTCGAGATCTGGTCCGAGAAGGACGCCCTCGAGTCCGAGCACGCCTTCTACCTCTACGTCATCGACGATATCCAGGACGTGACCGTGACGGTCGAGGGCACCGACACCGGCATCAGCCCCAAGACCGAGACGCTCGAGACCCATTCAGTCCGCAAGGGCAAGTCGCTCACCGTGGTGGCCCCCGACCGTACGGGCTACGCCTTCGAGAAGTGGATCGTCGACGGCGAGGGCAAGACCGGCTCCACGCTCACGTTCGACAGCGTTGACGAGGATACGATCGTCACCGCCGTCTGCAACCCGGTCGTGACCGAGATCGACATCGACATCGACGCGCCCGAGGCGCACAAGATCCTCAACCAGGCCGCGAGGACGGTCAAGGCGACGGTCGCCGGCAAGGAAGTCGATCTTACGAGCTATCTCTCGTCCAACAAGATGGGCCAGCCGACGGTCACCTGGGCGCCAACGGGCGACGACGAGGGCAGGGCCGACCACACGACGGCCTACACCGCCTCTCTTGAGCTCAAGGAATCCTCGGTCGAGACGGGCGAGAAATACATCATCCCCTCAAGCGTCGTCATCAAGTGCGGTGGTAAGGACGTCTCCGGTGGCATGGCTTACATGACGGAGGTCGACGGCACCAAGCGCATTTGCATCGAGTTCCCCCGGACGGCTGGCATCGGGAATGCCAAGGTCGACGCCCTCGACGAGATCGAGCTCACCCATGAGGAGGCTTGGTCCTACCAAGCCAAGCAGGACGCGGGCAACTCGGCCTCGTGGGGCCTCCCCAAGGAGGTCAGCGTCACGAGCGCCGACGAGGGCTGCGGCTGCACGGCTCTGCTCGACGTCACGTGGAACAAGGTCGAGGGCTTCAACAAGTCGGACTACGGCGAGCAGACGCTCACCGTGACGGGCACGGTCGACTACCCGGACTACGTCGCGCCGGCAGGCGATTCCGACAGGACCGTGACCGCAACGATCAAGGTCGCCAAAGCCGAGGCCGTCGGCGCCCTGCAGGCGAGCATTCCCTCGGGCAAGTACAACGGCACGCAGCAGGTCTCCTTCGTCTGCGAGGCCGATGACGTGGCCATCCGCTACACCACCGACGGCAGCGAGCCCACCGAGGAGAGCCCCGTCTACGA
>CAVGNZ010000060.1:0-4129 GCA_963630805.1 Bacteroidaceae bacterium
GTTGCGCGGGTCTTTTGCTGCCTCACCCACGTCTCCGCCGCAGGATTCGAACGCTCGATAATCGGGCGGATCGCAACTGGCCCTCGACACGCAATGAGGCGCCCTCATGAAGTTTTGCACCCGCCTTCGACCGGGGCTCGCGCGTGCGCGGCACACGGGTAACGAATCCGTAACTCCCGCAGGTTAACGCGGCATTTGCCACTCGAGCAAAGCACTTTAGGGCTACAATGCGGGGTATCGCCTTAACGAACTCCTAAATGCACAACGAGGTGGACCATGAACCTGCGCGTATCGCGTGCCGTTGCATCCCAATTGCGCTTTTTCTTTTTTGCCCTGGCGGCGGCCGTGGTGCTGTGCGCCGTTGCGCCCGCGCCCGCGCTTGCGGCGGATAACGTCGCCTACGTGAGGGACTCCTCGGGAAACGTCACCAACTACACAGACGAGAACGCTGCTATAGAGGCAGCCTACGGCAAGGGCAATACCCTTGTTCTCCTTAAGAACTGGGACCGCAAGGAAACCGTTAACGTCGCCAGCGGCAAAGAGCTCACCATCGATATGAACGGGTACAGGATCAAGGGCGAGGGGTCCAGCAGGGTAATCTACGTGCGCGGCGGCTCTACCCTGACGCTTACGTCAAGCAGGACCTGGGCGACGATCTCCTACGTTGGATACGACCCCGAAGACGGCTCCCAACAGTACATGCAGGTGGTCTCGGGCGGTCTGGTCTCGGGCGGCGCGGCATACGACGGCGCCGGCATCAAGATGGATGCGGGCAGCAGGTTGAAGCTCAACGGGGTTACCGTCGCCGGAAACAAGACCACCAGTTCAGACAAGACCGCCGGCGGCGCCGGTATCTGTACGGCCAAGGGCTGCACCATCGAGCTTACAGGTGGCGCGAAGGTGCAGAACAACTGCTCGAGCTCCGCGGGCGGCGGCATCTACGCCGCTGCGGAAAACGTCACCATCGCCATCGATAACGCGCACGTGGACGCGAACCGCGCCACGCGCGGCGGCGGCATCTACGTGAACGGTTCGAACAACAAGGTCACCCTGAACAACAACGGCACCCTTAATGGCAACGTCGTGACCGCCGGCGGTGGCGGCATCGTCATCGGCGGATCCGGTTTCTCCCTCGTCTCGGAAGACAAGACGGGGTCCATCTCAAACAACAAGGCGAACGGAACGTCTTCCTTCTCCTCGAAGGACGATGCGAGCGGCGGCGGCATCCACGTTCGCGACAAGCCCGGCAGCGCGAGCGTCGTCAAGGGCCTCAAGGTCTGCAACAACTACTCCGCCTACGATGGCGGCGGTATCGAGCTCGACCAGGAGTCGACGACCATCTCCCAGTGCACCGTCACGGGCAACACGGCCGACAAGGACGGCGGCGGCATCTGCGTCTATGCCAAGAAGTGCACCATCGACGGCTGCACCGTCACCAAAAACGCCTGCGACCTGGAGGGAAAAAACTACGAGGGCGGCGGCGTCTTTGTAAGCTACCACTACGACGTCAACATGAGCGGCGTCTGCTACATCAAGGACAACACGCGCGGCAAGGACAGCGACAACGCTGACGATGTGTTCCTGAGCACCATCAGCGGCCAGACCGGCTACGCCTATATCACGGGCAAGCTCGAGAAGGGCTCCACCGTGGGCGTGCGCACCGGCATCACGGGCGACCGCATGATCGCCCGGGACTTCAGCTGCGACACCGAGGACTGCTTCTTCATCGATCTCTCCGGGTACTACGTGAGCTACGGGAGCGACCACAACGGGGACGCCTGGCAGCGCCACCGGACGCAGGACTTTGCGGTCAAGGTCAACGGTAGCGAGGCCGGACGATACAAGCAGAGCGCGTCCGTCAGCGTCTCCGCCGATTCGACTGCCGACCCTGTGGACGCGGACAAGGTCTTTTGGCACTGGGACCGCGACAAGACGACCGGCCTGAACCCCATCGACAGCTACATCACGGAGTCCAGCTCCTACAAATCCGGCCTCTCGTTCACCATGCCGCAAAACGATGTGAGCCTGGTCGCGGTCTACGCCGACCGCGTGTCCTCGGGTGAGCTGACCGTGACGGCGCCTGAAGCGGGCGAGGAACTGTCTTCCGAGGGCTCCTTTGTGCGCACGGACAACGGCGCGGGCGGCGCTGCCGCGACGACGGTCAAGGTGAGCTGGTACGAGGTGGCCTCCGACGGCAGCGAGCAGCAGGTGAGCGGCACGGCCAAGCGCGGCACGACCTACGTGGCACGCGTCTGGATCGATGACGACGCGGAGGCCGGCCTGCACTTCGGCAGCAGCAAGGGCACCACGGTGACCGTGAAGTCCGGCGACGAAGAGAGCGCGCCGGCCGCGGACGTGCAGTGCCGAGACGACGGCTCGCTGTACGTGAAGACCGCTAGCCTTAAAACCGCGAAGCCTGCGGTCGTGAGCATCGACACCGTGTGCGCCACGACGCAGGTGGGCACGACCAAAATCAATTTCCTCAACTCCCTGCCTCTGGAGGTCACGGCCAAGACGAACATCGGCACCACTGTGAAGCTGCACGTTAACAGGAGCGAGGACGCGGGTTTGGGCGACCTTATCAAGGACGGCGTGGTCGCTATGCCGGAGGGCGGCAAGATAACGGTGTACGTTCCCGTCTCGAGCGATGAGGACGAAGTCGAGATTCCGATGGACATGAACACGGTACCCATACAGGTGACCGTGACCGAGGCCCCGGAAACGGTGGAGACGCCTACGGTCGACGTGCCCGGGGGCATCTACTCCGTGACCGACGACTCCGACAAGTTCGTCGACGGCAAGCTCAAGATCGCCGCCAGCTGCGCCACCGATGGTGCGACCATCAAGTACCGCGTGGATTACTATGACGGCAGCGACTGGGCGCAGGGCAGCGTGCAGAGCTACGCCGATGCCATCTATCTCGCGCGCGATCCGCAGGGCGTGCGCATGTACGACCTTGTGATCTGGGCGGAGAAGGGCGGCGTCTCGTCCGATACGGATAGCGTCTACTATATCGTCAACGATCTTGATTCGCGGACGGTGACGGTCAAGCAGACCGACACCGGTATTACGCCGGACACCACAAAGGTCAAAGATTGCGAGGTTCGGAAGGGCTCGCCGTTCACGATCGAGGCTCCGGAGCGCGAGGGATACGAGTTCGAGAAGTGGGTCGTCGGCGACAAAGAGTACGGCACGGTCGCCCTTACGCTCGATGCGGTGAACGAGAACACGACGGTCACTGCCGTCTACAACCCGGTGGTGAGCGAGATAAACATCGGCATCGACGCGCCCGTGGCGCACGGGGCTCTCATGCAAGCGGCGAGCAAGGTTGAGGTCAAAGCCGGCGGCTCAGATTCGTGGGTCGATATCACGTCGCTGCTCTCCCACAGCCATGGCAATCCCACTGTTACTTGGACGCCCGAGGGCGATGAGGAGGGAAATGCCGCTCACGAGACCGGCTACACCGCCTCGATCTTGCTCGAGGAAGACAGCGCGGCGACCGCCAAGTACGTGTTTGCCAACGACGCGGCCATCGACTGCGAGGGCGAGCGAGTCGACAGCGCCTCCGCCTACATCGCCGAGGCGGCGGACGGCAGCAAGTCGCTCTGTCTGAACTTCCCGACCACCGGTCCCTGGGAGTATCCCGTCCTGAGCGGGCTTTCTGACGTGCGGCTTTCTTATGAGGAGGCCTGGGAGTACCAGACGGCTCAAGACGCCGGCGATGAGGTGGGTTGGAGCCTGCCCAGACGCGTCCTGGTGACCGCTGCGTGCGGCGAGAGCGTGCCGCTCGACATCGTGTGGGAACAGGTTTCCGGCTTTGACAAGGCAAAACTCGAAGCGCAGGAGTTCGAGGTCACCGGTACGATTGCCTTCCCGGACTACATCGACGCGAGCGATAAGGAAGGCCAGCCCGTGTCCAACGTGGTCGCCGTCAAGGTGACGGTCGCGGCGCCCGACACCGTGGCGGCGCCCACGGCGAGCCTCGCTTCTGGCATCTACGCCGGTGCGCAGTCGGTGGAGCTTGCCTGTGAGACCGGTGGAGCGGTGATTCGCTACACCACCGACGGTAGCGAGCCGGACGAGAACAGCCCCGTTTACGAGGGCGCTGCGATTGAGGTCGCCCACAACA
>CAVGNZ010000061.1:0-4095 GCA_963630805.1 Bacteroidaceae bacterium
TCCTGCGCCTCCTGCGGCGAGAGCTCGAAGGGCACCGACGACGAGGCGACCTTCGGGCACGGCGAGCCCGACGCGGGCGCCCACGGGCGCCTGACGCACGTCGCCGCCAAGGCCGCCACAGCCAAGGCCGAGGGCAACACCGAATACTGGTACTGCACCGACTGCGACAAGTGCTTCAGCGACGCGGCTGGCACCAAAGAGATTTCCAAGGCCGATACCGTGGTGGCCAAGAAGGCCGAGCCCGCCAAGAAGTCGAAGAGGAAGTCCCTCCCCACCACCGGCGACGCCTCCGCGGCGCAGGCGGCCGCCCTTGCTGCAGGCTCCCTCGCCGCCCTCGGCGCGGCCCTCGCGGCCAAAAGGCGCGCCGCGTAGCGGCAGCGCGGCGCAGCCGGCTGCGCACCGACCAGCAAGACCTTCCCCCAAGCGGCGGTCACCACCCGGTGGCCGCCGCTTCTCGTTGAGCAAGACCCAGCCTCCACCGACCCGCAGGGCGCCTCGGCATCGACGCGGCCACGTAAACGAAAGGGCGGGACGGCTGATGTTTTGGAAGCCTGCGGAGCCCGATTCCAAAACATCAGCCGTCCCGCCCGCCAGGTCTCACAGCGCCGCCAGGCCGTAACACCCACCGGCTCCGGCGCCCCGTGGGTTGTCTGTAAACAGCCCGCATCGATCGCCGCGCGACCGGCATGCGGGCGTATCATGTTGACGTTATGAAAACCGCACGGCTCAAGGCGGCACGGCTCGACCGCACCGACCGCTGCCTGCGGACCGATGGCCACCGTTTCCGACAGGAAGGCAGGAATCAATGGTCTCTCGCATCTATGTGGAGAAGAAGCCCGGTTTTGACGTTGAAGCCCAGCAGCTCAAAAGCGAGCTGCGCGACATCCTTGGCGTGGACGCCCTTGCGGGTCTGCGCATCATCAACCGCTACGATGTCGAGGGCATCGACGAGGAGCTCTTCCGCGCCTGCGTGCCCACGGTCTTCTCCGAGCCGCAGGTAGACGTTGCCTGCGACGAGCTGCCCGATACGGGCGACGCCGCCGTGTTCGCCGTGGAGTTCCTGCCCGGCCAGTTTGACCAGCGCGCCGACTCCGCCGCCGAGTGCGTGCAGCTCATCAGCCAGGGCGAGCGCCCTGTCGTGCGCTCCGCCAAGGTCTACGTGCTCGAGGGCGCGCTTTCCGAGGCCGACGTCGAGGCCGTCAAGCACTACGTGGTGAACCCCGTGGAGGCACGCATCGCTTCCCTCGAACTGCCCGACACCCTTAAGGTCGAGGCGCCCGAGCCGCAGCCCGTCGAAGTGCTCGAGGGCTTCCGCGAGCTCGATGCTGCGGGCCTTGCCGCCGTCATCGCCGAGCGCGGCCTTGCCATGGACGAGGCCGACATCGCCTTTTGCCAGGAGTACTTCCGCGGCGAGGAGCGCGACCCCACCATCACCGAGATCCGCGTGATCGACACCTACTGGTCCGACCACTGCCGCCACACCACCTTCGGCACCGTGCTCACCGATGTCAAAATCGACGACGCCGCCGTGCAGAAGGCCTTTGACCGCTACCTGGAGATGCGCCACGAGCTCGGCCGCGACGAGAAGCCCGTCTGCCTTATGGACATGGGCACCATCGGCGCCAAGTATCTCAAGAAGACCGGTCAGCTCACCGGCCTCGACGAGTCCGAGGAAATCAACGCCTGCACCGTCAAGGTGACCGTCGACGTGGACGGTCACGACGAGGACTGGCTGTTCCTCTTTAAGAACGAGACGCACAACCACCCCACCGAGATCGAGCCCTTCGGCGGCGCGGCCACCTGCATCGGCGGCGCCATCCGCGACCCGCTCTCCGGCCGCAGCTACGTCTACCAGGCCATGCGCGTGACCGGCGCGGCCGACCCGACGGTCCCTGTCTCCGAGACGCTTGAGGGCAAGCTGCCCCAGCGCAAGCTCGTGACCACCGCTGCGGCGGGTTACGCCAGCTACGGCAACCAGATCGGCCTCGCCACCGGCCAGGTCTCCGAGCTCTACCACCCCGGCTACATGGCCAAGCGCATGGAGGTCGGCGCCGTCGTGGGCGCGACCCCCGCGAGCCACGTGCGCCGCGAGTGCCCCGCCCCCACCGACAAGATCATCCTGCTCGGCGGCCGTACCGGCCGTGACGGCATCGGCGGCGCCACCGGCTCCTCCAAGACTCAGAACACCGAGTCGGTCGAGACCTCGGGCGCCGAGGTGCAGAAGGGCAACGCCCCCGTGGAGCGCAAGCTGCAGCGCCTCTTCCGCCGCGGCGACGCCTGCCGCCTGATCAAGCGCTGCAACGACTTTGGCGCCGGCGGTGTCTCCGTCGCTGTGGGCGAGCTGGCAGACGGCTTGTACGTGGATCTCGACTGCGTGACCAAGAAGTACGACGGCCTTGACGGCACCGAGCTCGCCATCTCCGAGAGCCAGGAGCGCATGGCCTGCGCCGTGGCCGACGAGGACGTCGAGGAGTTCCTGGGCTACGCCGCCGAGGAGAACCTCGAGGCGACCGTGATCGCCGAGGTCACCGCCGAGCCGCGCATGCGCATGGCCTGGAACGGCGTGGCCATCGTCGATCTCTCCCGTGAGTTCCTGAACTCCAACGGTGCGCCCAAACACCAGGCGGCGCACGTGCCCGCCCAGAGCGTATGGCAGCCCGCATGGGCCGGCACCACGCTCGCCGAGCGCATGGCCTCGCTCGTGAGCGACCTCAACGTGGCCTCCAACAAGGGCCTCTCCGAGCGCTTCGACTCCACCATCGGCGCCGCGACCGTGCTCATGCCCTTTGGCGGCAAGACCCAGCTCACGCCGACCTCTGCCATGGTGGCCAAGTTTCCCGTGGACGGCGAGACGACCACCGCGAGTGCCATGGCCTGGGGCTTCAACCCCTATCTGATGGAGGCCGACCAGTTCGCGGGCGCCTATCTCTCCGTGGTGGAGAGCGTCTCCAAGCTCGTGGCCGCCGGCTTTAGCCGCAAGCGCGCCTATCTCTCGTTCCAGGAGTACTTCGAGCGCATGCGCGAGGTGCCCGAGCGCTGGGGCAAGCCCCTGGCGGCCGTGCTCGGCGCGCTCGAGGCGCAGGTCGACCTGGGCGTGGGCGCCATCGGCGGCAAGGACTCCATGTCCGGCTCCTTTGAGCAGGACGGCCAGGAGCTGAACGTCCCGCCGACGCTCATCAGCTTTGCCGTGTCCACCGGCCTGGCCGCGCGCGCCGTCTCGCCCGAGTTCAAGGGCGCGGGCCACCGCGTGGTCCGCATCGCGCCGGCCGTCTACGGCGACGACCACCGTCCCGACGCCGCGCAGCTCATCGAGGCGCTCGACGCCGTGGAGAAGCTCACCGCCGCGGGCGACGCGCTCGCTATCTCGACCCCCGGCTACGGCTGCGGCGCCGAGAGCCTGTTCAAGATGGCCGTGGGCAACCAGATCGGCCTCGAACTCGCCGACGACGTTGACGTCGAGAGCCTCTTCACGCCGCTCTACGGCAGCTTTATCGTCGAGCTCGCCGAGGACGCCGAGCTTCCCTGCGCACCTGAGGGCGTGGTTGTCGAGCCGCTCGGTACCACCGTCGAGGGCTACGTGCTCGGGACCGACAGCGAGACGCTTGACCTGGCCGAGCTGCAGGAGACGTGGGAGGGCGCCATCGAGGGCGTGTTCCCCTACCGCTATGCATCCAAGACCGTGGAGAGCGCGCCTGTCGAGGCGATCGACTACCGCGCCAAGGACATCCACGTGTACGGCGGCGCCAAGATCGCCCGTCCGCGCGTGATCATCCCCGTGTTCCCCGGCAACAACTGCGAGTACGACACCGCGCGCGCCTTCCGCGCCGCCGGCGCCGAGGCCGATACCTTTGTGATCAACAACCTCTCGCCCGAGGCCGTGGCCGAGAGCACGCACGAGCTTGCCCGCCGCATCCGTGAGAGCCAGATCGTCATGATCCCCGGCGGCTTCTCCGGCGGCGACGAGCCCGACGGTTCCGCCAAGTTCATCACCGCGTTCTTCCGTGCGCCCGAGGTCACCGAGGCGGTACGCGACCTGCTCCAGGCCCGCGACGGCCTGATGCTCGGCATCTGCAACGGCTTCCAGGCGCTCATCAA
>CAVGNZ010000062.1:0-2155 GCA_963630805.1 Bacteroidaceae bacterium
GACTTCTCTACGATGCTCTTCTTGTGGCTAAAGGTGTCAAAGCTCTCGCGACCGTGGTAGAGGCCCATGCCAGAAGCGCCCATGCCACCAAAGCCCATGTGGCTGGTGGCCAGGTGCATGATGGTGTCGTTCACGCAGCCGCCGCCAAAGGGCACCGTCTGCACAAAGCGCTGCTGCACCGCGCGGTCCTCGCTAAAGATGTAGAGCGCGAGCGGCGTGGGCCGCGCGGTGATGAAGCTTTCCGCCTCCCCAATCTCGTCAAACGCGATGACGGGCAGGATAGGTCCAAAGATCTCCTCCTGCATCACGGCGTCCTCGGCGCGCACGCCGTCCATCACCGTGGGCTCGATCTTGAGCGAAAGCGGGTCCGCCTTGCCGCCAAAGACCACCTTGGCCGGGTCTATCAGCCCGTGCACGCGCTCAAAGTGCTTCGCGTTCACGATCTTGCCGTAGGCCTCGTTTGTCAGCGCGTCGCGGCCGTACATAGCGCGCACGGCCCGCTCCAGCTCGACCAGGAACTCATCCTTTACCGTACGATCTATCAGCAGGTAATCGGGTGCCACACAGGTCTGGCCCACGTTGAGCCACTTGCCAAAGGCGATGCGCCGCGCGGCCAGGCGCAGGTTTGCCGTGGCGTCCACGATGCACGGGCTCTTGCCGCCCAGCTCGAGCGTCACCGGCGTGAGATTGCGGCTCGCGCGCTCCATCACGAGCTTGCCAACCTCCACGCTGCCGGTAAAGAAGATGCTGTCCCAACGCTCCTCCAGCAGCGCGGTGTTCTCGGCGCGGCCGCCCTCCACCACGCGCACCAGGCGCTCGTCAAAGGTCTCCTCCACCAGCTCGCGCAGCACGCGGCTCGACTCGGGCGCATAGGCGCTCGGCTTGAGCACCACGGTGTTGCCCGCGGCAAGCGCACCCGCAAGCGGCTCCAGCGTGAGCAGAAACGGGTAGTTCCACGGCGCCATGATGAGCACCACGCCGTAGGGCACGCTCTGCGTGTAGCAGCGGCTGGGGAAGTTCGCCAGGTCGCCACGCACGCGCTGCGGCCGCGCCCAGCGCTCCAGGTGCTTGATCTGGTAGCGAATCTCGGTGAGCGAGGTGCCGATCTCGCACATGTAGGCCTCGTCGGCGCACTTGCCCAGGTCTGCCTGCAGCGCGGCCTCTATATCGCGCTCGTGCGCCTGCACGGCGGCGAGCAGACGGCGCAAGGCATCGCGGCGCGCCTCGATCCCAAGCGTTGCATGCGAACGAAAGTAGGCCCGCTGGCGCTCAACGATCTGCGTTATCTCCTGCCGATCCATATCGGCCTCCCCTCGGCAAAGCCCTGGCTAGACGATCACTAGAACAAGCGGGCCAGAATGACCCCTATAAAGAAACAAAGCACGATCCATATGGTCCACAGGCAGCCCTTGCTGCAGCCGCCGTTGCCACCCGGGGTGGGCTCGGGCGCCTTGTTCTGGTTCTGGTTCTCAAGCCACAAGCCCACCGCCAAGCCGTGCCAATAACCGGCACGGCGGGCGTCGCGTAAATCTCTGGACGGCCGTCCGTCTTTCATCTCAAACCTCCTGCGCTTCTTCTGCGCGTCGATGCCCCTATGCTACCCCTGCACGCGGACGTGCAAGCCGACGCCGAGCCTTTGGCACCTGGCGCGCAACCGCCGTGCCTGGGATCCGCTCCGCGCTTCAAAATTATTTTTAGGAATTATTACTATTACTGTTTCAATTGCCCCTCCCCTGTGCATAATAAAGATGTCAGTTGCGGCACGCCGGAGAGGGCCCACACGGGACCGGCACGCTGCGATAGCCTGTGACCAAAGGAGTTACACCATGAAGTTCGTTTGCCCCGTTTGCGGTTATGTGGAAGAGTTCGACGGCGATACCCTGCCCGAGGATTTCAAGTGCCCCCAGTGCGGCGTTCCCGGCTCGCGCTTCCTCGCTCAGGAGGAGGGCAAGATGGAGTGGGCCGCCGAGCACGTCGTGGGCGTGGCCAAGATGGAGGGCGTCTCTGAGGACATCGTGGCAGATCTGCGCTCCAACTTTGAGGGCGAGTGCTCCGAGGTGGGCATGTACCTGGCCATGGCGCGCGTTGCGCACCGCGAGGGCTACCCCGAGATCGGCCTGTACTGGGAGAAGGCCGCCTACGAGGAGGCCGAGCA